>UQYI01000010.1 GCA_900545265.1 uncultured Eubacteriales bacterium
ATGAAATGTGAGTATCCACAATAAAAACTAATAACGAAAAGGCCTGATGGTCTGCTTATAATGCGGGCAATCAGGCTTTTTATAGTTTGATCTCTGATGAAATGCGAAATCCATGAAAATGTCACAAAATATCTGACTTTGCGGCAGGGCAAAAAGCCTTGCTATACCGTACTTTTAGGAGCCATCATACGGCTTTTGACGGCTTATCAGCAAGAGGCAAGCAGGCTGGCGGCGTAAATCTGCCGCTCTGATAAACTGTGCCCGTAGAAATCCAGCGTTGTTTTGGCTGACTGATGTCCAAGCAGGGCGCTGATCGTTTGAATATCGATGCCCAGTTCCATCAGACGTGTGGCAAAACTATGACGAAGTGTATGGAAATGCACCCGCGCAAAACCCAATACCTGCATTTTGCGTTGGAAATGGCGTTGGATCGTGCGCGGCTCTGCCGCATGACCGACCTTTCCGAAAACATACGCATCCGTATTGCCGGCAGCGCGGCAGGCTTTTTGCAACATCACAAACAAAAAGTCCGGTATGGGCAAAATTCGGTGCGAACGCTTTGACTTCGGCGTTCCGATCATCAACACCGTGCGTTTACCGGTGCCATTTTCGAACCTGGCGGTTCTCTGCGCCGTTCTTCGTACCGTAATCGTTCTCTTTTCCCAATCGATATCCGACCATTTGAGCGCGCACACCTCGCCTAAGCGCATACCGGTGTACAGGCTAAGCAAAGTGGGCAAATCATCCTGGTTCAGCGATGCTTTGCGCAGTTTTTCCTGCTCGGAACGGCTCAAAACCCGTTGCTCCATAGCCTCCTGGGGCTGAATTTTTATCCTGCGGCACGGGTTCAGCGAGATGATATCCGTTTCCTGAGCGCAGCGAAGCGCCGCATTCAGCAGTCGGAATATTCCTTTTACGGTACTATAAGCCAATTCGTCAGATTCCAGCTGAGAAATAAATGCGCGAATTACGGAAGACGTCACCTCAGACAGCAAAAAATGGCCGAGTTTCGGGATCAAATGCGTTTGAATCTGGCGGAGATATGTCTGATAGGAAGAGTCTTTCACGCTGCCTGACACTTCGCTTTCAAGCCATTGCTGCAGCCAATCCCGCAGAAGTATTCTGCGGCACTTCAGCATTGTTTCACCTACCGGGAGCCGCTCCGTTTTTTTTCGAAGCAGTTCATTCCGTACTTCCGTATATTGATAACCGTAAACATATCCGAATTTGGTCTTTCCTGTCGCAGTTTTTCCTACCACATAACGTCCTTCATAGCGACCGTCTCGGCGCTTGTAGATATTCTCTCCGTGTCTGGGCATGTTTTTGACCTCCTTGGTATGACATTCAATTTGTTTACTCATCTTTTGCAAAGCACAGCGTTTTGACGGCAGTTCTGACGGCTTATAACACAGCCGACAAACTGCAGAAGTTTTGATACGGCAGCAATACGTCACTGGGATTTTTCTGCTTCTCGTGTTACTCTTGCGAGAAAATTACGTGAAATAGCCTTTTTTGAGGCTCAATTGTGTTGACATGGTAAGGCTTTCCACGCATAATATTGTAATGGATGGTAGGATGTTTCCATGTTTGCCTACTTCATCCAACGCCGTCGCAGAATCAGATATTTTGTGACAGCAACCGCACTGGCATGCAGTATTCCCCACGGTACCGTCTCTGTCCGCTTAATTCCACTTCCACGGACAATTTCGCCCAGGGTCGAACAGCGAACCCATTCCCATGTTTCGGGAATATCAAAAGGGATCTCATCCGCAATTGAGCGCACCTCAGTACCGATTTTCTCATAAGGAGTATTATCAGAATCAACATCAGAAAATGATGTCGATTTTGTGCACCGAGGGGGTTCGAATCCCCACTCTCCTTCGCTTATCGCCAGAAGGCAGCATCCAATACGCCTTCTGGAATGGAGAAAGAGTGTGACCCAGCAGCAAAAAGAGCAGATCTCTAAGCTCCGGGCATCCGGCGCCAGTTTCGGAAAGATTGCTTCGGCGCTCGGCATGTCCGTTAATACCGTCAAGTCCTACTGCAAGCGTAACCCTGTATCAGCGGCTCCTGTACTTGATCAAACGGCAGCCGTTCATACAGACCGTTGCCCACAGTGCAACGCTGTACTCAAGCAGTCGCCCGGGCATCGGCAGAAGCGGTTCTGCTCCCCAATGTGCCGGATGGCATGGTGGTCGGCACATCCGGAGCAGATGGTACGCAAGAATCTGTCCCGGGTTGAGTGTCTCCATTGCGGGACAGTGTTCCTTCAGTACGGCAACCGCCCGCGGAAGTTCTGCTCCCAGAGATGCTATTTTGCCCATCGTTATGGTCAGGGTGGTGATGCGCATGGCTGAGGAAGAGGCTCTCATGTGCTATCAGGCGACGATGCGCATTGCCCGGCAATGGCTGTGTTCGGGCCTGATTACGGCGGAGGACTACGAGAAATTTGATACAATCGTTGCCGAAAAGTTTGGTGTATCCGCCCGCAGTATCTGGCGCGATATTAACTTGATAAAGCTGCCCTCTGACGGTAATATGCCACCTACGAAAGGGGGTATCTCAAGTGGAACGCACCATTCAACTGGTTCAGCCGATGAAGCTGGCTGAACGAAAACTGCTCCGGGTTGCGGCATATGCACGTGTTTCGTGTGACAAGGATGCAATGAAGCATTCACTTGCCGCCCAGATCAGTTACTACAACGAATACATCCAGCGCAACCCCGATTGGGTCTTCGCCGGCATCTATGCCGAAATGTAAACCCAAGAATTGATACAAAGAAATGCTGTTGTCAGAGCGGCAGAATGGCTTGAAATCAAGGGCTTTCAGAGATTAGGAACTCTCCGGCAACTCATTCTTTACGCCCGATTGTTGCCGACATCATGACAACAGCGCAGATGATTTTGACAACAGCAACGGAGAAAATGACAACACCTCAAGCAATGGTGACAACAGCAGAGAGAAATGTGACAACACCCGCTGATAACAGCAAAATCAGTTATAAACACGAGACTTTCTACATTTTGTTTAAATTTGCGAATTCTGTTAAAGCCCCAAAAGCCCAAATCAGAAAAAAACGGGGAAAAGCAAAACATTATTTAAAGTCGCCGAGGGTGACATATTGACAACATAGACGAAATGTGCTATAATAAATTTGTTGTCATTCAAGATAAAATTTGCGGTCTTTTGCTGAACGATAATTAAACAAACTTAAGTAAAAGGAGCAAATTATTCTTTAGAAAGGGGATTAGAAGTGGAGTTTAACAATAGTAAGAGAATGGAACTGATCAATACAATGGTAACAGAGTTGCCTGTGCTGCGTGCAAGGATAGGAGCTTCCCAAGCTGATATCTCTGAAAAGATAGGCATTTCAAGGCAAACTTATAATGCAATTGAAAATGGTAAGAAAAAATTGAATTGGACTGTTTTTTTAGCATTGTTTGCAGTTTTTAGTAGTGATGAACGAACTCTGAAAATGTTGGATTCCATGGAAGTTTTTCAGGAGGGCGTTGCAAAGGAAATGTGATTGCCTTTTGCAACGAATCTTAGCGTGATTTTTTATTGGAGGTCATATGTTGAATATGGTTAAGAATGCTTCTGTTCAAGCCACGGATATATATAAGGATCCATATGGATACACATATTCTGAAATGGTTGGTGTATTGGGAGAAGTTGAGGCGGATAAGTTTTATCGCGAATTATACTCCGGTTCCCAAAGTAGTAACAAGTATAAAACGATAACTATCAAGGAAATCTTTCGTGGTCCGGATACTCAGAAATATGCTTTTGAATTGTCAGATGGCTATTGCATTGAAACGGTAAGCATTAAAAGAAAAACTGGTACTACTGTATGCGTGAGCACCATGATAGGTTGCCCTGTTGGGTGCATCTTTTGCGCCTCTGGTGAAAATGGATTTGTCAGAAATCTAACACCATCTGAAATAGTTCAACAAGTAATACTGATAAATGGTAGAGTAAATAGGATTGTATTCATGGGCATGGGAGAACCTCTGTTCAATTATGATAACGTGATAAAGTCCATTCATATATTAAGAGACCGCAAAGGACTTGATTTTCCAACAGATGGTATAACAATATCAACAACGGGACCGCTCCCTCAGATGAAGAAGTTGAGAGAAGAACATTTAAAAATCCAACTTACGTTATCCCTGCATGCCACGAATCAGCATGTAAGGGACTATATCATGCCGCATATGAAAGGGTATGATATAAATGAAGTAGTTCAATCAGTACTCTCATATTCAGAAAGACATAATCGTAGCGTTACTATAGCATATTTGCTTATACCGGGTGTAAATGATCGTGCGAATGATGTAAAACAGTTGGGAAGATGGTTTCGTGACAAAAATGTATTGATTAATCTTTTACAATACAATGAAACGGATTGTAAAGCAGTTCGAAGACCAAACAAACAGGAACTCGTTGCATTTCGTGATAAGTTAAATAAGGTGGGACTTACTGTGAAAATCAGAGAATCCCGAGGTGGCAATATAAAAGCCGCATGTGGTCAATTGGTAAGTAGATTAAATAACCGCAATATGAGTGCACCCAAGAAAAAAGGAGCTTCGGAATTGGATACAGGTTCGTCGAACAATGCTGGATCTTCGAGTAGATTGAAGCCAAGTAAGAGACGTTATGTAAACAATAAAAGCAAGAATGGAAAAAAGGGTTCATCGCATAAATAAGAGCATGTCGGAGTGTGATCTAGTATTTGCGTTCACTGATCTGCATGAACTTCACAAATGGAGGCTCGATTATGAATGAATTTGTTGATATGCATGTCCATTCAAAATTCTCAATTGATGGACTGCCCGCTGCTGGTGCTGGACGATACCTTTCACATATTGGCGCATTATAAGACGGACGGTTTTGCCGATCCGCTGTTTGACAAAGCCGTCCAGCTGGGACAAATCACCTACGAGGCCGGCGCGATTATCAGCAAAAACGCGCGCATTTCCGCCGGTCAGCCGGACTATATTGATTTGGCGGGTACGCCGTTTCGTCGGCGCTTCGCTCCGCTGGTCAGCGCCGGCGTACGGCACGGCTATCTCATCTGCGTGGATTTGGACGAGCATCTGCAGACAGTTTCGGAGGGCGTTTTCCGAACGGTGGAAACCGTGCTGGCCAAGCAGTTGCTGATGGAAGCGGGGCAACAGGAACGACCCTTCGAAACCGCAGAGGAAATTCTGATGCACCTGCTGGACGGTGGCTTTTCCTCCGCCGCCTATTTCCGTCTGCAGACCGCTGAAACGTACCTGGCCGATTTTCATCCCGAGGCGTTCGCACTGATCGATCTAATGACGTATCATACTGTGTATACAGGGAAGGACACGCTCAAGGACGAACTGACCTACCGCTTTTACGCCTCGCACCCCTTCCTTTATAAAGGCGACGTGCTGCTGTTTCTGCATAAGGGCTACAATATTGCCGATTTTGACGCGCTGGTCAGCGAATTCCATCTGAAGGTTGCTATTTCCGATCCCATCGGCGCCCTGTTCGATCTGCCTGCGCTCTATCGCCCCGCCCGGGAGGCGCTGGATCTGATGACGGAAACGTCCTTTCACAGCGGCAGCGTGTTTCAGGTTTCGCAGCTCAAGCCGCTGCTGCTGTTGTCGAGCCTGCAGACCCGCAGCGATCTGGTTTCCGAAAGGATCCGCTTTCTTTCCGTCTGCGATCGGGAAAAGGGCAGCCAGTACTGTGAAACGCTGTATCATTACCTGTCCTCCGGCCGCTCCTTGAAAGAAACCTGCGCGGCGCTGTTTACGCATCGCAATACCATTCTCTATCGCATCCGCAAAATGCGGGACGAATACGGCGTTCCGCTGGACGATCCCTCCGCCCATCTGGAACTGCTGCTGGGCGTGTCGCTGGCGCTGTTCCGCACAAAGGGCGCGGATTTCTTCCTGAAAAAGGCGTGATACAAAATGCGGGCACCTCGTCTATAAAACGCTGCACCCGCTCCGATAATTTGCACCCGTTATTGCACCCAGCAGGGTGCATCGTCCCTTGTATCACAGTTCACCAGATTAGCCAAAAAACAAACACCCGACACGATGTGTCGGGTGTTTGTTTTTTCACAGAGGTACACGATGATGAACCCCTCCTTTTTCCGCTCTGCGGAAAAAGGATAGTTTGCGCCGCGCAAAATAAACGCTTCCGGCAAATGCTGTGCGCAAACGGGGTTCAGAATCTTCCTGCCCTTGCCAAGAAAAAAGCCATTCGCGTAAGCGGATGGCTTTTTTCAACTAAATCCGTCCTTGCGGACGGGATAAATCCACCTTCGGTGGATGAAATCGCTTCGCGATGAAATCCCGCTTCGCGGGGAGAGATCGGACGGATTTAATTTCATCTGAAGCCGCAGGCTGAAGATTTCATCCGAACGGAGTGAGGATTTCATCGTGTGCAGCACGATTTCATTGACTATTTTGAGATTTTACGATATAATAATCAAAAAAGGTGATAACTATGGCAGAAAACAAGCTTGCAGATATGTCAACTGAATTTGCGGTCAAAATATTAAATCTAACCGACGGCATCAAAGGACAGACATTATTCTTTAGCCAACCAACTCGAAAGAAGCGGCACAAGTATCGGCGCAAACATCAGAGAGGCTAAATATGCCCACAGCAAAGCGGATTTTTTGCCAAATTACAGATATCCCTCAAAGAGTGTTATGAAACAGAGTATTGGATTGAGATCGCGCAAAAAGCGAATATAATTTCAGAAGAGATTGCGAAAAATGTTCTGCATGATTGCGGTTCTATCCGCAGAATGCTGATTGCCTCCATCAACACAGCGAAAGGAGAAAAATAATGTTTCTTTACTGTTTGGTTATTCCCGGTTCTATGGAAAATGACGGTGCCCACAATGCAACCGACGATTGTGCATTATGCAAAGCCTGGTCTAAAAAAGGAGCAATCAAGAAATTCCAAAAGTTGTACTGCAATTTTGATGAGTCAAACGTTTCTCGCGTTAAATATAATAAATATGGGATTGCCATATTAACTGATTATTAAACCATATTACATAGCTTCGTTTGCCGGCATAGTTGGAAAAATCTCTTTTCGAAAAGATTTTCGCAACTCATCCTCGCCAAGGGATAAGTCTATCCTCTCGGCAAAAGCCACGGACTGTTTTTGTACGATAGCCTTATATGGATCTATTTTGTAGTGGTATCACAGCGAACAGCCGTCTCGAAAGAGACGGTTGTTTTTTACGGATACGCAGACACAGGAAGAGAGGCTTGAGAGGATCTCTTCTCTGTCGGTTCCGCTTTTTAACATGGCCGCCCGGAACTGCAGCCACATATTTGGGCATAACGAAAAAGCGCATATGGTGCAATATACTCCTTTGCGCCGTGGCAGGGTACGCATGCTTTTCAGGTCGGTGCCGGAAAGGGCGTCTTTCCGGGGCGGGCAAACGTTCGATCCCTTCCCAGTGCACAAAAGAAAGGATCCTGCTGCCCCGTCCGGACAGGGCTGCGGCCGGGGAAAAGGAAAACGGAAAATGAACGATACAAAGCGGACAGAAATTTTCAGGGAATTCTATTATGGCGTTGAGTGCGCCGGGGCCCCGCATCTTTCCCAAATGCATATTCCCTGGACCGCAAGGACGACGGACGGATATATGTACAGCGACAGCACATGGACGCACTTTGATTCCGGCGGCTTCCGTGAACCGGATTGGCTGCGGATCGATCTGACCCGGGAAAACCGAAGCATTGTGCTGGATATATTGAGAAAAATACATGTGCCCGGTGAAATACGGGAGGATTGTGTGTACGTGTACGGATACCGAACGGATGCTGACTATATATAATAGCTGCACATCCTGCACGGGCAATCCCTGACTGTAATTCCATAGCCGTTCCGTTACAGAAAATTCATAATATCCATATTGACCTTAAACTTGAGTTTAATGCTATCATAATTTTAAAAAGTATGTCGAGGAGGGGGAGCAGAGCGGATGGGACTATTCAAAACAAAACAAAAAGGAAGCAATGGGGCGGGGAGCAAAGACAGCCATCTGGACATGACCGGCGGCTCCATATGGCGCAATATGGTGGCTTTTGCCGTGCCGGTGTTTCTGGGGCAGCTGTTTCAGCAGCTTTATAACACGGCAGACAGCATTATCGTGGGCAACTTTTCCGGTAAGGGCGCTCTGGCCGCCGTTTCCAGCAGCGGCAACCTGATCTTTATGATGACGGGCTTTTTCATGGGCCTGACTTTGGGGGCCGGGGTGGTGATCAGCCGCTATTTCGGCGCCAGGGACTACAAAGCCATGGAGGCCGCCGTCCATACAAACATTGCTTTCGGGGCAGTTTGCGGGGTGCTCATGTCGGCTCTGGGGTTCTTTCTGGCGCCGCAGATGCTCATACTCATGAACACACCGGCGGATGTCCTGCCGCTTTCCATCACCTATTTCCGCTTGTATTTCCTGGGCGCCTTCTTCACGCTGATGTATAATACCTGCATGAGCATCCTGCGGGCCGTGGGTGACAGCCGCACCCCCCTTTACTACCTGATCTTCTCCTCGGTAGTGAACGTTGTTTTTGACCTTATCTTTGTGGGGCCCCTTCGCATGGGGGTGGCAGGGGCCGCTATTGCCACGGTCATCAGCCAGGCGGTCAGCGCCGCCATGTGCTTTGCCAAGCTGCTGCGTTCCACCGGCCCGGAGCGTGTGGTCTTTAAGCGGATCCGCTTTGACGGCCCCATGCTTCACCAGATCGCCGGGCAGGGGCTGCCATCCGGCGTGCAGAACTCCATTATTTCCATTGCCAATGTGGTGGTGCAGAGCAACATAAATGCCTTTGGTTCCGATGCCATGGCAGGCTGCGGCGCATACGCCAAGGTGGAAGGGTTCGTGTTTCTGCCCATCACGGCTTTTACGGCGGCGATCACCACCTTTATCGGGCAGAACCTGGGGGCCAGAGAGTATGAACGGGCAAAGCGCGGCGCACGCTTTGGGATATGCTGCGCCGTGACGCTGGCAGAGCTTCTGGGTGTGATCCTTTATTTCATTTGCCCCTTTGTCATACGGATATTCAACAACGATCCGGCGGTGGTCGCCATAGGCGTTTCACAGATGCGCACGGAATGCTTCTTCTTCTTTGCTCTGGCCTTTGCCCATGGCGTTTCCGCCGTTATGCGCGGGGCAGGGCGGGCCCGGATGCCCATGTTCACCATGCTGGCCTGCTGGTGTATTCTCCGGGTGACCTATATCACGCTGGCGGTGCAGGCGTTCCCGGCGATCGAAACGATTTTCTGGGCGTATCCCATAACCTGGGGAACGAGCTGTGTGGTGTTTCTGCTCTATTACCTCAAGGCCGACTGGGTGCACGCTTTCGAGCGGGAAAACGGGCTCCGCACGGCCCCGGGCAAATAAAAGATCTGCAGGAAAAGCAGCCGTTTTGCGAAGCGGCTGTTTTTATTTTCCCGGCGGCATGGATCGTTGAAAACAGCCCCGTTGCCTGTTATAATTTCAACAGGGGCAGCAGATCGGCAAATCGGCGGCTGCCGGGGTCTGATCGCGGCTTTAATGGGGATAAAGGGGGAATATGGATGAAAACGGATAATGGCTTTACCTACTGGAAGCGTCCATGGTAAAAATGGGCCGTTCTGACGGCGGCGGTTTTGCAGCTCCTGTGCCTGTGGATGAATATCCGGGAATATAACAGCATTTCGGCAGCCGGGATTTTAAGTGCTTCCCAATGGACGGAGTATGCGGCGCAAAAAAGCTTTCAATGTGCCTTAAACGGAATGGTGGCAGCCTGTTTTTCTGGGATCTTTCTGATCGGTATTCTGGTGCATAGTCAAAAAGCCGCCCGGCTTGCAGAGGGGATACTTTTATTGCTTTTGGCATTTGCGTGGGGGGCGGCGGGGTTTTCCCTGCCTTTGTTTTCACTGAACGGCAGAGGCATATTTGGCGTACTTCTTCTGGTTCTGATGCTGGCGGGCGCAGCTTATGGCCTTTGGCAGTACCGGAAAGAATAGCTGCGCTCGGAGTGCATCTTCTCCCTCTGCCAGCCGGACATGGCCGGCAGGGGCGGGCGGCTTGCGGGGAGCGGGTTTTTCATGCTATACTTTTTGCAGGCTTGCCGGAAAGGCAAAACGGCATGTACAGGGAACAAATATGTTGCAGAAAGGAATTTTGACTGAGATGAATGCAATAATCGAAAGCTTGTATCAGAGAAAATCCGTAAGAGCATATGAAGACAGAGATATCCCGGAGGAAATGAGAAATCTGATTCTGGAATCGGCCATGCAGGCGCCGTCGGCCGGCTGTCAGCAGCTGTACACCATTTTGAATATCACGGATCAGGGGCTGAAGGAAAGACTGGCAGAAAGCTGCGACCATCAGCCCTTTATTGCAAAAGCGCCAATGGTTCTTGTATTTTGCGCAGACTGCAAGAAATGGTATGACGCTTATGAGGAAGCGGGCTGTACGCCGCGGCTTCCGGGGGTGGGCGATCTGATGCTGGCGGTCACGGATACCGCTATTGCGGCGCAGAATGCAGTGGTGGCAGCGGAAAGCCTGGGGATCGGTTCCTGCTATATCGGCGATATTATGGAAAACTGCGAGGAACAACGGAGTATTTTGCAGCTTCCGGAGTATGTGTTTCCGGCAGTCATGTTAGTATTCGGCTGGCCGACGGAGCAGCAGAAGCAGCGGCAGAAACCGGAGCGGTGCGAACGAAAGTATATCGTCCATGAAAACGCATACCGCAGTATGGACGGACAGGAACTGCGGAAAATGCTGGCACATAAATGCAAAAACCGTACCTACGAGGAGTGGTGCAGCGCATTCTGCAGCCGCAAGTACAATTCGGATTTTTCAACGGAAATGAGCAGATCGGTAGGAAAATATCTGGACAGTTATAAAGCGTACAGCAGATAAAGGGGCTTCCTGCAGGCTTTGAAAGAATGGGCCATGGATCCTGCGGCAGACGCTGGCAGAGCGCACAGGGGAAGCTTCCGCAGGGAGCAATCAATCAGAATTCAGGAGGAACAGCAGTATGGATAACAGGATTTTGAAAGGCATTGCGTTGATTCTCTTCGGGATACTCCTTTGCATAAGCGATGGGGAAATAAACAGAACTGTTTTGCATAGTGTCAGTGATCTCCCGTTTGCTTTGGCAGGCGTGCTTAGCGGAATAGCCGGGCTTGTAATGGTTTTCAAGAAAAATCGGAGTGATGCAGGCAAGTAATCTGAAATTAGAGGGAACGGGAAATGCTTAAGATACCATACAAACTTGTTGACGGAATAATTCTTGTTTCCGTAACAGCCAACGGGAAAGAAGGCTTTTTTGCCTTTGATACAGGCGCTATGGAGACGGCAGTGAACAGAGCATATTTTCCGGAGATCCAGGGAGAGCACATTGACGTCGCGAAATTTTCAGAAGGCGTAAAGAAAAGTTCCGCAGATGAAGGTATTTTGGACACCCTGCGCTTTGCAGATGAGGAACGTTCCAATATGCCCGTTCTGATCATGGATCTGATGTATGTGGAGAACGCGTTGAAACCCGCTATGCCGGACTTAAAGTTTCTTGGAACACTGGGAATCGACGTGATCCAAAGCTATACCGTTCTGCTTGACTATAATGCTGCTGAAATCATCCTTGACCCGGAGTACGGCTTTGAAGCCCAAATGGCCGTCCCCATGAGATATGAAAAGCTCCCCATCATCGAGGTGGAAGCGGCAAACCGGACATGCGACTTTGTTTTAGATACGGGTGCGAGTATCTGTTTGCTGGGGAAAAGTTTTGAGAATGACATACAGCATATCCCCGGCTCTGAAGCATCCAGCATTGTTACCATTCCGGTCGTCCGTGTGGGTGAAAATGAGTATGAAAGCATCAAGGCTACGATGGCCGATATAAGCGCAATTAAAGAGAAAGTACCTGTTGAAGGCGTGATCGGCTATCAGGTTTTATCGCCGCAGCGCGCCATTCTGGACTTCAAGAATAATCAGCTTATCCTGGAAAAGACGCAGAAGCGTTAAATATAACCGAGAAACATAAAACAAAATGCAGGCTTAAAATTTGCGGGGCAGAAATGGAACTGATAGTAAAGCATTTTCGGAATTAAGCGCAGAAGAGCTGTTTGAGATATATAAGCTGCGCATTTCCGTATTTGTGGTAGAGCAGAAATGTCCGTATCAGGAAGTGGACGATGCAGACCGTGCCGCTTACCATCTTTGGCTAAAGGATGAGGATGGCATCGAAGCATATGCACGGGTACTACCGCGGGGCGTAACTTTTCCAACGGAAGCGATCGGGCGCGTGATCGCGGTAAAACGCCGCTGCGGACTGGGCAGCAAAATCCTGGAAGCCGCTATCCATACAGCAAAAACAGAGCTTCAGGCAGATACAATCACCATTGAAGCGCAGGTGTATGCACGTTCCCTGTATGAGAAGCACGGCTTTCGGCAGACTTCGGAAGAATTTCTGGAAGACGGTATTCCGCACATTCTAATGCAGTTAGCTCTGCAAATTCAAATTTAAAACATTCAAAATCTTAGACTGCCATCACCCGTTAAAGGATGATACTAAAATCCGTTGGAAGCCTTGAAACCAAAGGGTTTATACCTTAGTCCGTTATATGATTTGCCCTTGTCTCCGCAGCTTATAAGGGCAAAAACAAGGGAAGCAAAAACTGGAAACAGAATGTAGCGGAGTGTTGGCAGACAAGTGAAATCGTTTGGCTATGCCAGAACTTTACGATACAAGAAGAAAATATAAATGAATATAGATGAAATACTAAAAACAAATAAGCGTTACTGGGATACATACGCTGATCTGTGGTTTGGCACTACTGCCCTTCCTGAATATGGCGTACACTTTGTAACCGAGGATGCATTACACTTGTTCGGTGATGTTTCGGGAAAGAAAATGCTTGAGATTTGCTGTGGCAGCGGTCATTCTCTGAAATATTATGCAGATAGAAATGCCGGAGAATTATGGGGCGTGGATCTTTCTCATAAACAGCTTGAAAATGCTAAACGGTATTTGAGTGAAAACGGGTACACGGCTAATTTTATCTGCTCTCCGATGGAAGCTGATATGGATATCCCGAAAGACCATTTTGATTTCGTATACTCTATATATGGAATCGGATGGACGACTGATTTGGACGGTACTTTCCGGAAGATTGCATCGTATCTGAAAAAGATGGTATCTTCATTTTTAGCTGGCATCATACACTCAATTACTGCATTGCCTGGTCTTGCGATGAACGGAAAGATGTGATTCAAAATAATGCCCTGGTGATGAATAAAAGCTATTTTGATGAGTCTTACTTCAGAATGCCGGTGGACGGCAGTGAGATTCTGCTGTGCAACCGAAAAATATCCACCTACGTCAACGCTTTAGCGAAAGCGGGATTTGTAATTGAGCAAATGGTTGAGCAGACCGATGAGGCGACAATGCACGCGGAAGGAACTATCAGCGACAAAGCGAAAAAAGCAAAAATGCTGCCCATTTCCATTTTGTTTAAAGCAAGAAAGCTATAAAAGAGAAAAAGAATCACGATCAATAAGTATCCAGCAAGCGGATTGTTTTTGTCTGAAACGACTTTTCCCTGTTTCTGTCCATAAGGGCAAAACAAGGAAAAGCACATAAGGGTAGGGCATTTAACACGAAAAATGCCCTGAAACATAGGGATTTCAGAGAAAATCATGATAAATTCAAATTTGCAAAGGCAGAGGAGCATGGAAATATGGTCGATAAAAAATATTATGAAAAACTCGGTGGCTTCGCTTATCTCCTGAGCGAACTGAACAAGAAGATCGGCAGGGAACAGACGGATATTCTGGTGAACGATGCGGTAAAGCTTTGCAACGAATTGTGCGGCAAATATAAAGACCTGCCTGAAAAGGAAAGGATACATACGGAACGGATGATTTTCCCGAGAGCGGCCATTTATCTGCAGATGATCCGATATATCCCACGGGAAGAAGCCATAGCTCTGATAGAAGAATCCGTAAGAATAGGGGTAGAGCCTGATCGGAAGCGTCTGCATACTGCAACGAAGATTCCCTTCATCCGCCCTCTTTTCTTTAAGATTTTCCACAAGATGATCGGCACTATGTTCAGCGGAGATGCAGGTTTCAAATTCGAAGAAATTGAATCCGACAGCAGGCGTTACAGGGTCAATGTTCTGCAGTGCCCCTATATGAAGTATTGCCAATTGCTGGGCTGCAAAGAGCTGACGGGCACTTTCTGCCTGAGCGATGACCGTGTCTATGGAGACATGTGCGGCATCATCTTTGAGCGGCAGGGCACGATAGGGCGCGGCAGCGACAAATGCGATTTTTATTTTTACAGGAATTAGCGGCATGTGGATCTGCTGGAAACAGAAGTGATTGTGCGCAGTGCCGGAGGCCCGGAATCTGTTTGGGATTAAAAGAACTTCCATGGAGCTGCATCCGATGCGGTTCGCGTCTTGGTACACAGGCATTTTATTTGCGAAGGAGGTTTGTTTATGATTTTTTGGATCGAATGTATTGTCGCCTGCGCCTTATTTACTGCCATGCTGGAAATCATGTGCGCAAAGCGGAGAGAGATCTTTACGAATGATTATCCGCCCATTGTGACAGATAAGCTGCGCAGCTTGAACCTGGTTGCGGAAAAGCCGCCAGCCAAAAAGAGCAACATAATCCGTAAATCCATAGCGATCATTATTTATGCGGTGTTATTTGCCCTCGTTCTGCGGTTTATTAACGGCATTACCACATTCTTAGACGCCGCAGTGACCGCATATCTTTTGTGGCTTGTGGTGGATTGGTATGACTTTTTAGTGGTGGACATTCTAATGGCTCAATTGGATAAGTTCTATAAAATGGCCAAGGTCAGTCCGATAGAAAAATCCGCTGTCTGGTTTCATTGCAAGGCCAGTTTAAGGGGCATGATCATCGGGCTTGTATTTGCGCCTGTTGTGGGCCTTATTGTAATGTGGCTGTAAGGCATTAAACTTCAGTTTGCGGAGGTGATCACACATGGTTTTATGCTTTTCCGGGACAGGCAACAGCCGTTATATGGCAAGGCGGATCGCAGAAGGGCTGCAGGATGAAATAACAGATCTGAACGCGAAAATCAAGGCGAATGATAATTCGCCGATACGGACGGAGCGTGACGTGATCGTTGTGGCTCCCACGTATGCCTGGCGTATTCCGCGGATCGTAGAGGATTGGCTTTCTAAAACGGAGCTGGCCGGTGCGGAACGTATGTGGTTTGTGATGGACTGCGGCAGCGAGATCGGTAATGCGGCAAAATATAATCGGCGGCTTGCGGACCAAAAGCATCTGCGCTATATGGGCACGGCGCAGATCGTCATGCCGGAAAACTACATTGCCATGTTTGGGGTGCCGCAGACAGAGGAAGCCAGAAAAATCGTGGAGAAAGCGGAGCCGGGTATTGACGCCGCCATTGCGCGCATCCGGGCGGGGCGATCTTTTGCTGCTCCCCGGAACAATTTTTATGACCGCATTGTGAGCGGCCCGGTAAACCCCGTGTTTTATCGGCTTTTTGTTAAATCTTCCCCGTTTCATGCGAATGATGCCTGTATCGGCTGCGGGCGGTGTGTGAAAAACTGCCCGATGAACTGCATCAGGCTTGAAAACGGAAAACCCATATGGGGGAAAGGATGCACCCATTGCATGGCCTGTATCTGCTACTGCCCGGCAGAAGCGATCGAGTACGGAAAGAAGAGCATCGGAAAACCGCGGTATCACTTTGAGCAATTAAAGCGCAGGTGATCCGCTGCAATATGAGCGGAAAGCTGCAAAGGAGGCTGAAATGATCGAAATCCGGGTAATTGATGCACAGCATAGCGCAGACGTCTGCCTTCCGAATGAGCCGTTCAAACTGTTCGGAAAAATTGTTCCGTCATACAACGGCACAAGCTGGACGTATGAACTGCGCCGCTTCGACCCGGAAAACGTTACGGAAATGTGCTTTCCGGATGCGCATTATGAGTACGGCTCCATGACGGACAGTATCTTTCTAGGCGCCTATGATGACGATACATGCGTGGGGCTGGCGATCCTCCAACCAGGTTTTTTCAAGTATATGTATCTGTACGACCTGAAGGTGAGCAGGGAATACCGCGGCCATCATATCGGGCAGAGGCTGATACAAAAATCAAAGGAGATTGCTGTACAAAACGGCTACTGCGGGCTTTACACACAGGGACAGGACAATAATCCGGGGGCCTGTCTGTTTTATCTGCATTCCGGTTTTTATATCGGCGGGCTGGATACGAATGTGTACCGCCACACGAAACAGGAAGGGAAAGCGGATATACTTTTTTATTGCGAGGCTGACCGGTAGGTTCCGGCCCGCAGGGGGCATGCAGCGGATTCGGCAGGCGAATACAAATCAACGGAGATAAGGCGAACAAGCGGTGCCGGCAGAAACAGAGAATGTATATACAGTCATTGGAACCGGGCGGCGCACAGGCATTTTCTCAAATGGCGAAAGAAGGATATCAATGACGATGAAGCGCAGCTGCCCCGTTTTGATGAAATCACAGCGTGAGGAAGCTTCCGCTTTACAAAGCCACAGCAGGAGCCTGGCCGCCCACCGGTATGCCGGGCTCCTGCTGATTCTGGCGTCCTTTACGGTAGCAGGGCATACAGGAGGGCGCAGGGCAATGTATGTGCCGCCGGAAAAGAGCGGCCGGGCATTTTATAATTCCGGCTTATACACAGGTCTTTCTGCATTTCTTCCGGCCGGAGCTATCGGATATGGCGGCTTGACTGCCTGCCGGGCAGGAATTGCATTGGGTCGGTGCCTGTGGTATACTGTTGCTGCATAAACAATCAAGATAAGGATATACCATGATCTGTCAGCACTGCCAGCATACCTTCCTTCGCAACTACAACTTCTGTCCCCTTTGCGGCAAGCCCATGGGGGAAAAACGCTGCCTGTACTGCGGCCGCAGCACCCTGCTTTCCGCGCGGTTCTGCCCCGGATGCGGGCGGCCTATGGACGAGCCTCTTTTTTCCCGCCGTGGCAGGCGGATCATCGGCATGGATCCCCAGGGCCGACGGGTAGACGAAGGAGGGCGTGTGCAGCCCTGCGCCCAGCCGCTGGACGGGGAAAATATGGCGGGCTGGCAGCCCTTTGCCGGGGAGGCGCTGTTCCCCGCCCTGTTTGAGGCGGGCTGGAAGAGCCGCAGCTGGCGCTCGCTGGAAACGGAGGGCCGGGTGCTCAGCGGCGCGGGCCGGGAGATACTGGCGCTGGTGCTGGAAAAGGTGCCCCGGGGGCCTCTCTCTCCGGAGGCTCAGAGCCTGTACAACCGGTGTCTGCCCTTTTTGAAGAGTCTGTGCCTGCGTCTGGAGGCGGAGGAAAAACGGCTCCAGAGCCCCGACGGCTTTGCCTGCAGCCAGCCGGTGGAGGATACGGCCCATGGCCTTTGGGCGCTGGAAATGTGGGATGCGGCGGAGTTTACCACCTACGCCATGGTATACCGGCCGGCGGAAGAGACCCTGTACCTGCGGGGGATAGAGTATATAACGGCTCCCTGCGCCGGGCCCCTGGGGGACTTTGCACAGGCCCCGGGTATAAACTTTGCGGAGAAGGGGGAGACACGGGGGGTGGAGGATCCCGCAGCGGTAGCCCGGGCAGAGCGTTTTTGCGTTTCCTGGGCCCAGAGCGCCATACGCCGCATGGAGGTGCTGGAGGAGATGCTTTCTGCCTGCCGGGATAAAGAGGCGCTGCTTATCCCCAAAGCGCCGCCTTTGGAGCCTGCGTCTGCCCTGCTGAAAAGCGCCCGGGCGCTGATGGAACGGCTGCAGCTGCCCTCCGGAGCCGAAGAAGCCCTGTGGGCGGCGGCTCGGGAAAAGCCCCTGTGGAGCCGCAGCTGGCTGGGGGCCCTGTGCAATGCGCTGGTGGAAGCGGGGCTGGCGGGCTATACTGCGGGGGCAGATACCTCTGCGCAGACAGAGGCGCAGCTGAACCGGGTGGCGGCGGCTCTGGGGCTGCCCCATACCTATGCATGGGAGTCGAGGGAACAGAAGGGCTTTCTGGCGCTGGAGGAGCTGGCGGAGCATGCCTGCCCCTTTGCGGTAGCAGCGCTGGACGTGGGGAGCGAGGGCGTATACTGGTTCCTGCTGGAGCCGGAAAAGGCTCAGAGCTTTCTTTTCGCCCTGCGAAAGCTTTTGAAGGCGGCGGAACTGCCCTGGCGGGGAGAGATCCTGTAAAAGGCGCAGGGCGCTGCCGGTCTTTTGAGAACAGCCGCAGGAGCAGGAGAGAACGCAATGGGTACAAGACCGGATCTGCACGATAAACCGGACGTAAAAGCATTTCGCAGTTATTATTACCTGAAGGAAGAATTGGCCGCCTTCTGCCGGGAAAACCATCTGCCCGCTTCCGGGGCGAAGGCAGACCTTACGGAAAGAGTCGCCCGGTTTCTGGATACGGGGGAGGCGGAGAAAGCCCCTCCGGCCCCAAAGGCGGCGGTCCGCGAGGAGCAGATCACCGAAGCGGCGGTCATAGAGCCTCATGTGGTATGTTCCCAAAAGCACAGAGCCTTTTTTGAGGAGAAAATCGGGAAAAGCTTTTCTTTTTCCGTCCCCTTTCAAAGGTGGCTGAAGGAGAATGCGGGCAAAACCTATGGAGAGGCGGTGCAGGCCTATTACCGCATCCGGGAGGAAAAGAAGAAGCACAAACCGCCCATGGACCGGCAGCTCGTGTATAATACATACATACGGGATTTCTTTGCGGATAACCCGGGCAGAAGTCTGGAGGAAGCCATCCGCTGCTGGAAATATAAAAAGAGTCTGCCGGGGCCCGCCCGGTATGCCCGGTCTGACCTTGCGGCGCTGGAGTGATTTTTCCGTCCGGCGGGCAGGGCGGCGGAACGGCGAACGGAAATTCATGGAGGAGGGGTGCCATATGATCACTTACCGACCGTTGGACAGAGAATATATGGAAAACGTGAAGGAGCTGTATGCGGCTCTGGGCTGGACTGCATATCTGGGGGATGATCCGAGGCTGTACCGTGCCTGGGAGGCTTCGCTGTATGCGTTGGGGGCCTTTGAGGGAGACAGGCTCATCGGCTTTATACGGTGCATCGGCGACGGCGCCCATACGGTGCTGATCCAGGATCTGCTGGTTTTGGAGGCGTATCAGCGCCGTGGCATAGGAAAGGCCCTCATGGAGGCGGCGCTGGAGAAGTATGCCGATGTGCGCCAGAAGTTTGTAGTCACGGGTGCGGATACTCCCGCCGTCCGGTTTTACCGGGCGTTGGGGCTGTATTCTTTTGAAGAAGGGGAGATGGAGGGCTTTTTCAAGCTGTAAGGAGATGCCTATGAGCAGGGAGGAACCCATGTGCACACTGTATGTACCCCGGCTGGAGGATATGTGGTTCCGGAAGAAAATGCTGGCGGATGAGACGACCATGTTCTATAACCATGCCTGGGGCGGCGTGATAGATTTTCCGGAGGAAAGATGGAAAAGCTGGTATGCCTGCTGGGTGGAAAACACGGAGGGCAGGCGGTATTACCGGTATCTGAAAGAACAGGACGAAGCCTTTCTGGGAGAAGTTGCGTACCATTATGAGGCGGACTGCGGGGCATACATGGCCAATGTGATCCTGTATGCGCCTTATAGGGGGCGGGGCTACGGCGGCCGGGCTTTGGATCTGCTGTGCGCCGCCGCAAAGGAGAACGGGATCCGGGTGCTGTATGACGATATTGCTTCGGACAACCCGGCGCTCCGCCTGTTTTTGCGGCACGGCTTTACGGAAGTTTGCCGCACGGAAGAAATGATCCTTTTGAAAAAAGAGCTGTAAAACAACGGATGATCCGGCAAAAAGACGGCGCGGCTTCCAGGCTGCGCCGTCTTTGTATTCTGCCCGGCAGGATCGCAGTCCGTTCTTGCAGGGAGGTCCTGCAGCGCCCTGCTTTTTGTATTCAGCACCAAATGACATCCTCTGCGGTGAAGCCGCCGAGAGAGTTTTCTCCGGTCTGGATGCAGATATAGGTAAGCCCTGTATCGGTGGCCGCAGAGAAACGGCGCCTGGCAGCCGGAGCCACCTTCAGCCAGTCTCCGGCGGTAAGGGGTACTGCTTCTTCGCCGATCTCCGCTTTGCCTGCTCCGGCCGGGAGCCGGTTGATGCTGACTTCTGCGCTGGTCAGCCCCGGCACATCATGCAGCTCGGTGCGGTTTTCCGTTCCGGCATTGAGTTTTGTATAGTTTGCCATGGATAAGTCCTCCAAAAGGTATTTGCAAGAGTTCCTTGCCTGTTTTCAGTTTACTGCTCCGCATATCAAAAACAAGTACGCACCTTTTTATAACTGTACATGCAGAAAGAAGTGCATTGTACTTAAAAGGGAGGTGTACGGATATGAAAACCAAGGAAGAGCTCCCGGTGTGCCCGGCAGTCGCTGCCGTATCTTTGATCAGCGGAAAGTGGAAGCTGCTGATCCTTCGCAATCTGAAAATGCGCCCGTGGCGGTTTAACGAATTGCAGCGGGATCTGGAGGACATATCCAAAAAAGCGCTGACTGACAGCCTACGCCAGATGATCGATGACGGGTTGGCCTGCCGGCACGATTATCAGGAAATGCCCCCGAGGGTAGAATACGGACTTACTGAACCGGGACAGAAAATGCTGCCGATTCTCAACGCTCTTGGGGACTTAGGCGGCTATTATAAATCCATCCTGCCGTAGAGGCTTGGAAGATATTTTGCATACAGAGCCTGTTTTTGTGGTGTTCCGGCCAAAGAAAAATGCCGAAAGGCTTTGAAGGTGTCTGCTGCCGGAGCGGAGGTGTGCAGGACGGTACTTGACTTTGATCCCGATTCGTACTATAATGATGAAGTACGAATCGGGATTTTTCGTATGGAGTATACCGCCGCAGCGCAGAAGCCGGTTCTGAAAGGAGCGTTTTATGGATGCACACAGACAGGAAATACGGGAGCTGATGATAGCCTCCAACATGCTGGACGGGATCTATGCCCGCATGGCCCGGAAGCTGGGGATCAAAGACAATACCCTGGCCCTGCTCTATGCACTGGATGACGGAGCACCCCATTCCCAGATAGAGATCTGCCGCCAGTGGATGATCCCCAAGACCACCCTGAATACCATTGTACAGGAATGTATCCGGAAGGGATATGCAGAGCTGGTATCCGCAGCCCACACCAAAGAGAAGCATATCCTCCTGACGCCTGCGGGAAGGCAGGCTGCCGAGGAGGCCCTGCGCCCCCTGTACGCCATGGAGGAACGGGCCTATGGCCGGGCGGCGGAGGAGACGGCCGCTTTTTCCAAGGCCATGTATGCTTTTGCCCGGGCTTTGAAGGAGGAGGAAGAGGCCTTTCCGTTGGAGCAAAGAGCCCGCTGTAGCGGCTGCAGCGCCTCACTCCAAAGCGAATCAAAGTAAGCAACAGACAAGATAAACAATATATATATATATAAAATATGAAACGAAGTTTTAAGAACATATGGAATAAAATACGAAGTTGGATGCCCCGGCTGAAGCCTGCCTCCTGCCTGACGGCGGTGCTGAGCAGCGCCTTTCTGGCCTTTGGGCTGTATAATGTACACGCCATGGCGGGAGTGACGGAAGGGGGCGTGCTGGGACTGACCCTGCTGCTGGAAAACTGGTTCAACATTTCGCCTGCCGTTTCCGGGGCGGTGCTGAACGTGCTTTGCTATGCCATGGGCTGGAAGCTGCTGGGAAAGGAGTTTGCGGTATATTCCCTGCTGTCCACCGGCGGGTTCTCCCTTTCCTACCGTCTGTTTGAATGTTTTGATCCTCTGTGGCCGGGGCTGTATGAATTGCCCCTGCTGGCGGCCCTGCTGGGGGCGGTGTTTGTGGGGGTGGGCGCCGGGCTGTGCGTGCGCATAGGCGGGGCTCCCGGAGGCGATGATGCCCTGGCCATGAGCATTTCCCATGCTACGGGCTGGAAGATACAGTGGGTATACCTGATGGCGGATCTTGTGGTGCTGGGGCTTTCTTTGACCTATATCCCTCTGAAGCGCATAGGGTATTCCCTGCTGACGGTGGTCCTGTCCGGGCAGCTGATCGGGCTGGTACAAAAGCTGCCCCTGCCCTGGGAGAGGGAGCCGGTCGGCCTTTCGGCGTGCCCGGAGGAGTAAGGGAAAGGTTCGTGCCCGCAAGAAAAACGCCCCTGCCGCATCCCTGCCGGCGGGGGCGTTTCGGTGATGTTTACAAGTTATCGTGAATAATTACAAGATGAAGCTCATCATACGTTCCCAGTTATAGAAAGGGATAATACTGTTTGCTGCCGTAGGAGTTACTGGAGCTCCATCCACGAGCTTGTAGGAAAAATCAAGACTTAGATATGGATCCACGCCTATGTTTTCAACAAATTTCCATGATGTCATATTGCCATTTTCATCATAAGAAATAAGTATGATATGGTCGCGTACTCCTTCCGAATAATATTTTGCTGAGGAAATGCGTGCATTTTCATCGTATTCAAACTCATATTTTTCTGTTTCATAGCTGGTCTTATGACTTTCAACATCAGTACGTTCTACATGCTGAATAAGTTCTGTTATTTGGCCAGCATCATTATACTTTGGTTCTATACTAACATTTTTTATTGATGTGAAATTATTATTTAAATCATAATAATATGAAGTTGGGACGCCGTTTTTATAGGAGATGGACATATAACCAACTTCACCATCCGCTTTTTTTGTAGAGTTTATCGCTATAATAGCGCCAATTTCATCATATATAAAGGAAGTCGAGCGGTATTCATCCTCGCAGCTGATAATTTGACCTGCATCGTTCAACTTGCTATTCTTGCCGACAGTATATTGTTTTTTTGTGTCGAGCCATTTGAGCCGTTTAAGGGTAAAGCTCTCAAGAACAAACACTTTACTTGGGACTGAAGGCGCCTCTACTGCAGGCGTTTCATCAATCAGGATTGGCGTTTCTGCAATCTTTACGGCGCAGCCAGAGAGCAGACATAATGCAAAAATAATACTTAAAATTAAAGAACCCATTTTTTTCATTGTTTTTTCTCCTTTTTCAATGGTTTTGGACAAATTGCATCTTTTGGGATGTGCCAGGGACTACCTTCTTTGTCGCGACTTGCGTTTTTAATAAGTCCAACTTTACACCATTTTCGAATGGTTGCCTGAGTATAGCCCCATTTTCGTGAGGCTTCTAATGTACCCATTGTATCGGCCATATGTGTTTTCCTCCTGACATAAAATCGTCTTTAAAGTTGATTATTCAATTATAAATGCAATATATTCGTATGTCAAGCGGAAAAGTAAACTTTAAAGATGTTCTTCAACAGGCGTGGTTTCTGTAAACTGCGTACCAGAAGGAGCGTATACTTATGGAATTAGATTATGCAGAGATTGGAAAAAGAATTGCCAGACGTAGAAAGCAATTAGGATTAAAACAGGTGGAAGTATGTGAACAAGCAGAAATCAGTGATAAGTATTTATCTTGTATCGAGAGAGCTACGTCAATTCCTTCTTTGGAGGTTGTGATGCGTTTGGCAGTTGCGCTGAATACGACACCGGATGAATTTCTGGTGGGAAGTACTCGCTGTGAGGGAGAAAAATGGAGAGATGTGGCAGAAATGCTTCGAAATATGTCTGCTTTTAAACTGGATTTAGCGAAGAACTTTCTGCTGTGGCTTTCTGAACAAAATATATAGGACATATGGCTGCACTTTTTTGAAATGAATAAATAGGATAGAAAAACGCCCCTGCCGCATCCATGCCGGCGGGGGCGTTTCGGTATTCGGGGGGGCGGGGAAAGGCCGGAGGGAGGCAGGCACCAGGGGGCGGGCGGCCCGCCGCGGCAGGGGACCTGCCGCCTGGGGGCTGAAGCCCCCAGGGCAGAGCGGCGCAGCCGCGCTGCTGCGGGCCGCCCCTGTATCGAAACCGAACGGGCCGGACAGGGCGGGGCTGCGTAAAGGTTTGGATTGCATTTTATGCAGGGGATTGCTATACTTACTCCATATGAAACGGAATATTCAGGGCAATTCTGCCGTAATTTGGAAATATATGTGCCTGCTGGGGGGGCTGCTGCTGTGTGCGCTTCTGGGAGCCTGCACTCCCGGGCATACGGAAAAGCAGGCTGCCGGTATGCCGGAAACGGCTTCGCCCCTGCTGGCTCAGACGCCTACGGCTACTCCTGTCCCTACGGCTACTCCGGCTCCCACGGCTTTGCCCACATTGCCCGTTACCCCTGCGCCTACTCCTTACGGGCTCCTTTCCTGGAGGGAGGGGAAGCTGTTTTCCGCCGGGGATCCTCAGGTGGAGGAGGATGGATACTTCTCCGAAAACCTGCGGATCACGCTCCATCGGGTGCAGGAGACGAAAAACGCCTATTCCGGCCGAACCATCGCCTACTTTCTGGCGGACATATATATAAAGGACATTACCTCCCTGCGCCGGGGCTATTCCAAACAGGGCACCTTCCAGAAGGGCGGCACCCAGTTCATAGAAAAGATCGCCCGGGCCTATGGGGCGATCCTGACGGTTTCCGGGGATTACAGCAATCCCAACAAAAGCGGCCTGGTGTTTACAGACGGCGTGCTGGAGTATGAATCCAGGCCATATAAACGGGATCTGTGCGTATTGTATAAGGACGGCACCATGGAGATGTACAGCCCCGGGGAGATAGACAAAGAAGCCATTCTGGCCAAAGCCCCCTGGCAGAGCTGGAATTTCGGCCCCATCCTGCTGGATGAAAACGGAGATCCGGCGGAGAGCTTCAACCTGCCGGATGCCATTGCCGGGCGGAACCCCAGAACCGTCATAGGGTATTACAGCCCCGGTCATTACTGCCTGCTGGTGGTGGACGGGCGGCAGCAGGGCTATTCCCTGGGGCTGAGCATGAAGGAACTGGCGGCTTTTATGGCGGATCTGGGCTGCAAGGCTGCCTATAATCTGGATGGAGGCATCTCCGCCCAGATAGCCTATATGGGGGAGCGGATCAACCATCCGGGCAAGGACAGGAACCTGCGGGACGTGATCCTGCTGCTGGAGCCGGAAAGCACCCCAACCCCGGCGGAATAAAAAGCAAAAGAAAGAAAAGGAGAGTTTCATGCATCAGGGAATCAAATGGATCGTAGCCAAGGATAAACAGGAGGCGGCCCGCTTTGCGGCGGATATATACGAGGCACTTTTGCAGCAAAAGCCCGCCTGCGTGCTGGGGTTGGCTACGGGTTCGACTCCCATTCCCCTGTACAGGGAGCTTATCGCCCGGGAAAAAGCGGGGAAGCTCAGCTTCCGGGATGTGCGCTCGGTGAATCTGGATGAATACAGGGGCCTTTCCCCGGCTCATCCCCAGTCCTACCGGTACTTCATGCAGGAGCAGCTGTTTGACCATGTATCCATCCGGCCGGAGAACACCTTTGTGCCCGACGGTCTGCGGGAGGATGTGGCGGCGGCCTGCCGGGAATATGAGGAACGGATCGAAAGTCTGGGCGGCATCGATCTGCAGCTGCTGGGCATCGGTCATGACGGGCATATCGGCTTTAACGAGCCGGAGGACGTGTTCCGGCGGTATACCCATGAGGCCCGCCTTACCGATATGACCCGGGAGGCCAACCGGCGCTTTTTTGCCTCGCTGGAGGAGGTGCCCCTTTCCGCCGTGACCATGGGCATCGGTACGGTCATGGGGGCGGAGCGTATCCTGCTGATGGCCACGGGAAAGGATAAGCATGCCATTATGGAAAAGGCCTTCAAGGGCCCCGTGACCCCCTGGGTGCCGGCTTCCATACTGCAGTTCCATCACGATGTAACGGTGATCGTGGATGAAGACTGCTTCCGGGGCTGAGGAAAACACAAAGCATACAGGCGCCCCGCCGGGGAATTCCGGCGGGGCGCTTTGCGTATATGCGGCGGGGAGGCTGCTTCCGGGCAGGGAGAGGTGCGGGCACGGGGGCGCTGGGGCGGCGCAGCCGCCAGCCGGAGCCGCACAGCGGCTCCGGCCTTTGGCGCCGCAGGCGCCAAAGGCAGCGCCCCCCGCCTTCGAACCGGTGCTGCCGCCGGATCCCCGGAAGAAAACCCCGTTTTCGCGGGCAAAACAAAAGCAAGCAGATGCGTCTGCTTGCTTTTTGCGTTCCGGTGACTTTTCAGCGCTTTTTGTGCAGCTTATACAACTCCTCAGCGGCCAGCCGGGCTTTGGCCACAGGCACATTTCCCTGAGGGAAGCAGTAGAACAGGTGTTCTCCGTTGCCTATGCATATCACGTCTCCCAGTTCATACCAGAAGTAGTCGGCATACAGCCCGTAGCAGGAAAGGGCGCTCTGGGTATAGGCAAGCTCCCCGCCGCAGCCCGTCAGGGTAAACCCTTCGCAGTCCTGCCGCAGATGCCCTTCTCCTACCATGTAAATGGCCTTGTAATCCACCATCATGCCTATCTTTACCGGCGTTTCCAAAAGGTATTCGCCCCTTTCGGCTTCCTCCCGAACCTGCGCCCGCTCCCAGGCATACCAGTCGGGGATATGGGCAAACTCCGTTTCCCCTTCCGCCGCCTTCAGCTCTCCCAGGGGGGTCAGGGTATACCGCTTCCCGCAGGCGTGGCATACCAGTTCCGTGCCCCTGCCTTCCATCTGCCCTTCGGTGCCGCAGCAGGCGCATTTATACAGGATCCGGTGCAGGCCGTCTGCCCGGAAAGGCTCTGTGATCTCTATGCCCTGCTGCTTCTGCCAGGCAAAGTTGTCAAAGGTAAAGGCCCGGGTCAGGATATCATCCAGCTCCTGAACGGATTTGTTTTGTATTTCTTCTCTGGAAAGGAGCCTGCTTACATGGGCGCTTACGTCCACCTGCCGCTTTTGCAGGCAGTTATACAGGGGATCCCTGGCAAAGGCTCCCTCCGTTTTTACAAAAAGCACCGGTACCCCCATCTTTTTCAGCAGCAGCCCCATGCGCCGGGGCAGGGGCGTGGCCCGGCCGTCAAAGGTATAGCTGGCCTCCGGGTACATAAGCACGCTGCACCGGCATTTTTTCAGGGCGTAGGCTATATCCGTCAGCAGAGTAAAGTCTGTAACGAACTTCTGCGTGGGGATGCAGCCCATCTGCTCCATCAGATACCGCTTGCCCACAAAACCGTCCCCGGTGCATACGGTGCAGTAGGGCCGGTCCTTGAATATTTCCGTGACCATCAGCAGATCAATCCAGCTGGAGTGGTTCATCAGGATCAGGCAGGGGCCTGACTCTTCCTCCGTCAGGGGATCGCTGGTATAGGTAAAGTGGGTCTCCTTCAGATCCTTTCGGGCCGCTGCCCGCATGAGCAGCCGGAACAGAAGTCCCGGCCGTTTGGGCATATGGTGCCGGGGGCGGGGCAGGGCCATGACCTGGGCATAGGTGCTTTCTTTTACGGGGATCTTCATGACAAACCGGTTCCTTTGCAATAAAGTCACTATCAGTATACTATGGGCCGGGTTGAGAAACAAGATACATCTGTGCTACAATATACCCCATACAGAATACAATCCCTGCCGGAAAGGAGGCTTCCCCATGGAAAAACGCACTCTGGGGCTTTTGGCCCATGTGGATGGGGGCAAGACTACCCTTTCTGAAGCCATGCTGTATACCGCCGGGGCCATCCGCCGGGCAGGCCGGGTGGATAAGGGCAGCGCGCTGCTGGATTTTGACGATATGGAGCGCAGCCGGGGCATTACCATCTTTGCCCGGGAGGCGGCCTTCACCTGGAAGGATACCCGCTTTACCCTGCTGGATACTCCCGGCCACGGGGACTTTGGGGCGGAGATGGAGCGCACGCTCCCGGCTCTGGACTGCGCCCTGCTGCTGATCTCCGGTACCGACGGCCCCCAGCCCTATACCCGGACGCTGTGGGAGCTGCTTCGGGGCAGGGGGATCCCGGTGTTCGTATTCGTTACCAAAATGGATATCAGCCCCTATACCCCTCAGGAACATATGCAGCTGCTGGAAAAGGAGTTCGGGGGCGGCTTTATGGACTTTTCCCGGCCGGTACCCATGGAGGAACTGGCCCTGCTGGAAGAAGAGGCCATGGAGCGGTACCTTTCTTCCGGCACTCTGGAAAGGGAGGATATCCGGCGGCTCATAGCCCGGCGGCAGCTTTTCCCGGTGGCCTTCGGTTCCGGGCTGCGGCAGCAGGGCATAGACGCACTGCTGGATCTGCTGGAGCAATACTGCCCGGCCCCCCGGTATCGGGAGGAAAAGAGTGCGCTGGTTTTCAAGGTGGAGCGGGACAGGGAAGGGCGCAGGCTCACCCATGTCAAAGTGCTGGGGGGCGCCTTCCGTATAAAAGAGAATCTGTCCTACCTGCAGAAAAACGGAGAGCCCCGGGAGGAGAAGCTCCAGGAGATACGCTTTTACGGCGGGGAACGCTATACCGCCGCCGAGGAGGCCCTGCCGGGGGATGTGTGTGTGTTTACGGGGCTGACCGCTTCCCGGCCGGGCGGGTATATCGGGGCTGAGGGGGAGAAGAATCCTTCCCGGCTGACGCCTTCCCTCAGCTACCGGTTGGTGCTGCCGAAGGGCTGTGACCCGGTGCGGCTCATGCCCCGGCTCCGGGAGCTGGAGGAGGAGGAACCTGCCCTGGGGCTGACTTTTTCCCAGCGGCTGGGAGAGATCCGGGTGCAGCTTATGGGGCAGGTGCAGATCGATGTGTTCAAAAGCCTGCTCAAACGCCGCCTGGGGGTGGATGCGGAGCTGGATGAAGGCTCCGTGCTGTATAAGGAGACGGTGGCCGCACCGGTGCTGTGCGCCGGACATTTTGAGCCTTTGCGCCACTATGGAGAGGTGCATCTGCTGCTGGAGCCCCTGCCCCGGGGCAGCGGGATATTGTATGAAAGCCGGTGCCCGGAGGACATGCTCACCCGAAACTGGCAGAATCTGGTGCTGAGCCAGCTGGCGGCCCGACCTTCTGCGGGGGTGCTGACGGGTTCTCCCCTGACGGATATGAAGATCACCCTTACCGGGGGCCGGACCCATGTGAAGCATACGGAGGGCGGCGACATGGGGGAGGCGGCCGGCCGGGCCCTGCGGCAGGGACTTATGAAGGCCGGATGCAGGCTGCTGGAGCCCTGGTATGCCTTTTCCATGGAGCTGCCGGCCTCGCTGCTGGGCCGGGCCATGGGGGATATCCGCCGCATGGGCGGAGTGATGGAAGCCCCCGTGCAGAAAGGGACGGCCATGCTTTTGCGCGGCCGGTGCCCTGTGGCCTCCATGGGCAACTATGCCGGGGAATTCCTTTCCTATACCCGGGGAGAAGGGCGTTTCTGGTGCCGGGCGGACGGATACGATCTCTGCCATGACCCGGAGGCGGTCATAGCGCGCATGGCGTATGATCCCGGGCGGGACGTGGAGCACCCGGCGGATTCCGTTTTCTGCGTCCACGGCACGGGGGAGATCGTCTCCTGGCGGGAGGCGGACAATTATATGCATGCCCAGTCGGCGGTACACTTCCGCAAGGGAGAAGAAACGGTCCACCGGCGGGTGAATCTGGAGGAACGGGAGCTGCGGGAGATCCTGCGCCGGGAGTTCGGGGAGGAAAGGCCGGAGCTGTACCGGGCACCGGAGAGCCGCCCGCAGGAGACGGAAACGGAAGCACCTCTGCGGGAGCAGACTCCCTGGCTGCTGGTGGACGGCTATAACCTGCTGTATGCCTGGGAGGAGCTGCGCACTCTGGCCAAGGGCAGTCTGGAGGCCGCCCGCACCCGGCTCATGGACGAGATGAGCAATTACTGCGGCTTTACGGGCAGCGTCATGGTGCTGGTCTTTGACGGCCGGGGCGGAGAGAGCAAAGGGGAGAACCGCTTTGTATACCACGGGGTCCACGTGGCCTTTACACCGGCGGGGGTCAGTGCGGACGGATATCTGCAGACCCTGCTGGAGGAGATCGGCCCCAATCACGCCGTGCGTCTGGTGACGGGGGACGGGCTCATACAGCTGGCGGCGGTGGGCGCCGGGGTGCTGCGCACCTCTTCCAGGGAATTTGAGAAGGAATGCAGGGAGGTGTTCCGGCGGATGGACGACCTGCTCAGGCAGCGGCAGCGGGCCCTGCCCAACCGGCTTCGGCTGCCGGAGGACGAAAAGAAGGAGGAATAAGCCCATGGAACGGGAGGAACTGATCCGCCGGCTGGAGGATCTTTCCCGCCGGAGGGACAGGAGCGGCTGCATGACGCACAGCCGGTTTCTGACGGAGGAGGAACAGGCGCTGACCCTGCAGTGGGGAGCCGGCCGGGAGGGCGCCCCGGTGCTTTTCGGCGGCCGGGAGGGCTGCGAAAGGCGTATGGCCTTTTTTCTGCCGGAATGGGAGCAGGAGGGGGAGGCGCTCATGGCGGAGGAGATCGCCTGCGTGGCCCTGCGGGGGGATCTGGGGCGGCTGACCCACCGGGACTATCTGGGGGCGGTGCTGGCGCTGGGGCTGACCCGGGATGCATTGGGAGATATTCTCCCCGGGGAAAAGACCGCCTATATCTTCTGCACGCCGGCGGCGGCAGGAGCCATGGAGCGGGCTTTGGACAAGGTGGGCCGCCAGAACGTGCAGGCGGAACCCGTGGCGCCGGAGGAGGCTCCCGCCCCCACCCATGAGGTGGAGGAAACGGCCTTTACCGTTAAGTCTTTGCGGCTGGATGCCGTGACGGCGGGGCTTTTTCATATAGCCCGGCCTTTGGCGGTGGAGCGCATAGCGCGGGGAGACTGCCAGCTGAACCATCGGATCAATCTGAAGCCGGATGCAGCCGTAAAGGAGGGGGACGTGCTCTCTGTCCGGGGGCTGGGAAAGGGCGAGATCCTGAAGGTGGGGGGCCAGAGCAAAAAAGGCAGGCTGTTTATCACCGGCGGCCGCTGGAAGTGAGAAGCATACCATAAAATGCAGGGATGCATAAAAATTTTCAGGCCCTGAATTGACTTTTATAGAGAATTGTGATACAAATATACCTGTAATTTGCCGCCGTGGGAATCACGGGGGCAGAAATAAAGAAAGGGAAACATTGCTATGAAGAAGTTCTTTGCTATGCTGCTGGCTCTCGTCATGGTACTGGGTCTGGTTGCCTGCACTTCCAGCAACAACGACGCCAAGAAAGACGATGCACAGCAGGGCGATGCGGCCAAGACCGAGTACAAGATCGCCATGATCACCGACTACGGTGACATTACCGACCAGTCCTTCAACCAGACCACTTATGAGGCCTGCCAGGCTTTTGCCAAGGACAACGACATCACCTTCACCTATTATAAGCCCGCTGGCAACAACACCGCCGACCGTGTGGCCATGATCGAGAAGGCTGCTGACGAAGGCTACAACGTGATGGTCATGCCCGGCTATGCATTTGCCGGCGCCATCGTGGAAGCCGCTCCCAAGTTCAAGGATGTTAAGTTCATCGCTCTGGACGTGGGCGTAGGCGATCTGCTGGAGGCGGGCGTTACCGCCAAGGGCGAGAGCTATGACTACAACCCCGATAACTGGAAGCTGGAAGACTACGTGGATCTTTCCAACGTATACTGCGCCATCTATCAGGAAGAGCTCTGCGGCTACATGGCAGGCTTTGCTGCCGTAAAGCTGGGCTACACCAAGCTGGGCTTCCTGGGCGGCATGGCCGTTCCCGCCGTTATCCGCTATGGCTACGGCTTTGTGCAGGGCGCTGACGCCGCTGCCAAGGAGCTAGGCATTGAAGTGGAAATGAACTATGCCTACGGCGGCCAGTTCAACGGCGATGCCGACATCACCGCTGCCATGGATACCTGGTATCAGGGCGGCACCGAAGTGGTCTTTGCCTGCGGCGGCGGTATCTACACCTCTGCGGCTGAGGCTGCACAGAAGGTCAACGCCAAGGTCATCGGCGTAGACGTGGATCAGAAGGGCATCATCGACGGCCTGTATGGCGAGGGTATGACCGTGACCTCCGCCATGAAGGGTCTGTATCCCGCTACCTACGACACCCTGAAGGATGTTGTGCTCAACGGTAACTGGGAGAACTACGCTGGCAAGATCGCTACCCTGGGTCTGGTTTCCGGGGAAGATCCCACCGCCAACTACGTCCAGATCCCCTTTGAGTCTACCCAGTGGTCCGACAAGTTCACCCAGGATGACTACAAGGCTCTGGTAGCCAAGATGTTCGACGGCACCATCAAGGTGGACAACGGCATCGGCGCCATGCCTGCCGTGACCAACGTGAAGGTCAACGACCAGGGCAACCTGAAGTAACGAACCGAACCCGAAAGGGGCAGGAGCGATCCTGCCTCTTTTTTGTTTTGGGCGGGAGAGGCGCGGAGAAACGGGGGTTGGGACGCGGCTCCATGCGGTTTGAGCGGTCTGGGGGCGGGGGCGCACTGCGTGCCGCAGGCACGCCTGCGGGGGCCCTGCGGGCCCCCGCAGTGTTCCGGCGCAGAGCCGGAACGTGCGCCCCACGGCAGCGAATATGGGGAAAATCCTTTTGCACCGGCCCGGATGTGCAGGGAAAAACTTTGCAAAAATACAGAAACAGGCATTGACAAATCCGTCTTACTGTATTAGTATATTAGTACAATAAGCAAGCGGAAAGGAGCGTAGCCAATGAGTTGGTCTTTGAATGCCAGCAGCCCCATATGGATGCAGCTGTGCCAGCAGATAGAGGATCGGGTGCTCACGGGGCAGTATCCGCAGGGGGAGCGGCTCCCCTCGGTGCGGGATCTGGCAGCGGAAGCCGGGGTCAACCCCAATACCATGCAGCGGGCGCTGGCAGCCCTGGAGGAAAAGGGATTGCTGGTCAGCAACCGCACGGCGGGGCGGACCGTGACCCCGGAAAAGGAGCGGGTGGAGGCTCTCAGGCAGCAGCATGCCAGGGAGAGCGCCCGCCAGTATGTACAGCGAATGGAATATCTGGGTTATTCCCGGGCGGAAGCAGCCCGGTTTGCGGAGGAGGAGGTATAATGGAAACGAAAACTTTGATCGAATGCCGGGAGCTGAAAAAAAGCTACGGCCGGAAGGAAGCCCTGCGGGGCGTGAATCTGGAGCTGGGCTCCGGGCGGATCATCGGCCTGCTGGGGCCCAACGGCAGCGGCAAGACCACCCTGATCAAGCTTATGAGCGGCCTGCTTCAGCCCACTTCCGGTGAGGTGCGCATCGGCGGCTTTGTCCCCGGCGTGGAAACAAAGGCCATGGTCAGCTATCTGCCCGACCGGCCATACTTTGAAAACTGGATGAGGGTGAAGGATACTCTGGATATGTTCCAGGATTTCTATAAGGACTTTGACCGTCCGCGGGCGCAGGTCATGTGCGCCGCTCTGGGCATCGGCGAAAAGGATTCCGTCAAGGCTATGAGCAAGGGCACCCGGGAAAAGCTCCAGCTGATTCTGGTCATGAGCCGTCAGGCCATGGTATATCTGCTAGATGAGCCTATCGCCGGGGTTGACCCCGCCGCCCGGGATTATATTCTGAAAACCATTTTGACCAATTACAATCCCCAGGGCACGGTGCTTATTTCCACCCACCTGATCTCTGATGTGGAACAGGTGCTGGACGAAGCCGTATTCCTGAAAGACGGGCTGGTGGTGCGCCACGGCAACGTAGACGATATCCGTGAGACGGAGGGTAAGACCGTAGACGCTCTGTTCCGGGAGATCTTCCGGGTGGAGCCGGCCGGGGCCGCCGCACCTTCCTGGACGGCTCAGCCTGTGCCGCCCGCCCCATCTGCACCGGCAGAACCGGAGAATGCCCCCGAAACCAGCGGGGAGAAGGAGAATGACCATGCGTAAACTGATGAAATATGAATTCCGCGCTTTGTGGCGGATCTTTGTGCCCTGCTGGCTGGCCATACTGGCGCTGGGTTTTCTTAACAGCCTTACTCTGTATCAGCCCAACCATAACCCGTGGGGCGCCATGCTTTCGTCTATGGGGGTGTTCTTCTATGTGCTGGGCACCATGGCGGTGCTGGTGCTGGCGCTGGTATTCGTTATCGGCCGGTTCTATAACGGGCTGCTCAAAAGCAGCGGGTATCTGATGTTCACCCTGCCCGTATCCACAGATTCTCTGATCTGGTCCAAGGCCGTTTTCGGCGTGCTCATCTGGGCCGGCACGGGGCTTTGCTGTCTGCTTTCCCTGCTGCTGCTGGGGCGGGCGTTTCCGGGCATGTATCAGGGCATGGAGGCCTTCTGGCAGAGCGTCCGGGCATATTTTACCGCCGGAGGGCAGGCTATCCTCATCGCCATGGGGGTGCTGCTGGTGTGCCTGGCCATAGCAAGCGTATTCACCTGCATTTTCCAGTGCTACCTGTCCATGAGCCTGGGGCATCTGGCCAGCAAAGGCCGGGTAGTGCTTTCCATTCTGGCTTTCCTGGGGATCAATATGGTCAAGTCCACGATTTTCAACACCGGGGTTATGGGCATTGCGGCAGAGAGCCGCATGTTTGAGCCGCTGCTTAATGCAGTAAAACGGTTCTTTGATATGTGGGGCGTCAGCCAGCAATCCACGGAGAGCGCTCTGGGGCTGCTGCTGGTGGGGCTGCTGGTAGTGCTGCTGCTGGAGATCATCGAGGGCATGCTGTATTACTTCTTCACCCGAATGATCCTGAAGAAGCGCCTGAATCTGGATTGATATACCGATATAAAGCAGGAGGCCGTCCGAAAGGACGGCCTCCTTGCCGTATAAAAGAGATATCGCAAAAGCTCCGCAGGAGCAGGAATGCCGTGTGGCAGGCGCATGTGCCGGCCGCCGGTCGGGTCTGCAAAAAGATGGGGAAGGGGATTCGGAATCCGGGCGGGGAGAAAAGCGGCATCGTAAGGCTCGGTGCGGGGCGGCGGAACGTGGGCGTGCCCACTGCCTGGGGCGGCCAAGGCCGCCCCAGCCCCCGGCCGCAGGCCGGGCTTCCGCCGCCCCGCCCCGGGCCGCATATAAAAAACATCCCTCCCGGTCACCCGGAAGGGACGTTAAAAGCAAAGCGGGGGAGGTTGTTATTCCCCGGCGATCCGGACCTGCCTGCCGTCGGAAACCAGGTGCACATCGCCCTGAGCCGTGCGCAGGATCTCCGCTCCCTCCAGAGTCAGGGCGGAAAGGGTCTCTTCATCTGCGGGGTTCTTTCCGGAATCGGTGATCACGGCGTATTCCGGCAGAGCCAGAGCGGTAAACAAGGCTAGGTCAGACTCCCACTTGCCGTGGTGGGGCACCTTCAGCACGGTGCAGCTTATGTCATAGCTTTTGTCGCACAGGGCTTTCAGCCAGGCGCCCTCGGCATCTCCCGTCAGCAGGAAGGAGGTATCTCCATAGGTGAACCGGGTGACGATGGAAAGCTCATTGTCGTTTTTCTCCTCCGTATCATAGGGGATGGGGGAGATCCAGAAGGCAAAACTGCCCCGGCCAAGTTCCAGCCCCATATCCGCCTGCAGGCGCATGACGGGTACGTCAAACTGCTCCAGCGCCGCTTCCATGGCCCGGTATTTTTTGCTGTCACGGACATAATCAGGCATCAGACAGCCGTCTATCTCCACGGTTTCCGCCAGTACCGGCAGGCCGCCGATATGATCTTTATCAAAGTGGGTCACCACCAGCAGATCCAGCTTCTTTATGCCCAGTTCGGACAGGGCCCGGCAGATGTCCTCTCCGTCGTCCGTCTCTCCTGCGTCTATGAGTATATGATACCCCTCATACGAAAGGAGCAGACAGTCTGCCTGCCCCAGAGAAAAGGCATAAAAATCCAGCGCCATGGGGGCGGCGGCCTCCTTTTTCCGGCAGCCGTTAAGACCGGCCAGCATAAAAATCCCCAGCATCAGGGAAGCAAAACGTATACACAGCTTTTTCATGTCCCCAGCATAGCCGAAAAAAATGCCATTGACAAGTAAACAATTTGTGATATACTCTTATACGAACAAATGTTTAATTCTTGGTGGGAGGCACACATGAAGAAGTATGTAGAGGTGGTTTCCAGAACGGATACCGGGGGGAATACCCGGCCCATGACGGTCATCTGGGAGGATGGGCGCAGATACGAGATCCAGTCCGTATTGGGGGCGGCTCAGGCGGCCAACCCCATAGGCGGGGGCATGGGGATGCGCTTCACCTGCTTTATCAACGGGGTCACTACCTATGTGTATTTTGAAAACCCCAAATGGTTTGTAGACGCAAAGGAGGACTGGTGAGGCGTATCGCTTTTCGTAAACGGGCGGAGGAAGACTGAGGGCTGCATTTTTCCGCTACGCTGGTGAGGAAAAATGTTTGGGTATAAGCCAAAGGGTTTCCACAGAAAGGGCGTGGCATTGTAATTCAGAATGAAGCGAGCCGGATCAGTATTGCTGCTGTACTCCGGATGAAAGTGTCATAGGTTCTGCCGGCGATTTTGTGCCCCATGGAACCTTTTTTGCTTTTCAGCTCATATTCGCTCATGCAGGCGGAACAGTAAAAATCAGCAGCGGCACTGTTGTTCGGAAAGTGCAGTATTTCAGAATTTCCGCATCGCAGGCAATAAAGATTGTCTTTTTCTCCTTTGCATCTGATAGAGTTTCAAAACGAAAATCACCTGTGACGCCCATATTGCCATGCAGGGTATCGTGCGGATTCGTTGGGAAGCAGCCCACTCATTCAAAAGCATACCCGAAGGGCAGCGGCTCGTCAGTTGTCTGCGCGTTCCCGCGCTGCGGGGCGAAATGCCAGGCTGTGCCTGGCAGGAGCCGTTCCGGCTCCCCCGGCCCCTGGAGGGGCCGGATTTCGCCCCGCTTTCGAGCAGCGGGAAAGCCTGAGCCGCCGGGAGCAGCGCTGCGGGGGGACTGGGGGCCGGGGCGGAGACCGGCTTCTTCGTCTTTGGATGCGGCGGGGCAGCCGGAGCCTGAAAGAAAAGGGGAGCGGCTGGGGGCAAAATCCCAAATGGCAGGTGGACGGCGGAACAGATTGGTGGTATACTGCTCATGGATCAAAAGCGGATATTCCGCAGAAAGGACATATGGAATGGAAGAGATCAAAAACGAGGCCGTCACTCAGGAAGACAACGGCGCCGAAGAAATAAAGGCATTTGCCCTGAACAAGTTCCGGGAGCAGGGGGATTTTGATATCCTCCCCGCCGGGGTGCTGGAGCAGCTGCTGGATGCGGTGATAAAGCTGGACGAAGCCTATATGGAGGAGGCCGGCGTCAATGACGGCGAGGTCTATGACGATGATGTGGCCTATGACTATTTCATGGAAAAGCTTCCTGCCCAGTTCCCTGAGCAGAAGATGTACCTGATGCGCTTTGTGGAGGACTATATGGAGTATTCCGAAGCCTATCTGGAGAGCATCGGCGCCATCGACTGGGAGTAAGCGCTTTCTCCTTATGCACCGGGTACAGGCTAAAAGCATCCTCTCGCCCCAAAACGGTATGAACCTGTATCGGGGCTGCACCCACGGCTGCATCTATTGCGACAGCCGCAGCACCTGCTATGGCATGGAGCATCTTTTTGAGGATGTGGAGGTCAAGATCAATGCGCCGGAGCTGCTGGAAGCGGCTCTTTCCAGAAAACGGAAGCGGGGCATGATCTTTACCGGGGCCATGAGCGACCCTTATAATCCTCTGGAAAAGGAGTTGTGCCTGACCCGCCGGTGTCTGGAAGTGATAGAGCGCCATGGCTTTGGCGCAGGAGTGCTGACAAAAAGCGATCTGGTCCTGCGGGACCGGGCGCTTTTATCTCGGATACACCGGCAGGCCCGGGCTGTGGTACAGATGACCCTGACCACCTGCGATGAGAGCCTGTGCCGCATTCTGGAGCCCAACGTATGCACTACCGCCCGCCGGGTGGAGGTGCTGCGTGCCTTTCATGAAGAAGGCGTGCCCACGGCGGTGTGGCTGTGCCCCCTGCTGCCCTTTATCAACGACAGCCGGGAGAATCTGCTGGGGCTGCTGGACTGCTGCCGGGAGGCAAGGGTAAAGGCAGTTGTGACCTTTGGCCTGGGGCTGACGCTGCGGGACGGTGACCGGCAGTATTTTTACCGGCAGCTGGACAGATACTTCCCCGGGATGAAGGAGCGGTATATCCGTACCTATGGCTCCGCCTACCAACTGCCCCTGCCCCATGAAAAGGAGCTGTGGGCCCTGCTGGAACAGTCGTGCCGGAAAGCGGACATCCTGTATAAGCAGGAGGAGGTATTCGCCTGGCTCCAAAGCCCGGAGGAACCGGGGGGAAGACTGCGGTTGTTCTGAAAGGTAGTCGGAGACGTACAATATATTATATACAAGACAAGATGCAAGGAGAGATTCTGTGGATCCTATTACCAAGATCGGCGTATTTGACAGCGGGTTGGGAGGGCTGACGGTTCTCAACGAGATATGCCGCTATACAAGGGGGCTGGAGCTCACCTATTTTGGGGATATTGCCCGGGTGCCCTATGGCTCCCGCACGCCGGAGACCATCACCCGCTATGCCCGCCAGGATATGCGTTTTCTGCTTTCCCAGGGGGTGCAGGCGGTGGTCATAGCCTGCGGCACCGTCAGCGCCAACTGCCTGCCCATACTGCGGGAGACCTTTGCCCTGCCCATGCTGGGGGTCATAGAACCTTCCGTAGACGATGCCCTGGCCCAGAGCCGGAACAAGCGCATCGGCGTCATCGGCACCAAGGCCACCATCGACAGCCGCAGCTATGAGCGGGCCATCCGGGAGAAGTGCCCGGAAGCGGTGGTTTTCAGCAAAGCCTGCCCCCTGTTTGTGCCTTTGGTGGAAAACGGTTTTGCGCCGGAGGATCCCATCAGCGTAATGACGGTGGAGCGGTATCTGGCCGCCTTCCGGGATACGGGGGTGGACACGGTGATCATGGGCTGCACCCATTATCCCTTTCTGGTGGAGACCTTCCGCAGGCAGATGCCGGAGGTGACTTTTATCCATTCCGGGGCAGCCCTGTCCCGGCGGCTGCAAAGGGAACTGCCTTTGGGCGAGGGAACGGGGGAGGATACCGTCCGGTATTTCTTTTCCGACGAGGATCCGGGCTTTCTGGATACGGCCCGGAACAGCCTGGACTGCCTGCATATCGACGCCACCCGGCGCATCTGCATAGACGAGTATTGAGGGCTTTACGGAGCTGGGGGGCGCCGGCTTTGGCTGCGCCAAAGGCCGGGGCCGCGCAGCGGCCCGGCAGCGGCGGTGCCGCCGCCCCGGCGCCCCCGCCTCCCGAAGAGACGCAGGAGGGAGCCCCCGCGGCCCAGCCATCGATCCCCGCATACCCACGCTTCCTCCACTGCGGAGGGAGCGTTTTTTTCCCTATACCCCCTCTCTTTCCCGGGAAATGCGGCCTGCGGATGGTGCAGGCTGTTTTTCGTCCGGATCCTTCACGTTTTTAATAATTTTATGAAAAAATAATATTGCAAATTCACATTACAGTCATTGTTTTCACATTGCGACTGTGGTATAGTGGTAGCGTAATCTAAAATAGACCGTAGTCAGTTTAAAATGCGATGATCATCGAAAAGTGTCCTGCGGTCATGGGTGCAAAGTCCGCAAAAGAAAATGCAGCACGGAAAAAAGAAAAAGGAGGAACAAACCATGAGAAACGCCCTGTCCAAGGTAACGGCATGGGTCCTTACGTTCATGATGCTCTTTACGGCACTGCCGGTGAACATCATAGCGGAAGGCGTCCAGCCCCAAGGCATAGTGGAAGAAAGAAGTGTGGATGTGCCTGCTCCCCAGCAGAATGAGAAGGAGGTATCCCCCGCTTCCGCTCCATCGGAGCAGGAATCCATCAAAGAACAGACCCCTGTGGAGCCTCAGTCCGTCATTCCGGACGATGCGTTCTACCGCACCTATGTCTTTATGGCAGAGGAGCAGGAGGTCGCCCGGCAGATCGTGAAAAACGGCGATACGCTGCTGCAGCCTGCCGCCCCCGCAAAGGAAGGCTACCGGTTTGATGGCTGGTACGCAGGCGAAAGCCGGTTTACCGGCTTTGGCGTGGTAACCGGGATCACCGCCACGGAGACCGTTACCCTTACCGCCGCCTTTACGGATGTATTCTATGTATTCTTCAAGAATACCAGCGGAGCCGTAGTGGCTACCAGATCCGGCCGGAACGGAGAGACTATCTCCACATCCGGTGTATCCTTCCCTGTAGCAGGGGATGAAGCCATCACCGGCTGGCTGCTGAACGGTATCCCCGTAGACAGCGTAACGCTGGACGGGGCGGATGTGACTCTGACCGCCCAGGTGAGCAAGGGCTTCTGGATCACCTTCGATTCCAAGGGCGGCTCCTATGTGGCCCCTGCTTTCTATGCCCAGGGCCAGACCGCCGCAGCCCCCGCCGCTCCCGCTCGCCCCGGCTATGTGTTCAACGGCTGGTTTACGGAAGCCGGCGCCGCTGCCGACTTTGCCGCCATTACCGAAAACACCACGCTGGTGGCCGGTTGGAAGGCAGGCACTGCCAGCTACACGGTGATCCACTTCCTGGAGAACGCCGATGACGACGGCTACTCCTCCAAGGACATCGAAACCAGAACCGGCGCCACCGGCAGCCAGACCGCAGCCGCTGCCAAAAGCTACACCGGCTTTACCGCCCAGACCATCACCCAGGCTACCATCGCCGGGGACGGTTCCACCATTGTAAAGGTGTATTACACCCGCAATGTGTATGAGGTGAAGTTCTACAGCAACTCTGGTTGGATCAGCGAATCGCAGGAATATACTTCCCTGCGCATTACCGCCTAGTACGGCGCCAATATCAGCGATAAGTGGCCCACCTATAACGGCAGCAACAGCTGGGCAACCAGTGATGGTGGAAACACCTATCAGGTCAATATCCAGACCATGCCTCTGGGTGGAACCAGCTTCTACGGTCCCAAGACCGGCAGCGGTTCCGAAACGGCTTATTACTATACGGAGATCTTGCCCGGGGAGTCCGGTGATGTGACCCGCAATGGTGTGACTTACAAGCTCCATCATAAGGATACCAGCCCCGGTACAGGATATACTGTTACTAAAGAAGATAAGTATCCCATCACAGGCTTTACCTATAAAGAAGGTACGCGCAACGGAAGTGACTATGATAACGCCAGGTTTTACTACACCCGCAACAGCTATCAGATCAAGTTCATCAACGGCGGCAGCGTAGATAAAACCGAAAGCCGGAAGTTCCAGCAGTCCATTGCCGATGCGGAGTATACCCCCACCGCCCCCGCCGGGAAGGAAGGGTATATCTTCGCCGGCTGGTACGATAACGAGCAGGGCGAAGGGGAGCAGTTTGCCTTTGCCGGCAAGACCATGCTCGCCCAGAACATCACCCTCTATGCCAAGTGGGTGGCTCCGGTGCACACCGTTACCTTCTATCAGGAAGATAAGGTCACCGTGGTAAAGGCCGTTGCGGGCATCCCCCACGGCACCGCCATGGAGAACGGCGATATCCCCGCTTATACGCCTGCAGAAGGCTATGCTTTCCTGGGCTGGGTCATGGAGGACGGTTCCCCCTTCAACCCCAGCATGCTGATCACCCGTGATTACCATATCTATGCCAGAGTAGGCAGTCTCAACGCCTACACCGTTACCTATGACGCCAACGGCGGTACGGGCGATGTGCCCGTAGACGATGGGCGGTATGCGGAAGGGGCCGCTGCCAGAGTACTCTCCGGCGCAGGCCTTACCGGACCCGCAGATAAGCCCCAGTTCCTTGGCTGGGCCCTGAGCGCAGAAGCTTCCGCACCGGATTACTATCCCGGCAGCCAGCTGATCCTGGGCAGAGAGAATGTGACCCTGTACGCCGTATGGGGCGTGAAGGAAAACACCGTCTCCCTGACCTATCACAGCAACTTCGGCACGGACGCCACCTATACCGTAGAGGCTCTGGCGGTCAACGGCCGGGTAGAGGTTCTTTCCTATGATACTACCGGGCTCCCCGCCCGGCAGGGCTACAACTTCCTGGGGTGGAGCACCTCCGCCTCCGGCAGCGTCTCCTTTGCCCCCGGCAGCAGCCTGCGGGTGAATGCAGGCGGCAGCAACGATCTGTATGCCGTATGGGAACCCGCAGCGGATACTCCCTACCGGGTAGAGACCTACTATCAGCAGTTGGACGGTTCCTATCTGGATGATCCTCATCATGCGGAAATCCGCAAGGGCACCACGGGTACCCCCGTGTCCGTTACCGAGAAAGACAAGCTGTCCAGCTCCACGGACTATGTCTTTGACGAAGGCTATGCGGGCAACGTGCTTTCCGGCGTGGTAGCTGCCGACGGTTCTTTGAAGCTGAAGCTGTACTTCAAGCTGAACACCGCCCCCTACACCATCCATCACTATCTCAAGGGCACCACCGTGCAGGTAGCGGCGGATCAGACCGGCAGGCTGGTTATCGGCAGTACCCTGACGGCCAATGCGGCAGCCGATCTGTATGCGGAATATGCCGCCGCCACCGTAAACGTCTATGATCCCGGCAGGCGCATTACCATAACGGCCGGGAACAACGAGATCATCGTTTATTACACCCTGCCCCTGACCCTTACGGCCGGATCCGCAGAGAAGGTCTATGACGGCGCGCCCCTGACCCAGCCTGCCTTTACCGCAGAGGGTCTGGTCAACGGCGATACGGCAGAGAAGATCTCCCTGTCCATGACGGCGGAGAGCACCATCACCAACGTGGGCAGCGTATCCAACGTGATCGACAGAACCACCGTGCAGTATGACGGCGGCGCTCTGCCTGCCTATTACACCCTGACCCTTCAGCCTGGCACCCTGACCGTTACCCAGGCGGAGGAAGCCGTGGTAGAGGTACGGGGCGGCACCGACACCGTGGTCTATAACGGCAGCGAACAGTCCGTAGAGGGCTGGGTGATCGAAAGCAACCCCGCCGATGCCATCGTGACCCTGAAAGAGGGCAAGAGAGCACGGGCTGCCGGTACGGACGTAAATACCTATTATATGGGCCTGACGGCAGAGGACTTCACCGCCGTTTCCCCCAACTACAAGACCGTGACCGTTCGCTATACGGACGGCTGGCTGAAGATCACCCCCATCACCGATGAGGTCACCGTGACCATCACCGGCAACACCGACACCGTGGTCTACAACGGCACCGAGCAGTCCGTTACGGGCTATACCACCGATGTGGGCGAAAAGGCCATTGACGTGACCCTGAACCAGTCCGGCAAGGATACGGCCAAGGGCACCAATGTGGGCAAGTACATGATGGGCCTGACTGTGGCCGACTTTACCGTTACTTCCGGGAACTACAGCAACATCCGGGTAGTGGTAGTGGATGGCTGGCTGGAGATCACACCGGCTTCCATTGAACAGTATGCAACCCTCACACCTCAGGATGTGAGCAAGTATTACGACGGCACGCCTCTGGCCGCAGGCACGGCCACTGCTGCAGACAGCAACGGCGGGGAGCTGCTGGTGGAATACAGCGTGGACGGGGAGACCTGGGTAACGGATCCCGCAGGCATCACCGCCCTGAATGTTTCCGACAGCAAGACCCTGCAGGTACGGGCCTCCGGCAGCAACTATGCGGGCTATCTGACCGGCACCCAGAAGGTGACCATCAACAGACGGCCTGTGACCCTGACCTCTGCCACCGCAGAGAAGGTCTATGACGGCACGCCCCTGACCGACGGCACCGTTACCGTCTCCGAGATGGGCTTTGCACAGGGCGAAGGCGCCGATTACAGCGTAACGGGCAGCCAGCTCCACAAGGGCTTCAGCGCCAATGCCTTCACCTATACGCTCCACGAGAATACGCTGGAGGAGAATTACCTGATCAAGACCGTGCCCGGCACCCTGACCGTTACGGCCCGGCCCCTGACCATCACCGCCGGTTCTGCCAGCAAGCAGTATGACGGCACGCCTCTGGCCAGAAACAGCTACACCAGCGAAGGGCTGGCCGCCGGGGACGCCATACAGACCGTTACCGTTACCGGCACCATCACCTATACGGGCAGCGTGCCCAACGTGCCTTCCGACGCCGTGATCCATAACGGCGCAGGGGAGGATGTTACCGGGGATTACGAGATCACCTATAACAACGGCACCCTGACCATTACCGTCAACGAGAAGATCCTGAAGGTAGAGGCCAACAGCAACAGCTGGAAGTATGACGGGGAGAACCACCGGGACGGCGGCTACACCGTGATCTATGACGGCGTCAGCTACACCGTGGCCGCAGGAGATTCCCTGACCCTGCCCACCGGCGACAAGGTGACCGTGACCATCACCGCCGTGGTGAAGAACGTGTCCGATACGGCGGCAGGCAACAATGCCATCGTGAAGCTGGATCTGCAGCATGCGGATCAGTATAAGATCAAGGAAGAGAAGGACGGCACTCTGACCATTACCGCCAGAAAGCTCACCCTGACTTCCGGCAGCGATGAGAAGGAATACGACGGTACACCCCTGACCAGCAAGGTCGTGGATGTCACCGGAGACGGCTTTGTAAAGGGCGAGGGGGCACAGTTTGATGTGACCGGCAGCCAGACCGAAGCCGGGGAAAGCGACAATACCTTCACCTACACCCTGAACAGGAACACCCTGGCAGAGAACTATGAGATTACCCCCGTATTGGGCAGCCTGACCGTTACCAGGCGGGGCGCCGGAGAAAAGAAGGTAAAGATCATCGCCAACAGTTACACCGTAGAGTATGACGGCAGGTTCCATGGGGCGAATGGCTATACCACTGAGTATCTGGCTCCGGGTCACAAGGTGAAGAAGCTCATTCTCGCCGGCGGACGGACGGATGCCGGGGAGTATCCCGGAGAGTTCGTTCCCTACGATGCCGCCATTGTGGATGCAAACGGGAATGATGTGACCCATAACTACGTGATCACCTATGTGGCCGGTGACCTGACCATCACCAAGCGGGGTCTTGACCCCAAGAACCCCGTGATCGTCCGGGCGGACAACAGCGAGGTGGAGTATGACGGTCAGCCCCACGGCTATGTGGGCCACACTGCCTCCAATCTGGCGGAAGGCCACAGCGTCCAGTCGGTAGAAAGCAGCTTCACCGCTACGGAAGCCGGCTACTACGAGACCATGATCGACGTATCTGACGCCGTTATCGTGGATGCAAAGGGGAACGATGTGACCCGGAACTATGCGATCACCTATATCTTCGGCAACCTGCGCATCACCAAGCGGGGCGCCGGGGAAAGAAAGGTGCTGATTATCGCCCGGGACAACACCGTGGAATATGACGGCCAGCCCCACGGCCAGAACGGCATTGATACGGACTATCTGGCTCCCGGCCACAGAGTGGCGGATGTGACCATTGATGGCGAAAAGATCAATGCCGGCAGGTATGCCGCTCTGCTGTATCCCTATGACGCTGTCATCGTGGATGCAGAGGGGAACGATGTGACCCACAACTACAAGCTGACCTATGTGAAGGGCACCCTGGAGATCACTCCCTATGCAGGGGAAGTGGTGGTGACTATCACCGGCAACCACGACAGAGTGCACTATGACGGAGAGGAGCATACCGTAAGCGGCTACACCGTGGATATCGATACGGCTCTGTATACCGAGGCGGACTTCCGCTTCAAGGGCACGGCTTCCGTGACCAAGGTCTATCCCGGCACCTATGCTATGGGCCTGCAGGAGAAGGACTTTGTAAACCTGAACGAGAACCTTGCCAACGTAAAGTTCGTGGTGACGGACGGCTATCTGGAGATCTACACCAAGAAGTTCATGGTGGCCTGGATGTACGATACCAACCAGATGGTCAACGGCAGCCAGCCCAGCGAGGCCTTTACGGCCATGACGGACTATATCCACCGGAAGGATGTATCTTTGGTGCTCCACACGGGCAACATGGTGGAGAATGCCGCCGATGCAGGCCAGTGGAAGGTGTTCAACGACGCCATGCAGAAGCTCTATGACGATGCAGGCAAGGATGTGCTCATGGTAGCCGGAGAGAAGGAGGCCGCCGCAGGCAGCCTGTTCCTCCAGCAGCCCGTGCGGGAGGGCTTCGATGAGAAGGATCTCTTTGAGGGCGGCAAGGGCTTTGTCTACCGCTTCCGCATCGGCGACAAGCGGATGATCCTGGTGGGTCTGGGTGAAGACGCCATGACCGAAGAAGGGCTCAAGTGGGCCAAGGAACGCTTCGATTCCGACAAGAAGGCCGTAGGCATCCTGATGGTGCACACCTACCTGCTGGCGGATATGACCCAGAAGCAGAAGATCGCCGACAGCGCCCTGAAGCTGGAAGAGAACGTAGTCAAGCCCTGCTCCAACGTGCGTCTGGTGCTCAGCAGCAATGCAGGCTATGCCAGCCACCATTACTTCTACTATGGTATGCGCAAGACCACGGCCATCAACGTGGATATCGAAGCGGCCGCTAAGGAAGGCTACTTCACCATGCTGACCTTTGATAAGGACTTCCATTACGTAGCCGTGAACAGCCTGAGCCCCTATCGGAACGATTACATCTATAACGATGAAAAGGCCGAGCTGGAGCGGTACCACCTGGGAGAACTGTATTAAAACTTCTTTAAGTCAACAGGGCTTAAGGATGTTCCTCGAAAACGCCCCGGAGAGATCCGGGGCGTTTTCCTATGCCCGGAATCCCGCAGCACGGCCGACAGAACAAGAACAGAACGGGAGCGCCGGGCGGCTTTTCCCATAGACAGGGGCGGAGTTCACACAAAGAACACTTGTCAGAAAAGGCTGACCGGGCGTATAATACAGGCATGAAGTTAGATAGCCTGAACCAAACCTGCCGGGAGACCAGGTCCATACAGCCGGAACATGCCTGCGGGCAGCCGGAACCAAAGGTGCAGCTGCTTTGCGGCGGCGCGGTGAGTCTCACCGTATACCCGGTGTTCCCGGGAATAGAGATACGGTATATAGATGCCCATACCTCCAGCTGCTGCCTGCCCCGCAGCGGAGGGAAGATCATGGAGATCACCCACTGCCGGGAGGGCCGTATAGAGTATCACAGCGGGGAAAGCTATTACTTTCTGGCTCCGGGAGACCTGTCTGTAGCCTGGGAGGAAAGTCTGACAGGGCCGGCCCTGTTCCCTACGGGGCACTACCATGGCATTACGGTGGCCCTGGATCCTGCCCGGAGCCCGGACTGCCTTTCCTGCTTTCTTTCGGATGTAAATGTGGGCGTCGGCACTCTGGGAGACCGGTTTCTGGGGGATACCTCCTATTTTGCCTGCCGCTCTTCCAGCGGGGTGCGGCATATTTTTTCGGAGCTGTATTCCGTGCCGGAAAGCATCCGCAAGGGGTATTTCAAGGTGAAGATACTGGAGCTGCTGCTTTTTTTAAGCGCCTTTCCTCTGGAGGGAGAACCCCGGCGGAGGGGCTACAGCAACGGGCAGGTGCAGCTGGCCAAGGAGGTGGAAGCTTATCTGCTGGCCAACCGGGATGGCAAATGCACCTCCGAAGCGCTGGCAGCCCGGTTCTGCGTTTCCACTTCGGCTTTGCAGCAGAGCTTTCGGGGGGTATACGGCATGTCCCCGGCAGCCTTTCTGCGGGCGCAGAAGATGCATGGGGCGGCGGAGCTCCTGCGGAAAACGGATCGGACGGTGCTGGATATTGCGGGGGAATTCGGGTATGATAATCCCAGCAAATTTGCCCGGGCTTTCCGGGCCGTCATAGGCGTATCCCCCAATGCATACCGCTGCGGCATGGAGCGGGACAGCTGTGCCCCGGCCGTAACAGGCGGGCAATAAGAAGGATGAAATACGGGCAGGCCCCTTTCGGTATTTTGTATGCCGGGAGGGGTCTTCTGGTGTGTGGCTTTGCCGGGGGGAAGGGGCATTGACGGAGCAGAGCGGGGGAGGAGAGCAGATGACGATCCGATCGTTTTGGCATGAACAGCAGCGAGGGACTGAAGGCGTATGGGAAAGGCACAGGTTCAAACTGCGGCAGGTGGGAGAGAGCACGGTGCCCTGGGGGCAGCCATGCCGGTTTTACGGATGAGATGGGCTGCATACCATGGACGATCTGTCATTTTGGAGCCTTTTTTGCACGCTTTGGAGCGGAAGAAGGCTCCTTTTTCTTTTATACTCAAAGCATAAAAACAAGCTCCGGGAGGAAAAGAGGCATATATGTCGGAGGAGATACTGATCAGACAATGCGCCCCCACTTTAGCGGGGATCAAAACCGGCAGCCGCTTTCCCTGCCCATATGGGGATGCACCGGGGCTGCTGCAGGATCTGCGGGAACTGAACCGGCGGATAGTGCCCAAAGGACTGTGTCTGCTGCCCCTTTGCTGGCAGAGCCACCGGGCACTGCTGTATCTGTTTCGGCCCAGAGCGCTGGAACGGGATCTGAGGGGGGAGGAGACGGCCCGGCTGCTGGAGGCGGCAGGGTATCCCTCCCGGCGCAGCGGGGCGTGTCTGGGGCAGCTGATGCAGCGGCTGCGGGAAAAGAAAGACTTTCCCCATGAGATAGGACTGTTCCTCAGTTACCCGCCGGAGGATGTAAAGGGCTTTATCGAAAACAGAGCGGCCAAAAGCAAGTGCACCGGCCACTGGAAGGTATACGGGGATGAGCGCCGGACCCGGGCCCTGTTTGAAAAATATGACCGCTGAACCCGGATCTATTGGGACTTGTGGCAGGCGGGGCACACACTGGATACCCTTATTGTGGAAACATAAAGCGTAAAAGAAGAAAGGAAGGTAAACAGCCTATGAAAAAATGTGCAGTGATCTATTGGAGCGGCACCGGAAATACCGAAGCCATGGCGTAGGCCGTATTGGAGGGCATGGAGGCCGCAGGGGCGGAAGCCAGAAGCCTGACCCCCGATGGGGTGAACGCTGCCGAGCTGGCAGAGTTGGACGCCATTGCCTTTGGCTGCCCGGCTATGGGCGCAGAGGTACTGGAAGAAAGTGAGTTTGAGCCCATGTTTGCCGCCGTGGAAGGGGCTTTGGGCGGCAAGGCCGTGGCCCTGTTCGGCTCCTATGGCTGGGGCGACGGGGAATGGATGCGTTCCTGGGAGGAGCGGTGCCGGGAAGACGGCATACAGCTGGTGCAGGAAAGCGTCATCTGCTGCGGCGCACCGGACGCAGACGGGCTGGACAGCTGCCGGGCCTTGGGCCGGGCTCTGGGCGCATAAGGTGAGCAGATTTGTACGCCAGCGCCTGAAAAGAAGGTTGCCCCTGTGGGGCGCGGCGGCAGCGCTGCTCCTTTTGTCTCTCGGAGCAGGTGCGGGATCATTATTTTAAAGAATCAAGCAGTCTTTCCAATTCATCCATACTCCTACATTACAACCTCAGCGAAAGGGCTGTCCAAAGCGATGCGGGCGGCCTTTTCGTATGCAGAGGCGTGCCTTCTTGGGGCCGGGTATGATACGGCGGGGGAGCCTCGCCGCGCCGGGCGGGGCCCGGCGCCCCCCGGGCCGCCTGGGGCGGACCGGGCCTTGGCCCTGGAGGGCCAAGGCGAGGCTCCAGGCTGCGTATACCGGGCAAGCCGGAGCGGGGACGTCCCAGGCGGCTTTTCCGGGGAGGGAGCGGGATACGGCGCAAAAAAACGGCGCTTGCGCAGCGCCGTTTTGTAGTGTATGCAGCATCAGGCCTTCCAAAGGCCGTGAAGATTGCAATAGGCGTAGACCGCCTCCGCTTCATCTCCCTGACTGAGGGCAAAGCTGGCTTCGGGTTTGTCGCCGGGGTGCAGGGATTTAAACTGCACGCCCTGCCGGGTTTGTAATGCAATCCATTCAATGTAGTGTACGGGCAGCATGGGATGCTCCGCCGCACCTACCCGGACGCGGACTATGTTTTGTTCTACAGTCCAGAGGGGCACATGCTTTTCTGCGGAAGCATCGGTGGTGCCGGGGATAAGCTCGGTCATTTTCTCCCCACAGCATACCAGGGGCACGCCGCTGTCCTTCACCTTGACCGTTATATTGCCGCAGTGCCTGCAGATGTAAAAACGCAGTTCCATATTTTTACGCTCTTTCTTAGTAATTCTGGGCGTGTACTTCAAAGTAGCTCTGCGGATGAGCGCAGACGGGGCAAACCTCGGGCGCCTTGGTGCCCACTACGATGTGGCCGCAGTTCCGGCATTCCCAGATCTTCACTTCGCTCTTTTCAAAGACGGCGGCGGTCTCTACGTTCTTCAGCAGGGCGCGGTACCGCTCCTCATGGTGCTTTTCGATCTCACCCACCAGACGGAACTTTACAGCCAGATCGTGGAAGCCTTCGGCCTCGGCGGTTTTGGCAAAGTCCTCATACATATCCGTCCACTCATAATTTTCCCCGTCGGCGGCGGCGGCCAGATTTTCGGCGGTGCTGCCGATGCCGCTGAGCTCCTTGAACCACATCTTGGCGTGTTCCTTTTCGTTATCGGCGGTCTTGAGGAACAGGGAGGAGATCTGCTCATAGCCTTCCTTCTTGGCTACGCTGGCAAAATAGGTATACTTGTTCCGGGCCTGAGATTCCCCGGCAAAGGCGGCCTGAAGGTTCTTTTCCGTCTGGGTTCCTGCGTATTTGCTCATGATTTGCTTCTCCTTTTGTATGATTGATTTTATTTTGCTCTAAAACAGTAACGATTCTTATTACTATAATTAGAGTATACACGGGAAAACCGCTTCTGTCAATAGGAAAACGCAAAAAAGTTAGTTTTCCTTATGTTGGGAGCGGCAGCGGGGGCAGGCATACTTTTTGCGGCTGGGCCATACACTTCCATATATGCCATTGGGAGGGGAGTATGGAAGATAGAGCCTGCCTGCTGGGCAAGTATATAGCAGAGACCGGCAGCACCGTCCGCCGGGCGGCACAGGTCTTTGCCATCAGCAAATCCACGGTGCATAAGGATGTTACCGTGAAGCTCCGCCGGGAGGATCGGGCCCTGTATGCCCGGGTGCGGGAGGTGCTGGAGAAGAACAAGGCCGAGCGGCACATCCGGGGCGGACTGGCCACCCGGGAGAAATTCCTCCACCGGGAAGAGACGCCCCTCTCCCGGCCCTGAGGGGAACCGGGCCTGGGACGCGGGGATATGGGGAAGGCGGGAACTCGGGGAGCGGAGCCCCGGGTTTGCCCCGGAGGGGCAAAGGCCGGGCCGCTTTGGCGGCCCGGCAGCGCCGCAGGGCGGCGCTCCGGGGCTCCGCCTTTCGTGCCGGTGGAAGGGGCTGCGGGGCACGTCCCCACCCTCGGCGCCGCAGAAGAGGGAGTGGGCGGGGTTGGTTTACGGCGGTTCAGACAGAGGCGTCTTCGCCGTAGGGCACGCAGGCCGCAGCGGCGGCATAGACCCGGGCGGCCCCCGCTTTCTTCAGGGCGGCGGCGCAGGCGCACAGGGTGGCGCCGGTGGTGCATACATCGTCCACCAGAATGATCCGCCGGCCCGCCGCCTCCGGGGCTGCCATAAAGGCGTTTTCCAGATTTTTCTGCCTTTCTTCGGCAGAAAGTCCCTTCTGGGCCCGGGTCAGCCGGGTCTTTTTCAGCAGGGCGGGGCACACCGGCAGCCCATAGGCGGAAGAAAGATACAAAGCCAGCTCCCGGCTCTGGTTATAGCCCCGGGTCAGGGCTTTCAGGGGGTGCAGGGGCACGGGCACCAGCACTTCTCCCCGCCAGTGAGAGGGAAGGCGCATATACTGGGCAAAAAATCCCCCCAGATACAGCTGCTCCCGGTTTTTGAACCGGGAGATGGCCCCCGGCACCTCTCCCGCATACAAAAGCCCCGCCGTCAGCCCATCCAGAGGGAAGGGAGCGGCGGGGGCAGGGCAAAGGCGCAGGGATTTCCGGCAGGCAGAACAAAGGCCCTCCGGCCCCAGCACTTCTTCCTTTTGGCACAGGCAGCAGCGGTGCAGGGAGCCGAAAAGCAGCTCATGAAGGGCGCGGCGGTCAATCCTCATTCCGGGCCTCCTGCAGCCGAACGGCCAGTGCGGTAAAGCGGCGGCGGGACTGCACCGTGCGCACCATCCGGGCAATGGTATCCCGGCGGCCCAGACAATATACCAGTTTTTTGGCCCGGGTCACGGCGGTATACAGCAGATTCCGGTTCAGCAGCATGGGGGGGCCGCCTGCCAGAGGCAGCAGCACCGTGGGAAATTCGCTCCCCTGGCTTTTGTGTATGCTGATGCAGTAGGCCAGATCCAGCTCCTCTGCCTGGGTAAAGTCATACATGGCCAGCCGCCCGTCGTCAAACAGCACATGGAGGACCCGGTTCAGGTTGTCCAGCCGGAACAGGGTGCCCAGATCCCCGTTAAAGGCCCCGGCTCCCTCCTGCAGGGCGCCGTCCGGGCCGGGCTTCTGCCATTCCACTTTATAGTCGTTTTTGATCTGCATGATTTTATCCCCCTGCCGCAGCAGCAAGGAGCCGAAGTTGTGCTCCGGTTTTCCCAGCTCGGGGGGGTTCAGGGCCTCCTGCAGGATCCGGTTCAGGTTTTCTACCCCCAGAGTTCCCTTTTTCATGGGAGTCAGCACCTGCACATCCATAAGGGGTTCTCCGGTGCCCAGGCGGGCGCTTTCCCGCAGGCAAAGTTCCCGCACCCGGTTCAGTATCAGCTCGGGCACGTTCTGCTCCTCATAGATAAAGTCGCTGTCGCCGTTTTCCAGAACCGGCATCTGCCCTTCGTTGATCCGGTGGGCATTGGTAATGATCCGGCTGGTCTGGGCCTGCCGGAAGATCTCCGTCAGCCGTATCACCGGCACTACCCCGCTGCTGAGGATATCCCGCAGCACATCCCCGCAGCCAACGGGGGGCAGCTGATCCGCATCCCCCACCAGAATGAGCCGGGTTCCACGGGGCAGAGCCTGGGTCAGGGCGTGCATCAGGGGCACATCCACCATGCTCATTTCGTCTACAATGACCATGTCATAATCCAGAGGATCGTCCTTGCAGCGCACAAAGCCCTCCCCGGGGTTGTATTCCAGCAGCCGGTGCAGGGTGCTGGCTTCGGCGCCGGTGGCTTCGCTCATGCGCTTGGCCGCCCGGCCCGTGGGAGCGCACAGGGCAAAGGTCATGCCCATTTCGCTGAGAGCGAAGGTGATGCAGCGGATAATGGTGGTCTTGCCCGTGCCCGGGCCCCCGGTGATCACCAGCAGCCCGGCATTCAGAGCTGCTTCCACCGCCTGCGTCTGGGAGGCGGACAGGGTCACCCCCAGCTCCTGCTGGTATTGCGCCACATCCCAGAAGGGGTTCTGCACAGGCTTTTCCAGCAGGGTCGTGAGCTTTTGGGCAATGCTCTCCTCCATGCGGGCCAGATAGGGCAGAAAAATGCCCTCCGTCTCGCCCACACGCCGGGAAAGGAGGCTTTCATCGGCCACCATGGCCTCCAGCGCTTCCTCCAGCAGCTCCGGATCCACCCCCAGCAGCCCCACGGTTTTCAGCAGCAGCTTATCCTTGGGCAGATAGGTGTGCCCGTATTCGGAACGGGCGTCCTGCAGGGCGTAGCGCAGCCCCGCAAAAAGCCGGGCGGCAGAGGTGGTCTCAAAGCCCGCTACCCGCTGGGCAATGGCGTCGGCAGTGACAAAGCCGATGCCCTCAATATCGTCTATAAGCTGATAGGGGTTCTCCTGCACCTTCATCAGGGCCATGTCCCCATACTTTTTGTAAAGCTTATAGGCCTGGTTCACCGTCATGCCATAGGGCTCCAGAGAAAGAAGGATCTCCCGCATGGTGCGGTTTTCCTGAAAGGAATCGGCGATCATCCGGTATTTTTTCGGGCCGATGCCGGGGATCTCCAGCAGCCGCCGGGGCTCCTCCTCCATAATGCGCAGGGTATCCATCCCAAAGGTGTTTACCAGTATCCGGGCCATGGCCGGGCCGATGCCCTTGACGGTGCCGCTGGAAAGATAGCTTTCTATGGCGCCCAGGGTGGAAGGGGCCAGCACTTCGCATTTTGCGGCGGCAAACTGCTGCCCGTACCGGGGGTGAAACTTCAGGGAACCCTCCAGGCGCACCGTATCCCCTACGGAGCAAAGGGGAAGGGCTCCGCAGGCGGTAAAGTCTGCATTTTTCTCCTCGTCAAACAGGGACAGGACGGTATATCCGTTGTCCGTATTGCGGAAGATGATGGATTGTACAACGCCGGTGATCTCCATACGCATTCTCCAAAGTCAGATACAATAAGTCAGGGTAAAAGCGTCTGTCCCCAGGGTACGGGGCAGCGGGCTTTGCAGCCGGGAGCACAGCCCCTCGTCAAAGCATAAAAAGCGGATGACCAGGCAAAAACGGTCATGCTCTGCCGGAACCGTGGGGCAGGGGCAAAGAACGGGAACAAGGCCTGATGGCATTGCAGCCATTCACAGGGACAGGGTACTCCAGCGGAACCGGGATGAGGATTTTGCGGCAAAAGCAGCAAAAATCTGTCCGGAAAAGCCCAAGCAGGCCTTTCTTCACGGGAAGCGGACTTCCGTCCGGCCGAAGAACACCGTCCATGCGATTTCTGCCGACGCAAAGCAGGCAGAAGTGGCGGGGGACGCAATTCCTCGCCGAACCGGGAAAGGGATCCAAAGGCACAATACACCGCCGGAATTGGGAAAAGGGGCCTCGCCCGATGGGAGCCGTTAAAATGCGTGCGTCCGGTCAGGGCAGGAGCTGCAGCAGGCTCCCGGCGACTACGGCGGCCACATAGCATACCCCCAGCAGCAGGGCCCAGCTGTGCAGCCCCCGCTTGCCCTTGAGCAGCACCAGCATCCCCAGCCCGGCGCTGGTGCACAGCCCCCCACCAGAGAACCGAAGCTGAGCAGAGACTGCATATACAGCTCCACCAGCACTACGGATACGGCGCAGTTGGGGATCAGCCCCAGCAATGCCGCCAGGAAGGGCTGGAAGAACCCGGCCAGCAAAAACTTTTCCATGCTGGCCCGGGGCACCAGATCCATCAGCAGGGTCAGGGCAAAGGTGGCGGCAAACAGCACCGCCCATACGCTCAGGGTGTGTTTGCAGGTCTCCCACAGCAGCTCCTTTATATCCGCCTTTCGGGCATGGCAGGTGTGCTCCACGTGGAGGGCCTCAAAATCCGCCTGCTGACGGGTCTGCTTATAGAAAAAGTCCAGCCCGAAACCGGCGATGCAGGCCACCAGCACCTTAACGGCCACCAGCTTTCCGGCCAGAGCCAGTCCGCCCGGCTGAGAAAGGAGCACGGGCACCGCTTCATCCGAAGTGGAAAGAAACACGGCTACCAGCGTACCGGCGGTAACGATGCCCTCGTTATACAGGTGGGCGCAGGAAACGCTGAAGGAGCACTGGGGCACCAGCCCCAGCAGGGCGCCCCACAGGGGGCCCGTCCGGCGGGAACGGCGAAGGGCGGCGGTGAACTTTTCTCCGGCCCGGTGCTCTAAATATTCGATGAGGAAAAAGGTGCAGAACAGGATGGGCAGCAGAAGAAGGCAATCCTCATGAAACACTTCCCACAGAGTCTCCCAGAATGACATATGCAATAAAAACCTTCCTTTCGGAAAAATGTGCCCGCCATGAGTCACACAGCGGGCACAAACAGGAATATGCGCAAATGCGGATCAGAATACCAGCTTCTGCTCAATGTAAGCCCGCAGCTCGCCGATGGGCATGCGGATCTGCTCCATGGTATCCCGGTCGCGGACGGTAACGCAGCCGTCGGTTTCGGAATCAAAGTCGTAGGTGATGCACATGGGCGTGCCGATCTCGTCTTCCCGGCGGTACCGCTTGCCGATGGAGCCGGTCTCGTCAAAGTCTACCATGAAGTATTTGGAAAGCTCTGCATGTACTTCCATGGCCTTTTCGGAAAGCTTCTTGCTCAGGGGCAGCACGGCGGCCTTGAAGGGGGCCAGGGCCGGATGCAGATGGAGCACCACCCGCACATCGCCCTTATCCAGCTCCTCTTCGTCGTAAGCATCGCACAGGAAGGCCAGCGCCACCCGGTCGGCGCCCAGAGAGGGCTCCACACAGTAAGGAACGAACTTTTCCCCGGTGAAGGGATCGGTATACTCAAAGCTTTCGCCGGAGACCTTGGCGTGGCAGCTCAGGTCATAGTTGGTGCGGTCGGCAATGCCCCACAGCTCGCCCCAGCCGAAGGGGAAGGTGTATTCGATATCCGTGGTGCCGGTGGAGTAGAAGGAGAGCTCCTCCTGTTCGTGCTCCCGCAGGCGGATGTGGGCTTCCGTCATGCCCAGGCTCAGCAGCCAGTTTTTGCAGAAATCCTTCCAGTAGCGGTACCAGTCCATATCCGTGCCGGGGGCGCAGAAGAACTCGCACTCCATCTGCTCAAACTCCCGGGTGCGGAAGGTGAAGTTGCCCGGGGTGATCTCGTTGCGGAAGGATTTGCCCACCTGGCAGATGCCGAAGGGCAGCTTTTTGCGGGTGGTCCGCTGTACGTTTTTGAAGTTTACAAAGATGCCCTGGGCGGTTTCCGGCCGGAGATACAGCTGGCTGGCGGAATCCTCCGTAACGCCCTGAAAGGTTTTGAACATCAGGTTAAACTTGCGGATGGGGGTGAAGTTTTTGGCGCCGCACTGGGGGCACACGATGTCGTGATCCGCAATAAAGGCTTCCATCTCTTCGTTGCTCATGCCGTCGGGATGGAGATCCTCCAGGCCGTGGGCGGCGGCGTAATCCTCAATGAGCTTGTCTGCCCGGTGGCGGGCCTTGCAGCTTTTGCAGTCCATCAGCGGATCGGAAAAGCCGCCTACATGACCGGAGGCCACCCAGGTCTGGGGGTTCATCAAAATGGCGGCGTCCATGCCCACGTTATAGGGGCTTTCCTGTACGAACTTCTTCCACCAGGCCTTTTTCACGTTGTTTTTGAATTCCACACCCAGGGGGCCGTAGTCCCAGGTGTTGGAGAGACCGCCGTAGATCTCGCTTCCGGGGAAAATGAATCCTCTGTTCTTGCACAGGGAAACGATCTTGTCCATTGTGGCTTTGGTCATGGCTTCCATCTCCTTTATGGTGAATTGAATCTTTTTATCCTGATACAATTATAATCGACATGGCCGATTTGTCAAGGAAAACAGGCCTGGGGCCCGGTTTTTCGGGGCAGAACCGTATACGAAAGGCGGGGGCGCACTGCGTGCCTGGCGGCACGCCTGCGGGGGGCGACGCCCCCCCGCAGAGTTCCGGCGGCCAAGCCGCCGGAACGTGCGCCCCCGGGCCCCGTATACCTCTCAGCTTCCGTACCGCTGCAAAAAGGCCAGCAGGTGGCTCCGGTAGTCGGCTTCCCCCACATACCAGCTGGCGCAGTGACCCGCGTCCTTTACGGTAAGGAAGTCCTTCTCCGTATGGCAGCGCTCCGCATTGGCCCGGCCCATTTCATAGGGCACCAGGTCGTCCGCCGTGCCGTGGATGAACAGGCAGGGGAGGGAGGTCTTGTCCAGCGCCGCCAGCGTGTTCACCTCATAAAAGCTGTAGTGCCCCAGCAGCCGGGCCCACAGATCCATGCACCACAGCAGGGGATAGGGCGGCACCTTGTAGGCGGTGCGCAGGACGTGGCGGATGACTCCGGCGGGGTTGGTGTAGCCGCAGTCGGCAATGAGCCCCCGGATCTGCCGGGGCAAAGGCAGGGCTCCCGCCAGCAGCACCGTGGAAGCCCCCATGCTCTGACCGTACAAAAACAGGGGCAGCTCCGGATAGCGCAGGGAAAGCACCTGGGCCCACTGCTGGCAGTCATACTGCTCTTTGGCCCCAAAGGTGATGTAATCCCCCTGGCTGAGCCGGTGGGCCCGCTGGTAGGGATAGAGCACCGTGTATCCCTGCTCATACAAAAGCTTGGCGATCAGGGCAAATTCCCGGGAGGGCCAGGAGCGAAAGCCGTGCATGGCCACGATAACGCCCTTTGGGTTTTCGCAGGGGAGAAGCTCCGCCTTGAGCTTCAGCCCGTCGTCGCTGGTGATCTCCAGAGTCTCCCGGTACTGGTCTTCAAACCAGTTTACGCCCTTTTCCACCCGGTCCCGAAAGGGGATCCGGGCGGAGGGGGCCACGGAGCTGTAGCGGAAAAGTTCCGTCCTGTCCCGGCGGCCCGTTCCCAGCTTGAAAGCGTAAAACGAGAAGAACAGAAACACCAGCACAAGCGCCCCCAGGGCGATCCATACATATACCATATTGAATGACCTTTCTGCTTATATGTTCGTAGTACCCCATCATATCACACAATTCCCCATATGGAAACCTTGACGGAAAAAAAGATACCCGATAAAATAAAATATATGCTGTAATGTGGAGGGCTTTGTATGGATTTTTTTGAGAACGCAGTTAAACCCCTGGGCTTCGGCACCATGCGCCTGCCCCTGAAGGAGAACGGGGAGATCGATCAGCTTCAATTCAATGCCATGATCGACGATTTTATGGCGGCCGGATATACCTATTTTGACACGGCCTATTTTTATCACGACGGCCATTCCGAAGAGGCCGTAGGCGCCGGTCTGCTGGCCCGTTACCCTCGGGAAAGCTTTATTCTGGCGGATAAGCTGCCCGTTTCCGTTCTGGCCAAAAGGGAGCATACCCCCCGGGAGATATTCCAGCTGCAGCAAAAGCGCAGCGGGGCGGACTTTTTTGATATGTATCTGCTCCATGCGCTGGATGCGGAGTATGCCAAAACGGCGGATGAGCTGGGGCTCTGGGACTTCATGCAGGAGCTGAAGGCGGAGGGGCTGATCAGGCATGCGGGCTTTTCCTTCCATGATAAGGCGGCGGTGCTGGAGCAGATCCTTACGGCCCACCCGGAGATGGAGTTTGTGCAGCTGCAGATCAACTATGCAGACTGGGAGGATAAAAACGTGCAGTCCCGCCTGTGCTATGAGGTCTGCGTAAAGCATAATAAGCCCGTCATCGTCATGGAACCGGTAAAGGGCGGCCTGCTGGCCAGCGAAAAGGGCGTGTTCGCTCCCCTGCTGCAAAAGGCGGCTCCGGACAGATCGCTGGTGAGCTGGGCCTTCCGCTTCGTACATGACCTGCCCCAGGTAAAGATGATCCTTTCCGGCATGTCTGAAGAAGCCCAGGTGCAGGAGAACATCGCCCTCTTCGGCGGACTGGATCCCCTGACGGAGGCGGAGCGGCAGACCATTGCTCAGGCCCGGGAAGCCATTCAGAAGGCGGGGGAGATCGGCTGCACCGCCTGCCGCTACTGCGTCAACGGCTGCCCCGAGGGTATCCATATCCCCCGGATCCTGGCCGTGCTCAACAGCTACAAGCGCTACGGCTCTCTGGAGCGGGCCAAAGCCCAGTATGGGTATGCCACCCGGGGCGGCGCAAAGGCTTCCCAGTGCCGCCGCTGCGGCCGCTGCGAGGGCGTGTGCCCCCAGCACCTGTATATCTCCGGCTATATGCAGGAGGCCGCCCGGCTGTTTGAAAACTGAAATCGACCCAACGGAGAAAACTATGCCATCCATAGGTAAAAAAAAGATCCTGGGGCCCCTGCTGCTGTTCCTTCTGTTTGAAGGGGTGGCGGTGACCCTGTGGCTGACCAAGGGCGACTCTTTCTATCTGTTCAACTTCAGCTACATCGGTCTGTGTCTGGCGGTGTGCGTGTATCTGTATGGCTGCCGCTTTCCTCACGCCCGGCGGATAGCCCAGCTTTGCATCGGCAGCTATATGCTGGTGTATCTGGGGCTGATTTGCCGGGAGAACATGCAGCTGGAGGGCTTCTGGTACTATCTGTTCCAGGGCTCCTTTACCGCCGCCACCATCCACTATGCCGTGGCCAAGATCTTCGGCCCCCTGCTCTTTGGCCGGGGCTGGTGCGGCTATGCCTGCTGGACGGCCATGGTGCTGGATCTCCTTCCCTATAAGCGGCCCCGGGGCCCCCGGCGGAAGCTGGGCTGGATACGCTATGTGTGCTTTGCGCTTTCGCTGCTGTTTGTAGGGGGGCTGTTCCTTTTTCAGGTGCCGGATAAGGAAAAGATCATGTTCTGGGCCTTTATCGTGGGGAACCTGCTCTATTACGGGCTGGGGATTGCCCTGGCCTTTGCCCTGAAGGATAACCGGGCCTTCTGCAAATATATCTGCCCGGTAACGGTGTTCCTGAAGCCCATGAGCTATTTTGCCCTGTTCAGGATAAAGTGCGATCCGGGCAAATGCATCTCCTGCGGCCGGTGCAGGCAGGTCTGCCCCATGGAGGTGGATATGCTGGATCCTTCCCGCCGCCGGAAGAACGGTACAGAATGTATCCTGTGCATGGAGTGCGTAAAGCACTGCCCCAAAAAAGCCCTGTAAAAGACAGCCGCCTCCCATAAGCCGGGAGGCGGCGTTTGTTTTGGGGTACAGCAGGACAGGCCGGGGCTGGCGGATTCCGGGGCATGGGCCGCGGGGGTACGGAGCAGCGCCGTATAAGCCGCTTAGGGGGCGCACCGCGTGCCTGGCGGCACGCCTGGGGGGGCGGCTTGCCGCCCCCCCAGTGTTCCACCGGCCTTGCCGGCGGAACGTGCGCCCCCGGCCCCGTTTGCAGGGAGATCCCCTTTTGCCCGGTCCTATGCCGCCGCTTCTCTGCGCAAAAAAGCACCGCCCTTGGAATGGCGGTGCCCGGGACGGCCTTAGTCGTCTTTCAGGCGGGTAATGGTCCGGCCCATAATCGTCTGGCTGCTGCGCCCTGCCTGCCTGCCGTTGGCGTCATAAAACAGCGTGTTGCCAAAAATATCCTGGCCGCTGCGTCCTACCTGCCTGCCGCTGTTGTCATAGTAGATCTGGCCGCCGAAAAAATTCTCCCTGCTGCGTCCTGCCTGCTTGCCGTTGGCGTCATAGAGCACCTGTCCCCCCAAGGGATCGGGACGGGTGCTTCCGATCTTGCGGCCATGCTCGTCATAATGGATGGTCTGCCCAAAAAAGTCTGTGCGGCTGGTGATCTTTTTCATTTTCTGCCTCCTTTGCCCTTTCCCCTATGGGGCGTGCGGGATTTTCTGTACGGAAAATACACATAAGCCCCGTATCCGTTTCCATGGCCGGAACGGATACGCATATAAGCCTTTCCCTGCTCCCGGGGTACTTTCATGAAGACTTCCCGGTGCTTTACCATGCCTGTTACTTATCCTGTATGCACCCCGCAGCAGGAAAAAGCCCCCGAATCTCCTGCCCGTGGGCGGGAGACTGCGGGGGCCGGTGAGAATTTATGCTTCCAGCATGAAGGCGCGGTAAGCCCGCATGGCCTCATACAGGTCGGCTTTGTTGATGATCTCCAACGGGGCGTGCATGGAGAGAACGGCTACGCCGCTGTCGATGACTTCCATGCCGTACAGAGCGCAGATATAGGCGATGGTGCCGCCGCCGCCCTGATCTACCTTGCCCAGCTCGGCGGTCTGATAGTGGACATTGTTCCGGTCAAAAAGATCCCGCAGACGGCCGATGTATTCGGCGTTGGCATCGTTGCTGCCGCCCTTGCCCCGGGAGCCGGTATATTTGTTGAAGCATACACCACGGCCCAGGAAGGCGGAGTTCTTCTTTTCGAAGCAGCCGGCAAAGTTGGGGTCGTAGCCCGCAGATACATCGCAGGAGAGCATCCGGCAGCGGGCCAGCGCCCGGCGGAGCTTCAGTTCGGAATATTCCCCGGCCCGATCCATGATCTCGGCCATGGCGTTTTCAAAATACCGGGCCTGCATACCCGTGGCGCCCACGCTGCCGATCTCTTCCTTATCGGCCAGAACGCAGCAGCAGGTGGTTTCCGGTACACCCTCGATGGAGAGGATGGCATCCAGCGAAGCATAGGCGCATACCCGGTCGTCGTGGCCGTAGCCAAGGATCATGCTCCGGTCCAGTCCCATATCCCGGGCCTTGCCGGCGGGCACCACTTCGATCTCGGCGGAAAGGAAGTCCTCTTCCTCCATGCCGTACTTTTCCTTCAGCAGCCGGAGGATCAGCGCCTTGCAGGGCTCCTTTTCCCCTTCGGGCAGATCCTTCATGGGCCTGCCGCCTACGATCAGGTTCAGCTCTTCCCCTTCAATGACCACGGAGGCCTTTTTGCCCATCTGATCCCCGGCCAGGTGGATCAGCAGATCGGAGATGCCCACCACGGGGTCGCTCTCCTCCTCACCGATGACCATTTCGGTAACGGTGCCGTCCTTTTTGGCAACAACGCCGTGAAGGGCCAGAGGAATGGTGACCCACTGGTACTTTTTGATGCCGCCGTAGTAGTGGGTATCCAGATAGACCAGATCCGTATCCTCATACAGGGGGTTCTGCTTGAGATCCATCCGGGGGCTGTCGATATGGGCGCCCACAATGTTGATGCCCTGCTCCAGGGGCGCCTTGCCGATGATATACAGCTGCAAAGCCTTGCCCATGGTGTTTACATATACCCGGTCTCCGGGCACCAGCGTTTCCTTTTTGCACAGGCAGGTGAAGCCCTTTTCCTCCGCCAGGCGGATGGCTTCCTTTACGCACTCCCGCTCGGTCTTACCGGCGTTGAGAAAGGCCTTGTAGGCTTCGGCCTTATGCATGAGCTCGGCTTCCTGCTCCGGGGAGTAGGTGGTCCAGGCATTGACTCGTTCCATAATGATCCTCCATGATTTTTTTTACAGTATACGACATTTTCCGTACCTTGTAAAGGAAACCGGGGGAATATACTTCCGCAGCCGGAAACGTGTCCCCGGGGGCTGGGACGCGGGGACTCGGAACCTTCGCCTCCACGCCGGGCGGGGGGCGCACGTTCCGGCCCCAAGGGCCGGAACCCTGCGGGGCCGCAGCCCCGCAGCCGTGCCGCAGGCACGGGTGCGCCCCCGGGAGCCCCGTATACGGCGCAGCCCTATTTTCGCCGCGTACCAGACCTCGCCTCATCGGAACTTTCTTCTTCTGCACGGCCATGCCCCCAGGCCCCATCCTTCCGGGAAGATTATTATAAAAAGTAGAGCGGCGGCTCCTGTATACTCATGCCAAAGAAAGAAACAGGAGGAGACACCCCATGAAACGGGACAGCTTTATCTTTTACGGCTCCTTCCGGGAGGCCGCCCGGGCACTGGACGATGCTACCCGTCTGGCGCTGTACGATGCCATTGCGGATTATGGCCTGTATGACGAAATGCCGGAGGCCGCATCCCCGCTGGTGCAGGCGCTGTTTACCCTTATCCGCCCCCAGCTGGAGGCCAATGCCCGCCGCCGGGAAGCCGGACGCATGGGAGGCCGCCCCACCCGGGAGAGCCGTGACCCGCAGACCCCTTCTTCCGGCTCATCCGGGACGGCGGAGCTTCCTTCGGTTCCCAAGGCTGCACCGGCAGAGAAACCTGTGGATACGGTTCTTTCCTGCCGCGCAAAACCAGTGGTTTCGGATCCTGTCCAAAAGCAGAAACCTAATGTAAATGCAAATGAAAATGTCAATGCAAATGTAAATAAAAATATCAATGTGCATGCAAATGTAAACACAACGGCCCATGACCGGCAGAGACCGGAGCAGTATGCCGCTCTCCCTCCGGCGCCTGCCAGGAATTTCTCCGCAGGTGTGTGTGAAGCAGGAGCAGAATGTTTGGAGACCGGGGAAGAAGCGCCTGCCTTCTCCGAAAACGTTCCTGCCGCAAGCCGGGAGAAGAAGGAGCGGGACGGGCTTCCCCAAAGGCTGGATTTTGAACGCTTCTGGGAGACATATCCCGTAAAGGCCGGAAGGGAGCAGGCGCAGAAGGCTTTTGCCCGGCTGAAGCTGTCCCCGGAGGAGGGGGAGAAGCTGCTGGAGGATGTGGCGCTGCGTTCCCGGAGGCTGGAGGAAGCGGCCCGGCAGGGCGGGTTTTTCCCCTCCTTTCCCAATCCGGCCAACTATCTGCGGGAGAAACGCTGGGCGGAGCCCCTGCCCCTGGTGAAGCCGCCGCCCGGAAAAGCCACCGGGCACCACGGGTACGCGGAACATACCACCGGTATGGATTTATCGGCGATCTGCGTGAATCTGGATAAATAGGCCGGAAGCGCTCCTGCATGCCGGAGGAAAGGGTGGCCGGGAAGCGGGGCCCGGCAAAAAGGGAGCTGCGCCGTATACGGGGCAGCCGGGGCGCACCCGTGCCTGCGGCACGGCTGCGGGGTCTGCGGCCCCCGCAGGGTTCCGGCCCCGGGGCCGGAACGTGCGCCCCGCCCGGCGTGTATGCGCAAACTCCATGCTCCCGCGTCCCAGCCCTCGGGGAGGCTCGCTTTCGGATCTGGGGCTTTGGAACACGGCCGCTGCATGCCCCGAGGGGCGCTGGGAAATGCGGATCACTGGGCGTCCGTATCGATCTTCAGGTGGAGCTCCTCCAGCTGCTTTTCGGTCACATAGCCGGGGGCGTCCATCATCAGATCCTGGGCGTTCTTGTTCATGGGGAAGGGGATGATCTCCCGGATGCAGTCCTCTCCGGCCAGGATCATGACGATCCGGTCGATGCCCGGGGCAATGCCCGCATGAGGGGGCGCTCCGTAGCAGAAGGCGTTGTACATGGCGGGGAACTTGGCCTTTACATCCTCTTCGCCCAGACGCACCATCTCAAAGGCCTTGATCATGATCTCCGGGTCATGGTTCCGCACCGCACCGGAGGAAAGCTCTATGCCGTTGACCACCAGGTCATACTGATCGGCGGTGATGGTCAAAGGATCCAGCTCCCCGCGCTCGGCCTTGAGCAGGGGTTCGATGCCCCCGTTGGGCATGGAGAAGGGGTTGTGGCAGAACTCCAGCTGGCCGCTTTCCTCCCCGATCTCGTACATGGGGAAATCTACGATCCAGCAGAACTCATACCGCTCCTTATCCATATGGCCGGGGCACAGGGCGCCCAGCTTGCTGCGCAGCACACCGGCGGTTTTCTGGGCGGCGGATTTCTTTCCGGCGGCCAGCCCCACAAAGGTGCCGGGCACCAGATGGAGCTGCTCTATGACCTGCTCCCGGATGGGCTGCAGGAACTTGGCGATGCCCCCCACGATCTCGCCGTTTTCTTCATAGCGGAACCAGTAAGGCTTGCTGCCGGACTGAACCTCCACCTCGGCGCAGAGGGCGTCGATCTGTTTGCGGGTGCCGGTGAATGTATCTGCGGCCACGGCCTTGACCACGTTCCCTTCAAAGGGGCCGAAGCCGATGCCCTGCATAAGGGCGGTCACATCCTCCACCACCAGATCGATGCGCAGATCCGGCTTATCGGAGCCGTATTTTTCCATGGCTTCCAGATAGGGGATCCGGCGGAAGGGGGGCCTGGAGGCAACGGAATATTTGCCGTATTGGGCAAAGATGGGGGGCAGCACGTCCTCCAGAACGGCAAACACATCCTCCTGGGTGGCAAAGGCCATTTCCATATCCAGCTGATAAAACTCCCCGGGGGAGCGGTCGCCGCGGGCGTCCTCATCCCGGAAGCAGGGAGCGATCTGGAAATACCGGTCGAACCCGGCGGTCATGAGCAGCTGCTTGAACTGCTGGGGGGCCTGAGGCAGGGCATAGAACTTGCCGGGATGCTTCCGGGCGGGGACCAGATAGTCCCGGGCGCCCTCCGGCGAGGAAGCGGTAAGGATGGGCGTGGTGATCTCCAGGAAGCCGTGATCCTGCATGGCCTTGCGCAGGGCGGCCACCACCTGGCAGCGCAGAAGGATGTTCTGCTTGACCTGGGGGTTGCGCAGATCCAGATAGCGGTATTTGAGTCGTTTGCTTTCGTCTGCCTCCCGGCTGCGGTTGATTTCAAAGGGCAGCTCGTTGTAGCGGCAGCGGCCCAGAACCCTGATCTCGCTGGGCACCACCTCGATCTCCCCGGTGGGGAGCTTGGGGTTTTTGCTGGAGCGTTCCCGCACCAGGCCGGTGACCTGCAGGGTGCTTTCCTTGTTGAGACCCCGGATAAGGCTCAGCAGTTCCGGGGTTTCGATGACCAGCTGGACGGTGCCGTAAAAATCACGGAGCACCACGAAGGCCAGGCTGCCGCCTACCTCCCGGACGTTTTCCATAAAGCCGGCCAGAGTGACCTGCTTGCCGGCATCCTGCAGGCGCAGTTCCCCGCAGGTGTGGGTTCTTGACTGCATCATGATCGAAATTCTCCTGTATGCGTATATTTTGTGGGGTATGTTTTTATGCGGGCGCAGGCCGGGCGGCGTGAGGCCGGGCCGTGGGGAAAGGGGGGAGACGCTCTGCACGGGGTTGGGGGGCGCAGCGCGTGCCGGAGGCACGCCTGCGGGGGCAAGGCCCCCGCAGTGTTCCGGCCCGGGCCGGAACGCTGCGCCCCCGCCTCGCATATACCCGGAAGCCCCGAGCCCCGGCGGCCGGGCAGCGGATGAACCGGCCTTTGAGCGGGCTGTCCTCCGGGGCAAATGCGGTAAAGGGCGCCGCTCTTATTCCGTAATGAGCGCCTGGGCCCTGCGCCGGGCCAGCGCTTCTTTCAGCTGGGGCAGCAGCTCCTCCAAAGGTAGGGTCTGCTGGGTGCCGGCGGTCATGTCCTTGCAGGTAACGGTGCCGCTCTGGATCTCATCCTCCCCCAGGAAAAGCACATAGGGGATGGAGAGCCTGTCTGCATAGGCCATGCGAGCCTTGAATTTCTTTTTCTCCGTATACAGCTGGGTGCGTATGCCAGCTTCCCGCAGGGCCGTGGCCGTGCGGATGGCGGGGGAAAGATCCTCGCTCATGGGCAGCACCAGCACATCCGCCGGGGCGGTGACCAGCAGGTCGTTGAGCATGCCCTGCTCCTCCAGCACATAGAACAGCCGGGTGACGCCGATGGAAATACCTACGCCGGGGAGCTTTTTATCCGTGTAATACTCCGCCAGATTGTCATACCGGCCTCCGGAGCAGATGGAGCCGATCTCCGGGTGGCTCTTCATGCAGGTTTCGTATACGGTACCGGTGTAGTAATCCAGCCCCCGGGCAATGGTCAGATCCACGGTGAAATGCTCTTCCGGCACCCCGAAGGCGCCCAGGTTCCGCACTACGGCGGTGAGCTCCTCCAGCCCGGTGTCAAAGAGGGGCTCCCGGCCCCGGTATTCTTCCAGCCGGGCCAGCACTTCCCCGTTGGTGCCGTGGATGGACATGAACCGCAGGATGGAATCCGCCTGCTCCTCCGTCAGCCCCAGATCCTCCGTAAAGATGCCGCGCACCTTGGCGGGGCCGATCTTTTCCAGCTTGTCGGCGGTGCGCATAATGTCGGCAGCCTTATCCGTCAGACCCTCCATGGCATAAAATCCGTTGAGGATCTTGCGGTTGTTCACCCGGATCTCAAAGCCCTTGAGCCCCAGAGCGGTAAAGGTGCGGCAGATAACGGCCGGGATCTCCGCCTCGTTCAGGATATCCAGCTGGCCGTCGCCGATGATGTCTATATCCGCCTGATAAAACTCGCGGAAGCGGCCCCGCTGGGCCCTTTCCCCCCGGTAGACCTTGCCGATCTGAAACCGGCGGAAGGGGAAGGTAAGCTCCCCGTAGTGCTGCGCCACATATTTGGCCAGGGGCACCGTCAAATCAAACCGCAGGGCCAGGTCGCTGTCGCCCTTTTCAAAGCGGTAGATCTGCTTTTCCGTTTCGCCGCCGCCCTTGGCCAGAAGCACCTGGGCCGCTTCGATAACGGGGGTATCCAGGGGAGTAAAGCCGTAAAGGCTGTAGCTCTCCCGCAGCACTTCCATGAACCGCTCCATCTGCATCTGGCGCTGAGGCAGCAGCTCCATAAAGCCGGAGAGAGTCCGGGGCTTGATCTTTTCCATAGCGTAGGTTCCTTTCTGTGTGGAATAGGGGGCGGCACGGGAAGCCGGGCAGGCCGAAAGGGGAGGCGGCCTATAAAAAAACTCCCATCCCTCCTATGGGACGAGAGCCGAAGGCTTCCGCGGGGCCACCCATGTTCGATGCAATCTTCTGCATCCTCTGGCCCCTGTGTATGGCGGGGGTGCGCCGCAGCTTCGGCCGAAGCCTTATGTGCCCGCTCGGAAGCTGTCTTGGGCGGAGCCCTGGCCGGGCGCTTTCAGTCTGGACGCCCTCCCTGCAGACCGGGGGATTCTGCTTACTCCTGCTTCTTCATGGCGGAATACAAAAGCAGTATGGCACAAAAGGGGAGGATTGTCAAGAAAAAGCCGCATACGGGGCTGAAAAAGCGTGGGGCCGCTGCTGGCGGGCACCCCGGGGCGAGCCGTATACGGGGCTTGGGGGGCGCAGTGCGTGCCGCAGGCACGCCTGCGGGGGGCGGTGCCCCCCGCAGCGTTCCGGTCCCCGGACGGAACCTGCGCCCCCCCACCGGCGTATCCCCTTTGCTCCCGGCAGCGGCGGGCAGGAGGCGGCGTGCCCCCGGTTTCCGCAAAAAAAGCCCCGGCACTTTCATGCCGGAGCCGCGGGTCACTCCATAATATCGGGGATGCCGTCCCCGTCGATGTCCCGGTAGCCGGGCTGGCCCTCCGGGTGGGGGCCGTGGTGGCAGCTGTTGGCGGCGCCGTACATCTCCCGGCCGGTAACGCCCTTTTCGCTGCGCCGGTGCTCCACGATCTGGGAGAGGAACCGCCGCACGGCTTCCGGATTGCGGATATTCTTCAGCACGATCTGGTTGTCGCTGGCGTCGGCGTTATACAGGGTCACATTCCCCACGCCCAAAAGCTTCTGCCAGAAGGTACGTCTGGACTTTATATCCAGGATCCTGTAAAGCAGCAGCTCCGAGGTGGAGGTGGTGAACAGGCCCTTCTGCACATACAGCCGGTTTTCGTCCACGGTGTAGACGGTAAAGGAGATGGGCAGGCCCAGATGGCGCTTCCGATCCTTCCACAGGATCCTGGCCTGCTGAAAATTAAAAGCGTTGGCGTTTTTCTGTTCCATTACAAATTCCTTTCCGGGGATGCTTCCCCAGGGTACAGTTCTGCAAAAGAGTCCCGGGCGCAGGCCTCCAGCCGGGCGCACAGGGTATCATAGCGGGTCAGGAGCGATTCCCCCAGCGGGGTAAGAACGGCGCCCCCTCCGGAGCGTCCCCCGGTAGCGGTGGCAAGCAGGGGAGCCCCAAAGGCCGCCTCCGCCTGGCGGAGAATGGTCCAGGCCTTGCTGTAAGCCATGCCCATGGCCTGAGAAGCCCTGCGGATGGAGCCGGTTTCCCGGATATGCCCCAGCAGCATGGCTACCCCGGGGCCAAAGCATTTATCCTCCCCGGCAAAAAGCCTTACGGTGACGCGGCAGGTGATGGCTTCGTGCATAAAAAAGTGCCTTTCCTTCTTTTACACCTATATTTTACGACAGGATCCGCCCTTTGGCAAGGGAGAGACAGGCATTTTCCGGAAATCTTCCCTCCCTCCGAATAAAAAGCTCCCTTTGCCCGGCGTGTCTGCCGGGGTGGGTTCGATCCCCACATGACTCCCGGGTGCTGCGGGAGGGGCAGGGGCCCCGTCTGTGTTGCAATATGCGTACCGGGCTGATATAATGCAGAAACACCGGAAAGAAAGGAATCCTTTTTATGAGCATACTGGATACCTACGATCCCCACAGCCGGCCCCTTTTCACCCCGGAGCATATTTACGGGAAGCGGGAAAAGCTGGCAGACGTGTGCATCGTGACCTTTCACCACAAGGTGCTGGAAAAGGTGCTGGCGGCGTATGCACCCTCCGTGGCCGCAAGGGCCTTTACCGCCAACGGCCTCATACCCGTCTATCTGCTGGAGGCGGAGGGGCAGCGGCTCCTGTTTTATATGAGCCCCATCGGCGCGCCTGCCGCCGGAGCCATCCTGCAGGAGGTCAGGGCCCTTACCGGGGCGGAAAAGTGCATCGTTTTCGGCAGCTGCGGTGTGCTGGCTCCGGAAAAATGCGCCGGGAAGATCATCGTGCCCACGGAGTCCTGCCGGGATGAGGGCCTTTCCTACCACTATGCCCCCGGGGCGGCCTATATGGAGATGAAAAACAGCGGGGTCGTGGCCCAATACCTCCGCAGCTGCGGGGTGCCCTTTGCAGCGGGCCGCAACTGGACCACCGACGCCATCTACCGGGAAACGGAAAACAACATTGCCCGCCGGAAAGCGGAGGGCTGCATCAGCGTGGAAATGGAGGCCGCCGGGCTTCAGGCGGTGGCGGACTATCTGGGCGTGGAGCTGTATACCTTCTTCTTCGGCGGGGATATTCTGGGCGAAAGCTGGGACATGGGCGATCTGGGCGGCGAAAGGGAAAAGGTGCGCCAGCATGGACTGCTGGATCTGGCGCTGGGGCTGGCGGCCGCTCTGGCATAAACGCCTCCGGACGCACAGAAGCACAAAGCCCCTTCCTGCGGGAGGGGGCTTTTTCATGTCTGCGGATTCAAATGTAAATGCCCGAACCTGTTCGTCCGGGCATGAAAGTTATTGCTTTGCTTCCGGCAGGGGGAACCGGGCCTGGGCGGCGGCGGCTTTGAGGAACTTGCGGGTGATCTGAATGAGCAGATCCCGGGTGGGCTTATCCAGATTCCGGTAGTAGCGGAGCATCTTCAAAGAGCGCACCTGCCATTCGTCAAACAGGGTCACCAGATTGGTGGCCTCCGAGGCGGCCAGAATGCTGTACAGGGCTTCCACAAACATCCGCCGCTCCTCAATGGACATGCTGTGGATCAGATCCCGCATGGCGCCGGTCATAAAGGCGCTGGGATCCGTGGGCTTTTTGGCCAGCACAAAGCCCATGCCCTCCACCTGCCAGTTGTAGCTGTAGTGCTGCATCAGGCCCACGGCGTCGGATTCCACATAGATCACATCGTCCGTCTGCTCAAACAGGGTGCCCACAAAGGAGCCCCGGGGGATCATCACCTGGATCCGGGGCATGAGCCGGGTATGCTCCGGGGAGGCCGCCTGCTCCGGGGTCAGGCCGGGGCCGTCATAACTGTAAACGGCGGTGATGCGGTCCTGCACCTCCGGCCGGCAGAAGGAGGCGCCGTATACGGCCAGGTTCCCGCCCTTGCTGTGGCCGCAGACGATAAGGGGCTTATGGGTGGTCTCGCCGGCCCGGTTCACATAGTCTGCCGCCTTCAGCTGGGCGGGGACGGGGCTGGCAAAGGCCATGTTGAAGTTTTCCTTCCAGCCGGCCAGAGAGGCGTCCGTACCCCGGATGGCCACCAGCCGGAAGGCGGGGAAATCGGCGGTAACGGCGGAAAACTGCTCCTGCTTATCGTCATCCAGAATGTTCACATAGCGCAGCAGCTCCACCCCGGCAAAGCGCTTTCGCATCCCCAGAAAAACAAGGAGCTTGGCGTCGTCTGCCTGCATGAAATGATACATGGAGGAAAAATCCTTCTTCTGCAGCATTTTTGCGCAGACGGGCTGCAGGGGCACCGGGTCTTCGCCCACCACGCCGTCAAAGTTCATATAGGAAAGCTGGGCAAAGATGAGCCCGTCCACCGGGTTGAAGGGGTTCATCTCCAAAGTCAGGTTCCCGAATCTGGTCAGATATTCCCGAATACTGGCCATGGCTTACAGCATGGTGGAGAGGAGTTTCTCCCGGCTCATGGGGGACAGGGCGGACAGGGGCATATCAAAGGCGGTGAAGCAGCCCGTCCGGCCCTCCCGGTAAAAGCGGTATACGCCCCGGGCAAAGGCCAGCAGGATGGAGCCCGTAAACTGGGGATTGGAATCCATGGCCACTTCAAAGCCCACAAAGGCGGTCTGCTTTCCGTCGGCCCCGGTAATGCCGTGGCGCAGCACCTCCCCGGCGTGGGGCATGGCGCCGTGCCGGGCCAGCATCTCTTCTTCGGTGATAAAGGTGACGGAGGTATCGTATTCGTCAAAGTAATGGGGCATGGTGATGATGGCCTGGGCCACGGCTTCCGGGTCGGCCCCCTCCTCCAGCACCACATAGCATTCCCGGGTGTGCTTCTGCCGGGGGGTCAGGTCGCCCGCTTCCCCTTTTTTGGCGGCTTCCAGCGCCGCCCTGACGGGGACGGTGTACTGCCGGGCGTCCTTTACCCCGGGGATCCGGCGGATGGCGTCGCTGTGACCCTGGGAGACGCCCCGGCCCCAGAAGGTCTCGCACCGGCTTTGGGGCAGGACGCACCGGCCCAGCAGCCGGGCCATGGAAAACAGACCCGGATCCCACCCGGCGCTGATCAGGGCGGCGGTGTGCCCCCGGAGAGCCGCTTCGTTTACGGCGGCAAAATGCCCGGGGATGTTGGCGTGGGTATCAAAGCTGTCTACCACGCAGTATTTTTCGGCCAGAGCGGGGGTCATCCGGGGCAGATCCGTGGCGCTGCCCGTGCAGAGGATGAGCACGTCGGGCTTTTTTTCCAGAGAATCCAGCTGATCCAGCGCATACACGGGGGCGGGGGTCAGGGGGCGTATGTCCCCCGGGTCCCGGCGGGTAAAAATGCCCGTAAGCTCCATATCCGTATAAAAAGGCAAGGCCGCTTCCACGCCCTTGCCCACGTTGCCGTATCCTATAATACCGATGCCGATGGCCATACGTTTGCTTCCTCCTGCAGAAAAATCATATACAAACTCAGTATACCTGCTTCAGCCGTTAAAGTCAACGGCCTGCATCCTGTCCAGATAGGGCACGCCCAGCCCCATATAGACCGGCTCCGGCTGGAGGATGGAAAGGAAGAAATCCTTTACCCGGGCCGCCGCTTCCCGCAGGTCATAATAGGTCTGGCGGGCGTAGGGGCGCTGGTCGGCAATGACGCCCCGGCTTTCCATGCCCAGAGCCTGTCCGATATACAGGGCCCGGTACAGGTGGTACTTCTGGGTGGAAACGATGCAGCTGCTCATGCCGTATGCGTTTTTGGCCCGGTACATGCTTTCATAGGTGGAGTACCCGGCGTGATCCATGAGCACGTCCTCCTCAGGGACGCCCTGCTCCACGGCATAATCCCGCATGGCCTGCACTTCGTTATAGGCTTCGGAGCTGTGATCCCCGCTCATGAGGAGCTTGGGGGCGCAGCCCTCTTTATACAGGGCGATGGCGGCGTCTACCCGGTCTTTGAGCACCTGGCTGAGACGGCCGTCCTCCCATACCCTGGCCCCCAGGACCAGAATGCAGTCGGCCCGGGTATCGGCAAAGCCGTTCAGGGAATCCATGCGCCGGGCGGACTGGCGCACCATATACAGATTGATCAGAGCCAGCGCGCCGCAGCCGCCCAGCCCCAGAATACACAGTATCAAAAGCACCCGGGGAAACTTTTTCATTTCGTGTGCCTCCTTTTTGCCGGAATGGGCGGCGGCTTCGGGGGCGCCGCCCTTGTATGCCTATAGGATACAAAAAAGATTCGTCCGAAATGTAATAAAGTTTCGTCCGGAATACGAACGATTTGCAAGGTAGTTGTAAATTGTGGAAAAAAGAGGAAAAGCCTCCAAAAGAAAAGGCCCCGCCGCCCGGGTTTACGGGGAAACGGGGGTGGGGATTACCGGCGCCAGCCCATGAAAAGCTCTTTTTCGCCGGTGGAACCGTCTGTGTCTTCGGAGAGGATGGCAACCCCCTCTCTTTCATAAAAGGAAAGGGCTTTGGGGGGTTGCCGGTAAACGAACAGGGTCAGCCTGGGCTTCAGCTGCTTTGCATGGGTCAGCAGCTGCCTGCCCACGCCTTTGGAGCGGCAGGCTTTTTTGACAAACAGGCCTTCGATATGGGTGCCGTTTATGCCGATAAAGCCGTCGATGGGGGCGGCGGCATCCTGCTGACAGACATATACTTCTACCCGGGGCAGCTGGGTGCGCCCCTGGACGGCATGTTCCGCCCAGTATGAGGCGGGGATAAAGGCGTGGGCGTCCATGTTGGCGGACAGCCACAGATCCATAAGGACGGGCAGATCTTCTTTTTTGAAGGGACGGATCATGAAAAAACTCTTTTACCTTTGGATCCCAGGGGGGTCAGGGGATTTCCCACGGCCAGAGAGACTCCATATCCGGGGGCAGAGGGGCGGTCAGATCCAGCTCCCGGCCGGTGAGCGGGTGCCGCAGGTACAGCCGCCGGGAATGCAGGGCCGGGCGGGCAATCAGAGGGGAAGGAGCGCCGTACAGCCAGTCCCCCAGCAGGGGATGCCCGCTGCAGGCCATATGCACCCGCAGCTGGTGGGTGCGGCCCGTGCGGGGGAGGAGCTTCAGCAGGGTCAGACCGTTCCGGCAGCCCAGGGCTTCGTACTCCGTCAGGGAGGGGGCTCCCTCCGGGCAAACGCAGCGCTTATAGGAGGAGCCGGGCTCCGTGGCAATGGGAGCCTCTATCCGCCCGGCGGCAGGCTCTATCCTGCCGGGGATCAGGGCCCGGTATTCCCGCACATAGTCGGGGGTATGGAGCAGACGCTTGAACAGCTCGTGGGCATAGCCGCTTTTGGCCACGGCCATAAGGCCGGAGGTGCCCCGGTCCAGCCTGCTGACGGGGTGGGGGTATTCCCCCGGGGGCAGGTAGCCCAGCAGGCCGTTTTCCAGTGTCATTTCTTCCGGGTCACGGGTGGGCTGCACCGCCAGCCCGGCGGGCTTGTTGAGGATGAGCAGATCCTCGTCCTCATATACGATGGAAAGGGCCATGGAGCAGCCCGGCAGAGGGCGGGCGGGGGGCGGATCCCCCACCCGGGCGGTGACCCGGTCGCCAGGCAGGAGGCAGCGGGTGGTATAGGCCTTTTCGCCGTTGACCGCAATGCCTCCTTCCCGGCGCTTGAGCCGGGAGATAAGGGAGGAGGAGATATGCAGCTCCTCCTCCAGCACGCTTTTTACCGTCCGCCCGGTATCCTTCTCCGGGGCGGTATAGCAAAGGGTGCGCATGGATCAGAGGTACCGCTCCAGCTTTTCGCTGAGCTGGGCCCGGGCCTTGTCTATATTGTGCTCCAGGCGCTTGACGGTGGCTTTGGCGTCGTTTTCAAAGGCTTCGGCCTTGGCCTGCCGGCGGGTTTCGGCCTCGATGTGCCGGTATTCCGCCTGATGCTCCTTTACGAACAGGGAGCGCATGGCCTTTTCCATATCCTCGGTGAATCTGGCGGCCCCGGCGATCATCTCCCCCAGCGGGGTCCGGCGGCGGTTTTCATATGCCCCGGCGGCCTTGCGTTTAAGCACCTCCCCATACCGTTCCTGAGCCCGCTGCACGGAATCCTCCCAGGAGCAGTACAGCTGGGCCTGCGCATTTTCGCCGATCCGGCGGACGAAGGACCGGTCCCGGCAGGCATGGATAACGGCTTCCCCCATTTCCCGGGGATCCTCGTGGATGAGGATGCCGTTCTGGCCGTTGGTCACCCCTTCGGCGGCGCAGGAATCCAGTATCATCAGGCTGCCCAGCCCGCAGGCGGCGGCCTCCCGCACCACGATGCCGTTGGTATCGAAGGTGGAGGGGAAGAGGAACAGATCCCCCATGCAGAAGTAGGTACGCAGCAGCTCCCGGTCCCGGACGGCCCCGGTGAAGATGCACCGGTCCGACAGACCCAGATCTTTGGCATAAAGCTCCATCTCCGACCGGTCCGCTCCGTCGCCGATGAAGAACATGCGGAAGTCGCACCCGGCTTCTTTGGCGGCGTGGAGCCCCGTCAGGGTCAGGCGGAGGCCCTTGTACCACATCATCCGGCCCACAAACAGGAACACGGGCATGGTCTCGTCCAGCCCGTACTGGCGGCGGAGGGCCTGCACCTGCTCTTCCGGCACCCGGCCCAGAGGGAAGTCCACCCCGTTTTCCATGACCAGATAGTCCCCCTGATAGCCCAGGCTCCTGAGGTTTTCCCCGGCGCCGTGGCTGACCACCCACACTTCGTCGCAGGCGGAGATATTGTTCACCAGCAGCCGGATGGACTGCTCCTGCAGGGCTTTGCTTTTTACCGCCCGGGCAATGTCGATATCAAACTTGGTGTGATAGGTAAGGATCAGGGGGGCGCCGCACTCCTCCCGCAGCACCCGGGCCAGATAGGTGGAGATAATGGGGCAGTGGGAGTGGAGCAGGGTGGGGTGCAGGGCGAGCATTTCCTTATGGGAGGGAGTGTCCAGCGGGTTCCCGGTGCGGTAGCCCACCAGAGAGGTGGTGTTGAGGCTCTTATAGCGCACCACCGGGAAGGGGTAATCGTCTTTGACCCCGGGATAGGCGGGCACGGCCACCTCGGTGGGCACCTGCCGCTGGGTCAGGATCCGGGCATAGTTGACCACGGCGTTGGCCACTCCGTCGATCTGGGGCGGGAAAGAATCGTTTAAAAGACACAGGCGCAGTTCGTCCATGAAAGGCTCCTTATGAGATCAGAATGGTTTTTTCCATCTTACCACAGGGCAGGGCATTTTTCCATGGCTTTTGAAAGAGTATACAATAGCGTCACAAATGGAGGGGAGTCTTTGCGGGGCCGGGGACGCGGGCATACGGGGCCGGGTCCGTATACGCAGGCCGGGGGCGCACGTTCCGGCGGCAGAGCCGCCGGAACCCTGCGGGGGGGCGGAGCCCCCCGCAGGCGTGCCGCCAGGCACGCGGTGCGCCCCCCAGGTACCGAATACCGCAGGCGCTTGTTCCTGCCGCGTCCCAGCCCCCGGATGAAGGTTTGCGGTGGCTTTGGGGCGGTTCCCGGGGTATACTTGTAAAAACGGGAAGCGCAAACAATAGGAGCGGAGATTTGCCGCACCAAAGCGGAGGAAGGGGAAAAAGAGATGGCAAACGAAACGGTATTTACGGAAAAGGCGGCGGAATATGCGCGCAGCCGTCCGGCCTATGCGTCCCAGGCCGTGGAAAAAGTGCTGGAGCTGGCCGGTTCTACGGAAAACCGGATAGGGGATATGGGCTCCGGGACGGGCATCCTGTCGGGGGTGCTTTTAAGCCGGGGCTATGAGGTGTTCTGCGTGGAGTCCAACGTCGCCATGCGGGCCCGGGCAGAGGCCACCTATGGGCAAAACCCCCGCTTTCATTCCGTGCCGGCTTCGGCGGAGCATACGGGGCTGCCGGCAGAAAGCCTTTCGCTGATCACGGCGGCCTCCTCTTTTCACTGGCTGGATACGGCGCTGTTTCATGCCGAATGCTGCCGCCTGATGAAGCCCGGCGGGATCGTATGCATCCTGGCCAATGCCCGGCGGTATGATGCCTTTACCCGGGCCCGGCACGCCCTCTGCCTGCGGTACTGCCCGGGGTACACCTCCCTGACCCACGGGGCGGAAAAGGTGCAGGCCCGGGCCGGAGCGTTTTTTAAGGGCGGATATGCCGCAGAGACCTTTTCTTTTCCCCTGCAATATTCCAGAGAAGGGTTCATTTCCCGCAGCCTGTCCTCCTCCTATGGGCCTTCCCCGGGCACGGCGGAATACGAAGGGTATATCCGGGCGCTGGGGGCCCTGCTGGATACGGTTATGGAAGGGGACTGCCTTTCCGTTGCCAACGATACGCTCCTGCTCTGGGGCGAACTGTCCTGAAAGCCCCGGCGCAGGGTCACATGTATTTTTCCAGCTGCTTCAGGGCGCTTTTTTCTATGCGGGAGACCTGCGCCTGAGAGATGCCGATCTCCTGGGATACCTCCATCTGGGTCTTGCAGGCATAGTACCGCAGCCGCAGGATCTTTCTTTCCCGTTCCGAAAGCCGTTCCATACCCTCCTGCAGGGCGATGGAATCCAGCCATTTGCCCTCCCCGGCGGTATTGTCACGGATCTGGTCGATCACATAGGTGGCGTCGCCGTCGTCATGAAACACCGGCTCATACAGGGATACCGGTTCTATGACCGCTTCCAGCGCAAACACCACCTCTTCCTCTTTCAGTCCCATGGCCCGGGCAATATCCCCCACGGTGGGTTCCCTGCCGGTCTTTTCCATAAGCTCCGCCCGTTTCTGCATGGCCTTGCAGGCCAGATCCCGCAGGGAGCGGGAGACCCGCACCGGAGAGTAATCCCGCAGGTGGCGGCGGATCTCCCCTATGATCATGGGCACCGCATAGGTGGAAAAACGCACCTCGTGGGAAAGATCAAAGTTATCGATGGCCTTTACCAGGCCGATGCAGCCCACCTGAAACAGATCGTCCGCCTGTTCGCCCCGCCTGTCAAACCGCTGGAGCACAGAAAGCACCAGCCGCAGGTTCCCCAGGATGCACTGCTCCCGGGCGGCCGCATCCCCCTGCCGCACCCGCAGCAGCAGGGCCCGCATCTGCTCATGGGTGAGCACCGGGAGCCTGGCCGTATCCACACCGCACAGATCTACCTTGCTTATCAAATAGAAGCCTCCTTGTCTTCCCCCCTGTGCCTGTAGGGTAGACAAAGGCACGCTTCTTTAATCCCCTTCCCCAAAGACAGACAGGCTCCGGCAGAGAGGGGTCTTTTCTGCCGCTGTTGTTTTCTGCCGGAAGTTGTGGTATACTGCCGCCATATGAATAAGAAAGAAAAACGCAGGCGTATCCTGCGGGAAAGCATCCTTACCGCCCTTACCACGCTGCTGTTGCTGGGGGCCTCCCTGCTGGTGTTTGCATGGTTCCATCATGCCCGGCCCGCCAAAGGGCAGAGCGCCGGGATCGTGGTGGCCAGCCCTGCTCCCCATGCCCCGGAAAGCCCCGGCGTGCCGGCCCCCTCTCCTTCGGGAGCGGAGGCTTCCGCTTTGCCCACGGCGACCCCTGCGCCGCTGGATCTCATGGCGTCCTATGGGGACAGGTTCTCCCCGCAGGAACAAAAGAGCGAAAGCGGCTATACCGGCGCCAAACTGCACTTTACCCTCAGCAGGGTGCAGTACGGCACGGGGAAGGACGCCATGTATTATCTGGCGGATATCTATGTGGGGGACGTGCGCTGCCTGAAGACCATGCTGGCGGAGGATACCTACGGCCGGGGCATTCGGGAAAGCGTAAAGAGCATGGCCCAGCGGGGCGGGGGCATCCTGGCCATTACGGGGGATACCTACGGGAATCAGGATGCGGGCATCGTCATCCGCAACGGGGTGGTCCACCGGGAGGAGAAAAGCGACTTTGACGTGTGCGTACTGTATTACGACGGCGTGATGGAGACCTACAGCCCCCAGGAGTTTTCGCTGGAAACGGCGGTCAGCCGGGGGGCATGGCAGGCATGGAGCTTTGGACCCATGCTGCTGGACGGAGAGGGGAACCCCCTGCCGGATGCCCGGCTCAACACCAGCAAAAACATCCGCCGGGCCAATCCGCGGGTGGGGCTGGGCTATTACGCCCCGGGCCATTACTGCTTTATCGTGGTGGACGGGCGGACGGACGAGGCCTCCGGCCTGACGCTGGAAGCCTTCGGACAGCTGTTTGCAGACCTTGGCTGCAAGGCGGCCTATAATCTGGACGGGGGCCGCTCCAGCTTCATGGTCTATGACGGGAACGTGCTGAACGACCCCTATAAGGGCGGACGCTCCGTATCCGACTGCATCCTGCTGTGCAGCGACCCGGAGGCATGAACCAGCCCCTCATACAGGATCCCGAAGAGGATCAAACAAAAACGGGAAAGAAAACAAACATGAAACATCTGCTGAAAGCCCTGCAATATGCCGTGATGGTGCTGAGCCTGATGATGCTGGTATTTCTGGTACTGGACGGCTTCAACCCCAACATGAACTTCCTGCGCAATGATATCACCAAGGCCCTGCTGTGGGTCTATGCCCTGCTGTGCCTGGGCGACGGCATACTGTTTACGGCCTTTCTGATCAACGGCCGCATGCGTACCGGGAAGCGCAAACCCAAAAACGAATCCTCGGGGAGAAGCAAGCGCATATGAAGCGGAACCTTTCTTCCTCCGCCGGCCGGGGGCTGGCCATGGGCCAGATGCTGCTCTGCGCCCTGCTGTGGAGCATCGGGGGCATTTTTTTGAAGCAGGTGCCCTACAACGCCTTTGCCATCCTCTTTTTCCGGGGGATGTTTGCGGTGATGCCCTGCCTGTTCCACCTGCTGCACCGGCGTATCCGGCCGGTATTCAGCAAAAAGACCCTGCTTCACGGCCTGTTCCAAAGCTATACGGGGCTGGCCTTTGTGGTGGCCAACAAGCTGACCACCGCCGCCAACGCCATTGTGCTCCAGTATACGGGGCCGGTGTTCCTGCTGCTGTTTACGGCCATAAAGCTGCGCAGGCGCCCCTGTGCGCAGGAGATCCTGACGGTGCTGGGCGCCTTTCTGGGCATAGGGCTTGTATTTTGGGATGCGGCGCCGGGGGCTACCCCTCTGGGGGACTGCATTGCCACCACCGCCGGGATCAGCATGGCTCTGATGTTTATGGCCGTGGGGGAGGAAACGGAGCAGGAGCAGTTTTCCGGCATTCTGGCGGGGCATATACTGACCATGAGCGTGGGCCTGCTTTTCGGCCGGGTGGGGGAGATAGAGTTTGCCCCCTGGCCCTTTGCCTGCATGGCCATTCTGGGCATATTCCAGCTGGGGATCCCCTATTGCCTTCATGCCCGGGCGGGGCGGGTGTGCCCGCCCATGCCGCTGATCCTGCTTTCCCTGCTGGAGCCATTGCTGAACCCCGTGTGGGTCATGCTCTTTGACGGGGAAACGCCGGGCCCCCGGGCTCTGCTGGGGGGGCTGCTGGTGCTGGCGGTGGTAACGGCCTACAGCCTGTGGGAAAACCGGCCAGCGGCGGCGGCCGCCGGGCAGGAGGTGCCCAGCTGCTGTACCGACAATCTGACCGTGGCGTCTCCCGTAAAACTCCGCCCGCTGGCCCCGGTGCCGCAGCGGGAGATCCCGGACGAGTGGGTGGAGACGCTGGCTGCCGCCATGGGGGATGAGCTGCCCCTTTACCGCGCTACCCACGCCGTCCACAGCTGCTTTGTGCTGCGGGACGGGAAAATCCTGTACCAGTGCGAGGATCTTGGCCGCCACAACGCGCTGGATAAGGCCGTTGGCTGTGCGCTGGCGGAGGGGGTGCAGCTGGGCCAGTGCGTGCTCTACACCAGCGGCCGGGTGCCGGTGGATATGGTGCGCAAGGCTATCCGGGCCGGGGTGCCCGCCCTCGTCAGCAAAACGATGCCCACGGTGCAGTCGCTGGAACTGGCGGAAGCATATGGGCTGAAACTGCTCATCCGAAAGAAGAAATCGTTTCATGCGGCAGCGAAGAAAGTTAGGGAATGCTCTGACTGAAAAATGCGTCTGTATGTGTTGACTAACTTACGAGAAACGTGTTATTCTTACAACGAAGATACCGCTCCGTTCTGTTGCAGCAGGCTGGGCGGCTGTTTTTCGTGCACGGAGACCCCGTGCATGACGATAAGAATAGGCAGGTGAAACAATGAAGCAGACAAATCATGCGCCGCAGCCTTTGTGGCGCAGACGGCTGCCGGGTTATGCCGCCATGGGCGCGGCCTCGCTGGTATTGGCGCTGGGTCTGCATGGGCTGATGAATGCCCGCACCACCGTTGCGGGCACCGCTCTGGCCCTGACCGACGCCGACGCTGCCACCTACGGCATCAGCGCGGTGTACCAGTTGGATGAGAACACCTATTATGTGGTGGGCTCCCAGAAGGGCTTCCAGAGCGATGTACAGGCTGCCGTGACCATTGACGCCGAGGGCAATGTTTCCGCAGTAGAGATCCTCTCTCAGGACGAAACGGAAAGCCTTGGCGGTCAGTGCGTCAATCCGGAGTTCACGTCCCAGTATCAGGGCGCAGCCCCCTTCACGCTGGCGGGCAAAAGCTACACCGTAACGGATCCCGTTACCGGTGCCGCCTATGCCGCTGCCGGTGCGGCGGAGGAGCAGCCCGCTGCTGCCGGGGATTTTGACCCCGCACAGTGGCGCACCTATGATACCTCTCCCGAGGCCGAGGCGACCCGCAAGATGTATGCTGCGGGGCTTACCCTCTCGGCACTAAATGGAGAGCCCTTGGACGATGAACTGGCTCCGCCGCTGGATTCCAGCGCAGAGGCCGTGGCACGGCGCAAGCTGTACGCAGCCATGCTCAGCAAGAGCGCACTGGACGGCGAGCCGATGGCGATCCCCTTTGCGGATCTCTCGGCAGAAGAGCAGTCCAAGGCGCGTCTGGAGCAGGCCAGCCTGACCACCACCGGCAATGCGTCCGGTGCCGTCAGCGCAGACCTGACCGAGGTGGACGCCCTTTCCGGCGCGACCATCACCTCTTCGGCTGTGACGACCATCGTCAACAACTCGTATTTCTATGTGACCGGGGTGCTCTGCGCAGAGTGACCTCAACGGAGGAATGGAACCTATGGCAAAAACTGATTTCCTGACGGCTGACATGACCCGCCGTCAATTCATGAAGATTTCGG
>UQYI01000011.1 GCA_900545265.1 uncultured Eubacteriales bacterium
GCGGCTTCATTTGGTCAGGAACTGAAATCCTCTACCAGTTCCAGCAGCTCTTTGGCCCGTTTCCTGGCTTCTCCTTTGGTCATGGATGTGTGGGTGAGCAGGTTTTCCATGATCTGTTTGCCCACGGTCATGGTAGGATTCAAAGAAGTCATGGAATCCTGAAAAATCATGGAAATATCTTTGCCCCGCAGGGTATTGAGCTTGCGCCTGGGCATATGAAGCATATCCTGCCCTTCCAGTTCGATCCTTGAGGCGGGATCCACCCGTCCGTTGGTCCTATCCAGCAACCGCATGGCAGCCTTGGCCGTAACTGTCTTGCCGCAGCCGGATTCCCCAACGATGGCCAGCACTTCTCCCTTTTCCACAGTGAAGCTGACGCCCCGAACGGCATGAACCGCCCCTGCATAGGAATCAAAGTGTACATGCAGATTTTCAACTTTCAGCAACGGATTCATTCTTTTACCTCCGCATTCTGGGGTCAAGAGCATCCCGAAGGCCATCCCCCATCAGGGTAAAGGACAGGGTAGTCAGGGCAATAAGCAGCGAGGGAAAAAGCATCTGATAGGGATAAAAGAGCAGCGTGCTCTGGGCTGCAGAAGCAAGTGCGCCCCAGCTGGTATCCGGCGCCGCCACGCCAAGCCCCACATAGCTTAAAAACGCTTCGCTGAAAATAAACCCCGGTATTCTAAAGGTCAGGTTGACAATGATGACGCTGATGGTATTGGGAATAAAATGCGTCAGCACGATCTTCAGTGGAGAAACGCCCATGATCCTGGCCGCCATAACAAACTCTGAACGGTTGATCTGAAGCATCTGAGCCCGTACGATCCGGGCCACTCCGCACCAGCTGGTCACCGTCATGGCAAAAAGCAGTGTGGGAATGCTGCTGCTTTCCAGCACTACGGAAAGCAGAATCACCAGCAGCAGGTTGGGTACGCTGCTGAGGATATCCACGATACGCATCATGATCATATCCACGCGGCCCCCGAAATAAGCAGCCAGACCGCCATAAAGGCAGCCGATGACCCCTACAATCAAGGCGCCGCAGATACCGATGACAATGGATACCCGGCCGCCTACGGCCACCCGGGCAAACAGATCCCTTCCCAACGAATCCGTACCGAACCAGTGGGCTGCGCTGGGGCGCTGGTTGCGGATCTTCACATTTTGGGCGGAAAAATCATAAGGGCAAAGCACCGGCCCAAGCAATGTGAACAAAACGATAAGCAGCAACAAGGCCGCCGCACACAAGGCAACTTTATTTTTGCAGAAACGTCGCCAGGCATCCTGCCAGTAGGTCATGGGCTTTCCGGCCAGGATCTCGCCGTCCCCGGCAGGTGCCCCCAGGGGAATGAAATCCTGCTTATTCAAAGGCAGATTTTCCATAAACGCCTCCTATTTCTCATTACTCAGCCGCAGACGTGGGTCGCAGAGCATGAGCAGAATGTCTGAAAGCAGCATGGCCATTACATAGATCCCCGTAAAGATCACGTTCAACCCCAGAACCACGGAATAGTCCCGGTCGTTAATGGCGCTGATAAAATATTTTCCCAACCCGGGAATGGCAAAAATCTTTTCAATGATAAAGGAACCGCTGAAGATCCCGCCCACGCTGACACAGATCATAGTAATGCAGGGAAGAATAGCATTGCGCAAAATATGCCGGGTAACGATGTGGAAGCGGCTGACGCCTTTTGCCTCGGCAGTGAGAATATAGTCCTGTCCGGCGGTATCCAGCACGCTGGAGCGCATATACCGGGCATAAGAGGCAAGAGGTGAAACACACATGCATGTTACCGGTAGGACCAGATGCTTCCATGTACCATAGCCAGTAGTTGGAAAAACAGGCCAGGTCACCGTCAGGGCATACTGCAGCACTGCCGCGATCACAAAAGTTGGAATAGCCGTACCCATAAGAGCCAGCACCATGACCAGTCTGTCAGGCCAGCGGTTCTGCTTCAGTGCCGCCACGATGCCCAAGGTCAGCCCCAGCACTATGCCAAAGCCCAGAGCAAGGCCGCCGATGCTGGCAGAAACAGGGGCATATTGAGATACGATCTCCCCTACCTTGCGGCCGGGATAGCGCAGCGAAGCGCCCAGATCCCCGGTAAGCAGCTGCTTTATATAGCGGACATACTGCACAATAAGGGGCTGGTCAAAGCCGTATTTTTCCATGTACAGCTGGCGGGTCTCCTCAGGAAGATCCTCTACCATGGAGGTAAAGGGATCCCCGGGAATAGAGTGCACCAGCAAAAAGGTGATGGAAACCACGGCCAGGAGCGTCAGCAGCATATAGCCCAGACGCTTGAGGATATATTTCCACATAGAGACCTCTCCTTGGTTGGTTTTCTGCGGATATAGGCGGCCCATGTAAGAGCCGCCTATACGACGCTTGTTTATCCAGTTTTACCGGCCCTGCGTGTACAGGTACTTCATGCCGGTGGTGTCAAATACGTTATCGCTGAAATTCTTTACATAGCCATAGGAGAAGCGGATGCTGCCGGTCCAGTAGCAGGGAGCAATGGCAGCTTCGCTGAGCAGCATTTCTTCGGCCTGACGGTAGAGCTCCAGACGTTGGGCTTCGTCCTGCGTGGACACGCCCTGCTTGACCAACTGCATATACTCACTGTTGGCCCAGCGGGACTGGCCGCCCTTCTTGTTGGCCCAACGGCTCAGCTGGAACCAGGGCTCGGGATTGGCGCCCCAGGAGGTGGAGGCCATCTGGTAGTTACCGGTGTTTACGTTGGACATATGGGTAGAGCTGTCGTTGAACTCAAGCTCGACCTTTACGCCCAAAGTCTCCTGCCACATCTGCTGGATCAGCTCGGAATAGGTTCTGGCATCGGCAGTGGTGGCGCCCCAGGCAAACTTTACGGTGAGGGCAGAAGGATCGCTGCCCAACCCGGCTTCTTCCATACCGGCGATAAGCAGGGCTTTAGGATCGGGATTCTCGTTCTGAAGCTTGCCGATGACGTCTCCGGCAGCTTCTCTGAAGTTCAGAGAACCTACATTGCATTCATTGGGGATCAAGCCTGTTGCCACAGTGCCGGTGCCGCCGGTGATGATCTCGGCCATGGTTTCTCTGTCAAGCGCCAGAGAGAACGCCAGACGGATCTTCTGATTAGAGAACACGGGATCTTCACAGTTGAACACGATCATGAAGGTACGGGCAGCACTCATCTTCTTGCTGGTGAGGTTGCTGTCGGCAGAGAACTTGTGGATATAGTCGATATTGGAGACGCTGACGTAATCCAGGGAACCATTCTCAAAGGAAGACATCATGGCGTTCACATCCTCCATAATATGGGAGGTGTACTTGGTGAGCTTTACCGCATCGGCTTCCCAATATTGGTCGTTCTTTTCAAAGACCAGGGAGCTGCTGTGATTCCACTCCTTGAGCACGAAGGGACCGCAGCCGATGATCTTATCCGCATCGGCACCGTACTGATCGCCATACTTTTCCGCATAATCCTGGCGGCAGGGAAAGATATCGGTGTTGGTCAAAAAGCCGGCATCCGCATTGCCCAGGGTGATGACCAGAGTCTTATCATCGGGAGCAGTCACGCCCAAAGCGTCGGCTGCGGCAGCACCGCTGAATACATCTTCAAACCCGGCAATGCTGTACATATCGGAAGCCAGAGGCCATGCGTTAGTGGGGTCTGCCTGACGCTGGAGCGCATACAGATAATCCCCTGCTACTACGGCCTGCCCATCACTCCAACGATTGTCTCTGAGATGGAAAGTATAGGTAAGACCGTCTTCAGAGATCTCCCAGCTTTCGGCACCTGCACCGGTGACCACACCATTCTGCACCCGAGTCAGAGGCTCCAGAATGTTGTACATGACGCTGCGGCTGTAGGTATCCAGAAACTTGGCCACATCCAGGGAAGAGGGCTCGCTCTTGAGCAGCACATTCAGGTAACTGTCTGCATCGGCATCCTGAATGTTCGTCTCCTGAGGCTTGGGCTCCTCAGTGGCGGTGGCTTCGGGCGCCTTGGTTTCATCGGCAGAGGGCTCGTCCCCCCCGGCCTGGGGCTGGTTCTTTGTGCAGCCGGCAAAAGCGGCAGCCACCAGCAACACCATCAGCAGCAAAGAGAGGTACTTTTGGATCTTTTTCATTACTTGTTTCCTTTCTGCTTTTTATTTGTTCTATAATGCCCATTAAGGCAGAGATACTTTATTCTTCCAGCAGGGGATGGGCAGCAAACCAGTCCAGCACATCCTTTACATAACTGGTGCCCTGAAGGGAATGATCTGCCCCCTCATACACGATGAGCTTATGTTCTTTTCCGGCAGCGGTCAGGGCCCGATCCATTTTGTATGCCTGCTCCGGCACCACCCGCCAGTCGGCCGTCCCCTGACAAATGAGTACGGGAGGCAGGATCTTATCGGCCCAGTATACGGCGGAACGCTTTTTGTATTCCTCCGGCAGTTCTTCGGGAGTGCCGCCGATCAGCTCTACACAGTCCTGATGCATATCATATTCCCCGTCATGGAACCGGTCATACATGATAAAGGCATCTGCCAGACCTGCACCAATAGCCGCCGCCCGAATACGCTTGTCCAAAGCGCAGGCCCGGTATGTCATCATACCGCCTCTGGAATGGCCCAGCATATACATTTGGGGCTTTTTTACACAGGGAAGACCCAAGGCCAGATCCATCAGATGCAGCACGTCATATACATCACGGCCGCCAAATTCTTCCCGTCCGGTACCGCCGCAGTTGCCCCGATACTGGCTGCCAAATACCGCAAAGCCTTTGGAGGCATAGCGGCAAAGAACCACTGTGCGCAGAGTGCCGAACTCCCGGTTGCCTCCGCGATTGAAGATCAATCCCGGCCAGGGGCCATCTCCCTCCAGAGGAAAAGCCGCATAGCCCTCCACCTCGCACGCATCGGAACGATAGCGGATAGAATACAGCCGCACTTTGCCGGTAAAAGGTTCGGGCACTTCCGCTTCCCGAACTGCCAGAATCAACGGAGATGTTTTCAGGATCTGTTCCATAGCTTTGGCGTCCTCTCTATAAGTCATTATATAATGTTATGTTCTTAGAGTTTCATTGTAGTCTACAGGTTTCCCAAATGTCAATAGATTTAATTTATAATCATGATTATTTATCGTTTTTTCTGATACTGCTTCTTCATGCCATTTATTTGCATTTTACGCGCATACAGTCAGGAGCTTCGGTAGATCACATTACAATTATCCGTAGGATAAAACGTGCCGGTCACAGGCGCCCAAATACAAAAAAGCACCCGGCAAGCCGGGTGCCTTACTAATTTTTCCATCTGACCGTTTTTGCTTTACCGGCAGCTGCGGTTCCTGCGGCAGGCACAGCCGTTCTGACGCCCCTGCACGATTTCCAAACACTCACCGAAACGCTGGAAATGCACCACTTCCCTCTCCCGGAGAAAATACAGAGGCTCCAGTATTTGGGGATTATCAGTCATGTTCATCAGGTGCTCATATGTCACCCGCGCCTTCTGCTCCGCCGCCATATCCTCTGTCAGGTCCGCAATGGGATCCCCGGTGCAGGCGATATAAGAAGCGGTAAAGGGCACGCCGTTTGGATCCACCGGGAACACCCCATGATCATGGATCACATAGTATCCGCCCAATCCGGCTGCATCCAGTTCGGCACAGGTGGCCCCCTGCATACACTGATGGATCATAGCGGCGATCATTTCCCAATGCGCCATTTCTTCCGTGCCGATATCCGTCAAAGTGGCGATGACCCGCTGATCCGTCATGGAATACCGCTGGGTCAGGTATCGAAGGCCCGCTCCCAGCTCGCTGTCCGGCCCGCCGTACTGAGCCATGAGCAGTTTAGCCATTTTCAGGTCTGCCCGTGTGATATGTACCGGATGCTCCAGCCTTTTTTCATAGATCCACATAGACCGTCCTCCTTATCCAACGTTCCAGGGCCAGGGCTGAAGGATATACCCGGAATTCTCCATGGGGCACTGACCAAAGTTCAGCAGATTGTTTTCTGCCTGGGTATAGGCTGCCAGCAAAGAACAGAGCCTTTCCCCGTAGCAGTTATAATCCCGGCGAGCGTCCTCATCCTCCGGATGAGTATCCAGATACAGGCCCAGTTCTACGCAGGCAAACCGTGCCTGACCGATGGCCTCTTTCAAAGCTTGCATATCCGTATTCATGGCAGCACCTCTCTTATCAGCTCTCCTGCCCACAGTTTGTGGGACTGTAAGCGGAAACCAGTTCCGGGAACAGCGTTCCCTTCTCCATGGCTTCCCGGGGGCAAAAGCCCGCCCGATAGCTTTGATCCGGGAAATAGGTCTGTGCCAGACGACAGCCGCCCCCGGAACTGACGGCTTCCTCGCCGCATCTTTCACTGGTGCAGACCTCTCCGGCCAGCACCACATTGCTTTCCTGGGTGGGATCCAGCCCCGGTTCCCTGCCGGTAAAGCAGCAGGCGTCCCCGGATTGATAGTTTGTTTGCATGACTTCCTCTCCTCCCTGGCAAATATACCCCATCCTATGCAAAGGCAGGTGGGAGCGTGCAGAAAAGGTCTGCCTCCGCAGACATACCGGTTTACATTCTGAAAATGAGGAGTTTGAAATGCCGGACGGACAAATGCTGCGCTTTTGTATGCAGACAGAACTCTTTTCCAACGTTTCCTGACAGCTTTCACCCTCTTTCAAGTCTATCCTCCAAAAAGGAAAAAGGGAGCCTTCCAGCCCCCGAAACAAATAAAAAGTCACGTTCACAAGCAGAGGCTGCGTCACGTCATGCCTGCTCTGCCCCTAAACGGTTCAATCCCAATCGATACAGGTATTCCACTCCGTATCCAAGAGCATCCTCATCCATAAGGTACCGACTGTTATGATGAGGCATATCGCAGCCCTTAGCTTCATTTCGTGCCCCCAGTTCCACAAAGAATCCGGGCGCATAGTCCAAAAAGGCGGAATAGTCTTCTCCGGGCATGAGGGGATCTATATCCAGCACCGCTTCCCTGCCAAAAACATTTTCAATCAGTCTGCTGGCCTGTTCGGTAAGAGCCTTATCATTAACCACGGATGCATAGCCTCGGGAAAAAGCAAAATCATATGACGCTCCGGCAGAAGCACATATGCCCTGTACGATTCCTTCCAACATTCCCGGCAAAGCGTCCCGGGTGCTTTTTTCAAAAGTGCGGGTAGAGCCTGTAAGTTTTACCTCACCGGGAATAATGTTATAGGCGCTCCCCCCTTCTACCATGCATACGGAAACCACCGCCGGCTCTACCGCCCGGATACGCCGGGCCACCACCGTTTGCAAAGCCAGTATCACCTGAGCAGCGATGACTACCGGATCCACGCAGGTTTCCGGAAAGGCAGAATGCCCGCCTTTGCCCCGTATAGTGATATCGAAGCGATCCGTAGCGCTGGTCAGGGGCCCTGGCCGGACACCGAAGGTCCCTGTGGGAAAATTGGAGCTCAAGTGCAGGCCATACAGTTCCTCCACCCTCTCCATAACCCCGGCCCGGGCCATCTCTATGGCACCGCCCGGAGGCAGTTCCTCGGCGTGTTGGAAGAAAAAGCGTACTTCGCCGTGAAGCTCTTCCCGCTGCGCCGCCAGAAGTCTGGCTGCGCAAAGAAGCATGGACGTATGGCCATCATGGCCGCAGGCATGCATGACTCCCGGCACCCGGGAAGCAAAAGGCAGTTCCGTCTCCTCCTGAATGGGCAGAGCATCTATATCTCCCCTTATGGCAATGGTACGGCCGGGATAAGCCCCTTTGAGTACCGCAACCACCCCTGTCCGGGTGGGGGTATGCAGTTCCAGTCCAGGGATCTTCCCCAGTTCCTCCAGCAGAAAGGCCGTGGTCTCTACTTCCTCAAAGGAAAGCTCCGGATGCATATGGAGATGCCTCCGCCAGGCGATACACTGAGGCAATATATTCTGTACTTTCGGGCTCAGGTTCATATCCTTCCGCCTCCCTTTCCCTCTTAAAATCCATCGCCGCAGGTTTCTCCCCGGCGAAATTTATCCCAGAATGCCAAGTAACTTTCCCGGGTAAACCGGGGAACAAAGTTTTTCCGAATGCTTCTGGCCGTCTCTCCTTTATCATAAAGCAGATCAATAACCGTCAGTGCCATGGCTTTGGCCGGCATGACATAGGCCATTTCCTTATCACAGATGGTAAAGTTTTTGGCATGGGCGTCCCCGGCATATCCTCCGGTAGATACATGGATAAAGGGCATCAGAGCGCTCAGATCCCCGGCGTCGGTGGAGCCCAGCAGTTCCTCTCCCCATATGCCCGTATCCGGCCCCAGTAGCCGCTCTCCGTTTTCAGCAAAAAGCCGGGAAAGCGTCTTATCCTGATGCAGGGGCATATATCCCGGTAATTCATCAATCTCCACTCCGGCGCCGATGCTGTAGGCGCTGCCCTTTAAGCAGCGGTTTACCTTTTCTGAAGCGCTGAGGATAGCCTCCATGGACATACCCCGAACATAAGTCTCCATGCGCACATCCGCCGGTACAATATTTACCAGATCCCCGCCTTTGGTGATAATGGGATGTATACGAATCCTGTCCGCCTCCCGGAAGGTTTCCCTCTGGGTCCCTATAGCCAGCAAAGAAAGGGCGGCGGCATTCAGTGCGTTGATCCCATCAAACGGGCGGCTGCCGGCATGGGCTTCTTTTCCCGTAAAACGGATGACCTTTCCTATAAAGCCGGAACTGAAGCAATCCAGCAGAAAACGCCGTTCTGTGACTCCGGCATGGGAGTGGATCATCAGCCCCATATCCACATCTTCCAACACGCCCAGACGGACAAACTCCTGCTTGCCCCCCATAAACTCTATTTCGCCCTTTTCCTGCAGGCTTTGGCGAAACTCCAGTTCCACATACTCTTCCGCAGGTACTGCCGCAAAGGTCACGTCTCCACCCAACAGCCCCTTCAAAGGCGCCAACCCCATGGCGGCACCCAGCACCGCTGCGATCTGACTGTTGTGTCCGCAGGCATGGGCGGCTCCGGTCTCGGGATCGGCACAGGGATGCAGGGGACTGACCACAGCATCCAGTTCTCCCATGAGCATAACATTTGGACCGGGCACGACACCCGCAAGCCGTCCCTTGACTCCCGTTCGGGCAATCCCCTTACGGCAGGGGATGCCTAACTCTTCCAGCGTATCAGAAAAAATTTGAGAGGTCCGCCGCTCCTTGAAGCCCAGTTCCGGATGGCGAAAGATATCCTCTCCCAAAGCGATGATATCTTCTTTGTGGGCATCGATGGACTGCAGGCATAATTTCTTCAAATTTTCTTTATTCATAAAAAAAATCCTTTTTCTTGATTTGTCAATATATGTCTAGTATTCTATATAAGGAAAGTGCATCCTGCAAGCCCTTTCTGCGCATCTTTTCGTAAATATTTATACATTTTCTGTACCCTGTTCTCCCACGGAAAACGAAATGCAACTTGTGTTTTTCTTTTCCTTTTTCTCTTGACAATGGAAGCGACAGCATCTATACTGTCCCCATTCCAAAAATACTTGTCCGTAAAATACGGATACGCGGAAAGGAGTATGCATGATCCGGGAACGTGTACAGGCTGCGGCAGGCAAGCGGCCATTTGACGTGCTGATCCGTCATCTAAAGCTGGTAAACGTCTTTGACGGATCCATTGCACCGGGCTGCCTTGGCCTTATGAATGGGTTCATCGCCTATGCCGGGCCGGAACTTCCCGGGCTTTCAGGTCTTTCGGAAACAGACGGTCATGGGCTGTATGCACTGCCGGGTTTTGTGGATGCACATATGCACCTGGAAAGCAGCATGCTCTCTCCTTCCGCTTTTGCCGCAGAAGTTCTTCAGCGGGGTACCACCACGGTGTGTGCCGATCCCCATGAGATATGCAACGTTCTTGGGGCAAAAGGCGTGCTGACCATGCGGGAACTGACAAAAGACCTGCCCCTGCGTGTGCTGCTGATGGCTCCTTCCACAGTGCCTTCGGCCCCCGGATTAGAAGGCTCCGGAGCCGAGATCGGCCCTGAGGAAATGGCCTCTCTGCTGGAAAACCCCGATATCTTTGGCGTAGGGGAAGTCATGCATTTTAACGGTGTAGCCGACGCTGAGCCGGATATTCTCTCTGTTATAGAAGAAGGCGCCCGCCGGGGTGTTCTCATCGATGGACATGCCTCCCTGCTGACCGGGCGGCGGCTTCAGGCCTTCCGGGCAGCAGGGATCCACACGGATCATACGATAGATTCTGCCGAAAAACTCCGGGAAGTTCTGGCACTGGGTTTTTACGCTCAGATACAATTGAGTATGCTCACTCCCGCTTTGTGCCGGGTCATGGAAGAAATTTCTTTGGACAGCCGAATTTGCCTGGTCACCGACGATGTGCCGCTGGACCGGCTTATGGAAAAGGGACACCTGAACTATGTGGTACGCCGGGCCATAGAATTGGGGCTTTCCCCCATGAAGGCCATTCGCTTTGCCACCCTGAATCCGTCCTGTTGCCTGCGTCAATATGAGTTGGGCGCTCTGGGACCGGGCATGCGGGCGGATATTCAGCTGATTCGGGATATATCTGCCCCCGAACCGGAGCAGGTCTGGATAAATGGGCAGTGTCTCGTGAAGGAAGGTGCTTTACAAGTCTCCCTTCCTGCTCCGAATTTAACGGAGCTGACCGCCCATTCCATGCATCTGCCGCCCCTGAAGAACGAAGACTTTGCCTGCCGTGCAAATGCCCCCGATGATACCCGGTTTGCGCTGGTAAACACCATCCACCAGGACGGCGTGCATATGCGCACTACCCTGCGCGAGGCACAGCTCCCTCTGATCCGTCAGGAGGACGGCTGCTTTCTGGGCAATGACGGTTTTGTAAAGATGTGCGTATTCAACCGCTACGGCATCCCTCGTCATGGCACTGCCTTTGTGGATATGCTGGAAAGTTTTTCCGGTGCGGTGGCCCTGACCTATGGGCATGACGCCCATAATCTTTCCGTATTCGGATCCAACGATGCGGATATGGCCCTCTGTGCCAATGCCGTTATAGAGTCCGGCGGCGGGCTGGCAGCTGCCCAAAATGGACAGCTGCTCTGTTGCATACCTTTGCCTCTTGCAGGACTTATGAGCTTAAAAGATGCCCCTGAACTGCAAGAGGACATGAGCGCTTTTCTCGACTGCTGCCGGGATATGGGGTTTGTGCACCAGTCTCCCCTTGTATTTTTCACCATGATGGCACTGGCCGTTTCCCCTGAAGTCAAGTGCACGGATATGGGGCTGGCGGATACTGCCCAAAAGAAACTTCTTCCCCTGATCAAAGCCTTTCTGTGAGGTGACTGCATGAAGAAAAAGACCCGTTCCCTGCTTTTGGCTTTGCCCACGGTGCTGGCATTGCTGCTGTTTTTCATAGGCCCCATGGTCTATATCCTTATTCGCACGCTTGCACAGGGAGGCAGCGGTGCCTTTTTGAAATTCTTTACGGATGAATTCTACCTGAAGATCCTGTGGACGACCTTGCGGGTCTCCCTGCTGTCTACCGTCGTATCTCTGTTGCTGGGATATCCCACAGCCTATTACATGGCCCGGACCCGTTCGAAGATGAAAACGGTAATGATGATCATCATCCTTTTCCCTTTTCTGGTCAGCGCCGTTGTACGCTCTTACGGCTGGATGGTGATCTTGGGCAAAAACGGCTTGTTCAACCAGTTGCTGCTGGCCCTTGGGCTTATACAAAAGCCGCTGTCCATCCTGCATACGGAAGCAGCCGTGATCATTGGTATGATCCACCTGCTGATCCCATATATGGTGCTTTCTCTGGTAGGCGTGCTGCAAAGTATCGACCCCAATGTGGAATATGCCGCCTACAGTCTGGGGGCTGCGCCCCTTACGGTGTTCCGCAAGGTCATATTCCCTTTGAGTCTGCCGGGAATCATTTCCGGCTGCGTGCTGGTGTTCACCATGAGCATGACTTCTTATGTGACCCCTAAGCTGCTGGGCGGCTCCAAATTCCGCATGATGGCCACCATGGTGGTACAGGAGATCAACGTGAACTTTGACTGGCAGGCAGCTTCGGCCATCAGTTATATCCTGCTGGGCGTCATTCTGCTGGTGCAGGTACTGGTGGTACTGATCACCTCCGGATATATGAAACGATTGGGGGGCGGTAAAAATGCGTGAAAAGAAGGCAAACTTCCTATGCAGGCTGATTGCGGTACTGGTGATGTGCTTTTTGCTGGCACCGCTGGTGATCATCATCATCGCTTCCTTTACCCCCACGGCGGTAGTGACCTTCCCGCCAAAGGGCTTTTCCCTGAAGTGGTATAAGAATATTTTCTCTTCCTCTACCCAGTTCATGAGCGGCCTGGTCAACAGCCTTAAGATCGGTCTGCTGGCTACGGCTCTGGATATACTGCTGGGGGTCACGGCGTCGCTGAGCATCTGCCGTTATGACTTCAAGGGGAAAAATCTGCTGCTCAACTACTTTACTTCCCCCATGTATGTACCCTCTGTAGCCTATGCTTTTGTACTTTTGCAGGTATACAGCCAGATAGGAGGCATTCCCGGGGCGTTGCGGATCTTTATCGGGCATTTTGTCATCATATTGCCTTACATCGTGCGCAACACGGTTTCGGTGCTGCATGTATTCAACTGGACACTGGAGGATGCGGCTACTTCTCTTGGGGCCAACCCCATGCAGGTATTCTTTAAAATCACCATTCCGTTGGCTAAACCCGGCATACTGGCCGGAGGCCTGCTGGCCTTTTTATACAGTTTTGACGAGGTTGCCCTCAGCAGCCTGCTGTCTACTCCCAAATTCATTACCCTGCCCATACGGATCATGAACTATATGGAACTGACTTTCGACCCCACGCTGGCAGCGGTATCCACCTTTTTGATATTGGGTTCCCTGGGACTGATCGTTCTCATGGAGAAGTTTGTAGGCCTGGACATGTTTGTAAAATAAGGAGAATCACCCATGGCAACACTGGAACTAAACCATCTTACCAAGCGCTTCGGCGCATTTACCGCCGTCAACGGACTGGAACTGCAGGCTGCTGACGGAGAGATGATTGCCCTGCTGGGGGGCAGCGGCTGCGGCAAGACCACCACCTTGCGAATGATCGCCGGTTTTCTGGATCCGGATGCAGGCACTATCCTGGTCAACGGCCGGGATGTAAGCAAAATCCCTCCCTATAAGCGAAACATAGGCATTTTCTTTCAAAACTATGCTTTGTTTCCCCATATGACTGTTTTTGAAAACGTCGCCTTTGGACTCAAACTGCAAAAGCTGAAAAAGCCTGAAATCGAAAAAAGAGTAAAGGATATTCTGGAGTTGGTTAAGCTGGTGGGCTTTGACAGGCGCTATCCCCGGGAGCTTTCCGGCGGCCAGCAGCAGCGGGTCGCTCTGGCCCGAGCTCTGGTGACCAGGCCTTCCATACTGCTGCTGGATGAGCCTCTTTCCAATCTGGATGCCAAGCTGCGCACGGAAATGCAGGTTGAGATCAAACGTATTCAGAAGGAGCTGGGCATCACTACCATTATTGTTACCCACGACCACGAAGAAGCCGTTTCTTTGGCGGACAGGGTCATTGTCATGCATGAAGGACGCATCCTGCAGATCGGCGCTCCTGAAGAAGTTTTTGATCGGCCCAACAGTCCGTTCGTAGCGGATTTCATGGGTTTTTCCACCTTTATTCACGGGATTATGGGGCCCAGAAGTCAGGGAGAGCTGCGCCCTGTGCTTTGCTCCGGCCGGCAAGTACTGGTATCCTCCGGCATTGCCCGCTCCATAGAAGATGGTGCATCGGTGCTGCTGGGCATCCGCTCAGAAAACCTGCACCTGGTGCAGCAGCCGGGCGAAAACACGTATCTTGGCCGCATTGATGCCCTGACCTATAAAGGCACCGCCACCCGACTGGAGCTCAGCGGTGCTTTTGCAGAAACGCTTTACCCTGCTGTTCACGGCTATATCCCCCAAAGTGTGGGACAGAACGTATATGTGCATATACCATCCCAAGGGATCTGTGTATATAAAACAAATCAGGAGGAAAATGAACAATGATGAAGAAAATGCTCGCCATGCTGCTGGCACTGGTCATGCTTCTTTCCATGGCCGCCTGCGCTCAGGACAGCAAGCTCGCAGAAGAAAAGCCCAACGCCCCCAAGCAGGATGCATCTGCCGCTCCCCAGGAGAACAGCCAGGATGCCCAGCAGCCTGAGACCGAACAGGGCAAAGACTTTGGCGGCGCAGAACTGGTAGTAGCTACCTGGGGCTGGGCCGAGGCCGGTCTGAAAAAGCTGGCTGCAGACTTTGAAAGCAAGTACAACTGCACCATCGTGGTGGATCCCACCAGCGGCAACGGGGATCGACTCAATAAACTTATGGCCGAAAAGGAAGACCCCACCGCCGATGTGGCTCTGTTGACCAAGAGCTTTGCCGAAACCGGCAACCAGAAGGATCTGTTTGAAAAGCTGGATCCCTCCATTGTCACAAGTCTGAGCGATCTGTATGCTTTTGCTGCGAATCAGGATGGTTACGGCCCCTGCTATTCCCTGTGCCGCTACGGCATCATGTACAATGCCAAGGCTCTCAGCGATCTGGAGCTCCCCGCTCCCACTTCCTATCAGGATCTGTTTGACGACAAGTATGCCGGCATGGTAGCCCTGCCCGACATGACTTCCACCGCCGGCCCCTACATGCTGGTAGCCATGGCCGAAGCCATGGGCGGCAGCCAGGAAGATGTTTCTCCTGCCATGGAGCTCATGCAGCAGAAAAAGGACAATATCCACATCTGGTACAGCACTTCCTCCGATGTAGTCAACGCTTTCACCACCGGTGAAGCCAACATCACCGTATTTATGGATATCAATATGCCCGGCCTGATCGACAGTGGTCTGGATATGGTATGGGTAGACGCACAGGAAGGTTCTTTTGCCGCTCCCGCTACGGTGAATGTGGTCAAGGGCTGCAAGAATCCGGAGCTGGCCCAACTGTTTGTAGAGTATCTCATCTGCAAGGATACCCAGGACAAGGTAGCGGAAGTTTTGAATGAGGCACCTGTCAATAAAAACGCCTCCATGCCCGATGCGCTCAAGAGCCATCTGGCCTTCGGAGAAGCCTCTATGGCGGCATTGAAGGAATTTGACGATGCTTATATCACCAATGCCAAGGCTGAGTGGATCGATGTGTTCCAGCGGACCGTTACCGTGCAATAATCCCCATCCCCCCTCTTTGAGGCCCCGGACTCCATGCCGGGGCCCCTTCTTGTGCAGAAAGAAACGTGCTATGAAGCTAACTGTTCTCAGTGAAAATGCCTCTTTGCGCCCAGAGTTGGAAGCAGAGTTTGGACTTTCCATGTATGTGGAAAAAGGAAACACGCGTCTGCTTTTTGATCTGGGAGAACGGGGCGCCGCTCTGAAAAATGCCGTAACGATGGGAATAGATCTAAACGGCGTTACGGCGGTAGCCTTTTCTCACAATCATCGGGATCACTGCGGTGGATTTTTACCTTACTGCGAAAGGTTTCACCCCCAGTGCCCGGTATATGTGCATCAGGGATTCTTTGTAAATAAATGGTGGGATCACCGGATGGATCCTCCGGAGCAATCCACTTATGAAGATGCCGTAGAGCATGTGGGGCCTCCCTTCTCCCCGGAGTATCCTTTTCGCATGGGCCTGCCCCGTTTCCGGATGCTGCCCCAGGATACCTTTTATCTGGGGGATGGGATCTATCTGCTTGGGAACTTTCCCATTCCCACAGGCGTGGAAACCGTGCATCCTTCCTCCTGCCGGGAAACTTCTTTGGGAGAATTGACACTGGATGATTTCAGGGAGGAGCAGGTCTGTGTGATCGATACCTCCGCCGGCCTGATTGTATTGACGGGCTGCGCCCACAACGGCATCATGAACATCCTGGATACGATGAGCTTACGCTTTCCTGGAAAGCCTTTGCTGAGTGTATACGGCGGTACGCATCTGGTGCCCCCGGAAGAAGAACGTATCCGAGCTACGGCGGAGTATCTATCCAGGCATGTAGGCTGCTGCGGTGTCTGTCACTGCACCGGAGAAACCGGTCTGGCAGTTTTAAGCCAGCTTGCCGGGTATGTGCCCGTGGGAAGCGGATTTTCTGTGGAATATCCGGATTAGCCCCGTGGCCTCTTGCATCAAAAAAGCTCCTCGAGGGGAGCTTTTCTCTTTCTACTTAATCAAAGCAGTTGAACATGGTCAATGCCCAACCGCCGCTTTCCATCTCTTCTATAGCGGTAGGCATCAAGGTCTCTACTAGAGCAACTTCATATAGGAACACGTTGCCATCCATATCCGTAAAGGAAACCTCATCTCCCTCCCGCAGCTTTTTCAGCTTTCCAAAATGGGATCTGTAGTTATGGCCACAGAGAATCAGAGTATCCAAATAGGTCGACCCTCTGTACCGGCAGGGTGCAGATTTAAGATTGGCATAACTCCATTGACGATGGCCGGCAATTTGTATTTTCGTTCCTATCTGTCCATCGTTTACCCCATCTGTGCAGGGTTTGCATAAACACTTACTTCTCTGGCTGCCGCTCTCATTCATATGAGAATGACGAAACTCCCAGCGCAAAGAATCTCTCTTACTTTGCGATTACTCTAAATTCAGTTCCGCTTTCCCGGGAAATAGGGGCAGGACATCCCCTTGCACTCCCTGTTCTCCGGAAAATAACTGCACCGCGCCTTATCCGGCAGAGGCAGTTCTATCCCAAGAACCTCCCGGGTATATTGGGTTGCCGCCAGGATGGCCGTATAGCTGTTGCGCTTGCAGCACCGTGGGCCGCCCAAAGCTGCTATCTGCTCCAGGCACCGGGCGGTGACAGCATTGCTCCACCCCCAGGATTCTTTAGACAGAGGCGTAGCCTGAGTGAGTATGCTCATGTACATACCTGCGCTGACAGCCGCCCCGCAACAACCCCAGAATCCGCAGGAACCACCGGGATACTCCCGCCCGCGGGCACGCATCTGCAGCAAAGTGCTCTTCAAATCCGTATCTGCCCCGGCATTATGCACGGCAGTCAGCAGCGCCATACCCACCAGCACATGATGTTCCGGCCCGTGCATATGCACATAGGGATCAGCCATCATGGCTTCCAATATCTCTATAGGATTTTTTGACTCACAGCTCAGGCAAAAGTCCAGACATCGGTCCACTCCTTGCTCCAAATGGCATTTATCGCAAATATAATGTCCGTCTTCACAGCTGCACCGGGCCTTGAAAGTATTTCCGCAGCGAATGCATACCAGCTTCTGCGGCGATTGAAAATATATCAGGGGCTTTCCGCACACCAGGCAGGCGCCTTCTCCTTTTTTCATGCTTTCATCTCCTTTTTCTTCTGAATACGTTCTGAATCATTCCCATGCCGGCCTTGCCCGCAGTCATCGGTTCTGCTATACTCTTTCTCATGGGTACACAAAATTTTCTGGAGCGCTTCAAAGCAAAAACCGGCGCCTGGGGGCAGATGCTCCTTTTCTGGCTCATTGGCTCTGTGGCCACTGTAGTGGATCTGGCCGTCTTTTCCCTGGGCAATTACGTGCTCTTTACCGGATTAAAGAATATTCCCGTTCACTGGTGGCTTCTGGACTATTCCGTCTCCAACGGCGGACTGTGCGCGCTGCTTTCCTTTGGAATCAGCTTTGCCGTGAGTCAGACAGTAAACTTCTTCGTTCAGCGCAAAACCACTTTTTCTGCCTCCGGCAACGTGCTGCTCAGCGGCATTCTGTATGCAGCCGTGGTGCTGTGCACTTATGTACTGGTATTGTGGCTCCCCACGATTATCAGCGAGCCGGTATGCAGTGTTCTGGGGCAAACGCTCGGAGCGGTAGCGGTGAAGCTTCTGTGCCAGTTTGTTTCTTTTTTAGTACAGTTCCCGCTAAACAAGTTTCTGGTCATGCGGGATTGGTCCAAAAAAGTCTGAGTTTCTCCCCTACTTCTTAAATGAGGGCCTTGTCAGGGCTCTTTTTTTGTATGCTTATGCCTGTTTTTCTCCGTACAGCTCCCTGATACGCTCCAGAATGGGGGCATCTGCCGGACAAAAAGAGTATCCTCCTGCTTCCGAAACGGGGATGAAACGTATGTCTGCATGTTCCAACTTTTGGGGTTCCTGTCCATACGGCAGCGTGCAGGTATACAGGCTCAAATGCACCGTAATATCCGGATACACATGGGTAAGATCCATAAACAGATCCCCCACCTCTATCTGCACACCCAGCTCCTCCATGCACTCCCGTGCAAGAGCCTGCGGACGGGTCTCGCCGGGCTCCACTTTACCGCCTACAAATTCCCATAAAAGTCCCCGGGCTTTGTAAGCCGGCCGCTGACAGATCATGAATCTGTCGCCCCGCCAGATAAGAGCTGCCACAACCTCTACCATATTTGATGCCTCCCGTTTTCTGTTTACAGTATACTTCAAACAGAAAAAAAATGAAAGCCTTTATCTATGTTCAAACGACAGGCCATTAAATTGTGCGAAATATGCATTTTCATGTTAATTATAAATAACCTATTTGTCTAACCGGGAAAAAAGTTCTATAATTAGGAAAACATATTAAAAGTGTCATGGAATGCATTTTACATATAAAGGAGAGGATGCCTATGCTGGAGCTGATGATCCTAGCCTACTTGAATCAGGGACCGCAATACGGGTATCAGCTGATGGAGCGCCTGAAGCGCTACAAGCCCAATCATAACCGGGTTTATCCGCTGCTCTGGAAGCTTCAGGAGCAGGGATTGGTAAGCATGGAAGAACAGTCCGTCAGCCGCCGCCCCCGCAGAAAGGTGTACTCTCTGACCAACGCCGGACGAACCTATTTTCTCACCTTACTGGGGCAGGTAGAGCCGGAAGAATTTTTGGAATCCGAAGAATTTCTTTTCCGTGTAGAGCATTTCCCCCTTATGGATAAAAAAGCCGCCGCACAGGTTCTGCATGCCCGTCGCTGCTCCCTTCTTCAGGAACAGCAGGAAAATGAACTCAGGCAGGAACCGGTCTCCAAGGCATATGTATCTCATCGTATTCAGGAAGAGGAGAAGTTTCTGCATCATCTGGAAGAAACTTACACCCGCTGACGCCGCATAAAGCGAATACGGCCATCCATCCTTGATTTCTGCATTTTCACAAATAAAAGAGGTTCCGAAGTCTGTCTTTCGGAACCCTTTTTTATGTTTTTCTCTCCTCGCCATCCCGGGCACTGAGGGCCAGAAGCATCTGGCTGGGGCCGTAAAAAGCCCACATCATATTAAAAGGTATACCGTTCATCTGTTCCGCCAGAGGCAATGCGCCTGTATCCATATAACTCCCGGCACAGTTGGCGGCCACAAACATGTCGCAGCACACAAACAGGCTCATCCCCAAAGTGAAGAGCAAGTTTTCCCGACCGACCCAGGCGAAGACTGTCGTGGTCAGCAAAAAGGCTCCATATACCGCTGTCAGCAGCAGTACTGCATCTATGCCCCGGGCTATTATCACCGAAACCACGGCCAAAGCTCCCGCCGTCAGCAACCAGCTGATCCCGTGCAGCAGCGCTCTCCGGCCGCCTTCCATTCGCAGGAGCCGTATGGCCCACAGAGCCTGCGCCAGTACAAACACCGCCATACCCGGGAGCCGCTGTTCCTGCCGCAGTGCAACCAGAAAAAAATCCGCGCCCGCCGTGCATGCAATAGCCCACAGGCTCAGCAATCCATCCGGGCCGGTTCCATGCGTGCGCATGACATAATACAGGCACAGGAGTATCAGGGCATATTGCAAATGCCGGTTGGTATCCCCCGTGGGGTAGATCCACAGGTACAGGATCTGCAAACAAACCCCGATGATGCAAAACACTACCGTCAGATATACCCGGTAACCTGCGCCTTTACTCACCCTTATGCTCCTGCTCCGGCGCCCGCAAACCCGGCCCCGGGTCCCCCTGCCGCCAGTGACGGCGGCACAGGCCGATATAGGTATCATTGGCTCCCAGCACTACCTGCTCTCCCACCTTGGTCACATGGCCATAACCATCCAGCCGGGCATTCTGGGTAGCCTTTCGACCGCACCAGCAGATAGTCTTGACTTCTTCGATGGCATCTGCCCGAGCCAGCAGCCAATGGCTCCCCTCAAAAAAGTTGCCCTGAAAATCCGTTTTCAATCCGTAGCAAATTACGGGCACGTTATATTCATCACAGATATAGGCCAGCTGCTCCACCTGTTCCCTGGTGAGAAACTGTGCTTCATCTACAATCAGGCAATCATAGACATGAGCCTTTACCTTTTCTATATCCAGCTCTTCTATCAGCTCACAGGGGGCTTCCAGGCCGCAGCGGGAACGAATGGTCCGCACTCCGTCCCGGGTATCCGTAGAAGGTTTGAGCATGAGGGCATTCTTCCCCCGCTCCTCATAGTTATAGCGCACCATCAGCGCATTGGCGGTCTTGCTGGAGCCCATGGCCCCGTAGCGAAAATACAGCTTTGCCATTTCAGGGAGTATCCTTTCTCCATTTGGCAACAGTATAACGGAGTTTCCACCATCTGTCAAAGCCGCTGCAAAGATGGAGTTTACGCAGAGGCCAAAAGAACTTGAAAGTTTTCTTCAAGAAAGTCATTGACGAAAGGAAGCGTCTCGGGTATAATGGGCAAGGTGCGTATGGGAATCTCAACCCCCATCGCATGATGTTGGCTCAAGAGGGGGGGGAAAAAGATGGAAATTCGAGTCGGAGAAAACGAATCCCTGGAAAGCGCTCTGAAAAGATGGAAGCGCAAGTGCGCCAGGAGCGGCGTCTTGGCTGAGGTTCGCCGCCGTGAGCACTATGAGAAGCCCAGCGTAAAGCGTAAGAAGAAGGCCGAAGCAGCCCGTAAGCGTAAGTATTAATTTCGCTGAGTTCTATGAGTTCTGCAAGAAAGCAAAAGCATCCTTCGGGATGCTTTTTTATATACCTCACTGCAGTGAGCATTGCAAAAACCTTTTCAGCTTGCGCCCCGCAAAGAGACATGCTATACTGAATGTATAGATCGTATTGTCGTGTATACATGAAAGGGGATCCATTCCGTCATGAACAAGTTCAAAGCCTTCCTGCAGCGGAAGGACATTATTTTTTCCGGCAAACGCTACGGCATAGACGCCATGGGCGCCATGGCTCAGGGGCTTTTCTGCACACTTCTGGTAGGAACGATCCTGGATACGCTGGGGACCCAGCTTCACATAGGCTTCCTTACCCAAGTTCTTTTTACTCTGGGAGAAACCGGCTATACCATCGGCAAGTTTGCTTCCGCCATGGTGGGACCGGGCATGGCCGTAGCCATTGGGTGCGCTCTTCACAGTCCCCTGCTGGTGCTTTTCTCCCTGATCCCTGTAGGATATGCCACCAATCTGCTGGGAGGCGCTGGAGGCCCTTTAGCCGTATATGTGGTAGCCATTGTGGCCAGTGAATGTGGCAAGCTGGTTTCCAAGGAAACCAAAATCGACTTGTTAGTGACCCCCATCGTTACCATTCTTGTGGGAGTGGGGCTGGCTTCCCTGGTAGCAGCACCCATCGGTACTGCCGCCAGTGCCGTAGGCAAGGCCATCATGTGGGCCACAGAACAGCAGCCCTTCCTCATGGGGATCGTTGTATCTGTGCTCATAGGCATTGCATTGACTCTGCCCATCAGTTCTGCTGCCATATGCGCCGCTCTGTCTTTGCAAGGATTGGCTGGAGGCGCTGCCGTTGCCGGATGCTGCGCGCAGATGATCGGCTTTGCCGTCATAAGTTTCAAGGAAAACCGCTGGGGTGGTCTGGTGGCTCAAGGCATCGGCACCAGTATGCTGCAAATGGGCAACATACTCCGTAATCCTTTGATCTGGCTCCCGCCCACCCTGGCCTCTGCCATTACGGGCCCCATGGCCACCTGCCTGTTCAAGTTGGAGATGAACGGAGCCGCGGTATCCTCCGGTATGGGCACCTGCGGCCTGGTGGGACAAATAGGTGTATATACCGGCTGGGTCAACGATATTGCAGCTGGGATCAAGACCGCTATCACCCCCATGGACTGGATCGGGCTGTTGCTGATCAGCTTTGTACTTCCCGCCCTGCTCAGCTGGGCCATTGCCCTTCCCATGCGGGAACTGGGCTTGATCAAAGAGGGGGACATGAAACTGGCGCTGTAAAGCTTACGGGCCGGCAAGGGAACTTCTGTTTTACTTATATTCCTTCCAAGAAAAACAAAGGACGGGTCTTTTGGCGGCTCGTCCTTTTATTTTACAGAGATAAGAGATTAATGATGACCGAGCTTGCACCGGCGAGATCACAGACAAAACAAAACTTTCAAGTGGACATTGCAAAGCACTGCCAGCCCCGAACGCTGCCTGCAAAATATATTATTTGACTTGCCCCACCGGAAATGATACTCTATAAACGAACAAAACTTATACGGGAGGCACGGTATTGGAAGCATTTCATGGCACAGCAGAAATTGTTATTGACGGCGAGCATCTGACTTTGGAGGACGTATATGCGGTGGCACGGCAGGGCGCCAAAGTACGCCTTTCCCCGGATTGTTTTGAGCAGATAGACCGCTCCCGTGCGCTGGTAGAAAAAATTCTGGCGGAGGGGCGCCGTGTCTACGGCATTTCCACCGGATTCGGGGAATTTTCCAAGATCTCCATCGGACGGGAACAGAGCGGTCAGCTGCAGGAAAACCTGATCCTCAGCCACTGCGTAGCCGTAGGAGACCCGCTTAGCGAGGATGTGGTGCGAGCCATGATGCTTCTGCGTGCCAATGCCCTTTCAAAAGGCTTTTCCGGTATTCGCCGGGAACTGATCCAGTGCCTGATCGATATGCTCAACGCAGGAGTACACCCGGTGATCCCCCAGCAGGGTTCCCTGGGTGCCAGCGGCGACCTTGCCCCTCTGGCACATATGGCTCTGGTGCTGCTGGGCCGCGGAGAAGCTTTTTATAAAGGAAAGCGGATGCCCGGGGCCCAGGCTATGGAGCAGGCAGGCCTGCCCACCTATCACCTGCTGGCCAAAGAAGGTCTGGCTCTCATCAACGGCACTCAGTGCATGACGGCTATCGGGGCTTTGGCCTGGCATGATCTGAATGAAGGTGCTTTACTGGCGGACGTCACTGCTTCCATGACCATGGAAGCGCTTCACGGCCTGACCAATGCTTTTGAACCCCGTCTTCATACCGTTCGCCCCCATCAGGGGCAGATGCGCACGGCGGCCAACCTGCTCAGGCTCCTTGCCGGCAGTCCTACCATGGAAGCCAGCCGGGATCTGCGGGTACAGGATGCTTATGCCCTGCGCTGCGTGCCTCAGGTGCACGGTGCCGTCCGGGATGCCATAGACTATGCCAAGGATAAGCTGGAAATAGAGATCAACTCCGTTACGGACAATCCTATCCTGTATACGGAGGATGAAAGCGTCATTTCCGGCGGAAATTTTCACGGCGAGCCCATGGCACTGCTTTTTGACTATCTGGGCATCGCGGCCAGCGAGCTTTGCAGCATCAGCGAACGGCGTCTGGAACGACTGGTGAACCCGGCTCTTTCCAATGGGCTGCCTGCCTTTTTGACCCCTCACGGCGGGCTGAATTCCGGATACATGATCTGCCAGTATTCCGCCGCCTCCATCGTATCGGAAAATAAGGTGCATGCCCATCCCGCCAGCGTGGATTCCATCCCCAGCTCCGCTAATCAGGAGGATCATGTAAGCATGGGCACCACCGCCGCCCGAAAGCTGAAGGTCATTGTGGGGAATCTGTATTCCGTCCTGTCTTTTGAGCTTATGGCTGCCGTGCAGGGTATTGAGTTGCGTGGCGAGCAGGAAGCCCTTTCCCCCGTCCATGAGGCATTATTCCAACTGGTGCGCCGGGACGTCCCCTTTATGGCAGAGGATCATGAGCTTCGGGTGGATATAACCGCTATGAACGCCCTTATGCGCAGCGGAGAGATCCCGACTCTGGTACATCGCTTCCTGCCGGAATTATAAGATACGCCGGTATTCCGGTAAAAGCCGCTCCCGTGTGAGCGGCTTTATGTTTGATTGACGTTCTACCAACCTCTTCCATATTCCAAAGAACTATGCTTCCAATGTGCAGTTTCCGGACAGGATCTCGGAGTCTTTCCGGGTGGCCTTCAGAGATATGGTGTCTGCTCCCACTACTTTTGCCTCTACGCTGCATGCAATGGGGGCGATCCCTTCGCCTATGTTCTGCACCGCCGCACTGGCCGCTTTGTCGAACTTCTTCCCATCCTGGGAGATGACCCCCGCTTCCTTGGCGATGTTCTTTACACGCTCCTGCATCTTTTCAAGGTTACGGGCATACAGGCCGGTGCTTCGGAATGTGGCTTCTCAAAGATGTCATGCAGCTCATCCCGAAGATCCGTATTATTCTTTGAGATGGCGTCAAAAACCGGGAAGGATCCTTCATTGTGAAGCTGTTGACATTGCTGGTCAGGGTCATGCTCTGCAGGCCTTCTTCCAGCGCCTTTGTGTCAATGGCACGGACGGTCTTTTCCAGCTGCTCCGTATCCAGGGAGTAAAGGACCTGGTCGCTATACGTTCCATTCTCTGGTCTTGTTTCTCCCAAAGCAGCAAGAATACTTTCCGACAAAATACTTTTATGCGTGCTATTGACAATGCGCAAAAAGTCCTGTATTTTATAGGCGTAGGAAGCAGTCGAGGGGGTAACACCCTGTGGATGAAACATGCCAGCGGTGCTTCCTTTTTTCATGCGCGCATTCATCGCATGAGCTATATCATACACTGCAATATCACTCACTTTATCGCTTTTCTGTTCAATCGTGGATATTGCTATAAATTGATTTCCTTTCGTGTCCATCAAGATTCCGGCCATAGCATAGGTGGAATCTACATCCGCTTTATTTTTAAGTCCGTTTACAGGAATAGAATTTTTCAGAATCTCCCCTATTTTTTCTGTAGCCTTTGCATTCGTAATAACCCTGTTTCGATTACCTCCCAAACCATGGCGCAGGGTATTTGCGCTTACGCTTATTTCTCTTCCTGTATAATTGTTTCTCACCAAGCATACGTCTTTGTATTTACGTCCGTTTTCCAGTGCGTTTTCCATTCCCGTTTCCACAACGGCCTTTACGTCCACATGGTTATTTTCACCCTGTGTCTGCGCTGTGTCTGCCACGGTGACTATCTGTATAGGTTTCTGCTTGACAAGAAAATCATAGGTATATATGGTACCGTTCTTTGCAAAATCAGCATCCTTATATTCTTCGCTCACAGAAGTGTTCAGAGAATAACTGGTACCATTGCTTCCCACGGTCTTCTGCACCGTCAGAGCAGCGGACCGGTCACGGATCCGCTTGGCCTCCTCTATGGCTTCCGCAGAGGCGTTGTTGCGTCCCTTTGTCCAGTCGGCAAACCGGCTCGTTACGATGTCAGCCGCTTTCTCGGCGTCCTGCACTGCCGGATCCGCCAGGCGGTCATCCAGGATTTTCATGATTGTGGCATCGTCAAACACGGGGAGCACAGGCTTCTGCTGGATCACTTTCCCGGTCTTCTGGTTTACCATCTTCCGGTCCACCAGCATCTTCCAGTAGTTTTCATATTCGGGGCTCAGGCTGTAGCGGCCGTCTTCCCCTTTCACCAGGTACTGGGAGAACTTGGGGATCAGGTTACGCTCATAGCAAAGCTGGAGGTACTTCTCGCTTGCCTCCCTCATGTAGGCGTTGCCGTCCTTGGCCTTTACGGCTTCCGCTTCGTTAAACCATTCCGCCAGGGCAGGCGCGTCTCCCTTCTTGCCCCTGTTGTTCCCGCGCTCGTTCTGGGTGCTGGTGTATTCCGTCCAGGACCTGATATCCAGATACTTACGCATGTTCTTGTTCATGCCGCTGGCGTGATACGGGATCACATAGTCTATCGTTCCTTTAAGGTAAGGGCGGTGTCGGTGTGACGCTCGGCAAAGCGTTCCAGTCTGTCCTTGTCAGACAGCATGCCCTCGCACAATTCGGCTATGACTTCCTCATCACAGGCAAGCCGTCCCTGCTCGGATTCCATGTTGTACCCGTACTGGGCTGCTTTGCGTTTGAGCAACCGGTCAAAGCGGTCCTGGCCTACGTCCTCGATCAGCTGGTCACGGACCACGGTATACTTCTCGGAGGCTACGGACTGCATCTGGTGGGTCAGCTCATGGGCGGCGACTCTGGCCACGGACATATGGCCGGAGAGCACGAAGTGGATCTTCCCGTCCTCTCCGAAGTAGCCGTTGGATCCCCGCATATAGTCATGGACCACCACGTCCATACCCAGTGCTTTGGATATCTTACCGATCATGTCCAGCTTTCTTTGCGCCTGGGCGGTCATGGCCTTACGGGCGCGTTCCAGCTTCTGCTCGTTGGTAAAGCGTCCGTCCATATCCATGAGGGAGAGTTGGAGCTCCACCCCGTCAGACTGGATGGTGGTACGGGATTTGAAGTTGCTCCTTTCCGCTTCGGCAAACTGCACGGGGGATACCCCGGTGGAAAAAAGCGGCTCATAAGGAGCCGCCGCGCAAAGTATTATTTTTCCGGATGCAGGGGTTGACCGATGGCCATGACCTGCCGCCAGCGAGGCGCCGGGCCGTCATCTCCCCAGTATTCTTCTAAATGCAGGATACGTCCCTGCCGAAGTGTAAAAAAGGATACCGCATGCAGGGCGGGTCCCCCTTCCCTACCCCGGACAGCCACCACAGTGACCAGCCGATCTTTCAGGAATTCTGCCCGGAGAATCTCTCCTTCCCATCGGCCGGGATACTCACAATTAGCCCGGATAAATGCCCGCCAGGTGAACCGTTCATTGGTATTAGGCCAGTCTATCAGTGCCTCCGGCCAGAAAAAGGGCTCCATGGCGGAGGCATCCTGGGCAAGGACAGCCCGCCAATACGCTTTGTAATCAAACCCGTCCTGCCGCCACTTTTTAAGTGCAGGACGATTAGGGGGCATCAGCTCCTCCTCATTGGGAAGTTCCTCCCGGGCAAAAAAGCGAAGCTCTGTGACCTCGTCCGGCTGAGGACGAAGCTCCCCGTGATACTCCCGGCACAAATACACCGCATCCAGGTTGGAAACTCTGTCCCCGTTAGGATATGTATAGGCCATCTCCGGTCCGGAAAACAGGCCGAACAAAGTCATTTTTTCAGCTATAAGTCCGGTTTCCTCCAACAATTCCCGGCGAGCGGCGTCTTCCACGGATTCATACAACTCCACGGCACCTCCGGCATACGCCCAAAGGCCGTTATCCCGGCGTTTTTCCAGCAGCACCCGATCCTGACTGTCTACCACCATGACGCTGGCTCCAGCCTGCATCAATGGGCGATTGCCCAACAGTTTTCTCAGATCCATTATGTATTCAGACATAAAACCTCCCGCAGCATTTCAGTCGAGTTCCACCAGCAGCAATTCTTCCCGTCTCATGGGCAGTTCCCGGAGGACCTTGCCGTTCTCAAACAAACAGGCGCCGCCAGAGGCCCCGGCCTCCCGGCAAAGAGAATTTATCAACAGAACCTGAGAACAGCATTTCTTCGCCTGAAGGGCATACTCGTCTTTTGCGTTGCCCTCCCATTCCTCCGGCGTATAATCAATGTATACCGGCCAGAAAAGCAAGTCCTCTCCCAGAGCAAACCGTTCCGGAAAGTCCCAAAGATCTCCGCATAAGCCTATCAGGCACTTCTTGTTCCGGTAGGAGAACACGATCGGTTCTACTCCCTCACGATAGTGGGCATCCGTTCGTGTATATTCCTTCCACCCCCAGGAAATCCGGCGATAATTCTGTGTCAGCCTTCCGCCTTCAATAAGAGCGCAGGAGGAATACAGGCTCTCCCCTTCCTTTTCTATATAACCCAAAAGCAGGTCGATGCCAAGTCCGGCGGAAAGTGCTTTCAGCCGGGTAAAGACGGAAGAATCCGTCCTGACAGCTATGTTTGTGTCTGTCTCATAAGACCAGCTTAAGGCATCAAAGCCTTGCAGAAAGGCCTCTCCAAAGCAGATCAGTTCTGCCCCGCGGCGCCGGGCCTCCCGCGCCCAATGTTCTATCTGTGTCAGATTAAATGCCATGTCACCGTTTACAAACCGGCTTCCTGCCAAAGCAACCTTCATGTTTCTCCTCCTGCTGCTTCCTGATATGCCCGGAACATTTTCAGTATGCCATGGAACCATTTCGTTGTAAACAGCAAAGCCGTGAAAATATGCATTGCATTATCCCGTGGATGCCGTTGACCGCAACGTCAAAACGCACGGCAGAACAAAGACAAACAAAAGCCCAGATTTACTCTGAGCTTTTGCTGGGACATCCAAAGAATTTCCTTCTGAGTATAAACCCCTTAAAAGATATTCAGAATTTCTTGCTTCGATTTCTTTCAGACAGAAAATGCTTATGCGCATTTCCATCTTCCGGAAACAGGTATTCACTGAATTGCTGCGGACCGATTTTCACCAACCGATCAAAATCATCTTTGTTCAAGAGCACAACCAAAAGGCAAGCGATATCTGTAAACAGCCCTGATTTGTAATGCAATATACCGTAATCAAACATTTGAGGAAATTCAATAAAAGCAGCAACCATTTCGTCGGCTTCATCCTCGTTTTTCCATTCAATGCTATGCCCGTAAGTAATACTGATTTTATTGGCAAAGGAATAGCGGGAAATCATCCAAAGCTTCTGACAGTACCAGAGAGCGGTATCTTTATCATTCATATCCGCATCTTTATCGATGAGCATAATATACTCGTTTTGTCTGGCTATTGCGCCTTTTGCCGATGGCATTTTATAGTCGCTTGCTCCCATGGTGACCATTTTCCAATACGGAAATTTATCGTTCGGACCATAAAGAAGAATGTCTATATGGAATTCATTCATGGCGGTCGGATGTATCACTTGTTCGTTTTTTTGCCCAAAGTATTTATCACAATGCCGAATAAACAGATCCATTTGTCTTGTAGTCATAAAACCTCCGCCTTTCGTGATACGTATATTATTTGATCCTTGCCATGCAAAGTGCGAACTACCTGTCTACCGCCAAAATGAACTTGTTTTTCTAAAAAAAGAGCACTGCTTTTGCAATGCTCTTTTTTATGGAGGCACCACCCGGAATCGAACCGGGGATAAGGGTTTTGCAGACCCGTGCCTTACCGCTTGGCCATGGTGCCAGCAAATGGAGCGGGAAACGGGGCTCGAACCCGCCACCTCGGCCTTGGCAAGGCCGCGCTCTACCAAATGAGCTATTCCCGCATAAAAAAATGGTGCCTCAGAGTGGACTTGAACCACCGACACAGGGATTTTCAGTCCCTTGCTCTACCAACTGAGCTACCGAGGCACATGGCGACCCGGAGGGGGCTCGAACCCCTGACCTCCAGCGTGACAGGCTGGCGTACTAACCAACTGTACTACCGGGCCGAATGGTGGGAACAACAGGGCTCGAACCTGTGACACCTTGCTTGTAAGGCAAGTGCTCTCCCAGCTGAGCTATGCTCCCGAAAGGCTTGACGCGAGGATTATAATAGCAAACTTTTCCGCATCTGTCAACCGGCTGAGAAAAAATTCTTCAAAATATTTTTTTCGTCTTCCTCCATGTTGGCTGGGATCAACAAAAGCTCCATGTTTTTGCAGCGTTTTATGGCGCCTCCCAGCTTCCATACCTGGCTTTTGTTAAGGCTGCTGCCCCACAGGCCCCGCATCGCCCGTTCCAACAGGAGTCCCTTCAAGGGAGAAATATTCTTCAGATCCCTGTAAAGTTCTGCTCCTAGCAGGAGCATGGCTCTGACTCTGGCCTCTCCCTGGGCTTCCATAGCCGCTTTTTCCTGAAGAAGGTACGCATCCGCTGCCTTTGTTTCCCGGATCAGAGCTTCCAATCCTTCCATCTCTACATATATATATTCCTGAAGCTGCACCCCCGTACTCTTTGCCAGCTTATTCAGTAACATCTCCATGGTCATGGCCGGTGTTTCCTCCGCAGAAAAATCCTCCCGGCTTACTCCCAGAACGGAGAGCGTTTCTTCCCTCTGCCGTATCATAAAAACGGCGACGGGCTTTCCTGCAAGAAGGCCTGCCGCCGCGAGGGTGCGGGTGGTATCGTCATAGACTCCCAATACCGGCGGTGCTCCGGAGGCTTCCTGCACAGAACCGGGGGTAGAATAGGGGACGTTTGTTTGACTGGGAGTTTCCCATATGGGTACCAGCGGCAGCCTGTACCCCGCCGGGACTCCAGTGGGGCCGGGAGAGGTCGGCTCCGGCGTTTGAGTCGGATGAACGGACGGTGTAGGCAGCAAAGCCTTACCGGAAACGGCTCCCTCCCCCGCCGCCAGACACAGCACCAGAATAATTGCTCCGGCCAGAATGCCCACCACAATGGCCCATAAGGCCTTATCCGACAGCTTTTCCTTCATAACACGGTTCCCTTCGGTATTGATGAAGATACTATGCCCTTTTCCGGGATTTCTATTCTTTTTCTGGGAGAACTTTTCCATTTTCAGGTTGCTATATACAAAAGTTTCTACTATAATCAGGGTACTTCACGGAAAGGAGTTTTTCGATGAAAAACCGTAAGTCTCTCCGCGACCTGATTTTGGCCGCTGTTCTTTGCGCATTGGTCGTGGTCATGACCGTTGTGCCTTATACAGGTTATATCACTGTAGGAGGTACCCTGGAGATCACCACCCTGCACATCGTCACCATTCTGGCCGGTGTGCTGCTGGGGTGGAAATACGGCGCCGTGGTAGGTGCTGTTTGGGGGCTTACCTGCATTCTCCGCTGTCTGCTGGCCATGCCGTGGTTCCAGCCTTATGGGTTTGCCAACGTGTTTGTTGCCCTGTTCCCCCGGGTGCTGGTAGGAGCCGTCAGCGGTCTGGTTTTTGCTGCACTGAAAAAGACCCGCCTGACCAGAAATCTTTCCATCGGCATTGCTGCCGTAGCCGGTTCTCTGACCAACACGGTACTGGTGCTTTCCGCCATGACGATTTACTGCCGCATTCATGGTGTGGAAGGGTATGAGCAAGCCAGCGTACTGACCATTCTGCAAAGCATTGTAGCTGCTATTGCCGCCCTGAACGGCATCATTGAGATCATTGCCGCCGTAGTGCTGGTACCCGCCGTTTACTTTGCTCTGGAACCCCGGGAACTGGTGCTGGGCATTGACATTGGCGGCAGCACCACCAAACTGGCTCTGGTCAAGGGCGGCAAGGTGCTTCGTACTCTGAAAAAAGAAGACACGGAGACTCTTGACGAAGCCCTGGACCGGATCGGTCTGAACGGTGTAAAACGGGTCGCCCTTACCGGTGTAGGCGCTTTTGGCATAGACGGGAACGTTCGCGGTCTTCCTACCACCCGCGTAGAGGAATTCAACGCTCTTTCACGCGGAGCACGAAAGTATGCTCATGTACACAACAGTCTGGTGGTGAGCGTTGGTACGGGCACTTCTTTCCTGTTGGTGAATCCCCTCTTTTCCCGGCATCTGGGCGGCACCGGTCTGGGTGGCGGCATGCTTCTTGGCATGAGCCGGGCTATGTGCGGTACTGACAACATGCAGCAATTTTACGACTTTGCTTCCAAGGGAGATCTGACACGGGTGGATCTGGTACTGAAAGATGTTTCCTCCGGTACCGTTTCCAACCTGAAGCCGGAGACCACCGTAGCCAACTTCGGCAAGCTCAATGCGCAGACACTTACAGAGGACAGAGCCCTGGGTATTTATAATCTGGTGTTCCAGAGCATTGGTGTAATGGCCGCCTTTGCAGTAAAAGGCAGTTTCACCCGCAAGGTGCTCATTGTAGGCACCATTGCCTCCTTCCCCGGAGTGCCTGCCATTTTGGAACAGGTCAGCGCCTTGCACAACGTACATTTCACCGTGCCCGAAAACGCCGGATTCATTACAGCCATCGGCGCTGCTATGGAATAAAAAGCCTGTTTTACTTGAAAACTGCGGGGAGAAAAAGGATGCTTTCTTTTTTCTTAAAAATATTTTCTGTTTTTTCAAAAAAAAGCTTGCATTTTCTTCTCCCTGCCAGTATAATAGCTCTTGCAGCGCTGGTGTAGCTCAGTTGGTAGAGCGCGTCATTGGTAATGACGAGGTTCATGGGTCCGACTCCCATCACCAGCTCCAACGAAAGCCATTCCTTAAGGGATGGCTTTTTGTTTGTTTTTTAAAAAATCTGACATTTACTTCATGCAAAAAAGCGGCATATGCGCCGCTCTGTTTTCTGTTCACTATATGCTTTTAAGTTCTTTTTGCAGGACGTTGAGGACTTAAAGGCCCACTCATTTTCCGTTTGCCGGGAATTCTCGGCACAGCAGAGCCCCTTCCGTATTTACCGAAAGTCAAACAGTTCCTTTGGTGTGATCTCCAGCACCTCGCAAAGCTTAAATATTACATCAAAGGATACGCCCACATTCCCCAGTTCAATGGCACTTATGTGGCTGCGGTCAATATCTACCAGTTCCGCCAGCTGCAATTGTGTCAGTTTTTTTGTTTCCGGTAATATACCACGTTCAATCCGAATTTTTCATACAGCGGCTTATATTCCTTCTTCAATGGCTGCACCCCCGTTCCGTATCATTGTATAGAGTGTGCCCCAATCATTAAACCTTCTTACAGTGTCGTTACGAGATTGACACAGGTCATTTAACTTGTTATGCTAAATATGTAGAGTTCCTCCGGCCAGATCGTCCGAACACAGGGGCCCAGATGCCTGCCGGAGGCAATTTCAAGTTCTCTCTTTTTAATACCCCCATGCGGTATATTTCAATTTAGCTGTTCCCGCAGGCGGACTTTTATGCTATACTGAAAGAAAAAGATTGGAGTGTATTGTTTTATGAAGAAAACCGTTACCGCCCCCAATGCCCCCGCTGCCATCGGCCCTTATAGCCATGCCGTAACTACCGACAGTCTGGTGTTTACCTCCGGTCAGCTGGGCATTGATCCGGCCACCGGCAAGCTCCCTGAAGGCGTGGAAGCCCAAGCCCGTCAGGCCCTGGAAAACCTGAAAGCCGTGCTTACAGCCGCAGGCGCCAGTTTGCAAACCGTGGTCAAGACCACTGTATTCGTCAAGAATATGAGTGATTTCAAGGCTGTCAATGCCATTTATGCCGAGTACTTCCCCCAGGACTGCCCCGCCCGCTCCTGTGTGGAGGTCGCTGCTCTTCCCGCAGGCGGTCTGGTGGAAGTGGAAGCCATTGCTGTAAAGTAAACCGTACATATTCAGGCCGGGGGTCGGCTTGCCTGCTGCCCCGGCCTGATTTTCAGAGACCGATATGGATATGACTCTGCGGGTGATCGCCCGGATACAAAGCGACTTTACCTCTAAATTCGGCATTCCCCGGCAAAGCGGGTTAGTGCCTGAGCAACGTTCCGTCATCATTTTTGAGCCCCCCTACCGGGATGAAAACGCGCTGCGTGGGCTGGACGGATATTCCCACCTTTGGCTGCTGTGGGGCTTCAGTGAGGTGCACCAGGAGGGCTGGTCTCCCATGGTAAAGCCCCCACGGCTGGGTGGAAACAAGCGCATGGGTGTATTTGCTACCCGTTCCCCTTTTCGTCCCAATCCGATCGGACTTAGCTCCGTAGAGTTATTGGCCATAGAAAAGCGACCCGGGCAAGGCTGTGTACTGTTGGTAGGCGGCGCCGATCTTATGGACGGCAGCCCCATCTTCGATATCAAGCCTTATCTGCCCTTTACAGACAGCCACCCGGAAGCTAAGGGCGGCTTTGCCGATGCCCACCGGGAAGACCGGGTGCAGGTTCATTGCCCGGAAGCATTACTGGAACGCCTGCCAGCGGAAAAGCGCCGCCCGCTGCTGGAATCCCTGGCTCTGGATCCACGCCCCGCCTATCTGGAAGACAAGGATTGTCCCTACGGTTTTGCTTATGCAGGCTTTGACGTTCGCTTTTATGTAAAAGACGGGCTGTTGACTGTTTTTGACATTCTGCCCGAGTAAATCAACTGCCCCTGGCCGGAAACGGCCGTTTTTTTCGATTATTATTATCGGTAAAAGATAATTCAACTAACATATTGACTTTATACCGTGCAATCGGCTATACTTATCTATATATATATGTGATAACTTTTTATGGGATTTATGGATATGAAAGACGAAACCTTACTGCTGCTGCAGCGGATCACTGAGCAATACGGCTCGGTAAACCGGCTGGCAAAAGAGCTGGGCATTCCCCAATCCACGCTCAACAGCATCCTGAATCATGGCATTGAAACGGCCCGTTTTGAAACTGCAGCGGCTATCTATGCCAAGCTGGGGGTACCTCTGCCCATGGTGAACCGCTCGCTGGCCGCACAGGATCTGCCCGCGGCGCAGAAGTTCAAAGAGCTGGATGATCACGGAGTGCGCTCCATGGATGCAGTGATCCAGGCCCTGTTGTATGAACAGCAGAAGCGTGAGACATCTTTCCCCAATAATTGACATTTTCTCATAAACGTGGTATCGTACATATTATGAATTTAAACGAACTAACGCAGCTTATTCGCCAGGAGATCCATAGGCAGTACCGTTCTGTAAGGCAGTTTGCCTTACAGGCAGGTATTCCCCTATCCACGGTGGTAACGGCTCTGAACAACGATTTGAAAGGTTCTTCCTATGAGATCGTAGTAGCCATGTGCAAGGTTCTGGACATACAGGCGGTCACTTCGGATCTGAGCGTATTTCTGGATAGGAGCCGCCGGGAGCTGCTGGAGGGGTACAGCCGCCTGGATGACTTGGGCCGCCATACGGTGGAGGCGGTGCTTTATGTGGAACTATGTGGAACTGCTCCGCTGCCGTCAGGAGAAGGAAGCGGAGACCCCCTATTCCGCCAAGGATATGCAGGCCGTTTCCCACCGGCTGCGTTCTTTGGCAATGGAAGAATCGCAGCAAAATTAAAAAGCGTCCGTTGGGGCGCTTTTTTCACAATACGCACAGGAGATCAAAATGAACGAGTATCAGCAAAAGGCACTGCCTTATATAGAAGCAGGATTGAAACAGGGAGCCGCGCATGTAGTCGCCTTTTCCATCGAGGATATCGTGTTTGACAGCCGTTCTTTGCTCAAATGCATGTTTGGCTGCCCGGAATGGGGAAAGAATTATACCTGTCCTTCGGCCAGCAACGTGACTATGGAGCAGTATAAAGAGATGTTTTCCCGGTATAAATGGGGACTTATTGTCCATACCCATGACCGGCACCTTTCCCAACAGGTCTCCTATGCTCTGGAAGTCAAAGCCTTCCACGAAGGGTACTATTTTGCCTTTTCCCTCAGTGACTGCAACCTGTGTGAGGAATGCGGCGCCGCAACCGGCGTACCCTGCCGCAACCGTTCCATGGCCCGTCCGGCTTTCCACAGTGTGGGCATAGATGTTTTTGCCACGGTAAAGAAGTTTTCTCTGCCTCTGTACGCTTTGGATAACGAAGGCAAGCCGGAAGAAAACTGGTACTCTGCCGTCTTTATGGAATAATGCAGATTCAAAACAGGTTGGCCGCCAGCAGGCAAACCTCCAGCACCAGTCCGGCCAGACTCAGCAGGAAATAGACCGAGCGGCCTCTGGTAAAGTAAAAAGCCGCGTCAAAGCCCAGCCCCACTGCCGCCAGGCTCAATACCGCCGAAAGCTTATCCATATACGCCCCGGGATCCTCGGGGGAGGCAAAGGGAGCCAGACAGCTTTCCGGCAGCAACAGCCAGCTGAGTAATCCCAGCGCCAAAGTAACGCCCAATACGATCCAGCATATGGTTTTGTATCCTTTGATCTTTCCGCCCATACCGATGCCCTCCGTTTTCTTTGGAGTATAACAAAAAAACTTTCTTCAAGCAACCATTTTTGCACAAGGAGGCCCTCATGGAGAAAAGAGTCCGCCGCAGCTTTGGTCTGGCCATTGCCGCCCTGTTGGCGGTGGTGCTGTTGCTGCTGGGGCTGTGGTATTTTCTGCTGCGTCCCCGGGAACAGATTGTCATCCCCGCTCTCTCCCCTGCCGTTCCCGGCGCATTGAACCTGTATATGCTGGACGTGGGGCAGGGAGACGCTTTGCTGCTGCTTTCCCCGGGTGGAAAAAGCCTTCTTGTGGATACGGGCAGCGAGAATACATCCGGTGTTCTGATCGCCGCCTTACGAGCGCTTGACATAAAAGAGTTGGACATACTGCTGCTGACCCACTGCCATGCAGATCATGCCGGCGGCGCAGCTGCCCTGCTGGAGAAGTTCCCCGTGAAGCAGGTGTACCTTACCGGCGGAGAATCGGGCTATCCGCCTGCCCTGCTCCGCCAGCTAAAGAGACAGAATCTGTCCCCCTTGCGTCCCTGGAGCGGGGATACGGCCGATTTTGATGCAGGCGTAATGGTAAAGTTTCTTTCTCCTTTCTCAGATCGAGCCATGGGGGATGACAATGATGCTTCCGCAGTGGTGCGTGTGGAATATGGGATCAGTTCCCTTCTGCTTTGCGCCGATGCCACTCTGGAAACAGAAAACCTGCTGCTGAGCCTTTATCCCCTTTCCGCTCTTGACTGCACAGTGCTCAAGGCAGCGCACCATGGAGCCGACACGGCTACAGGGGAATGGTTTCTCCAAGCGGCAGACCCGGAACTGGTATTGCTCAGCGTAGGTCGCAACAATGGGTATGGCCACCCTTCTCCTCAGCTGCTCCAACGACTGAGGGAAGCGGATATCCCCTATGTTTCCACGGCAGAAGCAGGAACCGTGCATTTGGTGCTTGACGGCACAGGATGCCGGGTGGTAAAATAATTTTGTATTGGATACGTACACGCTGCGAACGGGAAAGGTACCCGGACTCTGCCAAAGAGAGCTCCGCAAGGTGAAAAGGAGCGCCGGGAAAGGGATACAGATTCACCCGTGAGCGGTGCCGGGGAAAGAACAGATATTGTTCCGGTAGTCGGCAACGGGGGCGCCCGTTACAGCGCAGAGAGGTTCGGGCCTGCGCCCGAACGAATTTGGGTGGTACCACGAGCGCTTCGTCCCTTTGGACGGAGCGCTTTTATATACCCGAAAATACAAGCGCCTCCTCTCTTGGGGTTGGCACATGAAAAAGTATTGGATTCATATGTAAGGAGGACAAGCATGGACAAGCGATTGGAACAGATCAAGGCAGCGGCTCTGGAAAAGCTCAGCGGCCTGAAGGAAGAGCAGGAACTCAGCGACCTGCAGCAGCAGCTCTTTGGCAAAAGCGGAGAACTGACGGCCATTCTGCGCACTATGGGGCAAATCTCCAAGGAAGAGCGCTCCCGTATGGGTGCCGAGGTGAATAAAACCAAGGCGGAGCTGGCAGCCGCCATGGAAGAAAAGAAAGAAGCCTTCCGCCGCAAGGCGCAGGAGCTGAAGTTTAAGCGGGAAGCCCTGGACGTAACGGAGCCGGGCATCATGCCCCAGCCGCTGGGAAGCCTGCACCCCATGACCCAGACATATCGGACTATTCGGGATGCGCTGGTTGGCATGGGGTTTGAAGTGTTTGACGGCCCGGAGATCGAACTGGATGACAATAATTTCACCCTTTTGAATCTGCCCCTGGATCACCCAGCCCGGGATATGCAGGATACCTTCTACATCAATGACAAGGTGCTCCTGCGGACCCACACCTCCCCCTGTGAGATACGGGCGCTGAAAACCTTTAAACCTCCCTTCCGCTTCCTGATGCCGGGCCGGGTATTCCGGGTGGATGAAGTAGATGCTTCTCACAGCCCCGTGTTCATGCAGATTGAAGGCTTTGTAGTGGATAAGAACCTGAATCTGGCCAACCTGAAGGGTACACTGGATACCTTTATTAAAGCCCTGTTTGGAGAAAACGTGAAGACCCGGCTGCGTCCCTCCTACTTCCCGTTCACGGAGCCTTCGGCCGAACTGGATATGAGTTGTACCCTCTGCGGCGGCAAGGGCTGCCGGGTATGCAAAGGCACCGGCTGGATAGAGATTTTGGGCTGCGGCATGACCAACCCCCACGAGTTGGAGAACTGCGGTCTGGACCCCAAAGAATGGAGTGCCTTTGCCTTTGGCATCGGAGTGGATCGGGTGACCAGCCTGAAATACGGCATCAGCGACATCCGCTACGAATATGAAAATGACGCCCGCTTCCTCCGCCAGTTCTAAAAGAAGCAGAAAGAGAGGTTATTTATGCGTTTACCCAAATCATGGCTTTGTGAATATATAGACTTTAACGTTACCGACCAGGAATTCATTGAAAAAATGATGTGGCGGGGCTTTGAACTGGACGGTTATGAAAAGGAGCTCAATGGGGTTTCCGGCGTCATTACCGGAAAGATCCTGAAAATGGAGCCCCATCCCAATGCCAATAAACTCACCGTATGCCAGGTGGATCTGGGGGACAAAACCGCTCAGATCCTGACCAATGCCAAAAACGTGTTTGAGGGCGCCGTGGTGCCCGTTGCCTATGCCGGAGCCAAAATCGGTTCTCAGGAATTCACCGTGGCCAACATCCGCGGAGTGGAAAGCTATGGCATGTTCTGCTCCGGTCAGGAATTTAACCTGACGGAATCCGAATTCCCCGGAGCCGGCGTAGACGGTATCCTGATCCTTCCGGCAGACACGCCCCTGGGCATGGATATTGCCAAGGCTCTGGGGCGGGACGATGTGATCTTTGACTTTGCGGTATTGCCCAACCGCCCCGACTGCAACAGTATTATCGGCCTTGCCCGAGAAGCGGCTGCGGCCCTGGGGCAGACTATGCGGGAGCCGGTCCTGCCCCACATCCCCGGCGAGGGCGATGCAGCAGACTATGCCTCTGTCACCGTGGAAAATACAGAGCTTTGCCCCCGGTACTGCGGCCGCGTTATGAAGGACATTGTCATCGAACCTGCCCCCGTGTGGATGCAGCGTAGGTTGAGAATGATGGGCATGCGGCCCATCAACAATATTGTAGACATCACCAACTATGTGCTCATGGAATATGGCCACCCCATGCATGCCTTTGATTTGAGCTGCATCAGTGGTGGACACATTGTGGTGCGTAATGCCGCAGAAGGAGAGAAGGTAACCACTCTGGATAACAAGGAGCGGATCATGGACAAGGATATGCTCCTTATTGCCGACCCGGAAAAAGGCGTAGGTGTAGCGGGCGTCATGGGCGGCCTCAACTCCGAAATCACTCCCGAAACCAAAGCCGTATTCTTTGAATCCGCTGTATTCAAAGCCAGCAATATCCGGCATACTGCTAAAAAACTCCGTCACAGCACGGATGCTTCCGCCAGATTTGTCAAGGGTGTGGAACCCGTCAATGCATATCTGGCGTTGGAACGCTGCATAGAGCTTATGGCTAAGCTTCATGCCGGCAAAGTAGTGGGAGAACCCATTGACGTTTGCAACGCCGACCTTTCCCCCAAAGTGGTTACCGTCGATATAGACCATGTAAACCGATTGCTGAACACCCGCTTCTCCGGAGAACAGATGGCCGCGCTGCTGGCTCCCATTCACCTGGGCTGCACCCCGCAGGGCAAAACCATGGATATCGTGCTGCCTCATTACCGGACGGATATCGAGAAGGGAATTGAAGCCGACCATGACATTGCCGAGGAAGTAGGCCGGGTCTATGGCTTTGAAAATATTCCGCCCGTACTTATGCATGGAGATACCGTCCAGGGTTCCATTGCACCGGTGTATCTGCTGGAAGACAGGATCAAGGACATTCTGGTAAGCTGCGGCTGTCTGGAAATGTACAACTACAACTTCACCGGTCCTACGGCTCTGAAGAACCTTTGCTTCGCTCCTGAGGATACCCGCAATAAGGCCGTGCGGCTGCTGAACCCGTTTGGAGAGGATCAGAGCCTTATGCGTACCACCCTGTATATGGGCATGCTGGATTCCGTAGCCCGAAATCTTAACCGCAAAACAGGGTATGGCCGGTTTATGGAGGTAGGCAACATTCATCTGGATCTAGGTGGAGAACTGCCTGAGGAACATAAAAAAGTCGGTCTGGCCTTCTTTGGCGACAGTGAAAGCTTCTTCACCCTCAAGGGTGTGATCGAAACTCTGCTAGACAAGCTCCGGGTACCGGAGGTCTCCTTCAGAAAGGGAGGCGCGCCCTGCTATCAGCCCGGCCGCGGTGCCGAGATCTACAGCGGAAACACCAAATTGGGGGAGATGGGCCAGTTCCACCCGGATGTGCTGAGCAGCTTCTCCATCAAGCAGCCAGTATATATGGCGGAATTGGATTTTGAAGCGCTTCACCGGACGGAAAAGGAAGAGCTGACTTTTGAACCCCTGCCCCGCTTCCCGCTGGTGAACCGGGATCTGGCCGTAGTGGTGGATAACGAACAGGAAGCCGCTTACTTTATGGATGTGATCCGCAAGGCACAGTCGGAGTTGCTGGTAGAAAATGTGGAGCTCTTTGATGTGTATCGCGGAGCAGGCGTACCTCTTGGCAAAAAGAGCCTGGCTTTTACGTTCTCTCTGCGGTCTCCTGACCATACGCTGAGTGAGGAAGAGATCCGCAAAGCCTTTGACGCTATCATTGAAGCCCTGAAAAACTGCGGCGCCCCCCTGCGCAGCTGATTTTATTGAAACTGCACACAGGGAGTCTCCCGAAAGGAGACTCCCTGTTTTATGTTACATCCCTGCGCCGATTTATCAAAAATTTTCCTTACTTCTGTATTCAGAACAATCAATTTTCTCTCAAAATACAAAACGACTTATGTAGAAACGCATTGTTGAGACGAGATTTATCAAGAATGTTTTCCTACTCCACCAAGAAGCAGGGCGGTTGACAAAAGAGCCAAACTGGGGCGTATAAACGTTAAAGATACTACCAGCAGATCAGTTTCCACACATAACTAAAAGAAGTAACTGCAGGTTGAGGCACTAGGCAATTTATTTCTTTTATCATTCGCCCGGAGAACCATATCACCACCGAGAAAAACATGAAAACTGCCTGCCTGAGTACTGGTGCCAGAGATAGCATAGCACAAAATCTGATAAATTGTAGACAAAAAAGCAGGGAAAATCATGCAACATAGTGCGAAGTTTTCAACGAAATAGATAAGCAGACCGGAATTTACCGTAAAATTTTTTCCATGATGATCTCATCCTCATCTGCCTGACCTGTATGATGAAAACCAAGTTTTTCATAGAGATTTTTAGCTGCTTCATCACCGTTTATGTAGCAAAGAACAACTCTGTCGTACTTCCCATCTGCTTTCATCTTTTTCAGAATCATTTCAGCAGCTTTTAGCCCGTATCCTTTTCTTTGATAACGATGATCGATAAAGAACTGACTAAAGTCATACGCCTTCCAGTCATCAAGGTCATGATACATGGCCATTCCGACCGGAACATTGTCATCATATATCACAAAAGCCTGACTTCTGTTATCCCGATAGGCATAAGCTCTTGCCAATATTCCGGAACTATCAGAAACATAATCATACTGATCTTCGCGTACAGAGAGCCCGAGTCTCCAATTATCCGGTGTTATTGTTACCAAACGAATCATGAGCTCCCCTCCGACAAATTGCATTTATTGAACTGACAATTAATGTACCACACTTTAAAACCAATTGCAAAGGCACACTTTAAAACCAATTGCAAAGGCGCACTTGCTCACCACCGATCCAAAGGCGGACGGCATCAGCGTTTTCGCTTTGACAAAGCAACCCGGACCATAGCCATTTTTGAAAAGTATTCACTCTGGTTAAAAAAAGAAAGTTGCTCTGGGCAATTCATAACTATTTTCATTCATCACAATTGAGCCGCAATTATGATATGATTCTTGGTGAAAACATTAGTTTATGAATTGCATGCTTGCAACATTTTTTTACCCATATCCGAAATTTCAAGTAAAATCAAAGCCCCCGGTTCCCCGAGGGCTTTGACTATTTCAACAGTATTTATCCCGGTGGCTGTGTATCTGCCCCGCCAAAGGCACAATGGCATAATGCGCCGCCTGATGAGCCTCTATGACTGCTTTAGCGGCCGCCAGTTCCTCTGGCTCCAACAGCAGGGACATTCCACAGCTCAGCTCCCCTTGAATGCTCCGAGGAGCTGGGGCAATGCGATTCTGCACCCCTGCTCCATCCAACAGAGCATGAAGAGCCAACCCCTGCTCATAATTCTCGAAGAGAATATACCAGCGGATCCGATCCTCAGGCATTGAGCATTTCCACAAAGGCCCCTATACGGGTACGCAACTGTTCGGCATCGGTATCGGTGTAGTCCGTTTCCAGTTCCAGCACAGGAACGCCCGCTTCCTTCATGGCTCGGGATACGGCATACTTCTCCGTATCATACAGACAGCAGAACTTCAGCGAACAGTCGATAACGCCGTCGGCGTGGTATTCCTTCACCATGCGCAGGATATCATCGATGCGGCCGGTATTGGGGGTAAAGCAGGCGCAATTGGTCTTCATATACCGGCGGGAAAGAGCCATGTACATGTCTTCCAGAGTTTCACCGGACTCGTCCACCAGGTTCTCAAAGTACCGGGTGCCGGTGCACATCTCTTCACAAACCACAGCAGCTCCACTGGTTTCGATAAGGTTATGAAGTTTCCAGTTAGGCACGGCCAAAGGCGTTCCGGTCAGCAGAATACGCTTTGTGCCCGCAGGTACCACACTGACCCCATCTTTGATTCTCTGTTCCAATTCATCTGCCAGGCGATTACACATCTGTGCACAGCGAACGGGATCATCAAAGAAGGATATCTGCATCATCAGCAGAGCATCCCTGCCAGAGATGGGCAGATTCAAGGCCTTACGCGCATTATATACCCGGGCCAAAGCCTTTCGCTTCTCGTTGACGATATGAATAGCTTCCTTCAGCTTTTCAGGTGTAATGACATTGCCGGTGAACTCTTCCACCTTTTTTGCAAAGTCCTTTATCTCTTCCTTCCACTTAAGGATATCCTTTTCCCGCTTCATCTGGGGGACATCCATAATGTGCATGGGCACATCCTCTCCCAGAATCTCATAGGCCTTCTTCTTGCCGTCACAGGTGGTTTCACCCACATACATATCCGCAATGCGGAAGAAGGGACAAGTACGACCCAGACGGGCACCTACAGAAGCCTTGATCAGCGGACAGGTATTCTTGGGCAGCACCGCTTCGCCGCCGGGCACCCAGAACTGACTGCCGCCACACAGACCCGTAACGATACCGTTTGCGGCCAGAATTACTTCGTCCGGCACATACACGCAGAAGGTGCCAAATACTTTTCTTCCTTCCTTCTGGGCGGCTATAAGTTCTGCCGGGCGAATACCATGGACTTCACTGATGACCAGATCCCAAAAATCCATAGCCTTGGGCCGATTCTCCTGGGTAAGGAACACATCCCCTACGGCCGTGGGCAATACCTGACACAGGAGATCATGGGTCTCCAGATCCATACCCAGATCCTTCCACATCTGTACATAATCCGACATGTCTTTTCCTCCGTTTTACTCTTAGGTCAAACAGCTTACTCGCCTTTTGCTGCGGACATCTGATCAAATGCATCCAATGCCATGGCGGAATAAGCCCAGCCGGGACCGCCGCAGAGCAGGATAGTGGTATTGAGCGCCGCCGCCAGTTCTTCACGAGTGCAGCCGGCCTCTACCGCCAGTTCTACATGGGAGAGCATGCAGGGCTCGCATTTACGCGCTACAGCCACCGCGACACTGATGAGCTCCAGCGTTTTGAAATCCAGTACACCGCCTTCTTTGCAGCTTGCAGCACGCATCTGACCGAATGCGCCGATAACATCCGGGCTAAGCTCTGCAAATCTGCCCCACTTTTCCTTTTCACGTGCCAGTTTTTCCATTGCAGTTTCCATAATGTTCTCCTTTTTAATCAGAGCTGCGCTCTGTTATTAAAGAATACGTCGCTTGAGCAAGCTAAAGCCGTTTGAAACCTGTCCGCAAAATATCCTGTCGCATCGTGTCAATTCTTCTTTATTTAATGATAGCATGCATTTGCGTATGTAGGAAATTCATAAAGTAAATACTACTAGGAATTTAATTCTCAAAATCGATCGAATATATATTATTATATATTATTTAGTGCGTTAATTTCACCGGCAGCATTTTTCTCTGCATGCTGCTTCGAAACCTCGCTAAAAAATAAAGAAGGCTCCCGAAGGAGCCTTAGACCCTATGCGCAGCATTTACAGCAGAATCTCGTACGTTCCGTCCAAAGGCAGCCCTGCCTGCTGAACGGCTGCAACCAAGACCTCCCGGCTTTCTACCGGAGCCCGCCAACTCATGCCGCATCCGGCGGTGATCTCTCTTGGCACGGGGATCAGCCGTCCTGGGAGAGATTCTTTTGCACACAAGGTCTCCATGGCCATGGCGGCGGTGGTGGTAGGAAAAGTCAAGATCAACCAAAGCTTTTTCTCTCTCATTGTGCCAACTCCTTTACGGCGGCGATGGCAGTATCCACCTCATCCTCCGTATTGTAATAGGCAAAGCTGAAACGTACCGCTCCCTGTTCCTGTGTCCCTAACGCATAGTGCATCCGGGGGGCACAATGCGCCCCTGGTCTTGTGGCAATGGCATATTCCTGGCTCAATGCATCTGCTACCTCGCCGGAATCATACTCTCTGATATTCAACGAGACAATGGCCGCCCGCTCGTGGGTAAAGTCCCCGTAAACTGTGACTCCCGGGATCTCTCTCACCCCTGTATAAAAGTGTTCCATCAGCGCCTTTTCCTTTGCATGTATAGCCGAAACCCCTGTTTCCAGAATAAAATCCAGAGCAGCTCCCAACCCGGCAATACCATGGCCATTGAGCGTACCTGCTTCCAACCGGGTTGGATAGGCTTCCGGCTGTGTGCGGCTGTAAGACTGCACGCCCGTCCCGCCTACCTTAAAGGGGGCGATCTCTACTCCGGGGCGAATACATAGGCCGCCGGTACCCTGCGGTCCCATAAGCCCCTTGTGACCGGTAAAACACACCACATCCAATCCCATGGTTTCCATATTTATGGGCAGGCATCCCGCCGTTTGAGAAGCGTCTATCACGCACAATGCCCCGTGCCTATGGGCTATGGATGCAATGCGGCTGATATCCAGCGCATTTCCCGTCAGGTTGGATGCATGGGTGCAGACCACCGCCCGCGTTCTGGATGTCATGAGACGCTCAAAGTCTTCATATGCTATGCATCCATCTGCATTCGCCGGAACAAAGGAGAGGGATATCTTTCCTTCCGCTTCCAGCCGATACAGCGGCCGCAGAACGGAATTATGCTCCAGATCCGTAGTGATCACATGATCGCCGGGAGCAAACAATCCATTCAGAGCAATGTTCAGAGCCTCTGTGGCGTTGCAGGTAAAGATCACATGATCTGCCCGAGGACAACCGAAAAGCGCCGCCAGCTTTTCTCTGGCGGCGTATACCCCCCGGGCAGCGTCCAGGGCTTCCTTATGGGTACCCCGGGCGCAGTTGCCCATGGTATGCATGGCCGAAAAGACGGCCTGCGCCACCTGAGGTGGCTTATGCAGGGTAGTAGCGGCGTTATCCAGATAGATCACGGCTTGATGACCTTGCCTGCTCCGGCCAGTTTCTCGACAATGGTATACATATTGGTCACAGAACCTACAGCCAGTTTTTCCGTAAGACCGTAGAAGTTCAGACAGGTACCGCAGGTAAGGATCTCTACACCCTGAGCCTCCATATTTTTCAGATCTTCCAGACTGACAGAACCTTCACAGGGGATCTTTGCCCCGCCATTGTAGAACAGAATAGTCTTGGGCAGCGTATCCATCTGGGTCAGTGCAAACAGAAATCCCTTCATCAGGGTGTGACCCAGAGTATCATCCCCACGCCCCATGGCATCCGTATCCACGGCTACCACCAGGTTTCCACGGGCATCGGGCTGGCATGCGGCTTCCTGCTCACCCATATGCACGGGGCCGGAAACGGTCATCTTCACGGAAAAAAGTTTTTCACCCAGCTTCTGACTGGCGGCAAGCAGGTTGTTGGACTTGGCCAGACGCAGCAGATTCTGGACAGCAGTTTCGTTATCCACCTGCACCTCCAGCGTGCCGGCTTCTGCAAACTGTTTGAGGGCCTGAGTGGCCTTGACTACGGGAATGGGGCAGGCATCGCCCACGGCATTTACCAATACTTCAGACATGTTTTTCCTCCAATAATATAATATTGTGCCGCATAAGCGGCGGTTGTACAATGCAAACTTATTCGCAAAGGGCAGCACCGATAGCGCCTGCATACCGTCCATCAGGCAGCGCCAAAACAGGGCAATGCAAAGCTTTTTCCAAGGAAGCCCTGATATAGGGACATTCGCACAAGCCTCCGGTCAGCGCTACGGTGGGTTTTAGGGCCGTACGGCCTGCCTGAGAGGCTACCTTCTTTACAATGGAATCCGCCACACCAAAGGCAATGTTCTCTTTGGATTCTCCCCGGCCGATGAGACTGATGACTTCACTTTCGGCAAAGACGGTGCACAGTGAGCTGATGGATACGCCGCCGCCCCGGGCCGCCAGCTCCGTGAGCTCGCCCGGCCGTATTCCCAGGGTGTTGGCCATGACCTCCAAAAACCGTCCGGTACCGGCGGAACATTTGTCGTTCATCAAAAAGTCTGCCACCATACCGCCTTCTACGGTAATGATCTTGGTATCCTGCCCACCGATATCAATGACGGTAAGCTCTGAAAGGCCATGGATAAAAGCAGCACCACGAGCATGACAGGTGATCTCTGTAACGGTTTTATCTGCAAAAGGTACGGATATCCGCCCATACCCGGTGGCCACGGTGTGCCCTCCTTCAGGCGCATATCCCGCCCGTGTCAGAGCCTCTTTCAGCTCTCCGGCAGTATCCACACTGCTCCATCCGGTGCTTTGCAGCAGGCGGCAGACCAACACCCCGTTCTCCAGAACCACGGCCTTGGCGCAGGTGGATCCGATATCAATGCCCACGGTATATGCCATACTTTATCCTCCTTCCCCATGTGCCTCAGTATACTCCATATGTGCAGTCCGGGGAAAGGGAAAAATCATTGTTTTATTCCATGATGCAGAAATATGATCGTTTTTTTATATGCTTAAAAAGGAGAGCTCTGAGGCCCTCCTTTTAACTAACGGCTTAATGTCTTGCTTCCAAGCTCTGCTTGTGAAGCTGTAAGGTGTACAGCTCATAATACCGCCCCTTCTGCTCCAACAGATTAAAGTGGCTGCCGGATTCAATGATCCGCCCGTTTTGCAGCACCAGGATATTGTCTGCATGCTGAATAGTAGAAAGCCGGTGGGCCACCATGAGCATGGTACCGATGCGCATCATCTTCTCCAGCGAATTCTGGATAAGTACCTCCGTCTCCGTGTCGATATTGGCGGTAGCCTCATCCAGGATCATAATCTCCGGTTGATGGAGAATGGTTCTGGCGAAGCTGAGCAGCTGCCGCTGCCCGGCGGAGAAGTTATTGCCCCTCTCCCTTACCTCCTCATCCAATCCTTTAGGCAGGCGGTTGATAAAGGAATCGGCATTTACATACCGGCAGGCCTCCATGATTTTTTCATCACTGACGCCATCCATATGCAGCAGCAGATTGGAACGGATTGTACCGGAAAACAGGAATACATCCTGAAGCATCTGCCCGAAATGCCGGCGCAGGCTGCTGAGCTTGATATGCCGGATGTCGATGCCGTCCAATGTAATGATACCCTTCTGGATATCGTAATTCCGGCAAAGCAAACCCAAAATGGTAGTCTTTCCCGCTCCGGTATCCCCCACAAAAGCCACGGTCTGGCCTGGCTCCACATGGAAGCTTACATCCTTAAGCACCCAGTCATCCTTCTCATAGGCGAACCAGACGTTTTTAAATTCGATCTCTCCACGCACGGTGGACAGGTCTATGGCATCGGGCGCATCCACTACTTCTGGAACCATGTCCATAATGGAGAAGATCTTCTCTGCCGAAGCAAAAGCACTCTGAAGCCAGTTGAACTGCTCTGCCAGGCTCTGGATGGGATCAAAGAACTTGGACACATACATATAAAATGTAACAATGGTGCCGGCAGTAATGGTCTGCCCCAGGAAGCTGGCCCCATCTATATACCCCTTGCCGCCTATATACAGCAGGCACAGCACCGAGGAGATATACAGCATATATACCATGGGCCGGAAAATACCGAATACGAAGATCTGATTCTGCTTGGCCTTTTTGAGTTTCTCGTTCTTTTCGTCAAACTCCTCCTGCTTCCGCTGTTCCCGGTTGAATATCTGAATGATCTTGATGCCGGAAAGATTTTCAGAAAGGAAGGTATTTATATCCGTAGTGCCATCCTTTACCCGGCGGAAAGCCCGGCGGCTGAACTTGCGGAAGATCACGGTAAACAGCACGATAAAGGGCCCGAAGCAAAGCACCATCAATGTCAGCACATAGTTCAGGCACAACATTGCTCCGACCACGCCCAGAAGCACGAAAATATTGCGGAAAAGCTGTACCAATATGTTGGTAAACACCATGGAAATGGCATTGGTATCGTTGGTGACCCGGGTGACCAGTTTACCAACGGGAATGTGATGAAGCTGGTTATGGGACAGGCTCTCTATGTGCGTGAAGGTATCTTCCCTGACGGCAGATACGATCTTCTGTCCCGTCTTTTGCAGGATCAGACGCTGAGCATAGGTACACAGCGTGGACACCACCAGAATGCCTCCGTATACCGCCACCAGCCTGAACAGGCCGGAAAGAGCAAACTCGCCCTTGATCATCTCCTCTATATTTCCTACCAGCAGCGGAGACGCCACATCATAGCCTATCGACAGGAGCATCAATACCACAGCCAGTGCAAAGGACTTCCAATGCGGCCTGGCATACACGATCATACGGCGGATCAGTTCTCCGTCCTTCATGTTCCGGTCAAAGCCGATAGCCTCTTTTTTATCCTTCATGGTGGCATAGGCAAAGATGAAAATGGCGGAAAACAATCCGATAACGCCGCCGCAGAGCAGCAGAGGATAATATTCGTGCATAGTGTCAGTCCTCCTTTTTCTCTTCCAGCTTCTGCAGCGCAACCATGTTGGCATACGCCTTGCAGCGGCTCAGCAGTTCCTCATGGGTGCCCATGTCCAAAAGTCTGCCTTCATCCAGGAAGAGGATCTTGTCCATATTCTCTACAGTGGAGATCCGGTGCGCAATCAAAATGGTGGTTTTTCCCCGGCGGGTGGTACGCAGATTATCCAGGATGACCTTTTCCGTAGCCGTATCCACAGCGGAAACGGAATCATCCAGGATCAGGATGGCCGCATCCTTCATTAAGGCCCGGGCAATGGATACCCGCTGCTTTTGTCCACCGGAAATAGTGACCCCACGCTCTCCCAGCAGGGTTTCATACCCATGGGGGAAGGATACGATATTGTCATGAACATCCGCCAGGGCAGCCGCCTGGGTCACCTGTTCATGAGAAGCTCCATCTACGGCAAAGGCCACGTTCTTTTCTATGCTCTCGCTGAACAGCACATTATCCTGCGGTACATAAGCCGCACTGCGGCGCACGGCAGCAATAGGCATGTCATTCACATCCGTATCATCCAGAAATACGGTTCCATCGGGTACGTTATAGGTGCGCAGCAGCAGATCCACCAGGGTGGTCTTGCCTGCACCGGTGCGGCCGATGAGTCCTACCTGCTCTCCGGGCTCGATAGTAAAAGAGATATCCTTCAGCACATCCCGATCAGTGCCGGGGTAGCGGAAAGTCAAATGCTTCAGCTGGATCTTTCCGGAGAGTGAACCGGGATCTGTCACGGCAGGACGATCGGCCACATCCTGCCGGGCAGCCAGAAACTCATCAATGCGCCCCATGGACGCTTTTCCCTTGGAATGCATCTCTATCAGTTCGCTGACGGCCATGACCGGCCAGATAATGGCCGTAAAGTAGCTGATAAACTCCAGCAGCTGCCCTGCGTTGAATACGCCCCGATATACCAGATATCCGCCGTATCCCAGGATAATGCACATAACAGAACCGATGAACAGGGTAATGGCAGCATTAAGCCCGGCAGACAGGCGGGTATAGGCCACGTTGATCTGCTCATTCTCCTTATTCAGCTTTCGGAAGCAGCTGAGTTCCTTGGCCTCCTTAACAAAGGCTTTGATAACAGCGATGCCTGAAAAACTCTCCTGAGAAAAATCGGACAGCCGGGAGAAAGCCTCCTGCCGCTTTTCCCACTTGACGGTCATATACTTGCCCACGATCAATGCGGCGGCCAGCATGGCCACCATGGGGATCAGAGAAAGAAGGGTCAGCTTCAGATCCATGGCGCCCATCTTACCCAGGGACATGGCCCCAAGGGCCACGGCATCCACCATCATAAGAATGCCGGAGCCGAAGCAGTCCTGTACGGTTTCCAGATCGTTGGTGAACAGAGACATCAATTCTCCCACCTTGTTGACCTGATAAAATTCCTGAGACAGATCCTTGGCATGACTGAACAGCCGCCGGCGAATGTCCGTTTCCACTTTAATACCTGCGCCAAACAGGCACACACGCCATAAAAAACGGCCGATGATCATGGTCAGAATGATGAACAGCATGGGATTGCAGATCCTGTCCAGCAGAAAAGCCATATCAAAGGGTACAGACACCCCATCCAGCTCTACAAAACCATTGTTCACCCCGTTGATAACCATACCGTAAAGCCGGGGCACCTGCAGCTGCATATAATCCACCACCAGCAATGCCAGCAGCCCCAGCAGCAGAGACGGCAGATACTTCAGATAATAGCGATTAATGTTTTTCCCGAAAATCATGGGACCTCCCAACGTTTATAAATCCACAAAATGTATGATAATGCAAACTTTCCCCGCATGCAAGAAAAAGTGCTGAAACAGGCAATTATATATTTGACATTCTTACCCTGCCTCTCTACAATAAATATTTATAAGGCGTGCTATTTTATTTAAAGGAGGCTGGGTATGGACGAGCTGCTGGACAGACTCATGGAGGACTGCCGCCCCTGCATACAGGAAGGAAAGGTAGCTTCTTATATACCGGAACTGCAGAAAGCCGACCCGCAGGATTTCGGCGCCTGCATCCTCAACTGTGATGGCAAACTGTATGCCGCCGGAGAATACGAAAAACCTTTTACTATCCAAAGCGTGGTCAAGCCCCTGCTGCTGCTGCTGGCTCTTATGGATAACGGTGCAGAAGCCGTGCAGCACCGGGTAGGTGTGGAAGCTACCGGCAAGCCTTTTGACGCCATCAACGTTACCGATCAGGCTTTGCTCAGCCAGCACCTGAACCCCATGGTAAACATGGGAGCCATTGTAATGATCACCCTGCTCCGTGGAAACAGCTATGAAGAACGGTTTAACCGGCTGCTGGCCTTCACGCGGAAGCTGGCCTGCAACCCCACCATCCAGTTAAACGAAGATGTCTACCGCTCCGAAAAGCTCACGGGCAATAAAAACCGTTCCCTTGGCTACCTGCTCAAGGCCTACGGCATGATTCAGGACGATGTGGAAGAGGTGTTGGACTGCTATTTCAAAGCCTGTTCTCTCAACGTTACCGCCCGGGACCTGGCCTATATCGGTATGTCTCTGGCCAATCATGGGCGGCTGGCTATTTCCGGCAAGCGGGTTTATGCCAGCGAGTATGCTTATTTTGTCAATGCCGTGCTTATGACCTGCGGCATGTATGACGGCAGCGGAGAATTCGCCGTACGGGTGGGCGTACCGGCAAAAAGCGGCGTAGGCGGCGGGATCATGGCGGTAGCGCCCACCCGCATGAGCATCGGGCTGTATTCCCCTGCGCTTGACAGCAAAGGCAATTCTGTTGCGGGCATCCGCATGCTGGAAAAGCTTTCCCGTGAACTATATCTGAGTATTTTTTAGCACATACCCAACAAAAACAAGTCCCTGCGGGGACTTTTTTGTTTATTAAGCATCCTAATGCCACAAAATAGCCAGCTGCTTCTACAGGCTGAACGGCGGCAATCTGCCGGCAGGAAATCGGAAAGCGGGGCGCTGAAGCAACGCACAGCGCCCTGACGCAGTTTTTCAGTTCAACAGGCTTTTTCCGCCCATATAGGGCCGCAACACTTCCGGAATGGTCACAGAACCGTCTGCCTGCAGGTGATTTTCCAGGAATGCGATCAACATTCTGGGCGGAGCCACTACAGTGTTATTCAGGGTATGGGGCAGATAGGTTTTTCCGTCTTCGCCTTTCACACGCATCTTCAGCCGCCGTGCCTGGGCATCCCCCAGGTTGGAGCAGGAGCATACCTCGAAGTATTTCTTCTGCCGGGGAGACCAGGCTTCAATGTCGCAGCTTTTCACCTTCAGATCCGCCAGGTCACCGGAACAGCATTCCAGCTGCCGCACGGGGATCTCCAGATTCCGGAACAGCTCCACGCTCCAGCGCCACATCTTTTCGTACCAGTCCATGCTTTCTTCGGGCTTGCAGACCACGATCATCTCCTGCTTTTCAAACTGGTGAATACGATATACGCCCCGCTCCTCCAGACCATGAGATCCCTTTTCCTTGCGGAAGCAGGGGGAATAGCTGGTCAGAGTCTGAGGCAATGCGCTTTCGGGCAGGATCTGGTCGATATACCGGCCGATCATGGAATGCTCACTGGTGCCGATCAGGTACAGATCTTCACCTTCTATTTTGTACATCATGGCATCCATATCGTTCTGGCTCATGACGCCCTCCACCACGTTGCCATGAATCATGAAGGGGGGAATGCAATAGGTAAATCCCTTATCGATCATGAAGTCTCTGGCATAGGCCAGCACGCTTTCATGCAGCCGGGCAATATCCCCCAGCAGATAGTAGAATCCCTGACCGGAAACACGCCCTGCGGCATCCATATCAATGCCGTTAAAGCGCTCCATGATCTCCGTATGATAGGGAATGGGGAAATCCGGCACCACAGGTTCTCCAAAGCGGGCGACCTCCACATTGCAGCTGTCATCCGGTCCGATAGGCACGGATGGATCGATGATATTGGGAATGAGCATCATCCGCCGGCGTATCTCCTCGGCATACTCCCCTTCCAGCTTCTCCAGTTCTGCCAAACGCTCCGCCTGTGCTTTTACCTGCGCCTTTACTTCCTCTGCTTCCGTCAGTTTGGAAGGATCCTTTTTAGCCTGTCCCATGAGCATCCCCACCTTTTTGGAAAGGGTATTTCGGGCAGCACGCAGGTCACTGGCCTCCTGAATGGCGGCACGGTTTTTTCTGTCCAGTTCCAGCACCTCGTCTACCAGAGGGAGCTTGGCGTCCTGAAACTTTTTGCGGATGTTTTCCTTGACCAGCTCGGGGTCGTTGCGAATAAGCTTGATATCCAGCATGGCTTTTCTCCTGTTCTTCTATGCTTCTATCTTTTTGTTATTTTCTGATGCCGCTGCCTGTTTTACATACGCTCGGGGGCCTTGATCCCCAGCAGACTCAAACCGGTAGCAATGGTGATCCGGGCAGCATCGGCCAAGGCCAGGCGAGCGGTTCTGTCCGCCTCATCCTCTGCCATGATCCGCACCTCATAATAGAATTTGTTGCAGGCAGTGCACACAGCCATGACACTGCGGGCCACCAGATAAGGCTCATATTTTTCCGCCGCCGCTTTAACGGCCTGAGGGAAAGCTCCGATAGCCTTGAGCAGGGCCATGGAATAAGGATCGCTTAATCTGGAAGGATCCACCTTGTTTATATCATAACCGCCGGCCTTCCGCAGCACGGAGCAGCAGCGGGCATGGGTATACTGAGCGTAAGGGCCTGTTTCCCCGTCAAAATTCAATACCTTATTGTAGCTGAAGGAAATGTCTTTGATCCGGGAGTTATACAGCACGCCCCACAGGATGGCGCCGATACCCACATCTTCTGCCGCCGTTTTTTTATCTTCCAGATCGGGACTCTTTTCGCAGATGATTTCGTAGGTCTTTTCCACAGCGGCGTTGAGTACATCTTCCAGATACAGCACCCGTCCTTCCCTGGTGGAGAAGGAACCCTCTTCCATGCTGACCATACCGAAGTTTACATGCACGCAGTCCTTGACCCAATCCCGGCCCATGAGTTCCAGCACCTTAAAGATCTGCTTGAAGTGCAGATCCTGCTGATAGGCCACCACATAAAGCATCTTTACAAAATCATAGGTCTGCTTCCTGTAGCAGGCAGCTGCCAGATCCCGTGTGGCATAGATAGTGCTGCCATCGGACTTGAGTATCAGACAGGGAGGCATGTTCCACTGGGAAAGATCCACGATGGTAGCGCCGTTGTCTACCCGGCTGATGCCTTTCTCCCGCAGCTCGTCGATAACGGGCTGCATCTTGTCTTCATAAAAAGCTTCCCCAGCCCAGCTGTCAAAGTGGATATCCAGCCGCTCATAAGTCTTGGTGACTTCCTTAATGGTGGCATTTTTCATACTCTGCCAGAGATGTACCGCTTCCGGATCCCCGGTTTCGATCTTGTGGAACCAGGCCCGGGCTTCATCGTCCATTTCAGGATGGGCCTCTGCCTCTTTATGATAGCGGACATAAAGATCCACCAGTTCCCGGATGGCATACTCTTCCACAGGTTTGGTGCCCCACTTTTTATAAGCCACGATCATCTTGCCGAACTGAGTGCCCCAGTCCCCCAGATGGTTGATGCCTACAGGTGCATAGCCCAGATGCCGATAAATGCGATACAGGGAATTACCGATGGCTGTAGTAGGCAGATGATGGAAGGAAAAAGGTTTGGCAATATTAATGGATGAGTAATCCAGCACCACATGACGGCCCTGCCCCTCCTGTGAAGAGCCATAGGCCTTCCCTTCCTGAAGCACCTTCAAAAGCAGCTGACCAGCCTGCTGCCCCCGATCCACAAAGAAGTTCAGATATCCTCCCACAGCCTCACACCGGGTGATGCCTTGGGGCAGAACCAGTTTGCCGTAAAGTTCCTGCGCAATAGCCGGGGGTGCTTTACGCAGAGTTCTGGAAAGCTTGAAGCAGGGGAAAGCGTAATCCCCCATCTCTGTATTCTTGGGTACTTCCAAATAGTTGGCCAGTTCTTTCGCTTCGATACCGCACAGAGGACTCAAAGTCCCGGCGATCTGCTGTTTGAAATCCATGATATCCGCTCCTGTCTTATACTTATACATCTAAACTAAGATATTATAGCAGGCTTCTCCGCAAAATGGAAGGGTCTGAGTAAAAAAATGCGTTTCTCAGCCGTTTTTACGCAGTGTTTCTGCACAGGCAACATGGGAAACAAGTACGAAGCACACAGATGCAGCGCCGATCCTCCCAGACATTCTTCATATAAATAGCAACGCCGCCTACCCGCAGCGGTCAAACATCTTCCCCACTTTCTCCGCATAGATGCAAAACGGTCAATGATGTGGAGGGTATATTCTGTCTTTTGTCTACAGGAACCGCACGCAAGGTATGCAAAATGTATTATCTTGCAGAAAAAATAAAAAAAGTAGTTGACAACTTGCTTTTCGTATCGTATTCTAAAGCTACGAAACCGCTTACATAATTGTTTGTAAGCGTTGCCAAATCGAGAAAATGCATAAGATGGAGTGAGAAACATGGACCCCATATTACTGGAAGTCATCAACAACCGTCTGCAATCCATCTCCAACGAGATGGAGGATGCCCTGCTGAAAATGTCCTTCTCGGTGATCGTCAAAGAAATGAAAGACTGCACCTGCGCGTTGTTTGACGCCCAGGGGCGCACTATATCCCAGTCTGCAGCTATGCCCTGCCAGCTGGGATTTCTTTCTGCTTCCGTTCCGGCGATTCTGAAGGAATTTCCTCCGGAAACAGCCCGGGAGGGGGATGTCTACATGCAGAACGACCCCTTCAACGGCGGCAGCCACATTCCCGACGTTACCGTAGTCATGCCTGTTTTCTATGACAAGCAGGTAGTAGCTTATTCCGCCAGCATGGTGCACCTGGCCGACACCGGCGGGATCACCCCCGGCGTTTCCACCCGGGCCACCTGTATGTATCAGGAAGGCTTGTGCCTGCCTCCGGTCAAGTTCTATGACGCCGGACAAAAGGTACGGGCCGTGCATGAGATCATTCGTCAAAACGTCCGTATCCCCGATGAAGTCATGGGAGATCTGGAAGCGCAGGTTGCCTGTGATAAAGTAGGCGCCTCCCGTATTGCGGATATGTGCCGGGAATACGGAAAAGATGTATTCCTCAGTGCCATCGAAGGCCTGCTGGATCATTCCGAAGCCCTGACCCGTAAGGCCATTGAAGAACTCCCCGACGGTGTATACCGTTTCACCGGCTATATCGACAACGATGGTCTGGAGCTGGACAAGCCCCCCATCCGTCTGCAGCTGGCCGTGACCATTTCCGGTTCGGAGATCCTTTTTGACTTTACCGGCAGCAGCCAGCAGGTCAAGGGCCCCATCAACTGCGTTTTTGCCTCTACCCTTTCCACCATGGAATATGCGGTAAAGGTCGTTACCGGCGGCGAAAGCATCCCCACCAACGAAGGCTGCTTCCGCTCCATGAAGTACATCCTGCCCGAAGGCAGCATTGTCAATGCCACCAAGCCCGCCCCCACCGGCGGACGGGGTCTTACGGTACAGCTTCTTTCCAGCACCTGCCTGGGTGCACTGGCCAAGGCCAAGCCTGAACTGATCAATGCCTGCTCCGGCGCCTATGCGCCTCTGCTGTACATCGGCGGGTATGACAACAAGCGTCACAAGCCCTTTGTTTCCAACGACAACGGTATGTGCGGTCTGGGCGCCCGTTTGGGCAAGGACGGCATCGACGCCATCTCTTCCGACAGCCAGAACGTGCTGGCCATTCCCGTAGAGGCCTTTGAAATGTCCGGTCCTCTGCAGGTCAAGCACTATGGCCTGGCAGACGATTCCGGCGGCCCGGGTAAATATCGCGGCGGTCTGGGTTCCAGCAAAGCCATCAAACTTCTGGACGGCGAGGTTTCCTTCACCTTCCGGGGCGACGGTTTCTTCGTGCCCCCGTGGGGTCTGTTCGGCGGCATGCCTGCCAAGGTTGGTTCCGGCTATATTCTTCGTGCCGATGGCAGCCGGGAAATTATCCCCTCCAAGGGCGACTTTATGCTCTATGCCGGAGATGAGATTGGATATGACAGTGCAGGCGGCGGCGGTTATGGCGATCCTTTGGAACGGGATCCCCAGAAGGTTCTCCGGGATGTGCTGGATGAGCGGGTCAGTCTCAGCTCCGCTTTGGATGACTACGGCGTATGCATCGACCCCGTTACCAAAACCGTGGACGAAGCCGTGACCTTTGCCACCCGGAAGCAGAAGCAGATGGAGCGTGGCATGGAGACCTGGACCTATGACCGGGGCGTCATGGGCAAAGAATGAGCAGGAGGACATACACACTATGAGCACACTGATCGGCATTGATATCGGCGGTACCTTTACGGATGTGGTGGTTCTGGACGCACAGTCCGGTGCCGTCACCGTTACCAAGGTGCCCTCCACCCCCTCCGAATACTCTGACGGATTCTTCCATGGTCTGGAAAAGATCCAGCGTATGGCCGACATTGATCCCCATGATATCCTGCGTCTGGTTCACGGCACCACCGTGGCCACCAACGCAATCCTGGAAAAGAAGGGCTCCCGCATCGGGATCCTTACCACTAAAGGCTTCCGGGATGTGCTTATCATCGGCCGCGGTACCAGAAGCATCCTTTATAACGTTAACTTTGACAGTGAGACCCCTGACTTTCTCTGCCCCCGGGAGCTTATCCGGGAGGTAGGCGAACGGGTGAATGCCCAGGGGGAGATCCAGGAGTCTCTCAACGAAGAAGATGTGCTCCGGGAAGTAGATTTTCTGGTCAAGGAACAGGGCGTTACCTCTATTGCGGTCTGTTATCTGTTCTCTTTCTTCAACGCAGCCAATGAGGAGCGCACCTATGAAATTATCAAGGAACGCTACCCCGAAGTGCGTGTTTCCCTTTCCTGCCGCATTAACCCCCGTTTCCGGGAATATGAGCGGACGGTAGTCACGGCTTTTGATGCCTACATCGGCCCGGTAATGGATTCTTATCTTTCCAAGCTGGAAAACCGGCTGGAAGAGACTACCGGCGAACGGGTATTGCAGCTGATGCAATCCCGCGGCGGCATCACCAGCGCAGCCATGTGTGCCCAGCGTCCGGTGCTTACCCTTCTCTCCGGCCCTGCTGCCGGCGTTATCGGCGGACGCACCATTGCCAACCTCATGGGCCGCAAGGATGTGCTCACTCTGGATCTGGGCGGCACCAGCAATGACGTAGCTCTTATCCGTGACGGCAAGATCTCCCTTTCCATCGACGGTATGATCGGCTCTTATCCCTGCCGGCAGGCCATGATGGATATCAGCACCATCGGCGCAGGCGGCGGCAGCATCGCCTGGGTGGATGATGGCGGCTGGCTTCGGGTAGGCCCCCAGAGTGCCGGCTCTTACCCCGGCCCTGCCTGCTACAGCAAAGGCGGCACTAAGCCCACCTATACGGATGCCAGCCTGACCCTGGGATATCTTAAGCCCGGTTCCTTTGCCGGGGGCGAGATCCAGCTTAACGACAAGTTGGCTTTGGATGCCATTAAGATCATTTCCGAGCCCCTGGGCATGGATGTATATGACACCGCTGCCGCCATCCACCGGATCATGCACAACCGCATGGCCGACCAGCTTCGTCTTGCAACGGTAAAGCGCGGCTATGACCCCCGGAACTTCTCTATCATCGCTTTCGGCGGAGCCGGTCCCATCGCTGCCTGCCGGATCCTGTCCCTCATTGACTTCAAAGAGGTTATCATTCCGCCTACGCCCGGCGTTATGGCTGCCATCGGCCTGCTCTCCGCCAACATTGAACACGAAGAGGTGGTCACCGTCTCCATGCGCACCAAGGACGGAGACTTGGAGCAGCTGCGCAAGTGCATTGAAAAGGGTCTTTCCATGTGCAACGAAAAGTGCGCACGGGTAGGCATGGATCGCCAGCAGGTAAAGGTTTCCTTCTCGGCAGAAATGCGCTATGTGGGCCAGTCCTACGAGCTGGAAGTCCCCTTCCCGGAGGCAGGCGAGGCCCTCAGCGAAGAATCCCTCCGTTCTCTGGAAGAACGCTTCCACCACATTCACGAAGGCGCTTACAAGCAGGCCTTCCGGGAAGTGCCGGTGGAGCTCATCGCCCTGCGTGTCCTCTTTACCCAAGTTCCCTCCGCTGTACCCTCTATTCGCAAGGCTCCTACGGGCCCGTGGGGCCAGCCGGAAAGCACCCGCCGTGCTTTCTTTGATGAATACGGCGGCTGGGCAGACTGCGATGTATACGACCGCAAGGTGCTGGTAGCGGATCAGTGTATTCTGGGCCCCGCCGTCATCCAGCAGTCTGACACCACCACTGTCCTGTATCCCGGCCAAAGCGCCAAAGTGGATGCTTGGGGCAATCTGGTGGTCACCATGTCCAAATAAAGGCGGGCCATTTCCCCGTCTGCATGCGCCAAGAAAGGAGCTTTGCCCATGGAAAATAATTCCCCAAGGCTTCGCCTCTGCCATATTTCCAAGACCTTTCCCGGTACCAAGGCCCTGACGGACGTTTCCCTCTCCCTGGAGAAGGGGGAAGTCCGGGCCCTGGTCGGAGAAAACGGAGCCGGAAAATCCACCCTGATGAATATCATCGGCGGTGTATTTTCCGCTGATCCCGGCCCCGGGGAGATCTGGTTTGACGGACGGCAGGTCAGCTTCAGCACCCCCACGGACTCTATCCAGACCGGCATCGGTTTTGTGCATCAGGAGCTGAGCATCTTTCCCCATCTTTCCGTGGCCTACAATATTTTTGTGGACCGGCTGCCCAAAACACCTTTGGGCACTATAGATAAAAAGAAGCTCAACGCCGACGCCGCCAAGCTCCTGGAAAACTTCCACCTGACCATTGATCCCTCCAGCCGGGCTGGCGATCTGACCATCGGCAACCAGCAGATGATCGAGATCATCCGGGCTATTTCCCTCAATGCCCGGCTTATAATCTTCGATGAGCCCACCAGCTCCCTGTCGGAGAAGGAAGTGGAACTGCTCTTTGCCATTATCCGCACTTTGAAGGCTCAGGGCATCAGCGTCATCTACATCACGCACAAGATGAGTGAGATCTACCAGATCTGCGACAGTGTTTCCGTTCTGCGTGACGGATGCCTCATCCGCACGGATAAGCGGGAGGATATCACCATGACGGAGATCGTCAACAGCATGGTAGGCCGAGAGATCTCTACCTACTATCCTCCCAAAGCAGAAACCATCGGCGATGTGATGCTTTCCGCCAGGGATCTGCAGCTGACGCCCCAGTCGGACAAGGTCTCCTTTGAACTGCACAAGGGCGAGATACTGGGCTTTTACGGTCTGATCGGTGCCGGCCGCAGCGAGATCCTTCGCGCCATGTGCGGCATTGACCACCGGGCAGGCGGACAGGTCTTTCTGGACGGGAAGGAACTGAAGATCCACACCTATCAGGACGCCCTGAGCAGCGGCATCACCTACCTGACCGAAGACCGGAAAGCTACGGGTATTTTCCCCGGCCTGTCCGTATGTAAGAACATCTATGTCTCCAACATGTGCAAGCAGGGCGGTTTCTGGCTGGACAGTTCCAAAGAGGACGGCCTGGCGGAGGAAGCTGTCAAGGTGCACAACGTAAAGACCAGCAGCATCCACGCTCCTATCAGCAGTCTTTCCGGAGGTAACCAGCAAAAAGTGCTTATTGCCCGCTGTATGCGGGTGGCACCGGAAATACTGATACTGGACGAGCCCACCCGCGGCATTGATGTAAACGCCAAAGCGGAGATCCACCGCAAGATCCGCAAGCTGGTCCAGGAAGGCATGGGCGTGATCGTAGTTTCTTCGGAAATGCCCGAGATCATGGGTTTGGCCGACAGGATCGTGATCATGCACGAAGGCTCCGTCACCGGAGTGCTCTCCGGCGAGGATATCAACGAAACCACCATCATTCGGTACGCGACCAAAACATTTGACCAGGAACAGGAGAACAAAAATGCGTAAGCTGAACCTTGCATTCCTCAAAAAGCGGGAGATACTGGTAGCCGGCGTCATTCTGCTGATCATGATCGTCATGACCTGCACTACCAAGACCTTTCTCACCGTCAACAACCTCATGAGCGTTGCCCTTGGCCTCAGCGCAGATGGCTTTCTGGCCCTGGCTATGACGTTTATCCTTATCTCCGGCCAGATCGATCTTTCTCTGGGAGCCATACAGTGCTTTGCCTCCATGCTTATCGGCACGCTGTATATCTACAAAGGTGTAAACATCTGGCTGGCGGTACTCATCAGCGTTATCGTCAGCGTGGTATGCGGCGCCATCACCGGCAGCCTGATTGCCAAGCTGAATATTGTCCCCTTCATCATCACGCTGGGTATGCAGGGCGTGGTCAGGGGCCTGTGTTATGTGGTCTCCTCCGGCATCTCCATCCCCATCACGGGAGAATCCGTCCGCGGCTTTAAGAATCTTGGTTCCGGGTATCTGGGCAGTGTTCCCATCTTCTTTATTCTGCTCATTGCAGCCGCCATTATCTGCCAGATCCTCCTTTCCAAGACCCGATTCTTTGCCAAGGTCTATTTCATCGGCAGCAACACCAAAGCCGCAGAAATGGCAGGTGTGCGGGTCGAGCGGGTCAAGATCATGCTGTATATGATCTCTGCTCTGCTGGCCGCCATTGCCGGTGTGCTCTCCACCGCCCGTTTCGGTGTTTCCTCCCCCACGCTGGGCTTGCAGGCTGAAAGCCGTGCCGTCACGGCAGCGGTCATCGGCGGCACCACCATGAGCGGCGGCGAAGGCAACATTGTCGGCACCATGCTGGGTCTTGTAATGATCCACCTGTTCACCAATGCGCTTATTCAGTGGGGTGTTTCCGTATACTGGCAGGATTTTGCCAGCTACGCACTGCTGATCGTGGTTATCGTCTTTGATACCCTGAGCAAGCGCAACCGTTCCGGCCAGCTCAAGCTGAAAAAGATCTGAGCCCGGCCCATTTTCCAGGATCCCACCGCATATGCGGCGATCGATAGAACAAAACCAAAAAGGAAGGAATCACACTGATGAAAAAGCTCGCTTGTATTCTGCTGGCCCTGGCCATGCTGCTGCCCGCTCTCGTTGGCTGCTCCAACGCACCCGCCGAGGCCGAAAAGAAGACTGACGACGCCCCCGCTGCTTCTGCCGATAAGGTAGCCAGCGCTGCCTTTGGCGGCGTAGAAAATCCCGCCGACCAGCTCTATCTCTGGTGCTCCTACGAATCTACCGACGACTTTATGCTTATGGTGTATGAAGGGTTTGAAGCCTGCGGCAAGATGCTGGGCGTACAGACTCAGCACGTAGGCACCTCCCAGAACGACCTGACCGAGTATATCAACTCTGTGGAACGGGCCATTTCCATGAAGCCCAACGGTCTGGCTGTGCACGTGTTCAACGCTGATGCCTATGTAGACGTTATCAACAAGGCCACCGACAACGGCATCCCCGTGATCACCACTGGTCCCGACTCCCCCAACTCCAAGCGTATCTGCAACATCGGCGTAGAAAACTATGATGCCGGTGCTTTCGGTGCCAAGATCCTGGGCGAGAAGCTCAACGGCGAAGGCAATGTGCTGATCCTTATCCGTGCCGGCCAGCACAACAGCGAACAGCGTGTAAACGGCTTCAAAGAGACCCTGGCTGAGAAGTACCCCAACATGAACGTAGTCACCGAGATCAGCGTTACCGCCGAGATCGCCGACCAGGCTTCCAAGACCGCTGCCGCTTTGACCGCCAACCCCGAAATCGACGCCATCTTCTGCTCCCTGGGTATCCAGGCCGTGGGCGCTTCCCAGGGCTGTGATCAGGTAGGCCGCAGCGACATCGCCGTATTCGGCTTTGACCGCAACCCCGCTCAGCTTGAGCTGGTCAAAGAAGGCAAGGTCATCGGTTCCATCGCACAGGGCTGCTTCAACATGGGCTGGTGGGCCTGCCTGGGCCTGTATGTAGAGGCCAACGGCCTGCTGGGCGACGAACCCTTCCCCACCTTCATCAGCGCCGGTGTATCCTACATTGATCAGAGCAACGTAGACGCCGAGATCGCCGCTTCCAACGAGCGCATTGCCAAAGCCGGCAAGTAACCTGCGCACGTTTTATCCTCCCCTTTGACAGCGGCCGGCTGTCTGACCCCATAGCCCGTCAGCCGGCCCTTCTTTATGCCCCGAAGATCCCTTTTCAGAAAGGGCTGTGGTTGGAGCCTTTCTGGAACCGTCTGGCGGTAGGAGAAGCTAACCAATTCACAGCATCCCTTACAGTGTAGTATACGCCCTTGGAGAGGGGCTCTAATAACTACTACTCTATAATACAAGGAGAAGAAAATGTCAGTTGCCTGGATCCGCCGGGAGGATGTTCCCCTTTCCTCTCTGGCCTCCTTTGATGAATGTGAATTGCTGCCCGGCAGCTATCCTCTGGTAAGAGCCTTTCGGGGCCGCTTGAATGCCGGCTCAAATCATACTTTTGCTGCCGCAGATGCCCGCTGTTTTCACATATATTGCTTTACGGAAGGTTTAGGCTGCGCCCTTACCTCCAAGCGTGTATTTCCACTGGAGGGGCTTTGTTTTCTGGTCCCCGACCCCACTCAGGGATTCTCCCTGGCGGCTGTACAGACTCTGGAGTACACACGCTTTGAAGTATATATGCTGGATAGCGATCTGCGGGAATGGAACGAGACCCACTGCATCCTCCCCTGGTTCAAGACTCTGGAGACCTCCGAACCCTACTGGCAAAGCTGCAAAAGCGAAAATACGCAAAGCTGGTATGTGATCTGCCGTAAGCTTTTGCCCCGAACGATCATGGGGGTGGTGCGGGCACAGGGCCCCGGCCGGGAAGGCACCAGTGAAACTGGACACCCCAATGTGGCTCAGTGGAATGTTATGCTCCCGGGGTCTGATATTGAACTGACCGTGGAGGAAGAAACCGTTCCCCACCGGTATGGGGATTTCAGCTATGTGCCGGCCGGTGCGCCTCATTCCCTGATCTCTTTACCAGGAAAACTGAACTACTATATCTGGTTTGAGCACTTTGTACGAGAGTTGGACGGACCCAGCTGGCAGCCCTGAGAAACATTGACAGTAAATATTTATTTCCGTATACTATGTTTGGTAGAAATTTGAGGAACGGGGAAGAACGACATTGACCATATACGATATTGCCAAGCTGGCAGGGGTATCCACCGCCACGGTATCCCGGGTGCTCAACGGCGGCAAAAGCGTAAGTGAAGAAACTCGTCAGGCGGTGATGCATGTTATCCGCCAGAATGACTATCAGCCCAGTGCTATTGCCCGCGGGCTGAGTTTGAAAACCATGAACATGATCGGCATTCTGGCGGCGGACTGCCAGAGTGTGTTTTTGTCCATGGCCATTCATCATCTGGAAAATTTCCTGCGGGACAAATCCTACGGCACTCTTCTTTGCTGCACGGGCTACGATTACCAGCAAAAAAAGAATCGTGTCAGCTTTCTGCTTTCCAAAAACGTGGATGCGGTCATTCTGGTAGGCTCCGGTTATGTATATAAAGAAAACGCCATGAACGATTACATTCGGGAGGCGGCCAACAAGGTGCCCGTGATCCTTATCAACGCTTTCTTGCAGCATCCCAATATCTATTCCATCGCCTGTGATGACCGGCGGGCCGTCAGCGAAGCGGCCGAATGGCTTTACCGCACAGGTTCGGAAAATGTCCTTTTCTTCTACAATCAGGAGACTTATTCCGGCATCTGCAAGTTGGCCGGGTTTCATGAAACCGCCCGGCGGCACGGCAAGGAATGGCAAAACAGCAGCTTGAAGATCCCCAACGAAGTGCAGAACGTTTCTGCCATTGTGGATTTTCTTTCCGCCCGATATCCGGATGCGTTCCCCTTTGACGCCATTATCACGGCGGATGACAACCTGGCCGTAGGCGCCCTGAAGTTTGCCAAACTCCGGGGACTTAAAGTACCGGAGCAGCTGCGTGTGATAGGCTTTAACAACTCCTCCATCGCCCAGATATGCGAGCCGGAACTCACCAGCATCGATAACCGACTGGAAGAGATGTGCCGTCTGTGCGTGGATATGCTGGAAAAAGTGCTGGAATCCGGAGAGAACGTACACAACCGGATCCTTTCGGCCAAACTGGTGCACCGAGGCACCGCCTGATATTTTTTAGAAAGAAGAACAGACCTATGGAACAAGGCATCGATATTTACAACTATGATGGCGAGGGGCTGGAGCGCTCCTATGCCTGTGAAAACCGGCTGGTAGGCATTAAAAACTATAAGCCCGCCAGCAGCCGTGAGCAAATGGACAGTCTGGAAAAACATCTGCTTACGGATGAACTCTTTATCCCCCTGACAGAGGGCAGCATCCTTTTGTACAAGCAGGACGGCGGCTCCCTGTGCCATGCATCTATGGAGATGGGCCGCATCTATTCTGTCCGCAAGGGTACCTGGCATAATGTACTCATGATCCCCGGCGGCAAAATGGCCCTGACGGAGCGGGCGGACACTTCCATGGAAAACAGTCTTCTTCTTCCGCTGACCCGGGAAGAACGGGGCCTGATACAAAGTCTGTAACCTGCTGAAACGGCTCCCTGCGGGGAGCTTTTTTCGTACCGGCAATGGAGTCGGTGCGGTTGCAAAGGCTGCCGGGGTATGGTATACTGCAGATAAACGCGGGCGGATCACTGCCCCGGAGGGAGGCTAATCCAAATGTATCACGAGAAACGAAATCTTACCATGATGACGGACCTCTATGAGCTCACCATGATGTACGGCTATTTCTCCAAGGGCATGTATAAGAATGAAGCGGTATTCGATGTATTTTTCCGGCCCCGGGAGCAGACCCGTTATGCGATCATGTGCGGAGTGGAAAGCGTTATCGACTATATCAACCACCTTCACTTTGACGAAGAGGATATCGCCTATCTGCGTTCCCTGCACCTGTTCAGCGAAGCATTTCTGGACTTTCTCCGGGAGCTGCGCTTTACCGGGGAAATCTATGCCATGCCCGAAGGCACGGTGGTCTTCCCCTATGAGCCGTTGGTACGTGTCAAGGCGCCTATCTGCCAGGCACAGCTCATTGAAACAGCCGTGCTGACCTTTATCAACCATCAGACCCTTATCGCCACAAAGGCCAGCAAGGTATGTCAGGCGGCTCAGGGAGACGGCGTTATGGAATTCGGTCTGCGCCGGGCTCAGGGAGCGGATGCGGCCATTCTGGGGGCCAGAGCGGCGGTCATCGGCGGCTGCACCGGCACCAGCAACGTATATACAGGCCAGTACTTCAATATCCCCGTCTGCGGCACCCATGCCCACAGCTGGGTCATGAGCTTCCCGGATGAGCTGACGGCATTCCGGGCTTATGCGGAACTTTTCCCCGACAGCTGCCTGCTACTGGTGGATACCTACGATACTCTCCGTTCCGGCGTACCTAACGCCATCAAAGTCTTCAAAGAGCTGCGGGAACAGGGACATGAACCCATCGGCATCCGTCTGGACAGCGGGGACATGGCTTACCTGAGCAAGCAGGCCCGGAAAATGCTGGATGAAGCAGGGTTCCCCAAGGCCACCATTACCGCCTCCAGCGATCTGGATGAAACGGTCATACGGGATCTGAAGATGCAGGGCGCCTGCATTGACGGCTGGGGCGTAGGCACCCGGCTCATTACTTCCGAAGACAATCCTGCATTGGGCGGCGTATACAAACTGGCGGCGGAGATCGTGGATGGAAAGATCATCCCCAAGATCAAGCTCAGTGATAACACCGTAAAGATCACCAACCCCGGCTACAAGAAGGTCTACCGCATTTATGACAAATACGGCATGGCTACGGCAGATCTGATCTGCCTGAACGACGAAACCTTTGATGAAAGGGAACCCCTGACCATATTTGATCCGGAGCACACCTTCAAGCGCATGACCCTGACGGACTATCATATGCGAGAACTGCTGGTGCCCCTGTTCATCGATGGCAAGCAGGTGTATGAATCCCCCGATATACATGAGATCTGTGCATATGAAAAGAAGGAAATGGCCTCCATGTGGGAAGAGTACAGACGACTGCTGAACCCCCATACCTATAAGGTTGACCTTTCCGACCGGCTGTATACCCTGAAGCAGCAGCTCATCAATGAGAACGTAGGCATTTATGAAGGCCGCTGAGAAAGGTATTGTCATACTGCTCCTATGCCTCCTGACGGGGGCATTTTTCGGGTGCGTAAAGCAGGACGCCTATCTCATCTATGGCCCGGGAGAGGTGCTGGAAGCTTCCCCCACCCCTGCGGTGACCCCGGTCCCTACGGCTACCCCGGAGGTGGTCAGTTTCCCCCCCATAACCGGAGACACCTTTTCCATGGACGAAAAGGGACTGCCCATATTGGATGCCGAAAACCATTACTTCCAATATTATCTGGTGTTTACGGATATTCGGATCTATGAAGAAAACGGCTACACCTTTCTGGACGGGATCTGCTCCAACTCTTACAGCCGCCCCCTAACCGGCGGAGTACGGATCCTGTTCCGGGACAGCAGCGATGGCAGCGTTTACGGTCAGGGAGACTTATATACCGCGGATGGAGATATGACTCTTCAGCCCGGAGAGAACCGCATCTATGCAGAAATCCTTTCGGAAAAGGATGTGCAGCTCATGGCCTTTTCTCTGGAGCTCACCACGCCCTTTACCCCCGTGCTCAATGACACAAAAAAGTGATCCAAAAAAGGAACCAATGTCTATGCCCGCCTGTGAATTACTCTCCCCCTGCGGCTCCCGGGAAAGTCTGGAAGCCGCCCTTCGTTTTGGTGCCGACGCCGTATATATGGGAGGCCCTCTGCTGCAAATGAGGGCCGCTTCTGCGGGCTTCTCTTTGGAAGCGCTGCAAAGCGCCGTGCACTATGCTCACGACCGGGGCAAAAAGGTCTATGTTACCGTGAACACTCTGCTGAAAAACGGAGAAACGGAGGCTTTGTCCGATTATGGGCAGGCTCTTGCAGCTATGGGCGCAGATGGGGCTATTGTCAGCGACATAGGTGCCATACGTATCCTGCGCCGGGTGGTTCCGGAGCTGCCGCTGCACCTTTCCACCCAATGCAGCGTCATGAATTATGAAGCGGCCATGGCCTATTTTGACATGGGTATTCGACGGTTGGTGCTGGCTCGGGAAATGACGCTGGAGGACATAGCTGCACTTCACACTCGGATTCCTAAGGAACTGGAGCTGGAAGCTTTTGTACACGGAGCCATGTGTATGGCGTATTCCGGCCGCTGCCTGTTGAGTTCCTTTATTCTGGGGCGCAGCGGCAACCGGGGCGAATGCGCCCAACCCTGCCGCTGGGAATATGCCCTGATGGAAAAGAAACGGCCGGGTCAGTATTTCCCCATTGAGCAGGAAGAAAACTGGTCCATGCTTCTCAGTTCCCGGGATCTGTGCATGGTGGAACATCTTTCTGCCTTGCGGGAAGCGGGCGTGGTTTCCTTTAAAATCGAAGGCCGGATGAAATCCGATTACTATGCCGCCGTGGTCACCAATGCCTACCGCATGGCTATGGATGGAAAAGACCTGTCTCTGTGCCGGCAGGAATTGGATACAGTCAGTCATCGGCCCTACACCACAGGTTTTTATTTTGGAGAATTGCCGGACGGGCATTTTAACAGCGGCCTGTATGAGCAGCCATGGACCTTCTGCGCCACGGTGGAAAACTGGAACGAAGGCTATGCTCTGCTGCGCCAGCGGAACCATATGCAGTTGGGAGATGTGCTCTATCCCCTCTCTCCCGGCCGGGCCGGAGAACATTTTATCCTGTCGTCCATGGAAGATGAAGAAGGTCAGCCCATTACCGCTGCCCCTCACCCGGGCATGATGATTCGGATTCCATGTCCCATTCCACTGGAAAAAGGCGATTACATTCGCCGCCAAAGCCGGTAACGGGCCATAGTAGAGTATATGCACCGGATCTGCTCCTGAATGGGGCAGATCCTTTTACTTTGAGACAGAATCGTCGTCATATATAAATGCACTTTAAGCGGCTCCACTTATGCTTTTCCCGGCACATTCTTTCGGATCTGCTTATACAGAAGCACAAAAAACTCCCCGTGCGCACTGCACGGGGAGACAGATGATTATAAAAGGAGGATTTACTCCTCGTCCTTATGGGCGATGCTCAGATCAATGGTCTCATTGCAATTGGGGCAAAGGAGACCTTCGGGATTGTCCAGCATATCCTCATCAAAGTAGACGGTTTCACCGCAGTTGGGGCAAACGACTTCGAAGAAATCGTCGTCCTCTTCTTCCTCGTCCTCATCATCTTCGCCGAAAAGGATCTCATCGTAGTCATCCATGGCGTCGTATACTTCGTCCAGACTCTCATCGATCTCGGCAATAGCATCCTCATGATCGGAGATCTCCTCTGCGATCTCGTCCAGAGCGTCGATGACGGCGGTGAACAGCTTTTTAAGCTTTACATCCTCCAGATCCAGTCCTTCCATCAGCCCATCCAGATAAGCGACTTTCTCAGAGATCTTGCTCATTTGATACCTCCCATGTGTTTTGTTTTGGTGTTGTATGGTTCCAGTATGGCTCAGACCCGCTCCATGTATTCGCCGGTACGGGTATCTACGCGGATCTTGTCCCCTTCGTTGACGAACAGAGGCACGGCAATATGATAGCCGGTCTCCAGCACGGCGGGCTTGGTGGTACCGGTAGCGGTGTCGCCCTTGAAGCCGGGCTCAGTCTCGGTGACGGTGAGGGTCACAAAGTTGGGAGCAGCCACAGAGAAAGCCTGGCCCTTGAAGAAGCGGACGGTAACGGTATCGTTGTCCTTAATGAAGTCTATGGCATCCTCTACATGTTCCTTATCCAGGGGGATCATGTCATAGGTTTCGGAATCCATGAAGTAGTAAAGATCGCCATCATTGTAGGAGTAGGTCATCTCCTTGGTTTCGATCTTGGCTTCGGGATACTTATCTGTGGGGCTGAAGGTGCGCTCCAGCACAGCGCCAGTCATAACGTTCTTCAAGCGGGTGCGAACAAAAGCAGCGCCTTTGCCGGGCTTTACATGCTGGAAGTCCACCACGGACCACACGCCGCCCTCATATTCAAAGGTCATACCCTTGCGAAAATCGCCTGCCATCAACATACTCAGTTTCCTCCGTTCGATTTGGTTTTATATGGATCGATTGTATCTGCGCCAGAGCTCCGCCGTCTCCCGGCAGTATGAGCCCTCACAATAATGCAAGATATTATACCATGACCATGCCATCTGCACAAGTTTTTTTTCGCAAACGTGGGCAAAAAAGCGAAATTCAATCCCTATGCCTCCATTTGCAGCAGGGTGCGTATCCGGGGCAGCGCTTCCATTGCCGCTTTACGCCCTTCTTCTACGGAATGCGCTGCATTACTGGTCAGCAGCAGTCCCATAAAAGATGCGTCAGGCCGCATGACCACATCCCCCTTATCTGTCTGAGCGGCGGTCATATGCTCCTGCATGATGGAAAAGGAGCGGTTGAGCACATCCACCGCAGAAAGATGATCTCCGTCAAACTCATTCTTTTTGATGCCCAGATCCGATGTCAGTACGATATCCGCCCCTCGTTCCCGCAGACACTTTACGGGCAGTTCCTCCAGTATGCCTCCGTCTCCGTACCAGCGGCCCTCCACCCGGGCAGGCGTAAAGACGCCGGGAACGGCCATGCTGGCCCGTACATTATCGCACAGCAGTCCCCGATCGAATACCTTCTGCTCTCCGCTTTGCAGATCTACGGCTGTGCAGTAAAAGGGGATGCGGGTGCCCGCATGCGTCAGATTATGGGTAAGAATACGCACCAGCTCCCGCACCTTCTCTCCGTTAAGAAGGCCGCCCTTCTGGGGCAAGGTCGGATCCACCAGATCCTTTGCCACCAGGGTTTCGGCAAAGCGGCCAAGCAGATACAGATCCGTTCCTGCAGCATAAATGGCCCCAAAGATGGCCCCTGCGCTGCACCCTGCCACCATGTCCGGCCGGATGCCGTTCTCCTCCAGTACCTGCAATACGCCGATATGCGCCAACCCTCGGGCCCCTCCGGAACCCAGTGTCAGCCCAATACGTTTTCCGTTAATCATGCATAGTCCCTTCCTTATCCGGAATATAGTCTGGCATGAAGCCTTTATCTATGGCCCTGGCCGTTATGCTGACCCTGGCCCTGCTGTTATGCCCACAACCGGCTCTGGAAGGAGCACGGGAAGGGCTGTATCTCTTTGGCAGGCAGGTAGCCCCCGCACTGCTTCCCTGCATGTTCTGCCTGAATCTGCTGGATGCTCTGGGACTCTTTTCTTCTCTGAAAAAAAAGCTGCCTGCCTCTGCTGCCCTGTTGAGCGGTGCGTTTGCCTGGTGCAGCGGTGCTCCCGGCGGAGCCCGTCTGCTGAGCGCCCTGTATGGAGATTCTCCTGCTGCCTGGAGGCTGTGCCCGGGGATCAATCTGCTGGGGCCCGCTTTTCTGTTGGGCGCAGTTGCTCTTGGGCAATACGGCCAAACCGCCTGTTTTTATCCTATGGCACTGGGTCACTATGGAGCGGCATTGGTATACCTGCTGTTAGCAGCCCCTAAAAAGGCTTCCCCTTCCCTTCCACCCCGGAAGTCCATGTCTTTCCCACAAGCATTTCATAAAAGTATTCTGGGGGCCGTGGAAAGCCTTATGTGTGCAGGAGGCTGCATCATTCTTTGTACAGCCATCGGGCATATTCTGGGCGAGCTGCTGCCCCTGTCCCTAATGTGGAAGGCCCTGTTGACTGGATTACTGGAAGCTACTGGTGGCTGTGCTGCCATGCCCGGCTCCGGCCTTCCTCTTCGCTGGCAGCTGACCCTGTGTGCGGGGATCCTGTCCTTCGGGGGATTGTCCGTCGGACTGCAAAGCCTGTGTTTTCTTTCCCTCCGGCCCGGTAAATATCTTGGCTGCAAGGCGCTTATGGGGCTGTTTTCGGGGCTGGTATGCTATCTGACCTGCCCCTGGTTCCTGAAGGACACCGTGCAGGGAGCCTTTGCCCCCCGCCGTCTGCTGATCAGCCGCAGTGCCGGACTGTTAGGCCTAAGTCTCTCTTCCGCTGCCGCCCTGTTCTTTACCCTGACGGTATGCCTGTGCCTGAAGGGTCTTTCCCGAAAGGAATCCGGCCTGCAGAAGATATGAGTGTCTTCGTTACCGAAACGACATCTGTCACTTTTTTCGGCTTCCCTGAGAAGCACGCACCGGAACATATGCTTCTCCCGCTTCACAAAGCAAGGCGGCCTTCTGCCGCCTTGCATACGTTCTCTGGCTTCGAGTTAAAAATCCACTTTTAGAAGGAAACCAGCAGCAGCATTTTGAAACGCTCCTGCCCATAAACGGCATGGGGAATATCTTTGGGCATAATGATGCTCTGGCCTTCAGAAACCAGATACTCCACACCGTCTACGGTAAAACGGCCCGTGCCTTCCAGCACGATGACCATGGCATCGCCGCCGGCTGCATGCGTGCTGATCTCTTCTCCCTTTTCAAAAGAAAACAGGGTCATGCTGATCTTATTGTTCTGTACAAGAGTCTTGCTGACGATCTGACCATCCTGATAATGGATCTGATCCTTGAGCATCATAACCGTAGATTTTTCAATGTTGCGATACATAAAGCTCTCCTTGTTCCGGCCACGACCGTATTCATAGGGGTATTCTATCATGTGTAGGTGTTTTTTTCAACCGAATCCCTTTTTATATTTGACAGAAAGCATATCTGTGCCTATAATAAGACAATTTCATGCATCCAGCAACAAGGAGGTACCCGCCCATGGCTTATTACTATCAGGAACCCAGCCACACCTTCAGTGAATATCTGCTTATCCCCGGATATACGGATGAAACCTGTGTTCCCGCCAATGTTTCACTGCGCACGCCCCTGGTCAAGTTTCGCAAGGGGGAAGAGAACTGCCCCTTGGAAATGAATATTCCTTTGGTGTCTGCCATCATGCAGTCTGTGAGCAATGACACTTTAGCCATTGCTCTTGCCAAAGAAGGCGGTATCTCCTTTATTTACGGCGCTCAAAGCATCGAAGATGAAGCTGCCATGGTAGCCAAAGTTAAAGCTTACAAGGCGGGTTTTGTGGTCTCTGCCTCCAATTTGACGCCTGAACACACGCTGAAGGATGTGCTGGCCCTGAAGAAAAAGAATGGTTTTTCCACGATAGCCATTACGGAGGACGGCTCCCCCAACGGAAAGCTTTTAGGTCTGGTCACCAGTCGTGACTACCGTCTTTCCCGTATGAGCGGAGAGGAGAAGATTTCTTCCTTCATGACGCCCATGGACAGACTCATCACCGCTCCTCTGGGGATCAGTCTTTCCGAAGCCAACGATATTATTTTTGACCATAAGCTGAATGCCCTGCCCATTATTGACAGTGAAAACCACCTGCAATACTTTGTGTTTCGCAAAGACTACGCCTCTCATAAAGATAATCCTCTTGAGCTGCTGGATGACAAAAAGCGCTATCGGGTAGGCGCAGGCATCAACACACGGGATTACGAACAGCGCATCCCCGCCTTATTGGAAGCAGGTGCAGACGTGTTGTGCATAGATTCTTCTGAAGGATATACCTGCTGGCAGGCAAAAACGCTTGCATGGGTGCGGGAAAAATATGGGAATACAGTTAAAATTGGTGCGGGAAACGTGGTCAGCCGGGAAGGCTTCCTGTTCCTGGCCCGAGCAGGCGCCGATTTTGTAAAGGTAGGTATTGGCGGGGGCAGCATCTGTATCACCCGGGAAACAAAAGGCATAGGCCGCGGGCAAGCCAGCGCCCTTATTGAGGTGGCGCAGGCCCGAGACGAGTATTATAAGCAAACAGGGATCTATGTGCCCATCTGTTCCGATGGCGGCATTGTGCATGATCACCATATGACGCTTGCCTTGGCCATGGGCGCTGACTTTCTCATGCTGGGCCGGTATTTTGCTCGTTTTGATGAAAGCCCCAGCAACAAAGTACTGGTCAATGGCGTGTTTATGAAGGAATATTGGGGAGAAGGCAGCAACCGAGCCCGAAACTGGCAGCGGTATGATCTGGGAGGTGAAAACCGTTTAACCTTTGAAGAAGGCGTTGACTCTTTTGTTACCTACGCCGGTACGCTTCACAATAATGTAGAGATCAGCCTGTATAAGGTCAAAAGCACCATGTGCAACGTAGGCGTCATAGATCTGCAGTCTCTCCAGCGCGAAGCTCGCCTGACCCTAGTGTCCTCCACCTCCATTGTAGAAGGTGGCGCCCACGATGTGACCCTGCGCAGCAGCATCCGACAGTAAAGGCGCACACCTGAATTAAAGCAGCACGAACTAAAATGCCGCTCAGCCCCATTGGGGGAACATGAGCGGCTTTTGTGCATGCGTAAAGTGCTGCTGCGGCTACAACGAAAAAAGCGCTTCAAGTGAAGCGCTTCTAAAAGGGATCCGGCGGCTGCCTATCTTCCCGGGCCGTTGCCAGCCAAGTATTGTCGGTGTATGTGAGCTTAACTTCTGTGTTCGGAATGGGAACAGGTGGGACCTCACAGCTTAACCACCGGAAGAGTGGGGTGTGTAAACACCTTGAAAACTGCATACCGTAATCCGCTTCGGAATCCTGAATCAGAGTCTTGTGTTGAACAAGCCCTCGACCTATTAGTATCGGTCAGCTGCGCACATTGCTGCGCTTCCACCTCCGACCTATCAACCTGGTAGTCTTCCAGGGGTCTTACCTCTTGCGAGTGGGAGATCTTATCTTAGGGTCGGTTTCACGCTTAGATGCCTTCAGCGTTTATCCGCTCCGCACATGGCTACCCAGCTGTGCCGTTGGCACGACAACTGATACACCCTTGGTGCGTCCATCCTGGTCCTCTCGTACTAGGGACAGCACCCTTCAAATCTCCTGCGCCCACGATGGATAGGGACCGAACTGTCTCACGACGTTCTGAACCCAGCTCGCGTGCCGCTTTAATTGGCGAACAGCCAAACCCTTGGGACCTGCTCCAGCCCCAGGATGCGACGAGCCGACATCGAGGTGCCAAACCTCCCCGTCGATGTGAACTCTTGGGGGAGATCAGCCTGTTATCCCCGAGGTAGCTTTTATCCGTTGAGCGACGGCAATTCCACTCTCATACCGCCGGATCACTAAGTCCGAGTTTCCTCCCTGCTCGACGTGTCCGTCTCGCAGTCAGGCTCCCTTCTGCCTTTGCACTCTTCGAATGGTTTCCAACCATTCTGAGGGAACCTTTGAACGCCTCCGTTACTCTTTCGGAGGCGACCGCCCCAGTCAAACTGCCCATCTGGCACTGTTCGGATGCCGGTTTACGGCCATCCGTTAGAACCCCAGTAACAAAAGAGTGGTATCCCAACGTCGGCTCCGCCAGAACTGGCGTCCTGGTTTCATCGCCTCCCACCTATGCTGTACATCCGTTACCAAAATCCAATGCCAAACTACAGTAAAGCTCTACGGGGTCTTTCCGTCCT
>UQYI01000012.1 GCA_900545265.1 uncultured Eubacteriales bacterium
ACAGCGCGGGATTTTTTTGTGCCGGATGCAAAGTTTCGGCAAACATCGGCAGAAGGTTGTTTCGAATGTCATATACCGGTGCTGCCGCAGAAACTACCAAAGAAACGGGGGACACGACGGTCTTCGCCTCTCCGGCCTGATCCTTCCAGGAAGTCTTCATGGAAAGAGAATCTTTACCGACGGGGATGCTGACGCCTAACTCCTGACAGAAGCAGCTTGCCGCACTGACGCCGTCATAAAGCGCGGCGTCCTGGCCTTTGGCGCCGCAGGCACCCAAGGGCAGCGCCCCCCCGGCTTACACGCGGGCTTCGCAAAGCGGCGGGCCGGTATACGGCAAAAGCTGCAAAAGCGGTGGGTAAAGTCACGGAAAATTGTTACCCCGGCAAGGCGCAAATGTGGCTTTGTTGTAAAAAGCGGCAGGGGGCTATTGCTTTTTTTCAGAGCTGTAGTATAGTAAAGACAACGGTTAGCACTCCATATACGAGAGTGCTAAATTTAAGGAAAGGCGGTCGATACCATGGCCAAAAAACAATTCAAAGCGGAAAGCAAGCGGCTTTTGGACCTGATGATAAACTCCATCTACACCCACAAGGAGATCTTTTTGCGGGAGCTGATCAGCAATGCTTCCGATGCCATTGATAAGCGGTATTACGCCGCCATGCAGAGCGGAGACACCAGCCTGGACAGGAGCGAATATTTTATCCGTCTCTCCCCCAACGAAGCTACCCGCACCCTGACCATTACCGATAACGGCTGCGGCATGAGCGAGGAAGAACTGGAGAGCAACCTGGGCACCATTGCCAAATCCGGCACACGGGCTTTTAAGGAGACTATGGAGGAGGATAAAAAGCCGGAGCTGGATGTGATCGGCCAGTTTGGCGTGGGCTTTTATTCCGCCTTTATGGTGGCAAAAAACATAAAGGTATACTCCCGCCCTGTGGACGGCGAGGGCCATGTGTGGGAAAGTTCCGGGGAGGACGGCTATACCATAAAGCCCTTTGACTATCCCACTGTGGGCACTCAGATCGTTCTGACCCTGAAGGAGGATGAGGAAGGCGAAGAGTACAGCCGCTTCCTCCAGCCCTATACCCTTTCCTCTCTGGTAAAGAAGTACAGCGACTATGTCCGCTACCCCATCCGCATGATGGAGGAAAAGAGCGTCCCCAAGAAGGACAGTCCCGAGGATAAGCCTGAGTATGAAACCGTTATGGAGGATACGGTGCTCAACAGCATGGTGCCCCTGTGGCGCCGGAACAAGAGCGAGATTACCGAAGAAGAGTACAACCGCTTCTATAAGGATACCTTCTATGATATGGAGGATCCTCTTACCGTGCTGCACATCAAGGCCGAAGGAACCCTTTCCTACACGGCTCTGCTGTATATCCCCAAAAAAGCGCCCTATGATTTCTTTACCAAGGGCTTCAAGCGGGGGCTGCGGCTGTACAGCAACGGCGTGATGATCATGGACAAATGCGAGGAGCTGCTGCCCGAATATTTCGGCTTTGTGCAGGGACTGGTGGATTCCCCTGACTTGTCTTTGAACATCTCCCGGGAGATGCTCCAGCATGACCGGCAGCTTACGGCCATTGCCAATAATCTGAAAAAGAAGATCCAGAGCGAGCTGCTGAAGATGCTGGCTTCTCAGCGGGATAAGTATGAGACCTTCTATAAGGCTTTTTCCCAGCCCATCAAGTACGGGGTATACGCCATGTACGGCATGGACAAGGACTTTTTGAAGGATCTGCTGCTGTATTATTCCGCTAAGGAAGAAAAGCTGGTCACCCTTAAGGAATATGTGGAAAAAATGCCTGAGGAGCAGAAGTATATCTATTATGCTGCCGGGGATTCCCTTTCCCATGTGCTCCATATGCCGCAGACCGAGCAGATCCGGGATAAGGGCTATGATATCCTCTGCATGACGGACGATGTGGATGAATTCGCCATCCGCATTCTGGACTCCTACGAGGGAAAATCCTTCAAGTCCGCCTCTGATTCCGATCTGGAGCTTTCCACCGAGGAAGAGAAGAAGGCCATGGAGGAAAAGAAGGAAAGCAGCAAAGACCTGCTGGAGCGCATGAAGAAGGCGCTGGAGGGCAAGGTGAAAGACGTGCGCCTTTCCGACCGGCTGAAAAAGAGCGCCGCCTGCCTTAACGGCGACGGAGGCCTTTCCGTAGAAATGTATAAGGTGCTGAAGTCCATGCCCAACGGTGGGGAGCTGCCTGCTTCCTTTGTGTTGGAACTGAACCCGGATCACCCCCTGTTTGCCAAGCTGGGTACCCTTTCCGATGAGGAGCTGGGGGTATACGCCAACCTGCTGTATGATCAGAGTCTGCTTATGGCCGGTCTGCCTTTGGAGGATCCGGCGGCATTCTGCGAACAGGTGTGGAAGCTGATGTAACTATCTCCCAAACGGCAGGGGAAGCGCCGGTGGTCTGCCCGTAGAGTAAGCGGGCATGGGCCGCTGTGAACCGGGCCGGGTTCGTATACGCGGTCCGGGGGCGCACGTTCCGGCGGCTCGGCCGCCGGAACTCTGCGGGGCATCCGCCCCGCAGGTGTGCCGCCAGGCACGCAGTGCGCCCCCGCCTCCCGCTCCCCGGCGATCTTCTGCCAATGGGTCCGGATCCGATGTGAACCAAAAGCCTGTGCCCCCTCTTTTCCGGGGCGGCAGGATACTATAAGAATATGGGAAAGAAGGCGCCTCCCGCTTCAGGGACTGTGCCGGAAAGGAGAATTCCTGTATGAACGCCAATCAACTTACGCAAAAAAGCATAGAAGCCATTCAGGCGGCTCAAAGCCTGTGCACCGAATATAACCACACCCAGCTGGAGCAGGTCCATCTGCTCTATGCCCTGATTAACGACAGCGATGATCTGAACGCCCAGCTGTTCACCTCCATGGGTGTAAACGTGGAGCAGCTGAAAAAGGAGCTGACCCGGAAGATACAATCCCTGGCCTCCTATTCCAACGGCGGCGGTCAGGCTTACGCTTCCGATAAGCTCAACCGGGCTTTGAATGCCGCAGAGAAGGAAGCCCAGCGCATGGGAGACAGCTATATCTCTGTGGAGCACCTGATGCTGGGGCTTATAACCGAGCCCGACCGGGATGTGGCGGAGCTGTTCCGCAAATATGCCGTGGAGAAGGAAGCCTATCTTTCCGCCCTGCAGAAGGTGCGGGGGAACCGGCAGGTGAATTCCGATAACCCGGAGGATACCTATGACGTGCTGAAGAAGTACGGTCAGGATCTTACGGAAATGGCCAGAAACCAGAAGCTGGATCCGGTCATCGGGCGGGACAGCGAGATCCGCAGCGTCATCCGCATACTGTCCCGTAAAACCAAAAACAATCCCTGCCTGATCGGCGAACCGGGCGTGGGCAAAACCGCCATTGCCGAAGGACTGGCCCAGCGGATCGTGAAGGGAGACGTGCCCGATAATTTGAAGGACCGGCAGGTGTTCTCTTTGGACATGGGCGCTCTGGTGGCCGGGGCCAAGTACCGGGGCGAATTTGAAGAGCGGCTGAAGGCCGTGCTTGGGGAAGTCAAGCAGAGCGAAGGCAAGATCCTGCTGTTCATCGATGAGCTCCATACCATCGTAGGGGCCGGCAAGACCGACGGCGCCATGGACGCAGGCAACCTGCTCAAGCCCATGCTGGCCCGGGGCGAGCTCCATTGCATAGGCGCTACCACGCTGGACGAGTACCGCAAGTATATCGAAAAGGATCCCGCTCTGGAGCGGCGGTTCCAGCCGGTCATGGTGGAGGAACCCTCCGTGGAGGATACCATCAGCATCCTCCGGGGGCTTAAATCCCGGTATGAGGTATTCCATGGGGTCAAAATAAGGGATGAAGCCCTTATCTCTGCCGCCGTACTTTCTCACCGGTATATTTCCGACAGGTTCCTGCCCGATAAGGCTATAGACCTGGTGGATGAAGCCTGCGCCATGATTAAAACGGAAATGAACTCCATGCCTACGGAGATGGACGAGATCTCCCGGAAGATCATGCAGCTGGAGATAGAAGAAGCCGCTCTCAGCGACGAGACCGACAAGCAGGCCATGGAGCATCTGGCAGATATTCGCCGGCAGCTCAGCGAACTGAGAGACACCTTCCATAAGATGAAAGCCAACTGGGAGAACGAGAAATCCGGTATTTCCAAAGTACAGGCTCTGCGGGAAAAAATCGAACAGATTCACGCCCAGATCGAGCAGGCAGAGAACGAGTATGACCTGAATAAAGCCGCCGCCCTGAAATACGGGGAGCTGCCCAAGGCCGAAAAGGAACTGGCGGAGGAGGAAAAGAAAGCCTCTTCCAAGGAAAATACCCTCCTGCGGGATCATGTGGGAGAGGATGAGATCGCCACGGTGGTCTCCAAGTGGACGGGTATCCCCGTGAACAAGCTGCTGGAAAGCGAGCGGCAGAAGCTCCTGCATCTGGATGATGTGCTCCATGAACGGGTCGTAGGCCAGGATGATGGGGTGGAACGGGTATGCGACGCCATTCTCCGCAGCCGTGCGGGCATTCAGAATCCGGACAGACCCATCGGTTCCTTCCTGTTCATGGGCCCCACGGGGGTAGGCAAGACGGAGCTTTCCAAGGCGCTGGCCCAGGCCCTGTTTGACGATGAGAAAAACATGGTCCGTATAGATATGAGCGAGTATATGGAGCAATACTCCGTGTCCAGACTCATCGGCGCCCCTCCGGGCTATGTAGGATATGACGAAGGCGGCCAGCTTACGGAAGCCGTGCGCCGCAAGCCCTATGCGGTAGTCCTCTTTGACGAGGTGGAGAAGGCCCATCCCGAGGTGCTCAATGTGCTCCTGCAGGTGCTGGACGACGGCCGTATTACCGACGGTCAGGGACGGACGGTGGACTTTAAGAACACCATCATCATCCTTACCAGCAATCTGGGCAGCGAACTGCTGCTGGAGGGCATGGATCGGGACGGAAAGATCACCAAGGAGACGGAGGATAAGCTCCACGCCCTGTTGAAGACCAGGTTCCGGCCGGAGTTCATCAACCGTCTGGACGAGATCGTTTTCTTCAAGCCTCTGACGGCAGACAATATGAGTAAAATCGTGGATCTGCTGCTGAAGGATCTGCAGAAGCGGCTCAAGGACAAGGAGCTGAGCCTGCAGGTGACCCCTGCCGCCAAGGACTATATTATAAAGAACGGCTCCGATCCTCTCTTCGGCGCACGTCCCTTGAAGCGGTACATTCAGGGCAAGGTGGAAACGCTGCTGGCCAAGTACATCATTGCCAACAGTCCCCGGGACGGTTCCGTGCTGACGGTGGATATGGAGAACGGACAGCTTACCGTCTCTCAAAGGGAAATGACAGAGGCATAAGCGCAGTATACATGGAAAAGCAGGTGTGCAAAAAAGCACCTGCTTTTTTGTCTGTACAGGATCCTTTGTGCAGGGAAGCGGTGCTTGGGGCGCGGGAAGACGAAGCCGGTTCGTATACGCGGCCCGGGGGCGCACGTTCCGGCGGCTTTGCCGCCGGAACTCTGCGGGGCAGCCGCCCCGCAGGCGTGCCGTCAGGCACGCAGTGCGCCCCCGCCTCCCGCTTCCCGGCAGCCATGAATCTCCACGGCCCAGCCCACGAAGCGCCGGTATATACATGGGCCCACGCCACTCAGAACTCCCGTATCTCTGTAGGAAAGCAGATGCTTGGGTACGGAGAAAAGCGTTTGTGTGCCGCGCATGCTGTTTCGGGACGTGGGAGCATGCTTTTTGCTCTGAATACGAAACCCGATGGGAAAGGGGCTTGCACAGGTACGAAGGCGGGGAGGCGCCTTTGCCCCGGCTGCCGCAGCATGAAGCAGAAGCATCTGGGCGCAGGGCAGATTCCTGTTTCATAAACGTATAAAAATGAGCAGTGACAGGTGCAAAAAGAACTCAATTATCCTTGTTTTTCTGCCGTATGCGCACATATTCACAAAAAAACTTTTGAAAAATGCAAAAAAGGGGCTTTACAAACGGAAAGAAAGGTGTATAATTAGTCACGTTTTAAGAATAAACATTCCAAAGGAGACAAACGAAAATGAAAAAAGGGATCGCCCTGCTGTTGGCTGTATGTATGATGTTGGTGCTGGGAGCCTGCGCTTCCGAAAAGAAGAGCGGCGAAGCTGCTTCCCCTTATGGCCTGGTGGAAGAGGGCAAGCTGCTGGTGGCCATGAGCCCCGACTTCTCCCCCATGGAGTTTGTAGATACCAGCAAATCCGGTCAGGAACAGTATGTGGGCTTTGACGTAATGCTGGCTCAGTACCTTGCTCAGGAAATGGGGCTGGAGCTGGTCATCAAGCCCATGAGCTTTGAGGCCTGCCAGACCGCCGTACAGATGAAATCCGTGGATATGGCTATTTCCGGCTTCTCTTACATGGAGGAGCGGGCAGAGAACTTCAGCCTTTCCGATTACTATTACGCCGGGGATAACGAGACCCAGCAGACCATTATTGTTTCTGCCGACAAGGCCGGTACCTTCTCCAAGGCCGAAGACTTCCAGGGCATGACCATCGGTGCCCAGGCCGCCTCCCTGCAGGAGAACCTGTGCAACAACCAGCTGAAGGATATTGCCCAGATTGATCTGTACAAGGCCATTGACGATGCCGTTCTGGCGCTCAAGACCGGTAAGATCGACGGTGTGGCCGTAGCGGAAGGAAACGGCAAAGCCATTATTGCCAACAATCCGGATCTGGCCATTTCCGGCTTCTATTTCACTATTGACGAGGCTGCCGAAAACAACCTGATCCTGCTGCACAAAGAGTCCTCCGCCCTTACCGAAAAGGTCAACGAGATCCTGGCCCAGGCCAAGGACGCCGGGCTTTATGGGGAATGGTACGCCAAGGCCCAGGAACTGGCCGGCATCAGCACCGCCAGCGAAGTTACCTATGACGATCAGGGCAACAAGGCCGACTGAGACCATACGCCGTAAACATCCATGGACATAGCCACCATCTTTCAAAACGTACTGAAAATACTGGGCAAATACTGGGACGTATTCCTCATTGAAGGCCTTACCAACACCCTGTCCCTGTCAGCCATTACGGTATTCTTCGGCGCTATCTTCGGGGCCCTGCTGGCTCTGGGCAAGCTCTCCCGCTTTAAGGTGCTGCGGTTCTGCATCACCGCCTTTGTGGAGATCATCCGGGGCACCCCCATCCTGCTGCAGCTGTACTTCGGGTATTTCATTCTGCCCATGCTCTTCCCCGCCCTGGGGCTCAGCGATTATGCCAGCATTGCCGTGGCCCTGGTCATCAACAGCTCCGCCTATGTAAGCGAGGTGTTCCGCTCCGGCATACAGGCGGTGGATCGGGGCCAGAGCGAGGCCGCCCGGAGTTTGGGGCTCAACAAGGCCCAGACCATGATCCATGTGGTGCTGCCTCAGGCCGTGCGGAATATCCTCCCCGCCCTGGGCAACGAGTTTGTTACCATGATCAAGGAGACCAGCCTTGCTTCCACCTTCTTTATCGGGGATCTGATGACCTCCTACCTGAAGGTAAAAGGCGCTACCTTCCTGTCCTTTGAATGTCTGCTCATCGTAGGCGTGATCTATTTTGTGCTGACCTTCTCTTTGAGCAAACTCATCGGCCTGTATGAAAGGACCCTGAAGAAAAATGACTGATACCGCAAAGAAAATGCCCCTGCTGGAGACCCGGGGCCTGAAAAAGACCTTCGGCACCCTGGAGGTGCTCAAGGGTGTGGATATGCACATCCAAAAAGGAGAGGTACTCTCCCTCATCGGCCCGTCAGGCAGCGGCAAAAGCACCCTGCTCCGGTGCCTGAACCGGCTGGAGGAACCCACCGGCGGCCAGATCTTTTTTGAAGGCGAGGATATCACCGCCAAGGGCATCGATATGGATAAGCACCGCCAGAAGATGGGCATGGTGTTTCAGCAGTTCAATGTGTTCCCGCACATGACGGTGGAAGAAAACATCACCATGGCCCCTGTGCTCCTGAAGAAAAAAACGAAGGAGCAGGCCCGGGAAAAGGCGCAGGCTCTGCTGGACCGGGTCGGTCTGCTGGATAAGAAGGATGAAAAGCCCGGCCGTCTTTCCGGCGGGCAGAAGCAGCGGCTGGCTATTGTGCGGGCTTTGGCTATGGAGCCCGATGTGATGCTTTTTGACGAGCCCACCAGTGCCCTGGATCCGGAGATGGTCAAAGAGGTGCTGGAGGTCATCAAAAGTCTGGTGGATTCCGGCATGACTACCATCATCGTCACCCACGAAATGGCCTTTGCCCGGGAGATCAGCCACCGGGTGCTGTTTATGGATCAGGGGATCATTCTGGAGCAGGGGCCACCGGAACAGATCTTTGGCCACCCGCAGCAGCCCCGCACCAGAGAATTTCTCAGCAAGGTGCTGTAAAAGACGCAGTTTCATATTCGGTTTGTCTATCCAGTCCTCTTCGGGGATCTTCCCGGGGAGGACTGTTTCATATAAAAAGCAGGAGTGAGAAGCCGTTGGAAAATGCTGCGCCGCAGAGCAGCCGGTCAGAGCGGAGAAAAAGCATGGCAGGGGGTGCCGTAAAAATGAAATTTTCAGGCGGAATGGAAAGGACTTCTTTTTCCTGCTAAAATAGAAACGCAACACATTGGAATACAGGAGGGAGATTGTATGCGCTACCCATGGATAGATGAATATCTGCTGCAGAAGCCCGCCGTGGAGAAGGATCTGCAGGCGGAATGGAACTGGATCCGCTATAAGGTGGGAGGAAAGATGTTTGCCGCCATCTGTCTGGACGATGCTGACCGGCCCTACTACATCACCCTGAAGCTGGATCCGCAGGAAGGAGCCTTTTTGCGGGAACAGTATGAGGATATTCTTCCGGGCTATTACTGCAACAAGACCCATTGGAACTCCGTGCGGGCCGACGGGCAGGTGCCGGAGGCGCTGCTGCGCACCATGCTGGATGAAGCCTACGGACTGGTATGAGCCGGGCTGCCCAAAAAGAAGCAGCGGGAGCTGCTGGACGCCCGGGACTGATGCAAACGGAAGGGAATACGAAAGGAAAGGGGGGCTTCTGATATGCCGCAGCTGAATAAGGGCGGAAAGTTTGTTTTTGGAAGATCCCGGATCGGTGCAGACGGGTGGGTACAATTCCCCACTCAGGCGGTGGAGGAATACCGCATTGCCGGGGAAGGAAAGGTATATCTGTTCACCGGAAGCAAAGTAACCGGCGGGTTCTGTGTGACCCGGAAGGGACTGCTGCAGCCTTCCAAGCTGGGGCATATTCTGGAGGATATGCCTGCCCTGCGGGAGTATAGGGCGGCTCCGGGGGCTTTTGCTCCCTATAAGGGCCGGTTTTACTGCTGGGTGCCCGTTACGCAGGAGGGGCAGATCCGGCTGAGCGAAGAGATGATGCAGTTTTTGGCCGTGGAGCCGGGGCGGGAACTGCTTGCCATCCGCAGCAGCAACATTGCCTTTACCATGGGCGCCAAAGGGCCTCTTTTGGAAAAGGCGGAAAGATATGAGGGGGAGTCCCCCTGTTCTGATCGACGGAGGGGGCTGTTTATAAGGGAAAGCAACCATAATGTCAGTATGCATTGCTTGAGGCAATGGGCGCAGGGGTGTAGGCTGTTAGCATCAAACCTGAGGAGGGAAGGAATATGTTTGGTGAAAATTTGAAAGCGGTGCGCAAAGCAAAAGGATATACCCAGGAGGAGCTTGCCATAAAGCTGAATGTTGTAAGGCAAACCGTAAGCAAGTGGGAAAAGGGGTTGTCCGTTCCGGACGCAGATGTTCTTTCTAAAATAGCAGATGTGCTGGACACAAAAGTAAGCCTGCTGCTTGGCGGCACAATGCCTGATGAAGCAGATAAAGACGCGGTTGCGGAGCAGCTTGGCAGGATCAGCGAACAGTTGGCGATCCGGAACAGGCGTAGCAAAAGGATCTGGAAGGTCGTTGGGATCCTTTTATTGGCGATCGTGCTTTTTAATATTCTGCTGGTGCTGTTTGGTATGGCGGAACATAAGAGCTTTTCTACAGACAGTACCGCCGTTCCCGTGGCAACAGAGAAGATCGGCGGGTAGGAGGACTGCTGCAGCCGGTTTGCAGCTTAAGTGCCTGTATCCGAAAGGACAAGGCGGTTCACGGCGAGGGGCAATGACGGGCAAAGGGCTTTGACCGTATACAGCAATAAATGTCTGCTGCGGCTTCATTTTCCGTAATTGCAAAGTCTGACTTCGCGTTGTTTCAATTTCTCTTTCCTATCTGCATATTCGTATCATGCAGGCGGCGTGGTAAAGCGGCCCGGCCCGCCTGATCGGCTTTGTGAGCGGCGTTCCGGCCGGGATCCGCTCATTTTCTTTTGATTTTCCACAAGCTCTTCCGGGTTTTCCCGCTTTTCAATGCGCTGCAGGACTGCCATGATAAAAAGAAAAGCCGTCTCCGCCGAACGGGTTCGGAAGGGTATATACAGGGAAAGGATCAATCCTCGGCGGAGGGATCCGCTTTTTCCTCGGTTTCCGCTTCTGCGGCGGCGGCAGGAGCTTCCCCCAGCTCTACCCGCCTGAGGGGGTGGCGGAGATAATACAATATCATGGCGGTGCTGCACACAATCCAGCCCAGAGGGTAGCCAAAGGCTACGGACATGACCGTGTTGGAGATGAAGTTGGTCATGACATACAGATAGATCTGCCGGAAGAACACATAGCTGCCCAGCATGATGACCATGGGAGCCCGGCTGTTTCCCGCCCCCCGCAAGGCTCCGGAGGTCACCTGATTGATGCACATGAACACATAGAAGGGAGTCAGCATCAGGAAGGAAGCCCCGTAGGCAATGACCTCGGCCTTGGGATTGAAGAAGCCTACCAGCGACGGGGCAAAGAGCATGGAGGGAGCGCCCAGCAGCAGGGCCAGACCCAGACTGATGCCCAGGGCCGCTTTCATGCCGGTGCGGGCCCGCTTTTCCTGCCCGGCGCCCAGATTCTGCCCTACAAAGGTGGTGGCGGCCAGCGCCATGGATTTGGTGGGCAGCACCAGCAGCTGATCGATCTTGTTATAGGCCGTCCAGCCGGACATGACATCCGCTCCGAAATGATTGATATAGGACTGTACAAACACGTTGGAGAAGGAGGTCACCGCCATCTGCAGGGCGGCCGGGAAGCCCACCCGGAGGATGCGCCCCAGAACGGCCTTATCTATGGCCAGCTTGCGGAAGCGGAAGCGGATGCAGGAATCCGTGCGCATAAGGGCGATGAGCACCAGAACGGCAGACACATACTGGGCAATGATGGTGGCCAGAGCCACGCCTTCCACGCCCATGCCCAGGCCGATGACAAAATACAGATCCAGCACCGTATTCATCAGGGCACAGGCCAGCAGCGCCAGGAAGGGGATCAGGGAATTGCCCACGGCCTGCAGGATACCGGAGCACGCATTATACAGCATCAGGCCGGAGACCCCGGCAAAATAGATGGTCAGGTAGCTGACGGCCTCGGGCAGGACTTCTTCCGGGGTCTGCATAAAGACCAGCATGGTGGGGGTAAATGCGATCCCTATGCCGGTAAACAGCACGGCCAGGATCAGCGTCATGAGAATGGCGGTGTGAACGGTCTTTTGAACGCTTTCGGGCTTGCCTGCGCCGAAATACTGGGCCGTGATCACCCCGGCGCCGTTGCTCAGGCCCATGAAAAAGCCGATAAGGGTAAAGGTAATGGGTCCTGCGGAGCCCACGGCGGAGAAAGCCTCGTTGCTTGCATAATTCCCCACCACCCAGGTATCCACCATGTTGTACAGCTGCTGGAAGATGTTTCCTGCCAGCAGGGGCAGCATGAACCGGAGCAGATGCATAAAGATGCTGCCCCGGGTCATGTCTATTTCCGTGTGCCGTTTTCGAATGGCTGAAGTTTTTGTTTCCATGTGCATCCCTCTCTCTTCTGACAGTATACCATAAAATCCGTCTTTCGGAGAGAGGAAAAGCCACGGACGGTAGTCCATATGATATTTCGTTTACACAGGTCAGGATATACGGAACATCGTGCGGGCGAAGTACGCCGCTGCCGGGGGCTGCCCTGCTCTGGATCTATGGGCAGGGGTTGCCGGAGTTTCACAAAGGATTGAACCCTGCGCAAAAAGATGATAAAATACGGAAAAAGACAAAAAGTACGGAGGAACCCATGGCCTTATACACCCAGAAGGCGATTCTGCGGACTTTCCAGCAGATGCTGGAGGAAATGCCCTTTGATAAGATCACCGTTTCTGCCCTGGTAAGGCGCTGCGAGATCAGCTCCAATACCTTTTACTATCACTATCAGGATATCTATGCCCTGCTGGAGGTCTGGCTCAAGGAACGCCTGGCCCCCTATTCCCGATATGACGACTGGAAGGAGGCCATCAAAGCCTTTTTGAGGGACTGCCGGGAAAAACGGGCCCTGATCTATCACCTGTATGACTGTCTTTCCAGAGACATTCTGGTTCACAGCGTGTTTACCATGAACGATGACGCCATCACCCGGAAGATCCGGGAGTATTCCGCCGGGGGCCGGGTCTCTGAAGAAACCATATGGGAGCTGACCTTCATGTGCCGGTATGTGGTGCTGGGCTTTTTTACCCAGTTCCTGTGGAACCGGATGGAAGGGGACGTGGACCGGCTGGTGGACAGGATCGCCGGGCACCTGGAGGATCTGGTTCGGCTGACCCTGCAAAAGGAGGGCGCTCTCCGCGGCTGAGCGATTCGGGCAAAAAAACATTTTTTCGCAAAATCACATAGAATACAGGGGTTCCTCAAAATCGAGGAACCCCTTTCCTTTCCCACTGGCGGGAACTGCGGGAAAAAGTTATTCTGATTTTATATAGATACGGAAAGGAACAGAATACCGGCGGCGGGGGATATCCTCCTTTCTTCCCGTCCCGGTTTTGTTCCCTTTCAGACAGGAGCAGCCATGAAGGCGTATTGCGTTTTATTTAACCCGCTGGCAGGCGGCGGACAGGGGGAAATTCAGGCCCGGGCTCTTTCCAAAAAGATGCCGGAATATGCCCTGCGTTTTGTGGATATCACCGCCGTTAAGGAGTATGCCGCCCTGTTTGCTTCTCTGGGGCCGGAGGAAGGGCTGATCCTCTGTGGGGGTGACGGCACTTTAAACCGCTTTATCAACGATACTGCCGGGCTGAAGCGGCCGGAGGCGCTGTTCTATTATGCCTGCGGTTCCGGCAATGATTTTTTGCGGGATGCCGAAAAAGATCCCTCCCAGGGTTTCTTTTTGCTGACCCCTTATCTTCGCAGCCTGCCCCAGGTGCAGGTAAAGGGCGCCGCCCATTTCTTTATCAACGGCATAGGCTATGGCATCGACGGCTACTGCTGCGAAAAGGGAGACGAGCTGCGCAAAAAAAGCACCAGACCCGTCAACTATACCGCCATTGCCATCAATGGACTTTTGTTCCACTATCACCCTACGGGAGCCCGGGTAACGGTGGACGGGAACACCCTCTGCTTTGACCATGTGTGGCTGGCTCCGGTCATGCTGGGCCGCTGCTACGGCGGCGGTATGCGCCCCACCCCCCAACAGGATCGCTTTGCTCCGGAAAAGACCCTGTCTCTGATGGTGTATCACTGCCCGGGCAAGCTCCGGGCACTGGCCGCCTTCCCTTCCATCTTCAGGGGGGAGCATGTAAAATACCGGAACATGGTGCAGATCCTTACGGGCCGCCATATCCGGGTGGAGTTTGATCGTCCCACTCCCTTGCAGATCGACGGGGAGACCATTTTGGATGTAACGGAGTACGAAGCCTTTTTCCCTCCGGCAGAAAGTCTGTAAAGGGGGGGCCGGTATGGAGCGGCGGGATACACATGCTTCGGAACTGACGGTGCGCATCCGCACGGGCGCCCTGCTCACACTGATACTGCTGGGGGCTTTTCAGGCCCGGCAGGTGCCCGGGATACTGGAAGGGCTCAGCACGCTGTTGGGTCTTTTGGGATGCTTTGAGCTGCTCCGGGCCATGGGGCTGCTGCAGGGCCGGTGGGGCTGGCTGGTATATGCCGGCACGGCCTTGTGCTGCCTGCTTTTCCCACTGTATATTCCCCGGCTCCCCATCCCGGTGCTGGCCGCTGCAGAGGGTGCTGCCGCAGCTGCGGGGTTCCTCTCCCTGCTGCTGAGCGGATGCGGACCCTTTCCCCGGCCTCCGTATATACGGGGGCTCCTGGGGGGCGCTGCCATCGGGGCGTCCTTTGCCTGCCTGCCCCTGCTGGGAGACAGCCTGTTTACACTGGTGTTGCCCTTTGCCGCCTGTGTGCTTACGGATGCGGCCGCCTATTTCGGCGGAAAAGCCCTGGGCAAAAAGCAGCTGGCTCCTCTTATCAGCCCCCATAAGACCGTGGCAGGCAGCCTTTGCGGCACTCTGGCGGCTACGGTGCTCCTGTGGCTGGTAGGCTTTCTGCTGCAGGCCTGGCTCCACCGGCCGGTATATGTGAGCAGGCTGTCGCTTTACGGCTATACGGCTTCTCTGCTGGGGCAGCTGGGGGATCTGGTTTTTTCTCAGGTCAAGCGCCGGGCGGGGATCAAGGACTACAGCCGCCTGCTTCCCGGCCATGGGGGGCTGCTGGACCGGTTCGACAGCGCTCTGTTCGTGCTCCCCTATACGGTGGTATTTCTTTGGTATCTGCCGCTGCTGTAAAACATATACGGCTTCAAATGCCCTTCGTCCGGGAAAGCAGGCCGGGGGTATTTTTTGCTTCTCGCCGGTATCCCTGCTCGGGTACAGGGCGCGGCTGTTTTTGGATATGGGTTTTGCCTTTCTCATGTGCCGGGGGTTGGGACGCGGCGAAGCGGGGTTTTTCCGGTTCGGGGGCCGGGGCGCTGCCTTTGGCGGAGCCAAAGGCAGGGGGCCTCGCCGGCGAGGCCCGCTGGGGCGGCGGCACGCCGCCTGCAGCGCCCCCCTCCCGATTACGGCGCAACCCCCGTTCCCACACAAAAAAGCGCCTTTCGGATGAGGCGCTTTTTTGATGAAGCTTCGATCAGTACTTTTCTTTTTTGCGCTGCTCTCTGCTGCGGTTTTTGCAGACGGGCGATGTCTGTCAGCCTACGTTCTTGTAGTTGTCCTCGTGGAACACAGCGGCGCTGCGGGCTTCCTCCAGCCAGCTGCTCTGCACGGCGCTCCACTCGCTGTCCTTCTTGCTTTCCAGAGCGGCAGCTTCGGCGGCTTCCTGGAACTGCTCATAGGTGCGGTCCCCGGCTACCACGTCGTCTCCCCGCTTGAGGATATAAAACACGCTGCTTACTTCCATCAGGTCAGAAACTTCCCCGGCCTTCATGGTCAGCACCTTGTTCCAGATCTCTTCGTCAAAGTTGCTGTCCTTCTCCAGAGTGTACAGCAGATCTCCAAAGGCCATCTGGGCATCGGTGGGGGCGGAAGAGGCGTAGTCCTTCATGACCAGGCCAAAGTCCTTGCCGCTTTCGATCTCCTGCAGGGCGGCGCTGCCCTTCTCCTGCAGGCTCTTGAGCAGCTCCCGGTTGGCGGTGCTCAGGGCCGCATATTCGGCCTGGATCTCCTGTTGGCGGACGGTATTTTCCCCCTTGAGGACGATGGCGCCGTATTCGGCTTCCAGTGCGGTCATTTTGGTGAGGTTTTCGTTATAAACAGCCTGATCCGCTTCCGAAAGGGCAAGGCGGATCACCTGCACCCGGGTAAAGCCCTCCGGTACGCTGAGACCGGGCACCTGAGACTCGCCGGATTCATAGGCCTGCTGGGTGGTGCGGTAGCTGAGGGGATCGCTGGCTACGGCGGTCTGCTGATCGGTCAGCTCCTGTGCGAACCAGGACTGGGCATCCCCTTCTTCCAGCTTTACGGTGGAAAGGAAGTATTCCTCTACCTTTTCGCTGAGCCGGTTCTTTTCCATCTCCGGCCGGTAAATGGTGGAAAGGTATTCTTCAAAGGTGCAGTTGTAATAGGATGCCACTTCGCTTTCCAGCGTTTCCGTGGCGCTCTTGTCTACTTCTTCCTCTGTGGCGCTCTCCCCCAGCTGCTGGCGGGCGTACTCCTTATACTCCTGCAGGATCTCTGCCCGGTGGGCTTCCACCTGCTCGTCGATCTGGTCGTCATCGGCGGCGTCCAAAGACAGCCCCAGCTCCTTGGCCTTCCAGGGCAGCACCATATCGGAAAGGGCCTGCTCCACGACCATATCCCGGTACTGCTTGATCTCGGATTCCTCCGTGGGAGCCTCCATGCCGTAATAGGACATGTAAGAGACGAAGTATTCATACGCATCCTGGATATCCCCTACGGTGGTCACCTGATCCCCCAGCTCAATGGCGGGCAGATCGGCAGAGATATCCTTCTGGGCTTCATCGGCAGGGGCGCCGGTAGCTTCTGCAGAGGGAGAAGCTTCTTCTTCCTTATCGTTCTGCTGATCGCAGGCGGCCAGGCCAAACAGCATCCCAAGGGCCAGCCCCAGGGCCAACAGGCGTTTGTACATCTTCATGGTATTGTTTCCTTTCTTTCGCGCTCCGGCCTTTTGCCCGAAATCGCATTGCATTGATTATACCCTATCCTCCGGCCCCTTGCAACGGACCAAACCGGTCAAAAATTGTGGCATTTTCTTGACGAATTCCGCTGCGGTCCAATCTTTGATGCGGATCTGCACCTGGGGCGTTTCTCCGGAGACGAGCCGGGCCCCCTGTATGCCTCCCAGCCAGAGCAGCAGCCGCCCCCCATCGGGGGAAGCGGAGGGGTCGAATTTCAGCTGGGCCAGGCCGCTTTGGATCCGCACGGCGCAAAGCCCCGCCCGGGCCCCCAGCGCCTTGATGAGGGAAAGACGCATAAGGGTCTCCACGCTTTCGGGCAAAGTGCCGAAGCGGTCGGTAAACTCCTCATACAGCTCCCCGTACTCCTCTTCTCCGGTGATCTCGGCAATGCGCTTGTACATGCCCATGCGCAGCAGCTCGTTGCCCACAAAGCTTTTGGGCACAAAGGCGTCCACCGGGGCGTCTACGGTGCACTCTATATCCGGAGCGGGGGCGTTGCCCCGGGCTTCCTCTACGGCGGAGCGGATGAGCTTGCAGTAATACTCATAGCCGATATCCGTAATATGGCCATGCTGCTCTGCCCCCAGCAGGCTCCCGGCACCCCGGATCTCCAGATCCCGCATGGCTAACCGGAACCCCGCTCCAAACTGGGTGAATTCCCGTATGGCCAGCAGGCGCTTCTGGGCGGTTTCGGAAACGGCCTGCCCGGCGTTTACCGTAAAGTAGGCATAGGCCAGCCGGGAGGAGCGGCCCACCCGGCCCCGAAGCTGATACAGCTGGGCCAGCCCCAGCCTGTCCGCTTCCAGCACGATAAGGGTGTTGCAGTTGGGCACATCCACGCCGCTTTCCACAATGGTGCTGCAAAGGAGCAGATCATACTCCCGGTTGATAAAGGCGATCATGGTCTTTTCCAGCAGCTGCTCATGCATCTGGCCGTGGGCCATGGCCATGGAGCATTCCGGCACCAGTTCTCTGAGCCGGGAAAGGGTGTTTTCCATCCCCATGACCCGGTTGCTGATGACAAACACCTGCCCGCCCCGGCTCAGTTCCCGGCGGATGGCCGAGGCGATGAGAGCCGGGCTGAACTCCATTACATATGTTTCCACGGGGAAACGGTTTTCCGGGGGCGTTTCTATGGTGGAAACATCCCGTATGCCCGTCATGGCCATGTTCAGCGTCCGGGGGATGGGGGTGGCGGTCATGGTCAGCACGTCCACCTGCGAGCGCAGGGCCTTGAGCTGCTCCTTGTGGTTCACGCCGAAACGATGCTCCTCATCGATGATCAGCAGCCCCAGATCCTTGAACTTCACATCCTTGGCCAGCAGGGCGTGGGTGCCCACCACCATGTCTATTTCCCCTTTGGCCAGGCGGCGCTTGACCTCCTCCCGTTCCTTGGGGGTCTGGAAGCGGCTCAGGCACCCCAGATGCACGGGGAATTCCTCAAACCGGCCGGAGAGCGTGGCAAAATGCTGCTGGGCCAGAATGGTGGTGGGCACCAGAAAGGCCACCTGCTTCCCGTCCTGCACGGCCTTAAAGGCTGCCCGCAGGGCCACCTCTGTTTTGCCGTAGCCCACATCCCCGCACAAAAGCCGGTCCATGGGCCGGGGGCTTTCCATATCCTTCTTGATCTCGGCGATGCACTGGAGCTGATCCGGGGTCTCCTCATAAGGAAAGGCGCTTTCCAGCTTTTTCTGCCAGGGGGTATCCGGGCTGAAGGCGAAGCCCCTGACGCTGGTGCGCTTTGCATACAGCTCCGCCAGATCAAAGGCCAGCTTTTTGGCGGCGGTCCGGGCCTTGCTTACCTTTTGCTGCCACTCTCCCCCGCCCAGTTTGGAAAGATTGGGGGTGCCTTCTTCCCCGGCACCCATGTATTTCTGGATCCTGTCCAGCTGATCCGTGGGGATATAGAGCTTGTCGCCGCCCTTGTAGACCAGCAGCAGGTAATCCCGGGTGCTGTTCTGCACCGTCAGCTGTTCCACGCCCACGAACCGGCCGATACCGTGGGCTTCGTGGACCACATAATCCCCCACGGTCAGATCGGAAAACTTCAGCCCGCTCTTTTTCTGCTTCCGGTGGGTCTGCTGCTTGCCGAACAGCTCCTCCTGAGAAAGGACGGTGAGCCGGCTCCCAGGCAGGCGGAAGCCCCGGGGCAAAGTGGTTTTGAGCACCAGCAGCGTCCCCTGAGCGGGCACGTTGGAAAGGGTGCTTTCCATCCGGCAGCTGAGCCCTTCCTCCTCCAGCTCCCGGAAAAGAAAGGCGGCGCCCTCCCCGGCAAACAGCAGCCGGGTCTCCCCCTTGTTCTGGCCCTGCTTCAGCTCCCGCTTCAGTTCCCCCATGTCCCCCAGATAGGCGGGGGCATTCTCCCCCTCAAACTTCAGGGAGAAGGGGTGCTGAAACAGGGGGCTGGTGCGGAACAGGCTGTAAAACACAGCGGTGCGGGGGGTGGAAAGGCGCTTTTCCAGCTCGCCCGGGGGCAAAAGCAGCTCCTTCTGGCAGGGATGGCCCTTCCCCCGCTCCAGCAGTCCCGCTACGGATTCCATGCAGCTCAAAGAGAAGGCCTTGCCTTCGTCTGCAATGCGGCCCGGCTCCGTTAAAAAGAGCAGGGCGTCTTTGGGCAGATAGTCAAACAGGCAGCAGGCCTCTTTATACAGCAGGGGCAAAAGTACATCGGCTCCCAAACAGGGCCGGCCCTGCTCCCAGCTTTCCCGCTGGGATTCAAAACCGGCGGCTTCCCCCAGCGCCTTCAGGGCTTTTTTCATTAAAGCCGGGGTCTGGGGCGTTTCAAAGGCCGGGGGCAGAAGGATGGAATCCGTCTGCTCTATGGAGCGCTGGGTGCTCTCGTCAAAGATCCGCAGCTGGTCTATTTCGTCTCCGTAAAATTCTATCCGGCAGGGGTGTTCCCGCTGGGGCGGGAATACATCCAGAATATCTCCCCGCAGGGCGCATTGACCCGGCCCCTCCAGCATATCCACCCGTTCGTAGCCGCTGTCCACCAGGAATTTGAGCAGCGTGCGGGGAGGGATCTCCTCTCCGCGGCGCAGGCTTCGCAGACAGGAGAAAAAGGCCTCCGGGGGCGCCAGCCGCTCCATCAGGGCTCCGGCATGGGTGATGATCAGGCTGGGCATCCCCAAACACAGCCGGGACAGAACGCTCAGCCGCATGCTCCGCCGCTGGGCGCTGGCGGCCTGCACATGCACCAGGGGCATTTCACGGCACAAAAACAGCTGTACATCCTCCCGGTAGGTCTTTTCCTGCCGGTAAAGCTCCAGTGCGGCGGCTTCCGTATCCGTAACGATCAGACCGGTTTTTCCCCGGCTCATACTTCCCCACAGGGGCAGGCGGCACCCTTCCGGGCAGGAGAATACCGCCGCCGGGCCGCGGCCCTCCTTCAGGGCGGTATCCAGACTCTTCCAGGCGGGGTCCTTTTCCAGCAGTGCAAATAAGGCGTCCATCATATGGGTTTCAGCGGCTTTCCAGCCTGTTGCAGGCTTCATGTTTTTTGTTAAAGAGCATCTGGGCCCGATCCGTATGTCCGGAAACGATGAGCTCCGCCGCCTCGGCAGCGTGGGCATAGGCTTCCTCCAGCAGGGCCATCTCTCCTTTGCCGGGGCGCTTGAGCACAAAATCACGCAGCAGCAGGCTTTGGTCCTGCCCGCAGCCGATGCGTATGCGCACAAAGTTATCGCTGCCCAGGCAGGAAAGGATGCTCCGCAGACCGTTATGGGTGCCCGCAGAGCCCTTGCTCCGTATGCGCAGGCTCCCCAGGGGCAGCTCCACATCGTCTACCAGCACGATAAGCTTTTCCGGGGGAAGCTTGTAAAAGCCCATGACCTCCCGCAGACAGCTGCCGCTGAGATTCATATAGGTCTGGGGCTTGATGAGCAGCACTTTTTCCCCCTCAAAAAGGCCTTCCCCCACCAGTCCCTGAAAAGCTCTGGTGTGGATCCGGATCCCCCAGCGGCGGGCCAGAGCGTCCAGCGCCATAAAGCCGATGTTGTGGCGGGTCCTGCTGTAGCTGAGTCCGGGGTTTCCCAGACCGGCGATGATATACATGGGCGTTCCTCCTATGATATGTAAACAAATAAGTATACCACGTTTTTGCCCGGATTCAAAGACCGGGCTTTGGGGAAAGAGAATACGCAAAGCCGAAAGAATATATGCAGAGGGGCGGCGCTGCCGCCAGCCGGAAGCACAGCGCCGATCCTGCAAAGACGGCGGTGCGGGAGAATTTCCGGCGCAGAGGAAAGCGAAGGTTTCCATGGAAAAGGAGACGGAAAAGGAAAGCTTTTTTCCCTGAAAAACTTTATAAACCGCATTGACGAAAGGAACTTTCCCGGCTATACTGGCTAAGCTATGGAAACGAAAATTGCCGCCAGCCGGGACTTGACCCAGGGGCCCATCTGGAAAAAACTGATTCTGTTCTTTTTGCCCATCGCTGCCAGCACCTGGTTTCAGCAGCTGTATAATGCGGTGGATTCCATTATTGTGGGCCGGTTCGTGGGTACGGAAGCTCTGGCCGCTGTAGGAGGCAGCGCCGCCACTCTCACCAATCTGGTCATAGGCTTCTTTACCGCCCTGACCGGCGGGGCCAGCGTGGTCATTGCCCAGCTGTACGGAGGGAAAAAGGAGGAACCGCTGCGCCGGGCCACGGGTACGGCCGTGCTGCTGTGCTTCCTGATCGGTCTGGTGCTGACGGGGATCTGCCTGATCTTTGTGCCCACCTTCCTGGTATGGCTCAAGACCCCCGCGGATACTTTGGCCGACGCTACCGACTATCTGCGGATCTATTTCTCCTGCTCGTCTGTGGTATTGGTGCTGAACATAGAATCCGGCATACTCCGGGCCGTAGGGGATTCCCGCAGGCCGTTTCTGTTTATGTTTGCCGCCTGCATTCTGAACATTGTGCTGGACTATGTGTTCGTAGTCTATCTCCATTGGAATGTAAAGGGCGTGGCCTATGCCACGGTACTTTCGCAGGTGCTGAATTTCCTGCTGCTGACGGCGAGCCTGCTGCGCACCCGGGAGGCCTATGGTCTGCGGTGGAAGGAGCTGCGGCTGGACGGAGGGCTGATCCGGCGGATGATGCGCATCGGTGTGCCTGCCAGCCTGGAAGCCAGCATGTACAATGTATCCAATATGGTCCTGCAGGTGGCCGTAAACAGCCTGAGCACGGTGGTGGTGGCTTCCTGGAGTCTTTCCACCAAGATAGACGGGTTCTACTGGGCCACCTCCAATGCGGCGGGCATGGCCGTGATAAACTTTGTGGGGCAGAACTTCGGTGCCGGGAAGATGGATCGGGTCCACCGCTGCGCCAAGGTGGGCTTCCGGATTTTCCTGCCCATTACCATTGTGCTGAGCACCATCATTCTGCTGGTGGCCCCCCATGTGCTGCCCACCTTCTCCAAGGACCCGGCAGTGGTGGAGACCACTTATAAACTCCTTCTGTACTTTGTACCCTTCTACTTTTTGTGGACAGCGGTGGAGATATTCTCCGGTACCCTCAAGGGCTGCGGGGTGGTAAAGCCCCCGGTGCTCATTACGGGCCTGGGCATCTGCGCCTTCCGGGTGATCTGGAAATATACGGCTTTTGCCATGCATCCCACGCTGCTGGTGCTGAGTATATGCTACGCCATCTCCTGGGCCATCACTTCTGCTGCCATGTTCCTGTATTACAAGAAGGGAAACTGGCAGCAGCAAGCCCTGGAAGGGGCCTCTCTGTAAACGAAAAACCGGTAAGCGCTCCTTCAGGAGCGCTTTTTTTGCTTTTATACTGCCGGTTCGCAGACGGCTGTCCCTGCCTTTTGGGACGTGCCCGGCCGGGAGAATCGCCGGCTCCGATAGGGGGGATGCACGGCCGGTCCCCGGCCCGCAGGGTGTCCCTGCCTTTGGCCCTTCCGGGCCAAAGGTGCATCCCCGCCGCTTTCCCGCGGACTTCGTTTCGGCCGGGCAGCGTATACGGGGACAGAAAGCGAGCGGGGTTGCTCCTTTACGTCTCCTCTGCCCTTCTGCTTTGCGGCAATGAAAAAGCAGCCTCCTTTTCGGAAAGCTGCTTCCGTATATGAGTGTCAGGAACCGGCGGGGCCCGGTGTTCAGGCTTCCTCGGGCTCCGGCCGGGGCTTCAGGTGCAGCAGGGCTTCTTCGATCTGGTGCTCCCGCACCTTTTTCACCTCAATGTGCATAAGGGGCAGCTCCAGCGAGATGTTCGCATCGTCATCTCCGGGCACGGTGCCCAGGGCGTCAAAGACCAGCCCCGTCAGGGTATCATATTCCCCATCCTCCAGTTCCAGCCCCATAGCGGCTTCAATATCCCGCAGCTCGGCGTTGCCGGTGACCCGCCAGGTGGTTTCATCCAGCTGCTCTATGCGGGGTTCCGGGTCGTCTGCGGGGGCCGTTTCGCTGTGCAGATCCCCTACCAGCTCTTCCAGCAAGTCGTTCAGGGTCAGGATCCCCACCATGCCGCCGTATTCATCCAGCACCACCGCCATGGACTGCCGTTTTTGCCGCATGTTGCGGAAAAGCACATCGGCCTTCACCGTTTCCGGCACAAAATAGGGCTCCCGCAGGGCATGGGCCATAACGTTCTGGCGGCTTTTATCCTCCAGGCGGAAATAGTCCTTGGCGTTCAGGATACCAACCACATCGTCCGCCGTCTCGTTGCAGATAGGGTACAGGGTGTGGCGGGTGGAGTGGATGGTCTGGGCCCACTGTGCATCGCTGTCTTCCAGGAACAGCAGATCCACGTCCGTCCGGTGGGTGGCGATCTCCCCGGCTGTCAGATCATCAAATTCAAACACGTTCTGGATGAAGGTCTGCTCCTCCTTGTCGATGGTGCCCTTCTCTCCCCCGGCTTCCACCAGCATACGGATCTCCTCCTCGCTGGCCTCTTCTTCCTCCTCGTGGGGGTCAATGCCCAGCAGCCGCAGCACCCCGTTGGTGGATACGGAAAGGAGCCATACCACGGGCTTAAACAGTTTGGAGATGCCGCTCAGCAGCCCGGAGATGGCCAGAGCCACGGTTTCGGACTTTTTCATGGCGATGCGCTTGGGCACCAGTTCCCCGAAGATCAGAGTAAAATAAGACAGGATCAGTGTGATCAGAATAACGGCCAGGGTTTCCAGCGTCCCCCGGGAAATGCCTGTGACCCCCAGACCGATGAGCCAGTCTGCCAGCGGGCCGGAAAAACCGTCTGCGGCAAAGGCGCTGCCCAGAAAGCCCGACAGGGTGATGGCGATCTGAATGGTGGAAAGGAAGCGGGCCGGCTCCTCCGTCAGTTTCCGGAGTCGCCGGGCCTTTTTGCTGCCCTGCTCCGCCAGCTTTTCCAGCTTTGTTTCGCTGATGGAAAGCACGGCGATCTCCGCACTGGCAAAGATGCCGTTCAGGGCAATGAGTATCACCTGTACCAAAAGTAAAATACCTATAGAATCGCGCACGATAAACCTCTTTCTGTATCAATATAAATCTCGTTTGAAGGAAAAATGCAAACAAAAACGCAGGACCGGCCTGTGCTCTCCGTAAAGGAAGACAGACCTTTCCTGCTTATATTTCGGCGCGGCTATGGCGAATGCTTCGTTTGGGGGGTATTGCGCTGCTACTGTCAGCGTCCATGGGGACTTTCTCACCTCCTGTATACATATTGTCCAACAGTATACAGAAAAGAGGAGCCTTTGTCAATCCCTCGGGCAGCCGGGGCGCTTGTACAGAAAAAACGCTTTTGTCCGCAGCTCTGACCGCCAGGAAGGACTTGCCAACGGGGAAAAAGAGGCTGTCCCGGTTTTAGGAAAGGTACGATATTCTGTTAACAGAAGCGTGAATGTGCGGAATATCGGGAACAGGACTCCCGCTCCGGGCTGGGCTTACGCTGCCTGCCGCCAGGAGAATACCTCCCGTCCCTCACGCTGCTGCCAGTGTCCTTACGCGCCGCTGACGGGGGTCGCCCGGCCGCCGGGGGAGGGGCGCACTGCGTGCCTGGCGGCACGCCTGCGGGGCGGATGCTCCGCAGAGTTCCGGCGGTTCCGCCGGAACGTGCGCCCCGGGGTGCCGTATACGAACCTGACCTCCGGCTCCTCCGTTCCGATAATATAAGATCAGGGGCAATATCTTTTGCCCGGCAGGGATGGTATACTTGAAAACGGATGAATCATACTGTCCGCCAGTCAAGGGGACGTCTGGCCCGTTGATGACCGGGGTATCTTCAAATACACACTTGGAGGTCAGTATCTTGTCAACCAGCTATCCTTTGAACGTACCGGTTCCTCATCATTTCTCCTATGTGGTCCGCAACATTCCCGAAGTCACCGTAGAGCAGCGGGAGCGGGCCCTGAAAGCCACCCATTACAACGAGTTTGCTTTCCCCGCCGCCATGCTTACGGTGGATATGCTTTCCGATTCCGGCACCACTGCCATGACGGATAAGCAATGGGCCGCCATGATGCTGGGGGATGAAAGCTACGGCCGCAACACTGGCTATTATGTGCTGCTGGATGCCATGCGGGACTGCTTTGAGCGGGGAGATCGCCCCAAAAAGATCCTGGACCTGGTGCGTACGGACTGCCGGGACGTGGAAAAGATGATGGAGCAGGTATACCTGTGTGAATATGAAGGGGGCCTGTTCAACGGCGGCGCCGCCCAGCTGGAGCGGCCCAATGCCTTTTTGCTTCAGCAGGGCCGGGCGGCGGAATCCGTGCTCTTTGAGATCGTCAAGCAGATCATGGCTGAGCGGTATCCCGGCAAGGCCTTTACCATCCCCTCCAACGGGCACTTCGATACCACCGAGGGCAATATCAAGCAGATGGGCTCCATCCCCCGGAACCTGTTCCGCAAGGAGCTGCTTTTTGAGGTGCCGGAGGGCGGCGCCTACCCCGTCAATCCCTTTAAGGGGGATATGGATCTGGAGAAGCTTCAGGAGATGATCGATGCTTTGGGGCCGGAAAACATCCCCATGATCTATACCACCGTCACCAACAATACGGTTTGCGGCCAGGCCGTTTCCATGCACTCCATCCGGGAGACTGCCCGTATCGCCCACCGCTATGAGATCCCCTTCATGCTGGATGCGGCCCGCTGGGCGGAGAACTGCTACTTCATCAAGATGAACGAAGCGGGCTACCGGGATAAGTCCATCCCCGAGATCGCCCGGGAAATGTTCTCCTACTGTGATGGTTTCACCGCCTCTTTGAAGAAGGACGGCCACTCCAACATGGGCGGCATCCTGGCTTTCCGGGACAGAGGGTACTTCTGGAAGAAGTTCTCCGATTTTGCCCCGGACGGTACCCTTTTGCGGGACGTGGGCATCCGCATCAAGGTCAAACAGATCTCCTGCTACGGCAACGATTCCTACGGCGGCATGTCCGGCCACGATATCATGGCCCTGGCCGTGGGGCTGTATGAGTGCTGCGATTTTCATTATCTGGATGAGCGGGTAAAGCAGTGTGAATACCTGGCCCAGGGATTCTACAAAGCGGGAGTCAAGGGTGTGGTGCTGCCGGCAGGGGGCCACGGAGTCTATATCAACATGGATGCTTTCTTTGACGGCAAGCGGGGCCATGAGACCTTTGCCGGGGAGGGCTTCTCTCTGGAGCTTATCCGGCGTTATGGCATCCGGGTCAGCGAACTGGGGGATTACTCCATGGAGTATGATCTCAAGACCCCGGAGCAGCAGGCGGAGGTATGCAACGTGGTGCGTTTTGCGGTGAACCGGAGCATGTATTCCCGGGAGCATCTGGATTACGTTATTGCCGCCGTCAAGGCTCTGTATGAGGATCGGGAGAATATCCCCAACATGCGCATCGTTCAGGGACGCGATCTGCCCATGCGTCACTTCCACGCCTTCCTGGAGCCTTACCCAAACGAATAAGCAGAACCCGCTTCTGCACATGGAGCCGCCGTTCCCCGGGCATGTATCCCGGGGTGCGGCGGTTCTTTTTTCCCGGAGAGCGGGGGGCGGGGCGCACGGTTCCTGCGGCAAAGCCGCCGGAACGCTGCGGGGGGCGGTCGCCCCCCCGCAGGCGTGCCCGACGGGGCACGCCTGCGCCCCGCCTTTCGTATACGGCGCAAGCATCGTCAGCGGCGGGCTGCATGCAGCTCCGGGGTCGAAAAGGGCAGACTGCAGGGCTGCCCGTATACCGCACAATGCAGTACAAATAAACAAAATATCGTTTACCGATATTCCGCTCAAACGCGGAAGCATGCATAAAATGTCGTTTAATAGGGGACTTTTCGGGACGGGCGGCTCGAGTTACCCGTATTCCGTGCAGAATGGCATAAGTGAGCGGAAAAATGTTCATATCTTTCTGCATCTACCTGTTTTCCGATTTTATTTGGCTGTATATGCGAACCATCGCTTATTCCGGTGCTGGAGTACAGCGCTGCTTTGCCGTTCATTCGTATATGTACAGAAGAAATAACGGAATTTCGTTTACACTTTTTAGCAAGTACATATAAAAAGATCCCCCGGTCGACCGGGGGATCCGTTTTGCGCAGGAACAGCTTACTTACTCTTGACTTCGCCAGAGGCTTTGATGAATTTGGCCGCCATATAGCCTTTGGTTTTGGTGCCGGCTACCTTTACATAATAGAAGTCGCCTTCCTTATAGTAAATGTAGACCTTCTTGTCCTTATAATATTCGCCGATGGCCTTGGCGTCCGTAGAGGGCTTTTCACGGATGGCCAGTTTGCTGGCGGTAATGGTGCCCAGCACGGTATCCTCCGGCTGGTCGGAAAGATCTTCCTTGGTATCCCCGGCGCCGATGGCTTTGGTAACCTTTACGAACTTCTTGGCCACATAGCCATACTTTTTGGCGGAATTGACTTTAACGAAGTAGAAGTCTCCGTCCGTGGTATACAGGGTCAGTTCCGTGCCCCGCTTCATATTCTGGATAACGATGGGGGTCTTGGTGCTGGGCCCTTGACGCAGATTTACATCATTGCCGGAAAGCTCCCCGGCGCCGGCTTCCTTGACCATGGCGTTGGTGGGCTTTTTCAGGGCTTTGGGGTCTTCTTTCAGGCCCTCTGCCGTGGGAGAAGGAGAGGGTGTAACAGATGCGGGGGTAGCCGTGCCGGTGCCCAGGGTACCGGAAACATCCGGACTTGCACCGGCCGCGCCGCTGACGTTGGGCGTTATGATGGGCAGCAGCCCGCCGGAAGTGGAGCTGGGCAAAGGCGTGCTGGCGGGTTCCGCCGTGGGGGTAGCCGTAGCCGTGGGCGAGGGCAGATCCACCGCTCCTTCCTTACCGCTGCAGGCACCGAAGCAGTTGGTCACGGAAAGCAGGATGATCAGCGCTATAAGCAGGATCACCGCCGCCCCGATGGTAATATAGCCCTGAGGCGTGATCTTATATTTCTTCCTTGCCAAAAGGGTATCCTCCTAGTATTCAGATGATTTCTGATGCCATTATACTACCCCCGCCGCCACGATGCAAAGCCATTCTTGCGGAAGATTTGTATCTTTTTCATAAACTTCGCTTCATATCCATCGGAAAAAAGAAACATATCCTGCAAATACTTCCAAAACGTACAAAAAACAGGCAAAATGCAGTAGATTTTTGAAAATGTATGTGATACCATACAAAATAGAGAAAGTCGGATTACCGCAAAAGGTTTCATATATTAAAGGAGGAAAACATGAACATGCACAAGTCCACCATCCCCTTCCGGGATACGCCGGAACAGCAGGCAAAGCTAGAGGCTGCCATTCTGGAGCACAAGGATCAGCCCGGCGCATTGATGCCGGTCATGCAGCAGGCTCAGGAGATCTACGGTTACCTGCCCATCGAAGTGCAGGCTATGATCGCCGAAGGGCTGGGCTGCTCTCTGGAGCAGGTGTACGGCGTCTCCACCTTTTATGCCTGGTTCAACCTGGAACCCAAGGGGCAGCACCTTATCCGGGTCTGTCTGGGTACCGCCTGCTATGTCAAGGGGGCGCAGGATGTGCTGGATGAACTGGCCCGCCAGTTGAACATAGAGCCCGGGCACACCACGGCCGATGGCCGTTTCACGCTGGAAGCCACCCGCTGCCTGGGCTGCTGCGGTCTGGCCCCGGTCATTACCATAGACGATCAGGTCTACGGCCGGCTGACCACCGCCGATATCAAGGGCATTCTGGAGCAGTATCAATAACCCTTCTCCCGCACCCCCGGCAAAAACACCCCCCTGAAGGACAAAGAGCGCAACCGTGTGCGCCCCGCCCGGGCATGGGCGAAAAAGGAGTGGCATGACGATCAGAGAAATGGCCCGGCTTACCATGGCCCGGGTCTGCGCCGGAGAGGAACTGCTGGAGGAGCAGGTGGATTCCGCCTTTTCCAGCGACATGATGAGCGATGTACTGGCCTATGCCAAGGATCAGCCGGTGCTGCTGACGGGGCTGAACAACCCCCAGGCCGTGCGCACGGCCCTGATGCTGGATATGCGCTGCGTAATCTTTGTCCGGGGCAAGGACCCGGCGGAGGCGGTGGTGGATCTGGCCCGGCAAAGCGGCATTGCGTTGCTGGCAACACCCTTGACCATGTACGAGGCCGGCGGGCGGCTGTATGCCGCCGGGCTCCACAGATAAGTCCATGAGCGAACCGCTGCAGTTTCATTACGATGTGGCCGGAGGCGATTTTTCCTCTGCGGGGGAGGCCTCCGTCCAGGTAAAAAAGCTCCTTCGGAAGATGGGCTTCCCTCCGGAACTGATCCGGCGGATATCCATCGCTATGTATGAGGGAGAGATCAACATGGTCATCCACGCCAACGGCGGCGTTGCCGACGTGTATGTGGACGACGAACAGGTTCTTGTCCGTCTGGAGGATACGGGGCCGGGCATTGCCGACGTGGAGGCTGCCATGCAGGAGGGCTTTTCCACCGCCAAGGACAATGTGCGCACCTTGGGCTTCGGAGCGGGCATGGGCCTGCCCAACATGAAGCGCTATTCCGACGGGATGGATATCCATACCGTGGTAGGCCAGGGAACCAGCATCACGCTGCGCTTCCGCTGCTAAGGCCCGCAGGGCGCCGGGCGGCGGCAGGAGAAAAGGAGGCTTATGGGATTCAAACATTCCGTTCTTCTGGATGCAGACAAGTGCAAGGGCTGCACCCACTGCCTGCGGCGCTGCCCTACGGAGGCCATCCGGGTGCGGGAGGGCCGGGCCCTCATCGACGACACCAGCTGCATCGACTGCGGGGAGTGCATCCGGGTATGCCCCTACAAGGCCAAAAAGGCGGTGACGGACCGGCTTGGGGATCTGGACGGGAGCAAGCATCTGATTGCCCTGCCGGCCCCCAGCCTCTTTGGGCAGGTGCAGAACCTGGAGGACGGGGACTATGTGCTTCAGGGCCTGCTGGATATGGGCTTTGACGATGTGTTCGAGGTATCCAAGGCCGCCGAGCTTATCACCGAGCAGACCCGGCGGTTCATGAAGGATCCCCGGGCGGTGTATCCGCTGATCAGCTCCGCCTGCCCGGTCATCGTCCGGCTCATCGCCCTGCGCTTCCCCAGCCTCAGCCGCCATGTGGTGCCGGTGATGCCCCCCATAGAGCTGGCGGGGCTTATGGCCCGGGAGGAGGCCCTTAAAAAGCATCCGCAGCTGCGGGACGAGGATATCCGCACGGTGTTTATCTCCCCCTGCCCGGCCAAAAACAGCTGGATCAAGAACCTGGAGGAGGGGCAGCCCCGGCAGTATGTGGACTATGTAATCTCCATGAGCGAGGTATACTTCCCCCTGATAGAGGCCATGGATCCCCACAAGATCCCCCAGCGCATCAGCGAAAGCGGCATGGTGGGCATGGGCTGGGCCGTTTCTGGAGGGGAGGGTTCCGCCCTGATGAACGACAGGTATCTGGCGGCGGACGGCATAGAAAACGTCATCCGGGTGCTGGACAGCATAGAGAACGGCAACATCAGCGGCGTAGATTTTATCGAGCTGCTGGCCTGCGCAGGGGGCTGCGTAGGCGGCGTGCTGACGGTGGAGGATCCCTACATCGCCAAGGGGCGGCTCCAGACCCTCCGCCGGTATATGCCCGTGACCAGGAACCACCTGCCCCCGGGGACGGGCCCCGTGCCGGAGGAGTGCCTGACGGTGCGGGCGGACGCCTTCAGGAGCGTATCGGCCCTGAACGAAAGTCGCCGGGAGTCCATCCGCATGATGATGGAGATAGAACGGATCCTTCAGGAGCTGCCCAGTCTGGACTGCGGCTCCTGCGGCGCCCCCACCTGCCGGGCCTTTGCCGAAGATGTGGTGCTGGGGCGGACGGATATAAACGAGTGCATCTTCCGTATGCGGGAGCGGCTGAAGCAGCTTATGGAGGAACACTCCCGGCCTGAGGAGCCAGGCGTATAGAAGCGGCCCAACGCAGAGGCAGGAGTGCCGCCCGGCCCGGAGAGCGAAGCCTTCCCGGCCCGGTGCAGGGCGTATGAGACAGCCCCGTCCCTGCCGGGCCTTTGCCCGGGATGCGACGCCGGGGCGGACGGATATACCCCCTGAGGGGGAGCGACGAAGGGAGGAGCATTCCCGGTCATGACGGTTTGCGAGCTGAAAGAAAAGCTGTCCCTTACCGTGTTCTGGGAGGGAGATGGAGACAGGGAGATCACCGGCGGCTACGCCGGGGATCTGCTGAGCTGGGTCATGGGCCGCTGCCGGGAGGGGGATTGCTGGATCACCATCATGTCCAACCGGAACGTGGCCGCCGTCGCCCAGCTGACAGACTGCGCCCTGGTGATACTCAGCGAAGGGGTTCGGCCGGATCCGGATGCGCTGGAGGCCTTCAAAACCCGGGGCATGAACCTGCTGGGCTCCCGGGCGGATACCTTTTCCCTGTGCAGGGCGGTGGGAGAGCTGCTGGCATGAGCCTGTTCAGGGCGGAGCTGCATATACATTCCTGCCTGTCCCCCTGTGCCGACGAGGATATGACCCCCTGCAACCTGGCGGGCATGGCCAGCCTGGAGGGGATAGGGATCGCCGCATTGACGGATCACAACACCGCCGCCAACTGCCCGGCCTTTTTTGAGGCCTGCCACCGGTACGGCATCACGCCCCTGGGGGGGATGGAGCTGACCACGGCGGAGGATATCCATCTGATCTGCCTGTTCCCCACCCTGGAGCAGACCGCCGCCTTTGACCGGGCGGTGCGCCGGGTGCGGATGCAGGCTCTCAACCGGCCCCATATCTTTGGCCGCCAGCTTTGGATGGGCCCCGGCGACCAGCTTTTGGGGGAGGATCCCTGGTTTTTGCCCGCCGCCACCGCCTGGACGCTGGAGGAGGGGGTGCGGCAGGCCCGGAAGCTGGGGGGCGTATGCTACCCGGCCCACATCGACCGGGAGGCCAACGGCCTGTTGGCCATACTGGGCGGCTTTCCCCAGGCCCCGGAATTTTCCACCGTGGAACTGCGGGAGGGGAAGCACCGGCCCCTGGCCCGGGGGCGGCGCATGGTCACGGCCTCCGACGCCCACAGGCTGTGGGAGATAGGGGCAAGCGGGTTCTCCCTGTATCTGCCGGCCCATCCTGGAGAGCATACAAGGATCACCGGCGCCCTGCTGAAGTATCTGGAGGGGAAGGAATGAAGGAGCTTTCGCTGAATATCCTGGATATCGCCCAGAACTCCCTGGCCGCCGGAGCCGGGCATATCCGCATAGAGCTGGAGGAGACGGAAAAGACCCTGTCCATCGCCATCGGGGACGACGGCTGGGGCATGGACGAAGCCTTTTTGAAAACCGTGACGGATCCCTTTTCCACCAGCCGTACCACCAGGAAGGTGGGACTGGGGCTGCCCTTGTTTAAGATGGCGGCGGAGCAGACCGGGGGATGGCTGCATATCGCCTCCCGGACGCCGGAGCAGGCCCCGGAGGCTCACGGCACCCTGGTCACGACGCTGTTCCATAAGGAGCATATGGATTTTACCCCTCTGGGGGATATGGTTTCCACCCTGACGCTGCTGCTGCAGGGGACCCCGGAGGTGGATATACACTTTTCCCATACCCTGAACGGCGGGGAGGTTTCCCTGGATACCGGGCAGATGCGGGAGGTGCTGGGGCCGGATATCCCGCTGAACAGCCCGGAGGTACTCGGCTGGGTAAAGGAAAGCCTGCTGGAAGGGTATCGGGCCCTGGGGTACGTTTTCTGATATACATCAACCTATACATTTTGGAAAGGAGCATTACTATGAAATCTCTTCAGGAACTGGCGGAAATCCGTAACAGGATGAAGAATAAGGTCGCACTTCGGGAGGAAAGCGGAGAGATCCGCATCGTGGTGGGCATGGCCACCTGCGGGATTGCCGCCGGCGCCCGGCCGGTGCTCAACGCCCTTGTGGAGGAGGTGGAAAAGCAGCAGGCCGGCAACGCCACCGTGTATCAAACGGGCTGCATCGGCCTTTGCCGCTACGAGCCCATTGTGGAGGTCTTTGAGGGCGGCAAGGAAAGAGTCACCTATGTGCGCGTTACCCCGGATATGGCGGCGCGCATCGTAAAGGAGCATATCAAGGGCGGCCAGCCCGTTATGGAATACACCATCGGAGCGGTGGAAAAATAAGCGGAGGAAGTAAGGAATGATTCGTACTCAAGTCATGATTTGCGGCGGAACCGGCTGCACCTCATCCAACAGCCCCCTGATCGCCGAGGCCATGGAGCGGGAGATCCTGGAAAAGGGCCTTGAAAACGAGGTCAAGGTGGTTCGCACCGGCTGCTTCGGCTTGTGCGCCATGGGCCCGGTGGTCATCGTGTATCCGGACGGTACCTTCTACAGCCTGGTGAAGCCGGAGGACGTGCCCGAGATCGTAGAAGAGCATCTGCTCAAGGGCCGCCCGGTGGAGCGTCTGGTTCATAAGGACATTGTAGAGGGCAAGGCCGTAGAGGTGGAGGGCCTCCATGATATCGGCTTCTACAAGCCCCAGCTGCGGGTAGCCCTGCGGAACTGCGGCCTTATCGATCCGGAAAACATCGAAGAATACATCGCCATGGACGGCTACCGGGCGCTGGGCAAGGTCCTTACGGAAATGACCCCCGAACAGGTCATTGAAGAGATCACCGCTTCCGGCCTTCGGGGCAGGGGCGGCGCAGGCTTCCCTACGGGCAAAAAGTGGCTGTTTGCTTCCTTTAACAAGACCCCCCACAAGTATGTGGTGTGCAATGCAGACGAGGGAGACCCCGGCGCTTTCATGGATCGTTCCGTGCTGGAAGGGGATCCCCATGCGGTGCTGGAAGCCATGTGTATTGCGGGCTATGCCATCAATGCCCATCAGGGCTATATCTATGTGCGGGCGGAATACCCCATCGCCGTGCACCGGCTGCAGGTCGCCATTAAGCAGGCCCGGGAGCTCGGCCTGCTGGGCGAGGATATCTTCGGCACGGGCTTCAGCTTTGATATCGATGTGCGTCTGGGCGCCGGCGCTTTTGTCTGCGGCGAGGAGACGGCGCTGCTCACCAGCATCGAGGGCAACCGGGGCGAGCCCAAGACCAAGCCCCCCTTCCCCGCCAACAAGGGGCTTTTCGGTCAGCCGACCATCATCAACAACGTAGAGACGCTGGCCAACATCCCCCAGATCATCCTCAAGGGCGCCGGCTGGTTCGCTTCCATGGGTACTGAGGATTCCAAGGGCACCAAGGTTTTTGCCCTGGGCGGTAAGATTGTCAACACCGGCCTGGTGGAAGTGCCTCTGGGCACCACCCTGCGGCAGATCATCTATGATATCGGCGGCGGTATTCCCGGCGGAAAGCAGTTCAAGGCCGTGCAGACAGGCGGCCCCTCCGGCGGATGCATCCCGGCTCAGTATCTGGATGTGCCCATTGATTACGGCAATCTGCAGAAGATCGGCGCCATGATGGGCTCCGGCGGTATGATCGTTATGGACGAATCCACCTGTATGGTGGACGTGGCCCGGTTCTTCCTGGATTTCACCGTAGACGAAAGCTGCGGCAAGTGCACCGCCTGCCGTATCGGCACCCGGCGGCTGCTGGAAATGCTGGATAAGATCACCAGCGGCAACGGCACGCTGGAGGATCTGGACAAGATGGAGGAGCTGTGCCATTACATCCAGAAGAATTCCCTTTGCGCTTTGGGGCAGACGGCGCCTAACCCCGTCCTCTCCACGCTGAAATATTTCCGGGACGAATATGTGGCCCATGTGGTGGATAAGCGCTGCCCCGCCGGGGTGTGCAAAAAGCTTATGCGCTACACCATAGAAGAAAGCAAGTGCAAGGGCTGCACCGCCTGCGCCCGCAAGTGCCCCGTAGGGGCCATCTCCGGCCGGGTACGGGAACCCCACTTCATCGACCCCGTCAAGTGCATCAAGTGCGGGGCCTGCATGGAGACCTGCCGCTTCGGCGCCATCGTGAAGAAGTAAGAGGAGGCTACAATGGAAGACATCAAGCGGATCACCATGAAGATCAACGGGATCGAAGTGACGGTTCCGGAGAACTATACCATCCTCCAGGCGGCGGAGCAGGCGGGCATCAGCATCCCCACCCTGTGCTATCTGAAGGATATCAACGCCATCGGCGCCTGCCGTATGTGCGTGGTGGAGCAAAAGGGCGCCCGTTCCAACCCTGTAGCCTGCCTGCAGCAGGTGGCCGAGGGCATGGAGGTGCAGACCAATACCCCCGCCCTGCGGGCTTCCCGCAAGACCACGCTGGAGCTGCTGCTTTCCAACCACCGGATGGACTGCCTGGGCTGTGTGCGTTCCACCAACTGCGAATTGCAGACCCTGGCCCGGGAATACGGCGCAGATCCGGATAAATACCGGCCTGCGGAACCCCTTCAGCCGGATATAGACGATTCCGCCATCCATCTTATCCGGGACAACAGCAAGTGCATTCTCTGCCGCCGCTGCGTGGCCGTGTGCAAAAACCAGTTTGTCCATGTGATCGGCGCCAATGAGCGGGGCTTTAAGACCCACATCGCCAGCGCCTTTGAAATGCCTTTGAGCGAGACCAGCTGCGTCAACTGCGGCCAGTGCATCCAGGTGTGCCCCACCGGCGCTCTGACCGAGCGGGACGATACGGAAAAGGTCTGGAAGGCTCTGGCCGACCCCAACCTCCATGTGGTCATCGCTCCCGCTCCCTCCATCCGGGTGCAGATCGGCGAATGTTTCGGTATGCCCATGGGCTCCAATGTGGAAGGTAAGCTCATTGCCGCCTGCCGCAGGCTGGGCTTTGACAAGGTATTTGATGTAGACAACGCTGCCGACGTGACCATCATGGAGGAAGGTACCGAACTGCTGGGCCGTATTCAGAACGGCGGCGCTCTGCCCATGATCACCTCCTGCAGCCCCGGCTGGATCAAGTTCTGCGAGCATTACTATCCGGAATTTATTCCCAACCTGTCTACCTGCAAGTCTCCCCAGCAGATGTACGGCGCGTTGGTAAAGTCTTATTATGCCGAGCATGCCGGCATCGATCCCAGGGATATCTTTGTGGTCTCCGTCATGCCCTGCACGGCCAAGAAGTTTGAATGCAAGCGGCCTGAGCTGGGCCATGACGGCATGGCGGACGTGGATGTTTCCCTGACTACCCGGGAGCTGGCCCAGATGATCCGCCAGGCAGGCATCCTCTTTGACCGCCTGCCTGATGAAAAGTGCGACGATATGCTGGGAGAGGCCTCCGGTGCGGGGCATATCTTCGGCGCTACCGGCGGTGTTATGGAAGCTGCCCTGCGCACGGTGTATGAAGTGGTCACCGGTAAGACTTTGGAGAAGGTGGAGTTTACCGCAGTTCGCGGGGTAGAGGCCATCAAGGAGGCCGAATACGATCTGAACGGCACCAAAGTGAAGGTGGCCGTTACCAGCGGACTGGATAATGCCAAAAAACTGCTGGATATGGTCAAATCCGGGGAGAAAGACTATACCTTTATCGAAGTCATGGCCTGCCCTGGCGGCTGCGTCAACGGCGGCGGTCAGCCCATCGTTCCCAGCATGATCCGCAACTTTGTGGATGTGCGCAAGGTGCGGGCGGAGGGCCTGTATAAGGAGGATGCCGGGATGCCCCTGCGCAAGTCCCACGAAAATCCCCAGGTGCAGCGCCTGTATAAGGAATATCTGGGCGAGCCAAACAGCCACAAGGCTCATGAGCTGCTCCATACCCACTATACCAGCCGGGGTCTGTATAATCGCTGATCCCGCAGACCCATGGGGCGTCCGTTTCAGGCGGAGCTGTCCGTAAAACGTAATATGCACAAAGAGAACCGGGAAGGAATGCGAATCGTTTCTTTCCGGTTCCTTTTTTGGTATACTGTTTCGGAAAAGCATGGGGGAACGGCCGGTACAGGCGGAACGATCCGCATTTTGATATGCGCCATACCCCCTGATTGACTGTGGAACGGACAGGCGGGCGCAGCGGTTCGAAGCGGCCGGGAAGCGGGGGGCGGGGGCGCACTGCGTGCCTGGCGGCACGCCTGCGGGTGCGTTCCGCCCCGCAGTGTTCCGGCGGCTTTGCCGCCGGAACGTGCGCCCCCGGGAGTCGTATACGGGCCTGGTTTCGTATGGCGGCGTCCCCGGCTGCGGGGAGCTGCTTTCCGGCAGTTCATACCCCCCATCGATCGTATATGGACGCACTTAATAGGAAAATGAAATATGCAAGGGAGGGATCATCATGACGGAATGGGAAAGATTACAGAAGGAGCTGCCGTATAACGACTTTGATCCGGATCTGTTTCAGCGCAGAGTAGCGGCAAAAAAGCTGTTCAGGGCCTATAACGGAACGGAGGATGAAGAAGTGGAGCTGCGCAGGCAGATCCTGGGGCAGCTGCTGAAAAAAGTTGGGGAAAACGTATGGATAGAACCGGATTTCAAGTGTGAATTCGGCAAAAACATTACCCTGGGAGACAACGTGTATATCAACTTCGGCTGCGTCGTTCTGGACTGTGCGGAAGTGACCATCGGTGCGCATGCGCTGCTGGGGCCCAACATAGGGCTGTATCCGGTGAATCACGCAGCGGATGCGGAAGAAAGAATGCATGGCTGCTGCAGCGGCAAGCCCATCCGTATTGGGAGGAATGTATGGCTGGGCGGGGACGTTAAGGTGCTTGCAGGGGTGACCATCGGCGATAACGCCATTATAGGAACCGGCAGCATCGTTACAAAAGATGTTCCGCCGGATGTGGTCGCAGCGGGAGTCCCCTGCCGGGTGATCCGTAAAATAACGGAAGCGGATAAGACCGACTACCTGTATCGTATGCAGATCAGATAGCTCCCGGCTCTGCAGTCATGTACAGAAAGCCCCGGGAGCCCCTTCCTTGCCTTTTGACAGCGGCCATGGTATACTTTTTTACGCCGTATTCCGGCATAACGGAAAGATTGGAGGTACCGTATGAAACCCATCGCTCTGGAAGATTTCTGTAACTTTACGTTTTTAGCCAATGTGACCTTTTCTCCTGAAGGAGGCAGCGCCTGCTTTGGAGTGACCCGGATCCAAAAGGAAAAGAACAGCTATGCTTCCTGCCTGTATGTATACCGGCAGGGAAAAACGGCCCAGCTCACCGCCGGGGGCAAGGAACTGCGGTTCCAGTATCTGGATGAGGATACCATCCTGTTCCAGGGAAACCGGGAGGAGGAGAAGGATAAGGAGGATATCTCCAGCCGCTTCTATAAGATCTCTCTGCTGGGGGGCGAGGCCTCTCTGGCCTTTACCCTGCCCATACCCGTGCAGCAGGTGTGGCCCCTGAAAAACGGAGATTATCTGGCCCTGGGCTCCGTGACCCCCGGCTTTGAAAAGCTGTATACCGGGGAGGAAAAGGTGCGCAAAGCCTTCCTCCAGGCCAAAAAAGAAGGAGAGGACTATGAGGTGGTGGAGACCGTGCCCTGGTGGTTCAACGGCGATACCTTCATGCGCCGCAGCTACGGTACCCTGTATTATTACGATGCCAAAAAGAAAAAGCTTCGGCCTATGACCGCAGAAGGCGTGGATATTTCCGATGTAAAGCTCAGCAGGGACGAAAGCACCGTATACTACAGCCTCCGGGAAAACACCGTCGGAAGGATGGATCTTTTCGGCGGGGAGCAGCTGTACGCCCTGACCCTGGCCACCGGGGAGGAGCGGCCCGTAGCCGTGAGCCGCAAGGAATTTTGCATCATCGGCTATGCGCTGGGGGAGAGCTTTATGCTCCTGCTGGCCATGGACGAAAAGTACGGCCTGAACACCGACCCGGACTTTTACCGTCTGGACTACGCCACCGGGGAGATTTCCCTGCTGTGCCGGTATGGAGAAGCCATCGGCAGCTCCGTAGGCGCCGATATCCGCTACGGCGGCGGAAAGACATGGAAGATGGAGGGGGATACCTTCTACTTTATCTCCACCCGCTTCGACAGCGCCGGCCTTTACAAGCTGGAGGAGGGGAAGATCGCCCCGGTGGTGGATCGTCCCGGCTCCGTGGACTGCTTTGATATCTGCGGGGACAGGCTTCTTATGGTGGCTCTCTTTGATATGAAGGGGCAGGAGCTGTATGACGGCCGAGGCCGGCGGCTCACCCGTTTTAACGAGGGCGTGCTTCGGGGCAAGTATGTGGCCCAACCGGAGGAGCTGCGCTTTATGAGCCAGGGCCACGAGATCCACGGCTTTGTACTCAAGCCCATGGACTATGTGCCCGGAAAGAAGTACCCGGTGATCCTGGATATCCACGGCGGCCCCAAGACGGTATACGGCCCCGTGTTCTACCACGAGATGCAGCACTGGGCGGGGCGGGGGTACTTTGTGATCTTCTGCAATCCCACCGGCTCCGACGGCCGGGGCGGCTTTATGGACATCCGGGGCAAGTATGGGACGGTGGATTATGAGGATATCATGACCTTCTGCGACGAGGCGCTGAAGGCCTATCCGGATATGGACGAAAAGAACTTCTTTGAGACCGGCGGCTCCTACGGCGGGTTCATGACCAACTGGATCATCGGCCATACGAACCGGTTCCGGGCCTGCGCCAGCCAGCGCTCCATTTCCAACTGGGTGAGCTTTTACGGGGTATCGGATATCGGCCCGGGATTTGCGGAGGATCAGAACGACACCACCCTGTGGCCCTCCGCCGAGAAGCTCTGGGCCCACAGCCCCCTGAAGTATGCCGATAAGGTGACCACTCCCACCCTGTTCATCCACTCCTTTGAGGATTATCGCTGCCCCATCGATCAGGGCTACCAGATGTATACGGCACTGGCCGTCCGGGGCGTGGAAAGCAAGATGGTGCTCTTCCGGGGCGAAAACCATGAGCTCTCCCGCAGCGGAAAGCCTCAGCACCGCATCCGCCGTCTGAAGGAGATCACCGACTGGTTCGAAAATCATCGGGAGAAATAAAACTGTTCTGCACTATAAATCGGGACGGTCACCCGGCAGGGAGGCCGTACCCGTTTTTTTATTTGCAAAGAACAAGCAGAGATGCCGAAAAACAAGAGGCACTCGGCGCCTGAGAAATTATTCCGCCGTGACCTCATAGGCCCGGTAGCGGTGGCTGAAGGTATAGCCCAGTTTTTCGCTCAGAGCCAGAGAGCCGGGGTTCTGAGCGTCCCAGCTTGGGTAGAGGCCGCTGCGCAGGCACAGGCGGATAAGCCGGGCCCCGCAGGCCATGGCCAGCCCGCGGCGGCGCAGATCCGGCCGGGTGTCGATTTCTATTTCTATGCCCTCCATGTACCGGCTGTAGGTGCCGGCCCCTGCGGCTAAAGAGCCGTCGGGCGCCAGAACGGCCACTCCCAGCCCCAGCCGGGAAAAGCTCTCCCAGTCGGGAAACTGGCCCACCAGATCCCGGCTCCAGAGGGCGGACCGACAGGCATGATACAGGCTTTCGTCCATTTCCCGCAGAGTGAATCCGGCAGGCAGACTGTTCTCCGCCTGCAGCAGTACCCCCGGATCAAAGGCGTCCGGATCCTTTCTGGTAGCATACCGCCACACGGCCCGGGCCTGCCTGCCCCAGACCGTCTCTATGGCCTGGCTCCAGGCTTCGCTTTGGGGCGTCAAAATGCAGAAGGCGCGGCTGAAAAGGGGGTGGCGGACGGCTTCTTCACAGGGGGCCCCGGCCAGAAAGGCAAAATCCCCCAGTTCGGCCAAAGCCCACCGGGGGGCAAGGGAAGAGTCGGCATAGAGCTTGCCCATAACGCCCTGAAAGCAGGAATAGAGCATGGTTTCTTCCCATGGGCCGAAGAGGGGCATCAGCGGGCGGGGATCCCGGATCTCATATACCATGGCGGCACTCCTTTAAGCAAAAAGATGGTGCCGTAAGTATACACCGGGGCCGGAACCCATGCAAGGGCGCTCCATGGTGGGAATGGGGGGCATGCTTTTTTATCGCCGGGGCCTATTTTGTATTTTGTAGGAATAATATATAAGCAGCCGTGTCAGCTTCTCTCTTGCGAAGGGTTCAATTTGCTCTTATAATAGGGGAGGCCGGACAAGCGAAATTGAACGGAAATACACATCTACGGGGAAAAACAATGGGCTTTTTTGATACCTTGATGCAGGTCAACAGCACCGTCAACACCATTGCCTGGGTCTATATCCTGCTGGGCTGCGTGTTTGTGGGAGGCATTTTTCTGACAGTTCGCTGCCGTTTCCTGCAATTCCGCAAGTTCGGATACATCATGCGCAACACCCTGGGCAAGATGTTTAAAAAATCCGAAGCCGGGGCAGGGGCAGTAACGCCTTTTCAGGCCGTGACTACGGCTCTGGCGGCTACGGTAGGTACCGGCAATATTGTGGGTACCTGTCAGGCCATTGCCATGGGGGGCTACGGCGCCGTGTTCTGGATGTGGATGGCCGCCCTGCTGGGTATGATCGTCAAGTTTTCCGAGGTATCGCTGGCCGTGCGCTTCCGCCAGCGGGATGAAAAGGGCGACTGGGTAGGCGGCCCCATGTATTATATCCAAAACGGCATGGGCAAAAAGTGGCATTGGCTGGCAGTATGCTATGCGGCTCTGGGGGCTTTGGCTTCTTTTGGCGTGGGGAATCTCAGTCAGGCCAACTCCATCTCCGGTTCGGTGATCATTGCCGTGCAGGCGTTCCGCCCTGTGAGCCAGCAGGGGGTAGTGCTGCTGCAGTGGGGGATAGGCATATTGCTGGCGGTGCTTACGGCCTTGAGCCTTTTCGGGGGCATCAAGCGCATCGGCGCCGTAACGGAAAAGCTGGTGCCGCTTATGAGCCTTTTGTATCTGGCTTTTACCCTGACGGTGATCTTCGGCAACATCTCCCGGGTAGGGGAGTGCTTTGCCAAAATATTTGAGGCGGCCTTCGTGCCCAGGGCTGTGCTGGGCGGCGCAGCGGGCATCGCTCTGAAAGAGGCGGTGGTGTGGGGTCTGCGGCGCAGCGCCTTTTCCAACGAGGCGGGTTTGGGCTCGGCGGCCATCGCCCATGCGGCTTCCGATACCAAGAGTCCCGTGGAGCAGGGCTTTTACGGCATTTTCGAGGTGTTCCTTACCACCATTGTTATCTGCACGCTTACGGCGCTGACGGTCATCATCAGCAATGTGCCGGTGAACTTCGGCGTTAAGCCCGGGACGGAGCTGGTGACCAACGCTTTTGCCACAGTGTTTGGCATGAAGCTGGCCTCTTTGTTTGTGGCCGTGGCCATTGTGTTCTTTGCTTTTTCCACCATTCTGGGGTGGGCTTTGTACGGCGCCCGCTGTGCCCAGTTCCTTTTCGGCATGAAGGGCTTTAAGATCTATCAGGGCCTGTTCGTGGTGGTAGTGGTTCTGGGGGCGGTGGCTTCTCTGGACGTGGTATGGGAGCTGGCGGATACTTTTAACGGCCTTATGGCCATCCCCAACTTTATCGGCCTGTTTGCCCTGTCCGGTACCGTTGCAAAGATGGTGCAGGAGTATTTTCAAAAGGATAAGCTGGAGGTGCCCGCCTATAAGGCATCCAAAGGCCGGGCAAACTGATTTTTCAAAAACATATACACACAGCTGCGGTTCCCGGCGGGCCGCAGCTTTTTTGTGCTTCTTTGCGGGCAAAGGCAGGCGACGTGGGGAGAAAGGGCAGCACAATGCCTTTGGCGGCAGATGCCGGCGGGGCGGCCGTCCGTTTATGAAGGCCGATCGAAAAGAGGACGAAGGAGGCTGGGGCAGAACTTGCAGAGAAAGTATGTACCGCACAAAAGAAAAAGCCCCGTTCCGTGCTGCAGGCACAGAGAGCGGGGCTTTATGTATGAACAAAAGGAGATCAGCGGGTCTGTTCCGGGGTTTCCCGGGCAAACATCATCAAAAAGCTCACCAGCAGCAGTCCGCAGCATACCCACAGGGCGCCTTCTCCCAGCCGGTTGGTCATGTAGCTCCCCAGCCCGGCGCCCACGGCAAATACGCCGATGACCGCAAAATAGGTCAGGGATTTGTGAAGAAAGGCTTTATCCCGGGTGTGCAGATAGGTACATAAAGCCTCTGTGCCGCTGCGCATGTTGCCGATGCACATGGTGCTGGCATAGGCGTGGCCCCGGATCTTATGGAAGGCCTGGAGCTGCAGGGCGCATACAAAGGATACCAGCCCGTTGGCCAGGGGATCCAGCCCGTGGGGCAGAAAGGGAACTGCCAGCAGAATCCCCATCTCCAGCAGCAGCACCGTTTGCCGCCAGTGAAGGCGGCGGCAGCCCTTCAGCCGGATGTGCATCCATTCCGAAGCAACAGTGCCCAGAATAAAAGCGGCCAGAGGGATCAGATATTTTACGGCCTCCCCCCATTGCCCTTCAAACAGGTGGGTGCTCATGAGCACAATGTTCCCCGTCTGGGCATTGGCAAAGACCCGGCCCCGGTTGCAGTAGGTATAGGCATCCTGAAACCCACCGGAAAGGATAAGAAAAAGGGCAGCCCGGAAACTATCCGAGGTCTGCCCGTGAAAGCCGGTTTTCTGCGGCATAAAGCATTTTCTCCCTGACTGGATAGTAAGGAGAGTATACCACATTCCGGCCGCTTTTGCATCCCCCGGGAAGAAAAGGGGAAGATCTCCCCGGGTCATCTGCCGGCGGCACGGAAAGCGGGATCCCCCAGGAAGAAGAGGGCCAGCGTCCCCGGGCCCACATGGGAACCGGTAACGGGTTCATATACTACGGTCAGAATATCCCGGGGCGGGTGGCTGCGCTGCAGAAGCCTGGCCAGACAGGCGGCCTCCTCCGGGCAGTCGGCATGGGCGATGCCCACTGTCTGGCTTTCCGCCTCCCGCACATAGGCATCATACTGTTCTGCCAGCGCCCGGATGGAGCCTTTGCGGCCATGGATCCTGGCAAAGGAGACTATCTTTCCCTGAGGATCCCCCTTCAGCAGGGGCTTGATGTTCAAAATGGTGCCAATGGCCGCCTTTGCGTTGGAAAGCCGCCCTGTAGCACGCAGATAGCGCAGATCCTCCACCGTAAACACCTGGCACATGCGTCCTCGCAGAGCCTCCAGACGGGCGGCGGATTCCTCCAGCGTCACACCCTCCTGCTGCCAGCGGGCGGCCTGCAGCACCAGCAGTCCCTCCCCCAGGGAAGCGCCCAGCGTATCCACCAGACGGATCTTCCGTTCCGGAAACTCGCTTTGCAGCTGACGGGAAGCAGTCCAGGCAGACTGGAAGGAGCCGCTGATCCCCGAGGACATGCCGATAAACAGCACATCCTGGCCTTTTTCCAAAATGGGGCGCATGGTCTGTTCATACAGCAGCGGGGGCACCTGAGAGGTCTGCACTTTGGCTCCCTGACGCATGGCGTCGTAAAAAGCCCTGCTGTCAAAGCCTTCTACATCCAGACACCGGTGCTCTTCTTCGTTTACATAAAAGGAAAAGGGGATCTCCGCTACGCCGTTCTGCTCCAGCAGGCTGCAGTTAAGGTTGGCGGAGGTATCGGTCAGGATCCTGTACACGATCAATCACCTCGTTAAATCTAATCTACGAGAACAGATTAGCACGTCAATGCACATATGTCAAGCAGACATACGAATATACTTCCCCATAACCGGAAGCAAGTGTGCTTTACAACGGGATCGCACTATAGTATACTGTATGGCGAAAGGGGGCGCACCATGGCATATGATAAAGCGCTCATTGCCGGCAAACTCCGGCGGTGGGAAAAATATCTCATCGGGTTTCGGCTGCCTGCCTGGGAGGATATACCCGATTTCGGTCTGTATATGGAACAGGTGGTGGATCTGCTGAAGCGGTATCTGGATTATATGCCGCCGGAGCTGAAGGAGGAGGACGTGGTCACCAGCTCCGCCATCAACAACTACGTCCGCCGGGGGATCATGCCCGGCCCCAGAAAGAAAAAGTATTACCGGCTCCACATTGCGTACCTGATCATGATCTGTGCCCTGAAGCAGAGCCTGAATATGGTCATGATCATGTCTCTGCTGCCCCAGGGGCAGGAGGAAGAAGAGATCCGCCGGGCTTATGATTCCTTTGTGCAGCGGCATGCCCTGTCCGCCCGGTTCTTTGTGGATCAGGTGCGGGTGGTCAGCTCCGCCATTCTGGATCATGCGGATACCACAGAGATGGCCGTGAACACTACGGAGGAGCTTATCACCTCCGCCGCCATTGTGGCGGGATTTTCCCGGCTGCTGGCGGAGAAGCTACTGCTGCTGGACGGTAAGGATCTGGAAACCGGCGGCAGCATAGAAATACGCACCCCACCCCGGGAATAGATCAGGTGCGTATGCACAAAAGCACTTTGGATGCGGGGCGGCGCGGCTTTTCAGGCTGCGCCGTTTGTATACTGCCCGGCGTTTTTCAGAGCCAAGAGGCGTTTATGTCCCTTCGCTCCTTTTTTTATGGAACAGGCGGGGCAGCCTGAGCGCATATAAAAAGTCCGGGGCAGATCTGTCCCGGACTTTTCTACGATTAAGAAGGTTTATCCTTTTACGGCCCCGGCGGCCACGCCCTTGATGATGTACTTCTGGCAGAAGAGATAGGCGATGATCACCGGCAGGATGCTCAGCATGATAATGGCCATGGTGGCCCCCATATCTACGGTACCGTAGCTGCCCTGCAGATATTGCAGATGCAGAGAGATGGTGCGGTACTTGTTTACATCCAGCACCCGGTAGGGGAGCAGGAAGTCGTTCCATATCCACATGATCTCCAGAATACCTACGGAGATCAGGGTGGGCCGCATCATGGGCAGCACCACCGCAAAGAAGGTGCGGATGGGCCCGCAACCGTCTATGGCGGCGGCTTCTTCTATCTCCAGGGGCAGGGATTTTACAAAGCCCGTGAACATGAATACCGCCAGCCCGGCGCCGAAGCCCAGATAGACCACCGGAATGGTCCAGGGGGTGTTCAGCTTGAGCATATCCGCCGTGGTGGTCAGGGTGAACATGACCATCTGGAAGGGAACGATCATGGAGAACACGCACAGGTAGTAAAAGATCTTGGTGGCCAGGCTCCCTACCCGGGCCACATACCAGGCGGACATGGAGGTGCACAGCAGGATCAGAAAGGTGGAGGCCAGGGTGATCACGGCCGTATACAGCGCCGATTTATAGAAGGGATAGTTGCCAAAGGTCATGCCCTTGATGTAGTTTTGCAGCCCCACAAAGCTTTCTTCGTTGGGCAGGTCAAAGGTATCCGTGTTGATGGAGGCGTTGGACTTGAGGGAGTTGTTCAGCACCGCCCCGATAGGCAGCAGCCAGCACAGGCAGATCAAAACGAAAACCACAGACAGTATGGTGCTGCCCACATGACGTTTTTTCATTGCTGTACCTCCTTGGAACGGGTGGCGCGCAGCTGTGCAAGGGCCAGAACCGCCACCAGAATAAAGAACACAACGGCCTTGGCCTGGGCCACACCGTGCCAGTTTTTGCCGATGTTAAAGGTGGAAAGAATGTTCAGCGCCAGCATTTCCGTCATGCTCACCTGATGGCCGGTGGCCAGGGTCACCACAGGGGCGCCGCCGGTAAGGGCCATGTTCTGGTCAAAAAGCTTGAAGCCGTTGGTCAGGGTCAAAAATACGCAGATGGTGATGGAGGGCATTACGTTGGGAATGATCACCTTCCAAAGGGTCTGCCAGCGGTTGGCACCGTCAATGGTGGCGGCCTCCAGCATATCCCCGGGCACGGCCTGCAGCCCGGCAATGTAGATGATCATCATATAGCCGATCTGCTGCCAGGCCAGCAGAATGATGAGCCCCCAGAAGCCATAGGTGGCGTTGGCGGTAAGATAGGTGTTGTAGGCGTGGAGGATACCGTCGAAGATCATCTTCCAGATATACCCCAGCACCACGCCGCCGATAAGGTTGGGCATGAAGAACACCGTGCGGAAAAGGTTGGAGCCCTTGAGCTTCTGGGTCAGGGCATAGGCCACGGCAAAGGCGAAAACGTTGATCACCACCACAGAGACCACGGCCACCAGAGCGGTGTTCTTAAAGGCGTTGAGGAACCCCGGGTCGTTGAACAGCTTCAGGTAGTTGCCGATGCCAATAAAGGTGGCGTCTTTGGGAGTGTTAAACTTGCAGAAGGAAAGGTAGATGCCCCACACGAAGGGGACCAGAAACCCGATGATGAAGGCAGCGAAGGTAGGCAGCAAAAACAGGGGAAAGCACCGCTGTATGGGCCGGCGGATAAGCCTGCTGTTCAGGTTGGTTTTGCTTTCGGAGCGGCGTTTTTTCATAGGACGACTCCTTTTGTACGGTTATGGGGAAGAATAGGGGGGAGAAAAGGGGGACAAGGGCAGGAAGCTTTTCCTGCCCTTGTGTAAGTATATCAGAACTTTAGCCGTTCTGCAAAGCCCACTGAGCGGCCCAGCCCTGTACAAAGGCGGTGACCACATCGTCCCAGGAGCCGTTGCCGGCGGAGTAAGCGGTCAGAGCAGACACAACGCCGGCTCTCCAGGTATCCACGTTGGGGGTGTAGTTGAAGGCCCAGGTCACGGTGTACTTGCCTTCGCTCATGAGCCGGTTGGCATCATTGAAGAAGACGTTGGAGGATTCCTTGGCATTCTTGAAGGGGATGGGGCCAAACTGCTCGGCCATCATCTTGGTGCCCTCGTCAGAGGTCACGACCCAGTACAGGAAGTCCAGAGAAGCCTTCTGATCGGCCTCGGAAACCTTGGCATTCACGGCCCAGCAGTTCTCGGTGCCGCAGGCCAGACCGGCATTCTGCTCGTTCTCAGCGCCGCAGTAGATGGGGATCATGGTCAGATCGTCGGGATTCATCTTGAAGTCATCGCCGGTGAGGTTGGCGAATTCCCAGGTACCGTTCTGGAAGAACACGGCCTTGCCGGTGCCGAACTCTGCACGGGATTCATCGCCGGTCTTGGTGGAAAGCTGGGAAGCATCGGCAGCGGAATCGGTGATGTACAGATCCCAGATGTTCTTGTACAGATCCAGATACTGGCCGGTGATGGTGGCGGAATCGGCGTTTACACCCTCATAGAACAGGGGCATATTGGCCAGATGGCCGGAGAATCTCCAGGAGGAGGAGCCGTCCAGACCTGCGGAAGAGAAGGCGTCAAAGCCCAGCTCGGAAGCCCGGGCATGGATATCGTCGGCAACGGCCTTCAGGGAGGCGAAGTCCTTGATCTCCTCTACGGAGTGACCGGCCTTCTCCAGCAGGGCCTTGTTGACGATGATGCCGAATGCTTCATAGCAGTAGCCGGCGGCATAGGTCTTGCCGTCTTCACCCTTGAGGTTGAAGTCTTCGGTGGTCATCTCATTCAAGAAGTCGGTGCCGTCCAGAGCCAGGCAGTACTCCTGCCACTCCTTCAGACCGGCCATGTTGCCGCACTGGAAGATGGTGGGCATTTCGCTCTTGCCCATCTCGGCGGTCAGGGTGGAGGAATAGGTGCCGGAAGCGGCGGTAAGGACCTTTACGGGCACGCCGGTCTTCTCGGTGTAAACCTTGGCCAGATCCTGCCAGGCCTGATCGGCTTCGGGCTTGAAGTTCAGGAAGTATACGGAACCTTCGGCCTGAGCGGGCTTATCGGTTTCGGCGGCGTCGGCAGGCTTTTCGGTCTGGGCGTCAGCGGGCTTCTCGGTTTCGGTGGAAGCGGACTTGTCGTCAGCGTCAGGCTTGCTTTCGTTATTGCTGGTGCAGGCTACCAGGGAAAATACCATGGCCAGCGTCAGAAGGAATGCCAATACTTTTTTCATTTCTGTTTCTCCTTATATTTTTTATGTGCAGGCACACTTTAGGTGCGCTTACAGCCGTTAGTGAGAGGTGGGTGTCTTCATCAGAGAAGGCACCGCACGGAGGCCCCGGGGATCAGCTCCGTATCCAGCAGCACATGGGCGCCGGGCTGCTCCATGCCCCGCAGGAGCAGGGATACGCTTTCCCGGGCCAGCGCTTCCTGGGGCTGGCGGATGGTGGCCAGCACCGGCTGGCAGTAGGCCGTCAGCTCTATGCCGTCATACCCGATGACGGATACGTCCCGGGGGATCTGAAGCCCCATGTCCAGCAGCGCCCGGCAGGCGCCGATGGCCATGGTATCCGACATGGCGAATACCGCCGTGTAGGACGGGCCGTTGTAGGAGCGGATGGCCTTGTAGGCATCCGCAAAGGAAAAGGGGGAGGTCAGATACCGTGCTTCCTCCAGCTGGCGGCCCCTGGCCCGGAAGCTGTCGCATACGCCCTTATAGCGCTGGTTGGCAGTGTTCCAGCCCTGGGTCTCGCCCCCCAGGATCAGAAGTTCCCGGTGCCCGCAGGAAAACAGGTAATCCACCGCCTGCCGGGCCCCCCGCCTGTCATCCACGCTGACGCTGGATACGTTCTCCGCCTTGGAAGAAGCGGCGTTCACCGTGGAATATACGCAGGGAATGGGCAGCACCCGGAGTTTATCGTCCCAGTCGGCATGGCAGCCCCCCAGAAAGATGATCCCCCGGACTTTTCGCTCGGCATACACGCGCTGGGCTTCCTGGACTTCGTCGTCCTCTTCCCCGATGTAATAAGGAAGGAACCGCAGCCCCGTTTCCTGTATCCGGGCCTGCAGCAGTTCCAGCAGGCCGGAGAAGAACAGGTTGTTCCGCCCCCGGACGATGACCGCTACAGACTCCGTGGAAAGCTGCTTGAGGTGCTTGGCGTTTACGTTGGGCTCGTAGCCCACCCGCCGGATCACCTCCATGACCCGCTCCCGGGTTGCATCGTTTACGTCCGGACGCTTGTTGAGCACACGGGAAACGGTGCTGATGCCCACCCCGGAGAGTTCTGCGATCTCCTTGATTGTAATGCGTGTATCCATGCTGCTAACCTGCTTTACTCATACCGGAAACGTTTCCGGAAACGTTTCCAAGACGTAGTGTAGCAGTTTCCCCTCTTTATGTCAAGCATAAAAAGAGAATAAATTTTTAAAAAACGATCGGATCCGGAAAAGGGGAATTTTTGGCGGGTTTCAGGAAAAAACGCAGGAAAGGCTGCATATTCCGGCGGCCTTCACGCTGCTCTGCACTGCCCGGGAACTTATGGGGCCGGGGGGTGTTGCAATCCGGAGCCGATTCTGGTATCCTGCCGGTATGGAAAAGAAACAGATCACTCTTTGGGGGCAGCTGAAGGCCTCCCTGAAAAACGGAAACTGGAACTGGAAAAACGAGCTTTGCACTTTGGGGATCATTCTGGTCATGGTCACCATACAGTGCGCCGCCATCAATGGGCTGTATAAGCCCAACGGCCTTATCAGCGGGGGTCTGACCGGCGTGGGGATGCTGCTGGAGTATGTAACGGGCTTCCCCTCCTGGCTGACCATTCTGCTGCTAAACATCCCTCTGCTGCTGCTGGCCGTGTGGAAGCTGCACTTCAAGTTCACCCTGTATACCATTATCGCTTCCCTGTATTTTTCCGCCGCCATGGCCATGACGGCCCGGGTACGCATCCCCTTCGACTGGAGCAATCCTTTGTCGCAGCTTACCGGGGTGCTGCTGGGAGCGGTGATCTGCGGGGCGGCGGCGGCGCCTATCGTCCGGCGGGGGGCTTCCACCGGGGGGATAGATATCCTGGCGCTGCTGCTGTCAAAAAAGTTTTCCTTTCCCATGGGCACCATCAGCTACGGGTTCAACATTTTGATCACAGGAGCCCTGGCTTTTGTAAAAGGACTGGATAAGGCGGCTCTGGCCATGCTGGTCATGTTCGTTTCCAGCACGGTGTTCAACAATGTGTTGCTGGGGCTCAACCGCACCAAGACCCTGTTTATCATTTCGGATCGGTGGGAGGAGATCGCCCCCCATGTGCTCCGGGAGGTGCACCGGGGCGTGACCCTGATCCCTGCCAAGGGGGCATACACCGGGCAGGATAAAACTCTGGTATATGTGCTGGCCCGCACCATGGAACTGGCGGCCATCCGCCGGATCGTGCTGGATATAGATCCTTCGGCCATGCTTTCCATCATCGATACCCGGGAAGTGGTGGGCCGGGGCTTTACCCCCAATAACTGAAGGCCGGGATATATAAAGGCGGCCTATGGAGCTTTGGCTCCGGATATGCTATACTGACCCTATCCGGAGACTCCGGAATTTTCAGACAGGGGCATATATAATGGATATTTCAGGAAAAATGCTGGGCGGCATGCCCATATCCGATAAGCTCAGAACCATGGTGCAGGACAGGATCTATCCCTACCGGGAGCTTATGGCTTATTACAACTGCGCCATGATGGAGGTGGCCACCAAGTTCAACGTGCTCAACGAGGAGCTTTCCCTGCAGTATGACCGCAACCCCATCGAAAGCATCCGGACCCGGCTCAAGTCTGTAGACAGCATTGCCGAAAAGCTCACCCGCAAGGGCATTTCTCTGCCTTTGAATGTGGAAAAGATCCAGGAGGAGATCCACGATATTGCCGGCGTGCGGGTGATATGCTCCTATCCTTCGGATATATACATGCTTTCGGAGGCATTTTTGCGGCAGGATGATATCTTTCTGGTGGAGCGCAAGGACTATATCCAGAACCCGAAGCCCAACGGCTACAGGAGCCTCCATCTGATCGTGGAGGTGCCCATCTTTCTCCATAACCGCAAAAAGCTCATGAAGGTGGAGGTGCAGTTCCGCACCATCTCCATGGACTGGTGGGCCAGTCTGGAGCATAAGATCCGCTACAAGAAGGATCTGGGGGAGGCAAATCAGGCCCATATCGAGCAGGAGCTGAAAGAGTGTGCCGAAATCAGCGCCGCATTGGATAAGCGTATGGAAGCGCTCCAGCAGCAGGCCAATGCCGCCCGGGAAAAATAATACCCCGGTGCCCCATTGACAAATGCCCCAGGGCGGCGTATACTCTGACCAACCTACCAGGTGGGTAGATAAAAGGGGACATTCCATGAGCACTTATGGCAGCATGTGTAAGGAGATGCGGATGTGTATCTGCGGATACGCCCGGCTTGCCCTGCCTGCTGCGGGATGATCTTTTCATATCTGTAAGCGGAAGCAGAAGGCCGGGGCGGGCTTTCTGCTTTTTTTGTACTTATATTTGCAGGAGAGGAGCCGCTTTGTGAAGCAGTTTTTTACAGGATTCCGATGTTGGGGAGAGGAGAAGGAAAAATGTTCCTCTCCGCCCCGCACTACATATGGATCAAAGGAGAAAAACGATAATGGCACATATATATACATCCGCCGATCAGCTTATCGGCCACACCCCCCTGCTGGAACTTGTGCATCAGGAACGGGCTTACGGCCTGAAGGCACGGATCCTGGCCAAGCTGGAATATTTTAACCCCGCCGGTTCCGTAAAGGACCGCATTGCCAAAGCCATGCTGGACGATGCCCAGGCACGGGGACTCATAGGCCCGGGGTCGGTGCTCATAGAGCCTACCAGCGGCAACACAGGCATCGGCCTTGCCTCCGTGGCGGCGGCAAGGGGGTACCGGCTGCTCATCGTCATGCCGGATTACATGAGCGTGGAGCGGCGGCAGATCATGCAGGCCTATGGGGCGGAACTGATATTGACGCCCGGCGCAAAGGGCATGGCCGGAGCCATAGAAAAGGCGCAGGCGCTGGCAAAGGAGATTCCCGGCAGCTTTATCCCGGGGCAGTTTACCAATGCGGCCAACCCCCGGGCTCATTATGAGACTACCGGCCCGGAGATCTGGGCGGATACGGAAGGAAACGTAGACCTCTTTGTGGCCGGGGTAGGCACCGGAGGCACCATTACCGGGACGGGCCGGTATCTGAAGGAGAAAAATCCCCGGCTGTATGTGGCGGCTGTGGAGCCGTGGAGTTCGCCCGTTCTTTCCGGAGGGCAGGCAGGCCCCCACAAGATACAGGGCATCGGGGCGGGCTTTGTGCCGGATACCCTGGATACGGATGTATATGATGAAGTGATCCCCGTGCAGAATGAGGATGCCTTTGCCCTGGGCCGGGAGATAGGCCGCAGGGAAGGGGTGCTGGTGGGGATATTCTCCGGAGCGGCGGTATGGGCGGCCATAGAGCTGGCCCGGCGGCCGGAGAATGAGGGCCGGACCATTGTGGTTTTGCTGCCGGACACCGGAGACAGATATCTTTCCACCCCCTTGTTTGCAGAGGAGAAAAAGGAGTAAAATAAAACGATCTCAATTTTTACGGAGGAAGCAGATACAATGATCCCTACCAGAGAAGAAGCCACGGCCCTGCTGGAAACCTATAATCAGGAGCCCTTTCATCTGAAGCACGCCCAGATCGTTTCCGGAGTGATGGAATATTTTGCCCGGGAGCTGGGCTACGGAGAAGAAGCGGAGTTCTGGGGGCTGGTGGGCCTGCTCCACGACCTGGACTTTGAAAAATACCCGGAGCAGCACTGCATCAAAGAGCAGCAGCTCATGCGGGAAGCCGGGCTGGACGAACGGCTCATTCGGGCTGCCGCCAGCCATGGCTACGGCCTTACCGGAGATATAAAGCCCGAGCATGAAATGGAAAAGGTGCTTTATGCTACGGATGAGCTTACGGGCCTTATCGGCGCCGTGGCGATCATGCGGCCCTCCCGGAGCGTGGCGGATCTGGAGCTGAAATCCGTAAAGAAAAAGTTCAAAACTCCTGCCTTTGCCGCAGGCTGTTCCCGGGAAGTCATCCAGCGGGGAGCGGATATGCTGGGCTGGAGTCTGGATGAATTGATAGAGCGGACCATTCTGGCCATGCGGGCTACCCCTGCCGCCCGCTGGGATGACTGAGGGCGGCTCTATGGATATGACCCTGGAGGCCTTTGCCGCTCTGGAGCCGGGCAGCTATGTGCTGCTGGATATACGCAATGTCCAAAGCCGGGAATATGGTTGTATCCCCGGCTCTTTGGCCATGCCCCGGGAGGCGCTGGAGGACTGTACCCTGCCCCATGACGGCAGAAAGCTTATTGTATACTGCGCCCGGGGGCAGTTCAGCCGGGAGGCGGCGGAGATGCTGGCGGAACAGGGGTATGAGGCTTTCAGCCTGGAGGGAGGCTATTCCGCCTGGCTGAAGGGGCAGATGCAGCGGCAGCAGGAAAATCTGCAGGAAAAGGCGGAAACCAGCCTGCAAAAAAAGTTTCGTCAGCCGTTGTGGTGCCAGTTTACCAAAGCCATTCGCCGGTATGCGCTGGTACAGGAAGGGGACAGGATCGCCGTGTGCATTTCGGGAGGCAAGGATTCCATGCTCATGGCCAAACTCTTTCAGCAGCTGCAGCTTCACAGCAAATTCCCCTTTGAGGTGCGCTTTCTGGTGATGGATCCGGGTTACAGCCCGGAAAACCGGCGCATCATTGAGGAGAACGCCCGGAAGCTGGGTGTGCCCATAGAAATATTTGAATCGGACATCTTTGCCTCTGTCTATCATGTGGAAAAATCCCCCTGCTACCTGTGCGCCCGGATGCGCAGGGGTCACCTGTATCACTACGCCCGGGAACTGGGCTGCAACAAGATCGCCCTGGGGCATCATTATGACGATGTGATAGAGACCATTTTGATGAGTATGCTTTGGGGCGGGCAGATACAGACCATGATGCCCAAGCTCCACAGCACCAACTTCCCGGGGATGGAGCTGATACGCCCCCTGTATCTGATCCGGGAGAAGGATATAAAGGCCTGGCGGGATTATAACGGGCTGTATTTTATTCAGTGCGCCTGCAAGTTTACCGATACCTGCACCAGCTGCACCAACAACGAGAACCGTTCCAAGCGGATGGAGGTAAAGGAGCTTATCCGCCGGATGAGGGCGGACAACCCCCAGGTGGAGGCCAGGATCTTTGCCAGCGTGGAAAACGTGAGCCTGGACGCCGTGGTGGGCTATAAGACCGGGGGCAGGCGGTACAGTTTTCTGGATACCTACGACCGGAACCCTCCTGCAGAAGAGGAATGACCGCCGGAACCCGGCCGGAGCGGAGAAAAGGAACAAAACCTGACCCGAAGGGCGGGGGATGCACGGCGCGGAGACCGCGCCTGCGGGGCGCAGCCCCGCAGAGCAGGGCGGCGAAAGCCGCACTGCGTGCATCCCCCGCCCTTCGGGCCTGTGCAAAAGCTTTATTGGCGGGAAAACCGGCCGGGCTCACAGCAGGGGCGTGATCTCCTTTACGGAAGAGAAGATCAGGTGGGGCTGATCCGGGTAGCGGGGCAGCTCTTCCAGCCTGCCCTCCCCGGAAAGCACCAGGATGGAGGTCAGCCCGTTGCGGATCCCGGCGGGGATATCCGTATACAGCCGGTCTCCCACCATGGCCGTTTCCTGACGCAGAGCCCCGGCCCGCATAAGGGCATAGTCAATGATCCCCGGGTGGGGCTTGCCCAGAATGATATCCGGGTGCCGGCCGGAAGAGGCGGCGATAAAGGCTTCTATGGCCCCGATATCCGGGATAAAGCCGCCCTTTACGGGGCAGTTGATATCCGGATGTGTGGCAATGTAGGGGACGCCCCGCCGGGCCAGCGAGCAGGCGGTGGCCAGGGACGCATAGGTCAGGGTGGTATCAAAGCCCGTGACCAGCACTTCCGCTTCTTCGCCGCCCAAAGGGATGCCCCAGCGGGAAAACTCCGCCTGCAGGGAAGGGTTTCCCAGAAGAAATACATGTTTGCCCGGATAGCGCCGCTTTACATAGGCGGCGGTAACTTCTCCGGAAGCGATGATCTTTTCCTTGTCTACGGGGAATCCCATGGTCTGGAACTTACGCACATAGTCCTCCCGCCCCCGGGATGAGTTATTGGTCAAAAACAGATAGCGGCGTCCGGTGGCTTCAATGCGGCGGAGAAAGTCCACTGCGCCCTCTATCCAGCTGTCCTCCAGATATACCGTGCCGTCCAGATCCAGCAGAAAGCAGCGGATGTTTGCCAGCCGCCCCTCCCGATCCTCATTTATCCAAGCCATAGCCGTCTCCTTGCGTGTTTCTGCCTGTATTGTACGCCTAAAGACGTCTCTCTGCAAGCAGAAGCCCGGGAGGTCATGCCTCCCCGGCTTTACGGAGGGATTGCTGTGATGCTTTTCAGGTGCGGAGAAACGGGAAGAACGCTGTATACGAACCCGCCGCAAATGGGAGTGCCCCGGTATTCGGGGAGCGGGATGCACCTTTGGGCGCTGCAGGCCGGTTCCCGGCCGTGCATCCCCTCGCCGGCCCGGGACAGGGCTGGACAGGGGCAGGAGAAACGGTTACAAATAGAGTAAAAAAGGAGACGGGACCATGAATAAGATATGGAGCAAGCTGTATGCAGAAGCCAGGGCAGTGCTGAAGCCCCGCAAGGTATCCGGAATAATAGAAGCCGGCGGGGTGGGGGGGCCATCGAATCGGCATCCGGGCGGATCTATGTGGGTGTTTGCGTGGATGGCGCCTGCACCCTGGGGATCTGTGCCGAAAGAAATGCGGTTTTTAATATGCTTACCAACGGCGAGGACGCCATAAGGCGGGTGGTAGCTGTGAATTGGGACGGAAAAGTCATGCCTCCCTGCGGCGCCTGCCGTGAGCTTATGGCACAGCTCATGCCGGAGGGATATAAGAATGTGGAAGTGATGCTGGATTACGAGAAAAACGAGATCGTGACCCTGGAAGCCCTTACCCCTCACTGGTGGATATGACCGATTACGGTCTTTGTACCATGGACAGGCCTGCAGATCTGCACAAAAAAAGATCCTTCCGCAACATGTGCGGAGGATCTTTTGCCGGAAAAGTGATTTATCTGCGATGTTTGGCGTAGCAGGCAGAGCAGTAGATGGGCTTGTCGTTGCGGGGCTGGAAGGGAACCTTGGTGGGTGCGCCGCAGTCTGCGCACACTGCATCATACATTTCCCGCTCGCCGCCGCGCTGCTGGCTCTTGCGGTTGTTGCGGCAATCCTTGCAGCGGACGGGCTCATTCTGGAATCCCTTCTCCGCATAAAACTCCTGCTCGCCGGCAGTGAAAATGAATTCGCGGCCGCAGTCCCTGCATACCAGTGTCTTGTCTTCGTACATGTGTTGTCTTTCCCCTTTAAGTTAGTTATCCAAACAGGCTGACCTGGTCTTTGCCCCCACACCCGCCAACTGGAAGGTTCGCTCCTAAGCGCTGTGCTCCCCACTACTGCTTCTCTCGGTTGTATACCGGTTGGACTTACATCTAAGCCGCACCATGCTCACGGGCAATTTTACCCGCTTATGTGGATTGTTTCGCCTGCGACTGGCATCAACTTGCAACCACAGACCCTGCATTGGACAATTTCATATTATATGCTAAAAAATCCCTGATTGCAAATGTTTTTTATGGGTTAGAACGATGATTTTTCAACATTTTCCGCCCGAAAGGCGCCTTTTGTTACAAATTCATGTAAAAGAATGGATGGACTTTCGTTTCAGCGGATGGCGGCGGCATACTGGGCTCTGGGCCCGCCTACATATTTGGGGCGGGAAAAAGCCAGCACCAGATTGGCCTCTCCCATGCGCCGGAGGTCGGAATGAACGGGCACCACTACGGGCCGCATATGCATGCCGATAAGGGTATCGCCTATATCCATGCCCAGCGTGGCCCGGCTCTGCAGCCCTTCCACCATAACGGGATCCTGAAGCCGGCTGTAGTATTCGGTGATGCAGGCGCCGCCGGCGTGGGCATGGGGCTTGACCCATACCTCGTCAAAGCCCAGCTTTGCGGCGGCGGTGCGTTCCATGCAAAGGGAGCGGTTGATATGCTCGCAGCCCTGCACCGCCAGCAGCAGGCCGGCTTCGCGTACAATGGGGAGAATACCGTCCAGAAGGGCTTTGGCAGCCTCCTGACTGGAGCAGGAGCCGATGCGCCGGCCCACCATCTCGCTGGTGGAGCAGCCCAGCACCATCAGGCTGCCGGGAGCGGGCTTGGCGGCCTCCAGAAGAATGGCCATGGCCTGAGCGGCCTGGCGGGAGATAGTTTCAAATTCCATATGGGATCGCCTCGTTTACTTGAATTTCCTTTGGCAGTATAGCACAACTGTGGTATACTGCCAACATGGATTTTATTTTCCTTCTTTTGCAATGGTATGATGCCAACCGGCGGGATCTGCCCTGGCGGCACACCCGGGATCCCTATCGCATCTGGGTATCGGAGATCATGCTCCAGCAGACCCGGGCGGCGGCGGTGATCCCCTATTACACCCGCTTTTTCGAAACGCTTCCCACACTGGAGGCTTTAGCCCTGTGCCCGCAGGAAACGCTGCTGAAGCTGTGGGAGGGGCTGGGCTACTATTCCCGGGCCAGAAATCTGCAAAAAACTGCACAGCTGCTGGTGCAGACCCGGGGCGGCACATTCCCACGGGAGGCAAAGGAATTGGAAAAGCTCCCGGGCATTGGCCCTTATACGGCGGGAGCTATTGCTTCCATTGCCTTTGGAGAACCGGAACCGGCGGTGGACGGCAACGTGCTGCGGATCCTTTCCCGGCTGTTTGATGATGAACGGGATGTTCTTCAACCTGCCACCCAGAAGCATTGGCGGGAATTTCTGCGGCAGCAGGAGCTGATCCGGCCGGGAGACCTGAACCAGAGTTTTATGGATCTGGGATCTCTGGTATGCCTGCCCGAGGGACCCCGGTGCGAAAGCTGTCCATTGGGCGTCATATGTCTGGCCAGACAGCGGGGCACCCAGGCCCTGCGGCCTGTGCGTACCCAGAAAAAGCCCCGGCGCGTGGAAAAGATGACGGTATTTGTGCTGCGGGATCAGGAGGAGCAGCTATGGGTACGCCGCCGGGGAGAGACAGGGCTTTTGGCCGGGCTGTATGAACTGCCCAATCTGCCGGGGCATCTTTCTGCGGAGGAAGCGGCCCGGGCTTTGACTCGTTGGGGGCTGCGGCTTACGGGAAGTCTGCTGGTGTATGGCCGCAGACATATCTTCACCCATGTAGAGTGGCAGATGCAGGTGTATGCCGGGCAGACGGAGGGCGCCATGCCTCCGGGGTATCTGCTTTATACGGGGAAGGAGCCTTTGCCTACCGCTTTCAGAAAGTGTCTGCCGGAGGAGCAGACTCCTCAGAAAACCGGGCAGGCGTAAAGGCAGAAGCCTGCCGATTGTTTGTAAATTTATATCCATATACACAAAATATCGCTTACCGGCCGCCCTGAACGGATATGTTTCTGTTCGGGGCGGTGTTTTATATGCGGGACGGGGATTACCGATCCTGCGTGTATTTGCAAGAATACAAACGAAATTTCGCGGACAAACGATTAAAGTGCAGAGCAAGGCCGTGGCTTTACGGGGATTGGATGGCGCGGAAGAGTGAGGCACGCCGTGCGCCCCATCTTTCGTATACGGCGCAAACTCCGGCAGCGGCGGCCTTCGAAGCAGCGGAACAGGAAGAGGGTATGCTGACGAAATTTCGCACAAACCTCCTTATATAAACGCAGTATCGGTTGCTGATCCCGTGTCGGACATTTTTGCGGGAATCACTGGACAGATGGCCACAGCATATAACCGAAAATCCGTTCATATAGGAATATTTGAACGAACCATCGACCGATACCGGAACGAGATGAAAATGGGAATGCCGTTTTATCAGACAGGAAATACCAAAAAAGCGGCAATTGCAGCGGAATCTATCGAAACATCGTTTAATGGTTAAATAAAAAACTCCCTTTGAAGGGAGTTTATACCCGTTGAATTTGGTCGGATTTATGCCTGACTCCGGTTATGCAGTGCTTTTTCTACCAGCTTGCCTACGGTCAGGCCCAGGGCAGCGCCTACCGCCGCTTGCAAGGCATTGGCGGGCACGTTGACGATGGCTCCTGCACCCATGAAGAAGATCGCTTCGTATACATAGTACAGCAGGGGGATCAGCAGACAGGCGCATCCTGCCAGCAGCAGCCGGGGCAGATTTTTTCCTTTTTTAAGAACCAGCATGGCGCACAAAGCCGTGAGCCCTTTGATGATCAGAGTGGCAGGGGCATACATGGCATAGCCTAGGATCAGATCGGCCAGGGCGCTGCCTACGCCTGCCGCCGCTGCTCCCAGAGGGGTGGTCAGCAGACATACGCTGAGAAACACCCCGGCATCCCCCAGATGAATATAGCCGTAGCCGCTGGGAAGGGGCACATTCAACAGGGTCAGCAGCAGGGTGGCGCTGCAAAGAAGGCCGCTCAGGGCCAGAGTCTTGGTTTTGTCATTGGTTTTTCCGGTTTCCATTTTTGTGCATCTCCTTGTTTTAACGATCCTGCGTGTATCGTGACAAATTTATACGGAATGACAGTAGGCAGCGTAAGGATACTGGATGCCCAATGCTTCTACGGCGGCCCGGGCGGCGCTTTCTTCTTCAAAAAGGCCGAACACAGCCGATCCGCTGCCCGTCATGGCGGCGGCCATGGCTCCCTGCCGGAGCAGCGCTTCTTTGATCTTTCCAATGCCGGGGACAAGCTCCAGAGCCGGTTCTTCCAGGGCATTTTGCAGATAAGGGCAAGCTTCCTTTATATGGCCGCTGCACAGCAAAGACATGGCCCGCACCGTATCCACCCTTTTTCGTGGCAGGGGCAGCCGGGCAAAAAGTTCTTTGGTGGAAACGCCCTCCTCCGGCTTGATCACCGCAAAATGCAGCAGGGGTCCCTTTACCGGTGTCAGCTGTTCCCCTATGCCCTGACAACGGCACAGCCCCCCCTGCAAACAGAAGGGCACGTCCGCTCCTACAGACAAAGCCAGCGCTGCCAACTCTTTGTCATCTAGAAGCCGGTGGAGTTTTTGCAGCCCCCGGAGCACCGCCGCTCCGTCTGCCGAACCGCCGCCCATGCCCGCCTGCGCAGGCAGCCGCTTTTTACAGCGGATCAACGCACCTCGGCCGGTCAGTTCCTTATACCCCATGGCCGCTTTGTACATGGTGTTCTCAAAGGGCAAAGAGGCTCCTTCGGTGAACACTTCCACCTGCCGGGATTTTTCTATAATAATATCATCCCACAGGCTTACAGTGGTCATAAGTGTATCCAGGGCATGGTACCCGTCCTGACGTTTGAAGAGCACGCCAAGGGTCAGATTTAGCTTTGCATAGGCTTTTTCTTGTATCATGGCCACAGTATAGCATGTTTTTTCAAAAAGTCCATACCATAAAAAAATATACTTATAAAGAAATCATAGACTGAGCCGATCCGGAGGCTAAAAGCAATCTGAGAGGAAACGGGGTTCGGGTGGCGAAGGAAAGGGTGTAAAACAGCTTTGGTTTTTACGATATTTGGAACATGGGGACGTTCCTTTGCGAAGTATCGCTTATTCGCTGATAGCGGGGCGCACGTTCCGGCTCTGCGCCGGAACTCGGCGGGGCCGCTTGCGGCCCCGCAGGCGTGCCGAAGGCACGCCGTGCGCCCCGCCCCCCGTATACGGCGCAGCCGGTGGATGCAGCGGGCAGCGAAGCGCTTTCTGCTTTCGTCAGTGCCGGGCCGGGCACCGCTCATGCGGCAGGGGGCGCCTCAAAAGCGGAGCTTTCCCGTTGTCCCCCGGGGCAGGGATGTGCTATACTGTTTCTTACAGTATTTTCGGGAAAGCGGGGGAAATATGTCTCTCTTTCCCCAGAGAGGAAACGGTTTCATGAAATTCATACCCCTTTGCAGCGGCTCCTCCGGGAATTCGGTGTATATAGAGGCGGGGGATCAGCGTATTCTGGTGGACGCCGGGGTTTCCTGCCGGCGGCTTTGCGGCCTGCTGACAGAGGCCGGCGGGGATCCGGGGCAGCTCACTGCCATACTGATCACCCATGAGCATACGGATCATATTAAAGGCTTGGCGGTGCTCTCTAAAAAGTATGGGATCCCCGTATATGCCAATGCTGATACCTGGGGTGCCCTGTGGCGGCTGTGCCCCGGGCTTCCGCCCCAAAATGCCTGCGTCTTTGAAAGCGACGAGGACTTTTATCTGGGCAAGGTTTGTATCCATCCCTTTACCACGCCTCACGATGCCGTCCACTCCGTAGGCTATACGCTGGTGCATGAAGGGAAAAAGTGCGCCGTATGTACGGATATCGGCCATGTGGATAAACGTATGCTCCATTTGCTGGGGGGCAGCGATATCCTGCTGCTGGAAGCCAACCACGATGTGGATATGCTCATGGCAGGGCCTTATCCCTATGCCCTCAAGCAGCGGATCCTTTCCGGCCGGGGCCATCTGTGCAATGAGGACTGCGGCAGGGCTCTGGCGCAGCTGCGGGCTACCGGGGTGAAAAACGCCGTCCTGGGGCATCTGTCCAAAGAAAACAATTTTCCGCCTCTGGCGGTGGCCACGGTGCAGGGCGTACTGGAGGAAGCGGGCATAACCGATGTTTCCCTGGCTTTGGCCCGGAGGGATGAACCCACCGGAGTATTTGAGGTTTGAGCATGAATATCCATCTTTGCTGCGTGGGAAAACTGAAGGAACGTTTCTTTACGGAGGGCTGCGCCGAATATGCCAAGCGTCTGACCCGCTACTGCCGCTGCCGGGAGACGGAGGTACCCGATGAAAAAGCCCCCGAAGAGCTTTCCCTTCGGGAACAGGCACAGGTCAGGGAAAAGGAGGGCAGGCGTCTGCTGGCCGCCATAGGACCCCGGGAATATGTGATTGCCCTGGCTATCGGCGGCAAAACGTATACTTCCGAAGCACTGGCCGCCCATCTGGAAGAACTGGAAGGCCGGGGGCGGGAGGTGTGCTTCGTCATCGGCGGCTCGTTGGGGCTTTCCGGCGAGGTTCTGGATCGGGCGGAAGAAACTCTGTCGCTGAGCAGCCTTACCTTTCCCCATCGGCTGGCCCGGCTCATGCTGCTGGAGCAGCTGTACCGGTGTTTCAAGATCATGCATCACGAGGCCTATCATAAATAGGCACTGCACCGTGAAATCTGGCGGATGCTCCGGTTTCCTTTGACAGGCGTATCTGCCGTTGTTATACTTATCACAACATCCCCTCATCTTCTGTGCTTTGAGAAAGGAGAGCATTATGAAACGCTATGCCGCACTGCTGCTGGCCGTCCTGCTGCTTTTGGGCAGCCTGGCCGCCTGCAAGGAGAACGCTCAGCCCCAGGTGGAGGCTACGGAAGCCCCTGCCGCTGCGACCCCTACCCCGGAACCTACCGCCGCACCTACGGATACGCCGGCGCCTACGGTGGCTCCCTCCCAGCTGTGGGCTGAGTTTGACGAAAGCTTTTTCCGGGAGTATGTATCCTCCGATATTACTACCCTGCACCAGATGGTAAAGGATCCTGCCGCCTGCGGTATAGATATGAGTGCGGTAGAAGTGTCTCTTGGCCATTACAGCCGGGAGGAAAACGAAAAATGGCTCGTCTGGTGCCGGGAAAAGCTGGCGGCGCTGACCGCCATTGACCGCAGCGGCCTTACGGAGCAGGAGCAGATGGCTTACGATACCGTGAAGGAATATCTGGACGGAGAGATCGCCGGGGAAGCCTTTTATGGCTACAGCGAGCCGCTGACGGCTTATGTGGGCATCCATGTGGATATTCCCCTGGTTTTCTGGATGTATGAATTGAATACCCGGGAGGATGTGGAGACCTATCTGCAGCTGCTGGCGGATGTGCCCAACTTTATGAACGAGCTGCTGGCTTATGAGCAGTACCGGGCGGATACGCTGGGCATTTTCATGACCGAAAGCGCTCTGGACGATGTGCTCCAGGATCTTACGGACATTCTCAACGAAAAGGATACCATCTTCCTGCTGGGTACCTTCAACGAAGCTGTAGAGAAGATCGAGGGTCTGACGGCAGATGAGATCAAAGAATACGAAGCCCGCAACCGGGAGCTGCTGGTCAACGAGTTCCACAATGCCTACCAGTCCCTGTATGACGGGCTGGAAGCCCTGCGGCCCCAGTGCCGGGCGCCTCAGGGTGCTGCGGCTGCCGGTATGGGCGAGTTCTTCCAGTATAATATGAAGAACGTATGCAGCGACGACGGCGATCTGGAAGAGACCATGAACCAGCTGATGGAGGAGCTGAGCTACACTTTTTTGGAATACATGGCCGCTTACTCCGAGGATGCGGATTCTCAGGAGTTCAGCGTGGGCGATACCCAGCAGAATATAGATGTGCTGCGCAGCACCCTGGATCCCCTGCTGCCGGAGGTACCGGAAGTAAACGTTCAGTATGTTACCGTGCCCAGGGCGCTGGCGGATATGTTCTCTCCCGCCGCCTATCTGGTGGCCGCTTATGATAAGTGGCAGGATAACACCATCATCCTTAACCAGCCGGAACAGGATGCGAACATTCTGTTTACCCTGGCCCATGAGGGATATGACGGGCATCTGTATCAGTATGTATACCACCGTTCCATGGAGGGCCTGCCCCGGAGCCAGCAGCTGCTGGAGCCCACCGCCTATGCAGAAGCCTGGAGCCAGTATTCCGAACGGCTTTTTGCCTATAATCAGCTTCTGTTCCCGGGCGCTTCCGGAATCCTGCATCACCAGGAAGGCATGTATGACACACTGCTGTGCGCTTACTGCGCACTGGTGGTCAACGGTTATGACATGACGCAGGAAGCGTTCATCCAGTATATGCAGCAGCTGGTGAATCTGGATGAGGATACCCTGAACCAGCTGTACACCATCAGCGTGAATATGCCTTATTACTACCTGCCCTATGCCTACGGGTATGCAAAGCTCCGCAGCTTTGAACGGGCGGCTCAGGAAAAGCAGGGGAATGATTATGACCAGAAGGCCTTCTTCAAGTTCTATCTGGACTGCGGCCCCTCTTACTTCAATCTGATCGAGGACAGGCTGAACGCCTGGGTGGAGAAGTAACTTTTCAAACGAACCGCATGTCGCCGGTCCCCGCTTAAAGGGACCGGCGATTTTTTTGAAAGCCGCACACCGGGCGGTTTGAGCTATGCTAAAATTATTGAAACAAGGAAGGTGGCAAATCGGAATTTGCGGAGGATAACAATCATGGATGACAGCAGAGACTTCAAAAAAGAGTATGATGCCTTTTTGAAGAAAGTCCCTTATTAAACAGCCGTTGTTGACAATATAAAGGTAAGATACCAGTATGGCGGCAGGGATGGCGCACCGGTCATTCTCTTTTTTAACGGATTAGAGATGCAGGAAATGTGGATGCCATATGCCGAAAAACTTGGAAAGAAATACAGATTTCTGATTTATGAATATCCGTTCCATACTGCCATCGCGGACGAACAGATCGATTTTGCTGCAAAACTATTGAAAGCATTGTCGATTGAAAAAGTGATTTTGATCGGTGCAAGTGATGGCGGTGTATATGCCCAGATTTTTGCAAAAAGACACCCGGAATCCGTTTTAGCCATGATCTTGACGACCACCTTGACGATAGATTCCGATTATGTCAGAGACATCCGAAAAGAGCGCTTTTCAACCCCGATATTCCTTCTTTTACTAAAACTGGTTCCCGCTAAAACGGAAATGAAGCTGTTGTTAAAAAAGAGCACGGGCTTTTTGGAATGCGAATCGGAAGAGGAGCGGAAATACGGCAGAGGGTTTTATGAAGCAGTAGCTTCTGACTTGAACTATAAGCGGCGGTTTATTCATAGTTTTAAGTGTGTATATATGCTGAAGGACTATCCGGTTTTCAAAGAAAGTGATTTTGAGCATCTGAGGGGAAAGATACAGGTTCTCCTTCCGGAGAAAGACATCTTCAAAAAAGAGGATCAGGATCGTCTTGCGGATCTATTTGGAAAACTGGATGCGGAAATTCTCAGTGTTCCAGGCGGGCATGTAGGATTCATAGTTCAGTCGGAGTACTATATTGATTGGATGGAAAAGTTCTTGGAGAAAAAGGTGATCTGACAGACCGACCCCCATTTGTGCGCTTAATTGCTGAACCAAATGGGATAAATCAGTCCGCTGACTATGAGGACGAACAGACGCAGCTTAAAACGGAAATCCTGACTTTGCAGCAGGAAATCGAAGCGCAGGAACGGCAGATTGAAACCCTGGAGCGGAAGAACTGCTGAAACAGGAAACGGCGTGACCAAAGCCGCGCCGTTCCTGAGAAAATACGATATTACTTTCTTATGCCCCTCGGTCCTTCTGGAGGGAAAGGCTTTTAAGAGCAAAACAGACACGGCGCTCCGGTCGCCATGTCTGTTTATAGGGCTGTTCAGTCCAGCAGCAGCAGGAGCTTTCCGCTCTGCTCCAGCAGCTCGCCCAGCCGCTGGGTGCAGGTCAGCTCATAAAAGCCCAGTGAATCCGTCTCATGCTTCTCTGCCCGGTACAGATACACCCGCCCCTCCTGCTCCAGCAGGGCCAGCGTGCCGTTTTGCAGGGTAAAGGCTCCCTCCTTTTCTTCCAGCGTGGTCAGCGAGAGCCAGCCCACCTTGGCGCAGGGCTGATCGTTCATTTCCCCGGCGTAGGTATACAGCAGTTCCTCCTGCCCGTCCAGATCCAGATCCGTACACAGGGCGTGGAGCACCCCGCCGGTACCCTCTCCCAGGCGGACATACCGGCCGTCCGGGAAGGCGATATAGGTCCAGCCCAGGCTCACATGGCGGAAGAGCTGAATGCCGGTCTCATTCTCCGGGGTGATATCCACCCAGTATTCCCGGCTCAGGATATCCCTGTTGGCTTCCAGTACATCTGCGGGCAGCTGCATTTTGGCCGTATCCGGATCCCAGCCCAGGGCATGGAAGTTGGGCAGAGGGGTATTCTCCGCTTCCGGGGCGGCGGTTTCTGCGGCGGTGGGTTTGGGGCTGCTCCGGGCGTTCTTTCTGCCCAGATTCACCGTAGCGTACACCGTGCCGCAAAAAAGAAGGAGAAGCACCAGCACCAGGCACAGGATCATAAACCAGCCCCGTTTATACAGGGGCCGGGGGTCTTTTTTCCGTTTTTCTTTCTGCTCCATCTCCATCAGGCTTCCTCCTTTGTAAGGGTCTTAATGACGATCTGTATCTGCTCCAGCAGGGCCTGTATATGGGCCCCGTCCAGAAGTCGGTGGTTCAGTTCCATGGAAAGGGGCAGCCTGCACCGTTCCCCTTCCCAAACATATTTTCCCCACAGGATCCGGGGGAAAGAATCATCCGGGCTCAGGGGCCTCTCCTGGGTCACGGCGGTAAAGGAGAACCAGGGCACCGAAGAGAAAAAGATCAGATCGTCCCGCTGTCCTTCATCCGCCTGAATGCCGGAAGCCGCCTTTTCTGCCGCCAGCGCCCGGGCGCAGAAGGCGGAAAGCCCTTCCCCGGGGATATACTCTGTGGTCATGATGCCGAAGACGCCGTTTTGCCTCGCTACCGTATAAGAGGGAGAGGCAAAGTCCACCCGGTATACGCCATCCGGCCGGATCCGCATCAGAAAAGCAGGAACGGCGTTGACCGCCCGGGTGCATACATACAGCATGGCCCGGTAAAAGGAAAGCCCCTTTGCCTTGCACAGCCGCACCAGCTCCGTTACATCCACGGGCACGGTCACATCATAATAGGGGCTGTAGCCCTGACCGAAAAGGGAAAACACTTCCCGGCGCTCCCAGGTCTGCAAATCGATCCTCCGCTCCATCAAAACACCCGCCTTCCCAGCTGAAAATGCCGTTTCCAATATGCTGTTTGAGTGGACACCACGATCACCCCTTTGCGGCTGGCCGAGGGATAGATCATCTGTCCATCCCCCAGATAGATGCTTACGCAGTCGATCTCCATCTCCTGTCCGGTGATGAAGAACAGAAGGTCTCCGGGCTGCGCCGCCTCCAGCGAATCCACGCGGCTCCATTGCGTTCGGTTGGCATATCCTACCGGGGTCAGCAGGGGCGTGGTCTCTCCCATCTTGTTCAGGCAGAAATATACGAAGCCGGGGGAGTCAAAGCCTTGTTGCGCATCCGTATATCCGCCCTTGAGATAGGGAGAATCCTCCAAAGACAGGGCTAGGTCGCACAGAGCCATGTCCAGGGTCTGCTCCTGATCGGCGGTGGCGCCGCTCTGCTTCCGGGAAGGGTCTGCATCCACGGTTTCGTTTACCTCCGCGGCGGCTTCCAGACCGGCACCCTCCCATGTATCGCCCACAAAGGGTTCTTCCGCAGGCAGCTCCGGCAGGGGCGCCGGGGTGGGAGTGACCGTATCCGGTTCAAAGGTCTCTGCCGGGGGGCTGCCTGACGCCAACAGGGTATGCAGAGGCGTAGGGCTTTCCCGCAGCGGGGTAACGGTGGGAGCTGCGGCCTGCAGCAGCAGGGGCTCCCGGGTAAAGCTGCCTGTCAGCGCCGATGCGGGCTGTTCCTCACGGCTTACGGTGCAGCCTGCCAGAAGCAGCAGGGACAAAAGGATAAGGATCCGTGTTTTTTTCATACATGCCTCCGGGGCACACACTTTTATGTGTATCACTGTACCACAAAAAGTCGCTTCCGGTGCAACGGGAAGGTTAACAACTTGTAAACGAATGGCCGGAAACACCCGAATAAAGGGAGCTTTCCCCGCCGCCGCTATAAAAGAAAAAGCGTATGCCCTGTTGACAGACGAGGGTGTCGGCCCTATAATTTGGCTAACTAATATTAGTTAGCTACGAGAGGACAATGATGCAGCCGGATACCAAGCAGAGGATACTGGATAAGGCCCTGGAGCTGTTTGCCCAGCGGGGCTATGATGCGGTAAGCGTGGGAGAGATCGCTGCCGCCGTGGGGATCCGGGCCCCCTCCCTTTATAATCATTTTTCCGGCAAGCAGGCCATATTCGATGCCATTGTGGAAGCCACGGCCGCCCGGTATAAACGGGATACGGGCAGGCTCTCTGTCCATGTGCAGGATGCGGAGGAGGATGTACCCGTGTTTACCGGCATCACGGAGGAAACATTGCTGGAAAAGGTACGGGGGATGTTTCTGTATTCCCTCCACGACCCGGTCATAAGCCGCTTTCGCCGGATGATGACCATGGAACAGTTCCGCTCTCCGGAACTGTCCGCCCTGTATTCCCAACGGTATGCAGACCGGCTGACTGCTTACCACGGGGAGATCTTCCGCAGTCTCATAGCCGCAGGAGAGCTTCTTCCGCTGGATCCGGATACGCTGGCCATGCTTTATACCGCCCCGCTTATGATTTTTTTAGGCATATGCGACCGGCAGCCGGAACGGGAGCAGGAGTGTCTGGAAAAGCTGGAGGCGCATGTGCGGCTGTTCTTCCGCAGTTTTCGCAAACCCGTTTTATCCGGTGGGAAATGACGGCAGGGATGCCTGCAAAAAGATATGACCCGGAGCACGGCGGCCGGAAAAGAATATAAACGGCGGATCATTCCGCATAAGAGGCGAAAGAAAGCACGTTTTTCCGCCGCTGTATGTGCAGACGGTGAAACGGGCGATGTGCATTGGAGGCTAAAAAGCATATGAAAAAAACGTTTTTGCAGAAGCTGGGTCTTTTGGGTATTGTGAGTTTGCTTTCCTATACGGCGGCGGTGGTATTCTCGCCCCTTGCCTATCCGGGGTACGATTGGATGGCGCAGGCGGTCAGCGACCTGAGCGCCGCAGATGCGCCCTCCCTCGCCCGGTGGAACCGGCTGAGCGCTTTTTACAACGTTTGCGAAGTGGTCTGCGCCACGGTGGTATGTATCGGCATACAGGGGCAGAAAACCAGGCTGCTGCGCACGGGCGTATACCTGTTTGGCGCCATGGAATGGATCTCGGCCATAGGGTACCGGATGTTCCCCCTCAGCAGCAGCGGTTATGCGGGGGCCTTTCAGGATGTGATGCATATGGCGGTCACGGGGGTGGTGGTGATGCTGTCCATTGTTTCGCTGACCTTCTGCATCGCAGCGGGGATCCGGAATAAGGGCTGTCGTTCTTACGGCATTTGCGCCGGGGTCGCGTTGGGGCTGATGCTTGTGGGGGCTGTGGGCATGAAGCTGGTGCCCGCCCGGTATTTCGGCATTGTGGAGCGGTGCAGCGTGTTTGCCGCCACGGGCTTTAATGCCGCTTCAGGTCTGCATCTGTTCTGCGGCATGGCGGATCCGAAAACGACGGATCCGGCATAACTTTGGAGGGAGCGTTTACAAATGGAAAACGTATTGGTTTTTTGCGGGCAGCCATGCCATGGATATCCCTGGGCCTGCTTGTCATGTTCTTCTGCGTTCGCCCGAATATACGCAGACACAGGGCGGAGGAGGATTATGCTGCGGAGGGAATGTGTATGGGCATGTGCCTTGGTATGGCCTTCGGCTCTCTGATCGGAGAAGGGAACGGAGGGCTTGGCACCTCTCTGGGGATGCTGATCGGACTTGCCGCGGGGCTGTGCCTGCATAAAAAGGAGAAACGTCATGAGAAATAAGATTTATCCGCGCCCTGGCGATACGCAGATCGTATATCTGCAGGACGTAGTCACCGGCCCCAATATTGAGGTGGGGGCTTACACCATATATAACGACTTCGTTCATGATCCCCGGGATTTTGAAAAGAATAACGTGCTGTATCATTACCCTGTCAACGGAGACAGGCTGAAAATAGGCAAATTCTGTTCCGTTGCCTGCGGCGCAAAGTTTCTGTTTACCAGCGGCAATCACAGCCTGCGGTCTTTGTCTACGTATACCTTCCCCATCTTCTATGAACAATGGGGGCTGGATTCGAAGAATATCCGGGACGCATGGGACAATAAAGGCGATATTGTGATCGGGAACGATGTGTGGATCGGCTATGAAGCCGTGATCCTTTCCGGCGTTACCGTGGGGGATGGAGCCGTCATCGGCACCCGGGCGGTGGTAACAAAGGATGTGCCGCCTTACACCATTGTGGGGGGCGTGCCTGCCAGACCTATCCGCCGGCGCTTTGACCCGCAGACCATTGCCCGGCTGGAAGAGCTGCGCTGGTGGGACTGGGAGGAAGAGCGGATCGCCCGGAACCTGAGCGCCATTCAGTCCGGCCGGCCGGATCTGCTGGAATGACGTTTTTCTGTACGGCAGGCTGTATGCCTGGGGCCGGTTGTGGTATACTCATGACCGGAACCGAAAGTAAGAGAGGATTACCCCTGCATGAAGAAGCTTTTAAGCGCCAATACCATAAAACTTATTGCCATTGCCGCCATGACGCTGGATCACATAGCCTGGTGGCTGTTTCCCGGGTATCCCAGGGAGGCGCTGCCCCTGCTGCTGCACATGATAGGCCGGATCACCTGCCCCGTCATGTGTTATTTCATTGCGGAGGGATATCATCATACCCGGGATATACACAGGTATACCCGGCGGCTGTTCGGGTTTGCCCTGCTGGCGCATTTTGCCTATGTGTTTGCCTCGGCGGGGTTTGAAGGCTGGCGTTCGTTTATTCCCTTCTGGAACGGAAGCCTGCTGAACCAGACCAGCGTTATGTGGTCTTTGGCCTGGGGGCTGGTGATGCTGCGGGTGGCCGGCAGCCGGCAGATCCGCCGGGAGAGCCTGCGGGTGCTGCTGATCCTGCTCATATGCCTGATCTCCTTCCCTGCCGATTGGAGCTGCATTGCCAGCCTGTGTGTGCTGGCCTTTGGCACCAACCGGGGCAATTTTAAAAAGCAGATGCTGTGGATGGTCTTTTATGTGGCCCTGTATGCACTGGTCTACTGCCTGGCGCTGGATGTGGTCTATGGGCTTTTGCAAATGGCGGTGGTGCTCGCCATCCCCATTCTATGGCTTTATAACGGAAAGCGGAGCAATTCAGGCAAGAGCAGCCCTCTTATGAAGTGGCTTTTCTATGTGTACTATCCCCTGCACCTGTTTGTGATCGGCCTTTTGCAGCTGCTGGACTGACAGGGACTTTGGCCGGCGCTTTGGGCAGCGGCGTGCTTCGGGCGGCGCCGGGCTAATGATTGTGAGTGCTTTTTTGGTTCGCTTGTAGCGGGTCTGGTTTTCCAAGGCAACAACAAGCGAACCGTTTTCTGCGGGGATGCTGCCATATAATAACTCTCAGTCTTCAGGAACTCTCTTGCAGCAGCTTATCCGGCATTACAAGCTTGCTGCATGTGCTTTATCTAAAAACCCGTTTTGTAAAATAAAATTATCTCCTGCTTTCTTTTCGGTTATCGGCGTTGATTGCATGCGCTCCTGGCAATTACAAAAATACCTGCCAGCATTTCGGCTACAGACAGCCCCAATAGAATTCCTGCGAAAAAGTCTTTGACATCTGAGCCGCCAAAGGTATGCGATAATGCTTGAAGAGCAATTCCCATAACAATAAGGATAACGCCAGCCAGCATTACTTTTTGCTTTTCTAATTCCTGCGTTCTTCTCAATAAATCCAGGATCTGTTCGTCATCATACACACGAATGCTTTTATCGTCAGCTTCTTCACCATCCATCAATTCAGAAACCGATACCTTCAGTTCTTCACACAAGTTCTTGATCACAGCATAGTCGGGCATACATTTTCCTGTTTCCTACTTTGAAATGGTTTTGTTTGAAACACCCAAGCGTTCGGCAAGCTGTTCCTGGGTTAAATTCAGTTCTTTTCGTTTTTTGGCAATAAATTTTCCTGTTTTGATCTGTTCCATTTTTGAAACCTCCTTCGCTTCATTGTGATAAGCATAATATCCTCACAGCCAAAATCACATCCCCTATAAGGCGAATATAAGAGGAACAGCTGAGCAGCCTTCGCCTTTGAAGCCGTTATGATGTTAAGTGTTTTTTTCGGCTTCCTTATCTGACGCTGCCCGATATGCGCGGCTCTCCACATACGCCATCATACGGTTATACAGCACCATATAGAAAAGTATGGTGAGCATACTGCCGATTGCGCCCAAAAGCGCATAAGAACCGCTGCCTCGTAATTTTAGCGCTGTCCATATTATAAGACCTGTCCACGCCGCAATACACAGCATGATAGCTGCAATATGTTCATGCAGCCATTTTCTCTTAAAAACGTTATCTTTTCTTTCAGCGTAAAGGTGCTGTTGTTCAGCGCCGTAACCAGGTTATTGTCGGCGACTTTCCTGAAATCCTCCGCCCAAAGCCGTTCGCCGCTGATAAGTTCGTTGATGCTTACCCCGAATTCCTTTGACAGCAGCGACAGCATTTCAACATCGGGCATATAGTTGCCGTTTTCCCAACGGGAAATGGTTTTGTTGGTCACACCGAGCTTTTCTCCGAGCTGGGCTTGTGTTAAGCCCTGTTCTTTCCGCAGGGCGGCGATAAATTTGCCTATCTTCGTCTGATCCATTTGTGTTCCCTCCGAAGAAAAGTATAGCAAGGTTTCCGCAAAATGTCCTCCCCATAAACAGCGAATGAGCTGCCCGCAAAATGTAAAACGCATTTTTTATTATCAAAATCGGTCATTGTCAGCGCACTTCTCTTTGGGTTTATTGTTCAAGTCAGGATGTCTGTGGGTAACTTTGCGGGCAGGGCATGGGGCTGGTTTCTGTGAGAAAGATGCGGGGCGGCCTTCCGCCTTTGCTTTATTGCGCGCTTTACCGGAATATGATATTATACTGAACACCGCCGTCAAGTGCTGCAGCAGCCCCAATGCGCTGCCGGGCGGCAGAGCGTTTTGCATATCCCTGCGGAGAGGACGGCACCCAAAGCGTAATGAGGATGGCGGGGATCATTGGAAAAAGCAGGGGCTGCCTGCCCGGGCGCGGAGATCCTGAGAATTGAAATAAAACGAAGCAGAAAAAGCAAAGCGCAACAGCCCATTGGATCGATCCTGAAGTATTGGAATTGGTGGTGACAATATGCCCCTTATTATCGTTCGTAACGACATCACAAAAATGAATACAGATGCCATTGTCAACGCGGCAAACGAAACCCTTCAGGGCGAAGGCAGCGTGGATGGATGTATCCACCGTGCGGCGGGGCCGGAGCTGCTGGCCGAGTGCCGGGCGCTGGGCGGCTGCAGAACCGGCAGCGCCAGGATCACCAAGGCGTATCGTCTGCCCTGCAAGTATGTGATCCATACCGTCGGCCCCCTGTGGAACGGCGGTAAGTACGGCGAGCGGGAACAGCTCGCCTCCTGCTATCGCACCAGCCTTGCGCTGGCGAAGGAGCACGGCTGTGAGACGGTGGCATTTCCGCTGATCTCCTCCGGCGTTTTTGGCTATCCCAGGGATCAGGCTCTCCGTGTGGCGGTGGACACCATCAGCGAATTCCTCGCAGAGAACGACATGACGGTGTACATCGTCATTTTCGACCGCGCGGCGTACCAGATCGGCAATAAGCTGTTCGCGGACATCGCCGCCTACATCGACGACCACTATGTGGATGCCCACACCGACTCCCGCC
>UQYI01000013.1 GCA_900545265.1 uncultured Eubacteriales bacterium
ATTTACAGCGGCTGGTTGACCGTATCCCGCCGGATATACTGGCGGAACTGAAACGTCAGCAGCGGCACACGGTAAAGGAAAGGTGATAGATATAAGCAGAAATTTTCGCCGCCTCTGTGCGGCATTGTACCTTGAAAACTGAATATGGAGGACACTGGATGGCAAAAAGTGAAAGCGATATTTTTACACCCCGAACAGGGCAGGTTATACAAGCAGAGAACGGCACGCAGTATTTTGTATGTGGGAACAACCGTATAAAAATCTCCGAACACTTCGCCGCAGGCGGGAAGCCCCTCGGTGATCTGATTGTAGATGTGGTGCGGCATACCGCAGAAAAAGCCGCTTCAACCTGATAGCCCATCATTGATAACACGCCCACGCTTATGATATAATTGCCATAGAGCAAAAGTATTGTAAGCGTGGGTTGTTTCTTTAGAAGGAGGATTTTTACGGTGAAACAACCTTACAATACTACGATTTACAACACGGCGCTTTATATGAGATTGAGCCGGGACGATGAACTGCAAGGAGAAAGCGGGAGTATTCAGACACAACGCATGATGCTCCGGCAATATGCCGCCGAGCATGGCCTGAATGTCATAGATGAATATATCGACGATGGATGGTCTGGAACGAACTTTGACAGGCCGGATTTTCAGAGAATGATTGATGACATTGAGGACGGGAAAATCAACTGCGTTGTTACGAAGGATTTATCCCGCTTAGGCAGAAACTACATTCTGACCGGCCAGTACACGGAAATCTACTTTCCCAGCAAAGGCGTCCGCTATATCGCTGTCAATGACAATGTGGACACCATCAACGGAGAGAATGAGCTTGCCCCATTCCTCAACATTCTGAATGAAATGCACGCCCGCCAGACCAGCAAAAAGGTAAAGGCGGCCATGCGGACACGGTTCGCAAATGGCGCACACTATGGAGCCTATGCTCCGCTTGGCTATGTCAAAGACCCAGATAAGAAAGGCCATCTTCTGATTGACCCGGAAACAAGGTGGATTATCGAAAAGATTTTTGACCTTGCCGTTCATGGCCGGGGAGCCGCCAGCATTACACGGATTTTGGTCGAAGAAAAAGTACCTACTCCCGGCTGGCTGAATTTCCAGAGATACGGCACTTTCGCAAATATCTATGCCGGAGCGCCGGAGGAAAAAGCCTATGCGTGGACGATAGCGCAGGTGAAAAGTATTCTGAAAGAGGAAACCTATATCGGACACAGCGTCCACAATAAGCAGACCAACATTTCATTCAAAAACAAGAAGAAAGTACGCAAGCCAAAAGAGGAATGGTATCGTGTGGAGAACACCCACGAAGCGATTATTTCCGAAGATGTGTTCCGTCAAGTACAGGAGCAGATTTGCAACAGGCGCAGACGGCAGAAGAACGGCACAACACAGATATTTTCCGGGCTGGTAAAATGTGCGGACTGCGGCTGGTCGCTGGCCTATGGTATGAACAGCCAGAACAAAAATCCCTATGCCCACTACCATTGTAGCAAGTACGGGCAAGGATTGCACCAGTGTTCCATGCACTATATCCGCTATGATGTGCTTTACGCCTATGTCCTTTCCCGTCTGCAATACTGGTCTGTGCTGGCACAGCAGGATGGGGACAAACTTCTGAAACGGCTACTTAACGCCAGCGACAAGGAACGCAATACTGCAAGGAAGCGGCAGACAGCCGAACTGAAAAAGGCGGAAAAGCGCAAAGCAGAAGTAGACACCCTGTTTGCAAAAATGTATGAGGACTGGTCTGCCGGACGCATTACAGAATACAATTTCAATATGCTGTCCGAAAAGTATCAGGGCGAACAGCGAGAATTGGACGTAAAAATTGAACGGCTTCACGAAGCGATGGAGACCGCCGCCCAGACAGCGGTTGACGCTGAAAAGTGGATAGGTCTGATGAAACAGTATGTCAATCCCACAGAATTGACGGCTGAACTTCTGAATACGCTGATTGAAAAAATCCTTGTCCATGAAGCGGTCAAAAGTGAGGACGGAAGCCGGGAACAGGAAGTGGAAATCTTCTACCGCTTTATCGGCAAAATCGAATGACACATCTTGAGATACCCAACAATATCTTTAACTAAGGGAAACGGGGGAGGCAGAACCTGAACTGAGCAAATTGAAACTTCTGGCAGCTGTTTTTCAGGTGAGTACTGACTGGTTGCTGAGCCAGGATGCACCTCCTGTGGAGCCCGAGCAGGAAACCTCTGCTTCACAGAGTGCACAGCCCGTTTCCGGCGATTGGATGGATAAGCTTCCCGGCTTTTTAAGCCGCATGGTGCGCCGTTTCGGCTGGCTGTATGGAATTTATCTGGCTCTTGGCGGTGCAGGAATTGGCTTTATTGGCTTTCTGGCGCGTACCATGTCCAGAAAAATGTTTCAGAGCTTTAACAGCTTGATCAGTGACCCTCAGCTTTCCTTTTCCTATCCGGGAATGGACGGTACCATGCAGTTTTTTGATACAAACGGTAATCTGATCAGCTCCGGCAGCGGAATAAACTGGAACGGCAGCTCTTCCGGCAGTTTCTTCAACCCGGTGGAGATGATGGGGAACGTCATGCTGGTCGTTGGTATCCTGATCATGGTGGCGGGGATCCTTTTGGCCGTGTATTTATATAAAAAGAGCAAAGAGGAGACGGAAAAAGGTCAGCAATGCTGATTTGCTGGCTCCGGAAGGGATGTAATGACAAATATCTTTGATTATCTGCTCTGGCGCGGAGATTTGCCCCTGTCGCAAACGCCTTTTAATCAGGTGGATGGGGCAGTGTTGGCACGTCTTTCCTATTTGCCTTTTGAACATGTCATGGAGCAGGAGAGCGGAACACCTGTGCGGGTGGATACAGCCTGTCGGGCGCTGCTGGCTTGGCCTAATATACAGGCCATCGTTCTGCGCAAGGAGGATTACCGCCTGCTGGAAGCTTTGCAGGATAGCCCGCGCTTTCAGAATATGGAGATATTTGAGTATGTGAACCGGGTGGATCCCCAGACACAAACGCAGTTTTCTGCCATCACCCTTCGCCTTGGCAATGGAGAACTGTTTATTTCCTTTCGGGGTACAGATAATACACTGGTAGGCTGGAAGGAAGATTTCAACATGGGGTTTGAATGTCCGGTTCCGGCCCAGCAGCTGGCCGTTGCATACTTTACCCGTGTAGCCGCAGAAAATCCGGGTTCCTTTCGCTTGGGCGGTCATTCCAAAGGGGGGAATCTGGCGGTGTACGCAGCCGCTTTTGCGCCCGTCTATGCCCAGAGCCGCATAGAGCAGGTATACAATTATGACGGTCCCGGGTTTGCAGATACAGTGCTGTTGGCTCCTGGCTACAGGCATATCTGTCAGCGGGTCAGCACGTATGTACCTCAATCTTCGGTAGTAGGGATGCTGCTGGGCCATAAGGAACAGCACACCATCGTTCACAGCGATCAGGTAGGCATCAAGCAGCACGATATCTATTCCTGGGAAATACGACGGGATACTTTTGTGTATTTGCAATCGGTGACGAACAGCAGCCGTTTGGTGGATTATACCTTGAAGGCTTTCGTAGCCGCTTTGACGCCGGAGCAACGGGAGCAGTTTATCGATGCCGTGTATGCCGTTCTGAGTGAGACAAACGCCAGTACTATCCGTGAGATGAAGAAAAACTGGGCGGTCAGTGCCGGCCGGGCGCTGCGCTCCATGAAGAATCTGGATGAGCCGACTCGAAAGGCTGTGATGCACGCCTTAAAGGTCTTGGGCAGCAGCACCAGGTCAGGTCTGACCCGTGTTATTGCCGAAAGGCCCCAAAAAGAAAAGCGCACCGGATACACGGTGCGTGTTGGCAGGATAAAAACACTTCCTTCCGGTCTTTACCCCAGGGGAAGAAAGTGATTGCGGCCTCTGTCCAGCAGAATCAGATAGCCGGAGCCCGGTTTCGGCTGCCATTGGAAGCGGTTCTTTTCCACATCGGGAAAAAGATCCTCCATGAGAATGGATATCACGCCTCCGTGTGTAATCAGCAGCGTATCTCTTCCCTGATGGATCAGTTCTCTCAGCCCGGTCAATACCCGGGCTTTTTGTATGACGCCGCTTTCACCGCCGGGACACAGATTTCTCCGGTAATCGCCGGAGATCCATTCCCGGTAGGCCGGGTCATTCTGTAGCTCCTGATAGCTGTGCATTTCAAAGTCTCCAAAGTCCATTTCCCTGAAGGCACGGTTCTGCTCATGGGGCACATCTCCGCACAGTAAAGCCAGTGTCTGCTCGCAGCGAAGCATTCCGCTGGTAAGGATGCGGTAGCCCTCCATGGGTGGATAAATGCCTTTTTCTTTCAAGCGCAGCAGCTCCCTGCGCCCGGAAAGGGATAAAGGAAGATCAGTTTTGCCGCAGTACAGGCGGCGTTCTGTGGCCTCTGTGGCGCCGTGGCGCAATAGCAGCAGTTTCATTTCAGCCTTTGGGGCAATCCGCAGAAAAGCCGGGTGACGGCAGCGGCTTCCCTGCTAAGATAGGCGCATAACCGTCCGGTCATTTCCCGCCAGGCCCTCTCCTTTTCTCCCATGGGTACAACGCCACAGAAAATATCTGTACACAGCAGCACGCTGTTCTGCCATGCAGCACGGTTTGACTGAAAAAAGGCAACGGCATCCTCGCCGCGCTGTATACAGCCGCGCACATAGGTTTCCAAATAGGCAATACATTTTTTGTCAAAGAGAAGGGGCGCCTGTTCCGTGCAGATAAAAATATCTTCATCTGTCAGGGCATAACTGTTTCGGGCATAATCAAGCTTGCCCTGATAAACACCGCCTAAGATCAGTTCCATCACAGTCCTCCTTACAGCAGAATATATATGAAAAGACCTGCCAATTCTCCCAGCGTGAGTCCATATCCGGATATGTCTCCGGACATGCCTCCAAGGGCATGGATCGGCTTCAAAATAGACAGAGCATAGCCCAGCGCAGAAACAGGTACTACCATTCCATATAGTCCTTCCAGCGCAAATCCTATGCTGCATACCACTGCAAACAATCCGCCGAACCAGACCAGATGTCCACACCGGATGCCCCGGCGGTATACGCCTGCATATTCACTGGTAGACATGGGGCGCAGCAGCGTAACGGCAAAACCTGCGCAAATGCGGCTGGCTACAGGGATAAGGAGCAGCGGCCACCAGGGAGTGCCTGCCTTTTTGGAGCATAAAAGCGCAAACTGTCCCAAGATAAGCAGAATGCAGTAAATCACCGAGAAAGATCCCACGTGCGGGTCTTTCAATATCCGCCGCCGCTGTTCCATGTCCCGGCAGGAACCCACCGCATCGCAGACGTCCATGTATCCATCCAGATGGATGCATCCCGTAAGTAAAAGGGGGAGGGAGCATAAAATGGCGCCTTGCAGCAAAGCAGGCAACTCCAGTTCCTGCATGATCCATCCGCCAAGGGCCCAGATTCCACCGATCACACCGCCCACAAAGGGCAGGAACAGGAGCATCAAAGGCCGTGCCTCCTCCTCCCAAATGTGCAGGGGGGCGGGCAGAGCACTAAACATGGAAAAGCACATGCAAAGGGCATGTAGATATCGCTTCATGGCAGTTCTCCTTTATGCAGAAGGATATTGCCGCTCATGACTTCCAGAACCGTATCACACCGGGCCGCCAGAGCACGGTCTATCCAGGCAAGCGAGCGGCGGTAATTCTCCGTATAGGCATCATAGGCAATGCCGTCGGCATAAATGTAATCCGAAACAAAAACGGCATTTTCTACCCGATCACACAATTCCAGCAGTTCCTGTCTGCATCGCAGGGCACCATCCGGATCCGGCTCAGAGGCCGTAGGCGTGGGATACAATTCGTTGAGCAGCAGCGCCGTAACGCTGTCCAGCAGATAGGAACCCGCTGGATCGCAGTCCTTTATAGCGGCGCATATATTCCGTCCGGCCTCCACGGTCTCGAATTCCAATCCATCTCTGTCTGCACGGTGGCGGCGGATGCGGGCCAGATCCTCTCCGTCACAGGGGATCATGGTGGCCAGATAATATCTTTTTTTCCCTTGACTGAGCTTTACAGCAAGCTGCTGGGCTAAAGAAGATTTGCCGTTTTTGCAGCCGCCGGAAATAAATATTTTCATACACGCACTCCGGGCGTAAAGGCGTCTCCCTTTCGGATATCTGCCAGATACGCATCGTCTATTTCAGCTTCCGCAAAGGTAGCCATATGGGTCAGCACTGCAGCGGCGGCGGAAAGGATCTCAAAGGCCAGCAGGCAGCCGCTGCCCTCTCCCAGACGCATGGAAAGATCAAAAAGCGGGCGCAGGCGCAACTCCTTTGCTGCAAGAGCGCTCCCGATTTCGAAAGAGGCATGGGAGGGGAAAAGATAGTCCCGTACCCCCGGGCATAGACGGTATGCGCATAGGGCCGAAACCATGGAGCAGAAGCCGTCTATGACCACCGGCGTGCGGCAGGCCGCCGCCCCCAGAAAAGCACCAGCCATCGCACCCAGTTCAAAACCGCCTACCTTGGCAAGTACATCTATGGGATCCGCCGGATCCGGCTTGTGCTTTTGCAGCGCCGTTCGGATAACGGCAAGCTTTTTTTCATACCCGGCGTCCGTAAGACCGCCGCCACGTCCTGTGACGGTTTCTGGGGCAGCACCTGTGAACGCAGCCAGCATGGCTGAAGAAGTGGTGGTATTCCCAATGCCCATTTCTCCCACGCCCAGCACATCTGCACCTGCCGCTGCTGCCCGGCAGGCTGTATTGACACCTACCAACAGGGATGCAACGGCCTGTTCCCGGCGCATGGCCGGTTCCAGATAAAGATTTTTCGTGCCCCAGGCTATCTTTTCGTTCACGATTCCGCAGGCAGGCACCTGCCCGTTTATGCCTGCGTCCACCACTGTGAGCTGGGCCCCGAAGTGGCTTGCCATGGTGGCGGCGCCGGTTTTGCCCCGGGTAAGGTTTATGGCCTGCATAAGCGTAACAGACTGGGGAGCACTGGAAACACCTTCTTCCGCGACTCCGTTGTCAGCAGCAAATACCAGCAGATGCTTATGCTTCAGATTCTGAAAGATATGACCGGTGATCCCGGCCAACTGTACGGAAAGCTCCTCCAGCCGTCCCAGGGAGCCGGGGGGCTTTGCCAGCATGGCCTGCCGGGCTCTGGCTTCTTCCATGGCTCCTTCGTTCAGCGGGCCAATGGCAGTGCATACGCTTTGCAGATCTCTATAATATTCTTTCATGGCTGTTTACTCCTCCAGCAGACCTGTTTCTTCCAGCCAATGCAGGGAAGACCTGGCTTCTGCAGTTTCTATGGTAAAAGTAACGTCGGGGCAGAGCCGGTCTATCTGCCGCAGCAAACTTTCCATGGGGATGGATCCGTTTTCCAGACTTCGGTGGTGATCCCAAGTGCCGTCGTTGTTATGCAGGTGGAAATGTCCCACAAACGGCGCACAGTACTGCACCCAATCCATAACAGGCAGAGGGGAAACTGCATTGGTATGCCCCACATCCAGACACAGGCAAAAGCGGGGATCATCTACCTGTTTTGCCACCTCTATCAAGGCCTTGGGATCTTCTTCCAGTACGTTTTCCATACAGATACGGCTGCCGGCGGGCTTATCTTTTAAAAAATCTTTCCAGAAAAGAACGGATCTTTCCACAAACCAGCTGTCAAAATACAGCATGGGCACATGACCGGAATGCACTACCATGGTTTTCACCCCCAAAAAGAGGGAAAGAGAAAAAGCCTGTTCCAATCGCTCCCGAGCCAGCTGCACTGCCTTTGGGTCTATGGCAGAGGGGTACAGTTCATTAAACGGTCCGTGAAAAATCCTTCTGGACGCTGCGGCCAGGTCTGCTTCGATCAGCGGACGGGTCTGCGCCCAGTGATCATCCATATTGGCGGCGGTGCAGCATTCCGCCAGCTCCAGTCCCAACCCGTATTGAACGGCCAGAAGCCGTGCATCCGGCGCTATGGTAGAAATATACAGACGGTTCTTTTTCATACCGGCTCACACTCCATATTTGACCTGTATCCGTTCCAGCTTCTGCTCAAAGGGCTTGGCAAACAAAAGCAGAAACAGTACATTGGACAGGGCATACACGCATGTATACGGAATGGCAGACAGCAATGCGCCTGTATACAGGGTCCATTGAAATGTGCCATTATACCATAAAACCGTCCATATATCCATAATAAAGGAGTAGGCCACGCCCGCGATCACTCCATAACACAACAGAAACCACTTGTGCCGCTTCAACGGCTGTGCTAAAAGACCCGCAGTAAAACCAATCAGTCCCCAGCTCATCATCTGAAAGGGCGTCCAGGGGCCCTGACCAAAATAGAAGTTGGATATGACGGCAGACAGCGCTCCCGTAAGAAACCCGGCCTCACTGCCCAGATACATGGCGGTGAGCACCGTCAGAGCCGTAATGGGCTTAAACAAAGGGAGAAAACGCCCTGCTACAGACAGTGCCACCATCACCGCTACCAAAATCAGCCGCCGGGTGCCCGTGCGCTTTTTCTCAAACCCCGCAATGAAAAGAAGCAGGGAAAGCATCGTTACCAGCAGTGTCACATAGGCGTATCCTTTGTCGGAAAACACCGTGGCGCCCAGCAGCACGCATAGAGGAATAGCCACCCATGGCAGTATTTGGCGCAGTATCCGGCGCAGGTGGAGGCTTTTGATTACGATCATGTATGCACCTCCTGCCTGAGATCATTGCAGCGGCACAGCGAGGCGAGGTCTTCCAGTGAAGCTACGTTTTCATAATACCCACGGGCCATACGATTGGCCGCCGTGGTATAAAAGCTGTTGCCGGAAAAGAAGGGACGGGGAGGGGCACAGGAAACGATCTCGCCCCGGAAAAATAAAGCGCAGCGGTCCGCACAGGCAGCGGCAAATTCCACATCGTGCGTCACGGCTATCAGTGTGATGCCCCGGGCTTTCAGGGATTTCAGCACCTCTATGAGCTTAGCTTTTGTGCAGCTGTCCAGCCCCTTGGTGGGCTCATCCAGCAGCAGCAGCCGCGGGCGGGCGCCCATGGCCTTGACCAGCGCCAGCAGTTGCTGCTCTCCGCCGGAAAGGTCATAGGGATGGCTGTCCAGCAGGGGGGTAAAGTCAAAGGGCAGGTTCCCCGGGTCCGCATGGGCATCTTGCAGCTCTTCCCGAACGCTGTTGCACAAAAAGGCTGTTTGGGGATCCTGAGGCAGCAGGGCCAGACAATCCCGGTACAGGCTCTGGTTTTTATAACTTTGCAGTTTTTTCCCAAAGATGCGTATCTGCCCGGCATAGGGCCTTTTAAGCCCCGCTGCATTCAGCAGGGCAGTGGTCTTACCTGAACCGTTGCCGCCTAAAATGCAGAAGCATTCCCCCGCATACACGCTCATATCCAGCCCCCGCAGCACATCCGGGCCGCTGCGTTCATAGCGAAAATAAACCTGAGAGAATTCTACGGCTTTCTCGGAAAAATCAGGTGCGGTGTCAGGAGGCAGAGCAGCGATCCCATTGCCGAAATGCGTTTGTATATATCTCCTGCCCTCCCCGATGGTCAGGGGGCAGGGACCTCGGCCATCCAGCTTGTCAAACAGCCGAACCGCGGCAGGCAGTCCCATACAAAGGGCTTTGTCCCGGCGCAGATTTTGTGCGGCCTCCCGAACCGGCCCCCAGGCGGCGATCTTTCCGTCCTTCAGTGCCAGCACTTTATGGGATAGAGTCAGCACCTCTTCCAGACGATGTTCGGCCATAAGCACCGTAAGCCCCAGATCCCGGTTCAGTTTTTTTACCGTGGCAATAAAGTCCGAAGCCGCAATAGGATCCAGTTGTGCGGTGGGTTCGTCCAGCAGCAGTATCTCCGGCTGCATGATCATAACGGAGGCAAGGCTCAAAAGCTGCTTCTGTCCGCCGGAAAGGGCACTCACATCCCGCTCAAACCAGTCCTCTATGCCAAAATAACAGGCCATTTCCGCAACCTGGCGGCGGATGGTATCTGTGGGAAGACCCAGGTTTTCCAGCCCAAAGGCCAGCTCATGCCAAACCTTATCCGTTACGATCTGCTGCTCCGGCCGCTGCATGACAAAGCCTATGCGGCAGGCGCTTTCCCGGGGAGAAAGAGAAAAAAGGTTTTGTTCTCCCAGCCGGATCATGCCGGTTTGCTGTCCCTGTGGTGTCAGTTCCGGTTTCAGCAGCCGCAGCAGTGTGGATTTTCCGCTGCCGGTAGTGCCCATAAGCGTAACAAACTCTCCTTTTTCCAGAGAAAAGGACAGATCCTTCAGCGTATTCTTTTCCTGACCGGCGTAAGCGAAGGTCAGATCCCGGACTGCAAGTATTTCCACTGAAGCACCTCCAAGGTATCCATTAGGGTGGGGAGCAGGCACAATAGCCCATAACAAACATAGCCTGCCCAGGCGGTAAAGCTGCCGGAAAGAGAAGAAATGACCGGGTAATATGTAAACTCCAAAGCGCCGCTGCCCATAGGCAGCAGCGTCCCGGCGGCAAGCAGGGCCGTTACGGTCAGCAGCAGTCCATCCCGGCGGGTAAAGCGGAACAGCGAGAAAAAGGTTCGTCTGCCTATGCCGTAGCCGCGGGCGGCCATGCTGTCGGCAGTGACGATGCCCGTTTCCAGAGCCCAGGTGGTCAGGCTGGAAAATACCCGCAGACCGCCCTTCATGCTGTCCAGCGCATTATCCTCCTTATACAGTCCCAGGCCTTTCTGAGCCTGCTGTATGGCCTGTGCCTGCTTCTTGTACAGGGGCACATAGCGCAGGGCCATGGAAAGGAGCAGAGCCGTTTTGGGTGATAATGAGCCGAAAAGATACAGCAGCTTATCGCTGCTCATGATCCGGCAGAAGGAACGGAACCAGTATAGTACCCCCGATGCCATAACACCGGACATAAGACCATACAGGGCCGCCTCCAGGGTTATGGGGTTATGGTTCATCACAAAAAGCACCGTTTGTCCGTTGTGATAGACCAGCGGGTTCAGCAACGTCAGCCCCAGCAGCAGACATACGGGAAAGAGTTGGTTTTTGAAGGAACGGTCTCCGCCGGAAAAGAGCCAGTACGCAGCGCTGCCCAGGAGGCTCAGCCCCAGCAGCACCGGATGCATGGTAAACATGGCGATCCCGGCGGCTGCGGAAAAATAGGCCAGCAGCACCAGAGGATTCCCGTCTGAAAACTTCCTCAAGAAACGTCTCCTTTCATGGAACCTGAAAAACTATTCCTCCACGTCGTGACCCAGATCGCAGGTATACAGCCAGGCGATTCTGTCTCCGTCCTGCAGCACATAATCACCGCAGCCCACATTGGGCGCTGCACCGTTCACATGATAGACCCAGCCGGAAAGCTCTCCAAAATCAAACTCATACAGATAGTTTATCCCCGCAATATATACCATGCCGTGGGTTCCGGAAGAAGTCCCCTGATTGTCAATCTGGATGGAATAGGTGCGTGCGGCCTCCGTAAGAATGGTAAAGACAGTATCTCCCTGACGGATATCAAATTCCGTTTCAGGGAGGATCACGCCGTCTTCGGGGATCGTATCCTTCTGACCGGCAACGGTATCGCAGCGAATGGTCATGGTAACGCTGCCTACAGCATCCTCTTTGGGAGCGGGCGGGGTATAATAGCTGCCTGCAGATGCAAAGTCTGTCAACAGCACAAAGGCACAAACCAGACCTCCTGCCAGCAGCACGAGCAGATAGTTCTTTATGTTCCGTTTCTTCAGCAGGAACAGAAGAATACAAACGAACAGAACCACCAACCCCAGAATGCCCAAAGTCCAGATCTTATAGGCGGGAAGAATGCTGGTTCTTTCCGGGGCCGTGACAGATCCCAATTTCACGGGGGCGGGGGAGGAGATCTTTTCCGGCAGGACTATTTCACCCAGCTGGGGCGTATCTTGGGTATCAAAGATATACAGTGAGCCCAATCCCTGCTGCTGCCGCCACAATGCCACCAGGCTGTAAAAGGCCTGCACCGTAGCGCTGGCATCACTGCCTTTTCCAAGTTCATGGCAGAAGCTGCCGTCTTTCAGCCGGAAAATGAGCAGCCCGTCCACAAGAGTCTTTCCCCCTTGTATGAAACGCACGTCTCGCAGGGGGTCAATATTCAGGGTGCATAGAGCTGTGAGCACCTGGGCGGTTGTTTCCGGATTCGCCTGTCCAAAGCCCAGGCAGGCGCCCGTAGCCTGCTGCCGGGAAGAAAGCAGCGGCAAAGCGGCTTCACAAGCTTGGCGGATATCCTCATTCTGCCCGCAGTATGGAGCCAGGGCCTGCAAGGTCATAGCCGTTACATCCGTATCTCCGGTGCTGCCCATAACTGCCCAACCGCCATCTGCAAGCTGTGCAGAAAGTATCTGCCCGATGGCTTCTTCCACCGTACAGCCGGGAACGGAAATGCCGTTTGTCAGCACATGCAGCCCGTAGATCCAACTCATAAGCCCCTGCGCTCCTACTGTTTCTTCGGAAAGCAGGGTGGGGATACAAGGGCTATTGCCGTATCCCGCAGCCAGCAGCGCCAGTATATATTTTTCCCGGGCGGTGGCGCTGTGTATCTGGCCGTTTTGCAAAAACTTTTCAAGATTCTGCCCGTATGTCCTGAGAGAAGGTGTGTCTTTATACTGCCGTAGGCCTATGGCGTACCATTCCGAGGTTGTTCCCGCTCCCTCAGCAAGACCGCCGTCAGCCCACTGCTCCAGATCAGAAGCCGAGGCCTCCTGCATTTTATACGAAAGAATACCGTCAATGATCCCTTCCGGAACATCGGCGGTATTCTCTGCGACCGCTGCTGCCGCACCGCTTAAAAGGAGCAGTACGCACAGCAGCAGACTAAAGGATTTATAAAAACTTCTGTGCATCAGTTCTTCTTTTTACCCTTGAGCATCCACACGACGATCAAAGCGATCACCACAACGATGCCCAGAATAATGCCGATGGTGCGGGCCGGGGATGTCTCTGCGGCGGCAGCCTGCACGGCAACGGCACACACGGCGGGTACCAGCAGTGTTTCACCGGCAGTAGCCGAAACGATGTGGGGACCGGATTCCAGCTTTATGACGGCCTTGCCTTCTGCATCGGTGACAAACTGGGTGGCGATGCCGTCTACGGTGATCACAGCGCCTTCCAGGGGCTTATAAATGGGGGCGTAGTTGGCGTCGAAACCATCTGCCTTGGAGAGGGTCAAAGTCAATTCTTCTCCATCGGCAATTTCAGCCTGGCTCTTGTCAAAATAGCTGTATGCGTCAGAGAAGCCAGCTGCATCGGCATAAACGAATGCATATACCACATCTCCGGCAGCCACGGGATCCGTAAGCCCCATAGACATGGTATTGTTTACATAGTATCCATAGGAACCGCCGTTTTCCACACCCCAAAGTTTAGTGATCATGGGGCCGTACTGGCTGTCTGCCGTGGCAAAACCGGCAGCGGCGCCGCCTTCATACTTGGCGTCGTGGATAAGAATAAGTGCGTCGTTTACTGTCAATGCACCATCTCCATCTGCGTCGGCCAGAGCAATAGGCTCCATGGCCGCTTCCAGCTTACCGGCGTTGGCAATGTTTACATAAATAGTGTTCTCTTCCGTTTCAGCGGCGGCGGGGAGAAGTCCCAGGCTCAGTACCAGCAGCAATACGGCAACGAGACTCATGGTTTTCTTGGTCATTTCTGTTTCCTCCGTTTTATATATCTGCAAGCGGTTCACCGCAGGCATCCCTGTCCGGGGCCGGAGCCTTCGGCACTTTGAGATTTCTGGCGGCATTTCTTTTCCGTTTGGCTGCAATGCGCTTTTCTTTTTTCAGGAGAGCCTGCTGCTCCGGGTCGAACTTCCGGGGCTTGAGCCCAGCCTCCTCCAGCGCCCGGGGCCATGGTCCCAGCTGCGCCTTGACGGCACATACCTCTTCCGGGGAAAAATCCCCCCGGCAGGGCAAACGGTGCTGCTCCTGTAAAACAAGTTCCTGCTGCTTCTTCTGCAGCAGCGCAATGCATTGCGCTCGATCCATGGCAGATCCTCCGAAAATAAAATACGCCTCCACCTGTACAGGCAGAAGCGCAGCTGTATCGACCGGGAGGAGATCCCCCTGCGGAGCGAGAAAACGGCTGCACTTTTCTATCCCAAAGGTGTTCCGGCAATACCGGCAACCACAGGCGCGGCAGGTATTCCGGCTTAAGGCCAAAAACCTATCACGGAAATGGAGATTGCGCCGGATTTGCACCGAACTTCCCCCTTATCCGGCAAGCGCCGGAACCGAACCTGTTTTTAAATATTGTATACCTAAAGTCTGTTTTCGTCAACGGCGGCGAAGCAAAACAAGGCGGATTCCCTTTTCGGCAGACGCAAAGCATAAGCCCGCATATGCTTCGAGTGTATCACATCTCTCCGTCGCCATAAGTGTAGGCTTCCGTAAATGCAGAATAGAAAGGCATTAAAAACTGAAAACCATCTACCACTGTATCCACCAGAGCGGCGGAAAACAGGATCTCACCGAAAGGTGCGGAACGGCCGATCCAAAGACTCTTACGATTATACCACTGGGTCAGCTGGTCATTGGGATGCCCCTTGGGGCGCGCATAAAGCTGGCCGCCCAGGGTGAACTCCTTTTTCTCTGCCAGCAGCCGGTTGAAACGGGAGAAGGTATCCGGATGATGCTCCATGTATCGGCGTAGCCTGGCCATGGTAGGGGCGTCTGCCCAGCATCCCATGCCCATGCTCCATTCCATAGCACCGATCTCAAAATACAAGGAAGGCCCGTCCTGTCCGGCGGAAAACGGATCCAGCGAAAACCAGAGGGTCTCCTTATACGGGCCCCGGCCGAAGAGACGCCGGGCATCCCGGTAAATACGGGATATATGCAGCCGCATGGGAGCATCGGGATACAGCTTCTCCATCCGGGCCATCACATCCCGGGCCAGGGCATCAAAGGGCTCTTTCAAAGACTTTTGAAACACAGGGCGGTGTTCTTCAAACCAGGAGCGATAGTTGTGCATGGAAAGTTCCATCAGAAACTCCCCCGTTTGGGGAGTAAAACCCGTAAACAAGTGTATGACCTCCCGAAAATCTGAATTTTCATATGGCATTGTACGGGTTTGCTTCATCCCTGTCAAGACCGGGCAGCACCAATTTTTTTCATGCATTCCCATGTTTTTTCAGCTTGACATTTTGCAGGAAAAGATGCAAGATAAAAGATATTTTTCAGGAGGTGGGCGTTCATATGGATCAGGTTTACGGGGGCTTTGCTCCCCTTAAGGAGCGTATCCGTAAGGAGGGGAAGGTGCTTCCCGGCAATATCATCAAGGTGGATGGTTTTTTGAATCACCGGGTAGATATGCAGCTGATGCATGAGATCGCAAAGGAGTTTCTGCGTCTTTTTGATACGCAGGGTGTTACGGCTGTCATGACGGTAGAAGCCAGCGGGATCGCCCTTGCTTCTGCCGTGGCGATGGAGTTGGGCGTACCCCTTGTATTTGCCAAAAAGGCCAAGTCCGATAATATCGAAGGCGGACTGTACCAGAGTGATATCATGTCCTATACTTATAAGAAGAAGGTCACGCTGCTGGTTTCCCGTCAGTGGCTGTCCGATAAGGATACCGTTCTGGTCATCGATGATTTTCTGGCTCGGGGCGAGGCGCTGCGGGGTCTTTGCGAGATTATCGATCAGGCGGGCGCCAAGCTTCGCGGTATTGGCGTGGCAGTAGAAAAAGGCTTTCAGGGCGGCGGAGATAAGCTGCGGGCTTCCGGTAAGAATCTGATCTCGCTGGCCATTATCGAATCGGCAACGCCGGAGGAAATACGCTTCCGGGGCGAATAAGCATAAAAACTTTTTGAAAGACCGCTGCTGCGGTCTTTTTGCGTTTTGTCCGAACAAAGGCGTCTTACTGCCCGTTTACAGCCATTTTTCTTTTTGTTATACTGATACAAACGAGTACAAGGAGAAACCTATGGATGCCCGGGATTTTTATCTGGCCTGTCAGGCGCTGGAACGTGAGGGAAAGATACGCTCCGGCGTGGGCACTCTGGGGGAAAAAACACTCCACAATGTGCTCAAGCGGGCCGTTGAGCCGGATACGAGCTGCCATGAGATCCCTGTTGGGCGGTATGTAGCGGATGTCCGCAACGCCCATGGCTTTTTTGAGATCCAGACACGCTCCTTATATAAATTGAAAGAAAAAGCGGCTTTTTTTCTGGAACAGGGGCCGCTGACTGTTGTATATCCTGTTTTTCGGGAAAACTGGCTTTTGTATCTGGATCCGCAGTCAGGGGCATTGTCCGAGCGGCGCAAAAGCCCCAAGCGAGGATGCTTGACCATGGTGCTCCCGGAACTGTATCCTCTGCGGGAGTTTTTATTCCGACCCGGTTTTGCGGTAGAAGCGGTTCTGCTGGATGGAGAGGAGATCCGCCTGTTGGACGGAGAAGGACCGGATAAAAGACATCATGCCACCAGGTATGAGCGTATCCCTACCTCCTTTGTGAAAAGCGTTCGCCTGGAACGGCCGGAGGATTATTTTCGCCTGCTGCCTGAGGAGCTGCCCCGGGAAGCGATGGATAGCAAGACCCTGTCCAGACTGCTGCATCTGCGTCAGGCCTTAGGTACGGCCGCTTCTCTTACGCTGCGGCGGGCCGGAGTGCTGAAATCAGCCGGGAAAAGGGGGAGATGCAATCTGTATCGTTTTGCAGTTCCGGAATCTGATAAAGAAAACAAGGAGGTGCAGCCGTGCGTCCTATAGAAAAGACAAATCCCATGCGTATGCTGGAGCAGGAGGGAATTTCCTATGATACCGCCTCCTATCCGGTGGACGAAAACGATCTGAGCGGTCTCCATGCTGCCAAAATGCTGGGTACGGGGCCGGATCGCGTGTTCAAAACTCTGGTGGCAAAAGGGGAAAAGCGTGGATACCTGGTATTTTGCATTCCTGTAGCAGAAGAGCTGGATTTGAAAAAGGCAGCGAGGGCTGCAGGAGACAAAAGGGTGGAGCTGCTGCCCTTGAAAGAGCTTTTGTCTGTTACCGGCTATATGCGGGGCGGCTGCTCGCCTATTGGTATGAAAAAGCATTTTCCAACTTACATAGAAGAAACTGCCGCCCTGTTTGATTCCATTTATATCAGCGCAGGGAAGCGCGGCGTGCAGCTGATCGTATCGCCGGAGGCACTTATGCGCTTTCTTCCCGCTCAGGCGGCGGATCTTATACAGGAATGAAAGGAGCTTATTATGGAAGAAAGTAAAACCATCCTGCAAAACCGGCCCGGTGTTTCGACTAAAGAACCTGCGGAACTGCAAATGATCCTCAGCTGCCTGCAAACGCTTGCCGAATCCAACCAAAGGCAGCAGCGGCGGCAGCGTCTGCAATTTGTTTTTTCCGTTATTCTTGTCTGTGCAGTGGTGGCACTGACGCTGACCGTGATCTGTATGGGCGGAGAACTTATCCATACCGTAAACGAAACGGCGGAAAAGGCAGGCGTTCTGATCGAGGAGACCGGAGAGACCATTCAGACCGTAAACAATCTGGCCGGAGAGTTGGAGAGCCTGGATTATGAGCGGCTGGCCGCCAGTGTTACGACTTTGGCTGAGGAGGGTACCAAAAGTATAGATGAAGCGCTTCTGTCTTTGAAAACCACCATGGAACAGACACAGAGCGCTATTGATAAGCTCAACCGGCTGGATGTAGACGGCCTGAACGAGGGTATACAGGAGCTTAATGCCATACTCAGGCCCATGACAAATTTCTTTGGAAATTTTGGGAAATAGTATTCCGAAACATAGACAAAAATGTGTCCTAAATTTTGATAATTTTCAAACCTTTTCCGCATTCGGTTGACAAAATTCGACGGATTGACTATTGTTAAGGTAAAGAATCTATCAGGGGGGATATGTATGAATACGATTTTGGGCCGTTATAAATTCGTTGCTATGCTTACGGCATTGGGCGGGGTACTCATGGGTCTGCTCATGCTGCTTTTCCCCACTGTAGCAGTGAAGATCGTATGCTATGTGCTGGGGGGCTGCGTATTGCTGGCGGGGCTGGCTGGGTTTGTCCTTTTTTTCCGGAGCCGGTTCCTGTTCCAGCCGGGGCTCATGCTGGCATCTGCCATAGTGGCCGCACTGCTGGGGCTGTTTATCCTTATTAAGGCAGAATGGGTAGTGAGCTTCTTACAGGTGCTGCTGGCTGTTATGGTCATACTTAACGGTGCATTGGCTATCTACGAGAGTTTTTTCTTCAAAAACCTGCATATGTCTTACTGGTGGACAGCGTTGCTTTACGGTGTGCTGGCGGCGGCGGCGGGCATAGTGGCACTGTGCAATCCTTTTGCTACCGTCTTAGTGCTTACCAGAGTATTGGGGGTCATGCTGCTCCTCTCCAGCGCAGCAGATGTGCTCATCCTTTATCGGGTTCGCAAGGATATGGAAAATAATCAGTATACCCGTATCGTCATTAAGTAAACCGCTGGAAAAGATCAAAGGAGCTGTAAAGGCTCCTTTTTCTTTTAGTGAAATCTGCATACAGGCAGGGGCTGCCGTGTTATGAGGACAGTCTGTATATGAATTTCGGGCGGCGACGCCCCGCCTTCCGTTTCCCGATTATTTACTAGTCGGCTTTTGTCCGTAAAAAGGGTAGCGCAAAAGTACTCCGGTAGAGCAGGCATATCAAGCGCAATTCCATGAAAGAAATATACATGCAGCCAGAGTACACGGTGGAATTCCATGCGACTCCTTTTTGTCATGGAGCGCAGGGGTGTTGCATACCTTTCTGTGAAGGAACATGGTAAGGGAGGTATGGTTCATGGACAGCGCCAGATGCACTATAAACTGTGAAAAAAACATTCGGATTTTGGAGGAACAGGCTCCTATCGAAAGCGCAGTGCCCGTCCCTGCGGATAAAACATTGGGAGCGGTGCTTTGCGTTTCTCCGTTGCTTGCGGTAGAGCAAACGGCTGTAACGGAGGGCGGGGTACAGGTTTCGGGAACGTTAAGCCTGCATATAGTGGCGGAGGATGAGGAACGGCGTTTGTACTGCTTTGATGCGGCAGCTGATTTTTCTCATACGCTAACCGGGGAGGGGCTTGCCCCTGGGATGCAAAGTCAGGTGCAGGCTCGCCTGAACGCCTGCGAACTGCGCCAGGAGGATGGCGGGCTGCGGTTGTATGCCCAGCTGTCTCTTACGGCCTGGATCACCCAGACCATGCCGCTGGAACCTCTGACGGGTATTTCCGGCGGCCGGGGCGTAGAGCAGCGCACTTGCTCCGTATGCATAAAAAAGAAAGTGCTTCTGGGGGCAAAATCCATGCGTCTGCGGGAGGAAGAAGGCGTAGAGGAGGGGACCGTCCTTCTGGCAGCCCAGGGAAGCCTGGAGCCGTTGAAAACGGAATTGGTGGGTGCTTCCGCTGCACTGGAGGGAGCGTTATTCCTCCATGCATTGGTACTGCCTCCCAATGGACGGTTAAAGACATTGACCATGCGTGTCCCCTTTACAGAAACGATCCCGGTGCAGGGGAGTCAGGAGATGCAACCTTTCGCCCGGGGAGAGATTACAGGCCTTCAGACCATGATCCGCGGGGAGGCACTGCTCTTGGAAGCGGATATTTCGCTGAGTGTATACGGAATTCGTCAGGAGGAGTTTTCTCTGCTGGAAGACGCCTATGATGCTGACGGCACCTTCAGCTGTGAGACGGAAAGGATGGAATGTCTTTGGTACAGCGAAAGCCGGCAGACGGAACTGCCCGTAAGAGCTGCAGTGTCCATTCCGGCACACCTGCCAGAAAGTCAGGAAACACTTTATACCTGTGCTTTGCCGGCAGTCCGCAAAACGGAAAACGGCATTTTGGAAGGAGGGCTTCTTGTCACGCTTGTGTACCGCTGTCCCCAGGGACTCCTGCACAGCTTTACGCAGGAGCTTCCGTTCTCCGTCACGTTGACGGATGGTGCTGCTTCCGCCGATGCAGCGAGTCCTATGCTGATCACAGCGAAGGTGCTTTCTCTGAAGGCCTATGGCACAGGACGCAGTATAAATGTGGATGTATCTTTGCTGCTGGAGGGCGAGATCTATACCGTGGGCACGCTGACCTATATCAGGGGCCTGTCTCCCTGCACCACATCACCGGGACCCAAGGGACTGCTGCTGTATTTCACGCAGGGAGGGGAAAGCTTCTTTGCTCTGGGAAAACAGTTTGGCCTGCCGGTAAAAGAGATCCGGGAACTGAACCCGGAGGCGGAGGAGCCCTTACCTTCCGGGCGGCAAATTTTGCTGTTAAAATAAGGCAAAAGAAGACATAACTTCCGGTATAGGGCGCAGTTTGGGTGTGCACACTACTCTTGTCGGCTGCGGCCGAACAAAAAGGAGGTTTGCACTATGTCTTTTTACGAAACCTATGACCGGGATTACACCGGTGTGAAGGAACAGAACCAGAAGAACCGGAAGGAAAGTGAATCCAAAACTCCCCAGGAGCGTCAGCGCGAACGGCAGCAGCGGGAGGAGCAGGAGAACACGTACCGCTTCTGATGGATCGCAGAAAAAAGCAGCGGGATCCGGTGCATCCGGGTATCCCCATGTATCCGGAGATGGAACGGCAGCTGCGGCACATTCCTTCCGATGTGCTGGGCAGTTATACGGGCCACCCGGCAGATTCGGAGCATCCGGTTCAGGATGCAGACGACCTGTAAAGCGGAAGGCGGCCTCAGGGCTGCCTTCTGTTTTGTAAGGGCTCCTTCAGATTTGTTTTCTTTCCACCTTGACTTCACATTCTGTTCATAATTTTATAGGATACTGACAACAATAAATCGTTTTAAGAGGAGTCGGGCAGTATGAAGGAACGTTTTCGCAGGTTTATGCAGGGGCGTTATGGCGTGGATGAATTCAGCCGTTTTTTAAGCGGGGCGGGGCTCGTATGCATGCTGATCGCTACGGTCCTGAGCTTTTTTGAAGCACGAGCTACCTACTACATTAGTTCGTTGTGCATGAGTCTGGCCTGGTTTTGCCTGCTGTGGAGCCTGTTCAGATTGTTTTCACGCAACTATGGTCGCCGCTATGCCGAAAATAACTGGTATCTGCAAAAGAAAGCGCGGGTGACCGGTTGGCTGCAAACCAGAAAGAATCGGTTTCGTCAGCGGCGGGAGTACAGATTCTTCCGTTGCCCGCAGTGCTCCGTTACCACCCGTGTGCCTCGGGGCAAGGGAAAGATACGCATCATCTGTCCCCGCTGCGGCAACAGTTTTGTCCGCCGTACCTGATAAGACTCACTTATAGTATTATAGACTTTCTCCAAAAGGCGCACGCAGTATGTGCCTTTTTGTTTGAATGTTTTTAAAAAGAGCCTGAAGCATAGAACCAAATGGAGGTTAGATAAGGCAACAGGTCGTATTCATCGTAGCTCAAACAAGCACATCTCTTGTGCCTGTTGGCAAGAGATGTTTTACGAAAGCGTATCCTTGCATAAAAGAAAAAAGGCAGATAGTGATTCTATCTGTCTTTTAAAAGTGAGTTATTCTTCGGAGGTATCGGCCCGCGCATCAGATTCTGGCATTTCGCTTTCGGCGATAGCCGGGGCGGTGGTATTCAGGGCAGCCATTTCCGCCTGAAGCTTTTTGAGCATCTTTCGGCGGCGGATATTCCCCGGAATAAGCAGCAGGGGCAGCAGCAGGATCACCAGCAGCCCCAATGGGATCAAAAACCATGGCCATAAAATAAAGGTGGAGACTGCAGCGATCTCTCCCTCCTGACCGGAAAAGTCAAAGAGCAGATAGCTTCCCTGTCGGGTAGTGGAAAGCCTGCGCCAGTTTGTTCCTTCTCGGAGGTACAGCTCCATGGAATCGCCGTTCTCCGGGATAAGATAGGAGAGTGTGTGACTGTCCGCTCCGTCCTCCGGGATGGAGAAGCGCCATTGCTCCAGAATTCCGTAGTGCGTCCGTTCAAAAATAGGCGCTCCGTTTTTCACATCCTCCCACCAGGTGGAAAGAGCCTCCTGCCAACGTCCGGAAAATGTATTGAAAGCCAAAGGCTCCGTTGCCTCCCGTTCCAGGGTCAGGGTGTCGCCCGGCTCAAAAGCTCCCTGTGCAAGGAGCACCGGCCGGCCGCCAAACTCTCTGGAATTGCTGGCCAGAGTGGGGGTGTAAGGCGTATATACGGCTGTGACAACCGTATCAAAATGCAGTTCCTTCAGCTTCGTTTTATCCCAGGCAGCCCAGGAGCCTTCCACTTGGGGCAGCTCAGGGTAAACATCGGCCTCAAAGCTGTCCCCATAGGCAAAAGTAAGCTGTTTGATGACTTCTTCCTGCGCTACAAAGGTAAGGGTAAAGGTCTTCATACTGTCGGGGATCTGCTGGTTTCCCTGCATGGCCAGATAGGAGATAGGATCCGTCTTTCCTCCGTAGCTGCGGGAATCAATGCCTGCCAGCGTATCCGAAACGAAACGGTTTTCCAAAAAACTGCCGCTGTTGCCGCCGGAAATGGCGCCGGCAAACTGGGTGTACCGGGGAATATCTACCAGAGACACGCATCCGGAAACCAAGCTGCCGCCTCCCAGCACATCTGTGGTAACGCCGTCGCCAACGATGCCGCCTACATATTCACCGCCTTCCAGTGTGCATTTTGCATAGCTGTTCTGCACCGTGCCTCCGGCGATGCCGGCAATGCCGCCCACATAATCTCCGCTTTCGCTTTGTGTGTCGCCATATCCCATGCAGCCGGAGATCATACCCAGATCCATACGGCCGCAGATGCTGCCTGCATAATCCCGTTTGGAGGTAACTTTTCCCAGGTTGGTGCATTCCTGCAATACGGCTTTAAGCTCATAGGCGCGGCCCCGCACTTTGGGGAGCTGCGGCGTAATATCATCTTCGGGGTCCAGTTCATATTCCAGTGCCATGCTTCCGGTAATGCCGCCGGTGTTGATATCCCCCTGCACGGAACCATCGTTTTGGCAAAATCCGACCTTTCCGTAGGAAATGGAGTCAATATCCACACCGGAGGTATCTTTGAGTACATCTTCCAGCGTCTTATCCTCCATGCCCAGCAAAGCATCAAAAGCCGTGTTGCCAATGAGATTTATCTGCTGGTTGATCTGGCTCAGATCCTCACGCATGGTGCCGGAAAGATCGTCCAGTTCGCCGTTGAGCAGCCGCATCTGGCCGGTCATGCCGGTAATGGCGGAGGAAAGCCCTCCCAATGAGGTATTCAGTGTCAGACTGGTATTGGAACGGACCGTAGCGCTGCCGCTGTAGCTGCCGGAGCCTGAAGCAGTCCCTTCTCCCAGCCCACCGTGGATCTCGCCGGAGATGCTCGGTGGATCCTTACCTATGGAAACGCTGCCGCCTGCTTCCAGATCCGAAGGATCCAGAGAGCCTTCCGCACTGCCTTCTCCCTGTGCTTCGGCAGAGATACGGGTAGATAAAGAGCCGCTTGTACGCACGCTGCGAACAGAGGCACCTGCAGCATTCAAATAGTCGGAAATGGCGTTGAGCCGGGCGGTGACCGTGTTTACACCGGTATCCGTATCCGTGAGTGCCGTTTCGATCATTTCCGAAAGGTCATCCATCTGTGTTTGCAGAAGCACCAGCGTGTCCTGATCGATATCATGGCGTATGTAGGGCTCCATCTGTCCCGTTATACCGCCTACATCCTTTCGTCCCTGAAGATGACCGCTGTTGGTACTGTAAGTGATGAACCCGGAATTTCGGCCGGCAATCCCTCCTACGTTATATCCCACATGGGGATACCCTACAGCGCCTTCATTGGCACAAAAGCGCAGTATTCCGGCGGAATATCCGGCAATGCCGCCCGTATCGGTGGGCGCAGATACGGCGTTAAGGCTGTTCAGCTTACTAAGATCCAGCCCTATGGAAAGCTCCAGATCCTTTAGCTGCACATTGGAATCCTGTTCGCTGATATTCACGGTGCCGGTGTTCCGGCACTGATACAGGGTGCCAAGGTTACTGCCCACGATACCGCCCGTCATGGAAAAGCCGGAAACATCGCTTTCATTTACGCAATGAGAGATCTCACCGGCGGAAGTATTGGTCCCTACCAGCCCGCCAGTACTGTTTTTACCGGAGACCCGGCCTGAGAAGGAGCAGTTCCGAAGGGCGCCGGCATTGCTGCCTACCAGCCCGCCAACGTCTTCCCGTGTACCCTGGGGATCCACTGTTCCCTGTACATGAAGCCCTTCTACAAGCGCACCTTCCTGAAGTATGGCAAAGAAGCCAGCGGGAGAAGCGCTTTCGGTAAGTTCAAAGTCGCTGATCCTGTGCCCGTTGCCCCGGAAGGTACCTCCGAAGGTGGGAATGGGGAGATGGACCTTTCCCGTCAGGGTGATGTCGGCAGTAAGCTCCACCGTCAGTCCCCGGGACCAGGTATCCAGAGAGCATTTTTCTGCAAACTCCGCCAGGTCTTCTTCCGTGGCAATGGTATACACCGTGTCTGTTGCTCCCAGCACAGTTACCGGCAGGGAAACAAGCAGAAGCGTCAGTCCAAGAAGCAGCGCTCCGGTACGGATCAGACGCATCTTTTTACACATTCTCATCTGCCTCCTTTGTCTGTTCGTTTTCATCCTTTTCTTCGGGAGAGAAAGGGGAAGTCTGTTCCTCTTCTGTGCTGCCTGCACCAGAAACCACCAGCAGGGAAACGTCACCGTCCATACTGCCCTTGAAAATGCCGTTTATGGTTCCGTTGACCTGTCCGCGCACGGCTCCGTCTACAAATACCCGGCCTGAAGTATCTATCCGTGGCAGAGTATGCTTGACGGAGAAGGAAGTGCGGTCCACCAGATCCCCTCCCAGCAGCAGGATCTGGGGCAGTACAAACAATACCAGAAACATGGAAAGAATGGTGCCCCGGCCCAAACACTGGCCGATTCCTGCAATGGTGCATTCACTGGTCATCTGTCCGATCAGGATACCGGAAACCGCCAGGATCAATCCGCTGGTCAGAATCGTTGGAAAAGCAAAGTTCAGCGTTTCGATAATGGCGTCCTTATGGCTCATCTTGCTCTTGACTTCCTGATAGCGGCTTGCAATTACGATGGCATAGTCAATGTTGGCGCCCATCTGAATGGATGAGACCACCAGGTAGCTCATGAAGAACAGATTTTGCTGCATCAGATAAGGGAAGGAGAAGTTGATCCAGATACTTCCCTGGATCACCAGGATCAACAGCAGCGGCATGCCCACGGATTTAAAGGTGAACAGCAGCACCACCAGCACGATCAAAATGGAGACGATGCTTACCACTGTATTATCCTGACTGAATGTCTTCTGAAAGTCATATTCCTGGGTGCTTTGACCGGCAACAAGTACGGTTCCATCCGGATAATAACTCTGCGCCATAGCCCGGACTTCATCTATAAAATCAAAGGTGGGCTGTCCGCTTTCGGGCAGTGTAAGATACAGGAGCATCCGGCTGTACCGGGTTCCGGAAAGCTGATTCTTGGCCCGCTGAATCTGGGCAGCCGCTTCCTGTAGGGAAGCTATCTGTTCCTGTTCCAGACTGACCATGCCGGAATCCACCTGGTCCCATACAAACAGGAAGATGTCCACCAGAGGTATTTCATAAGTGGCAATGCGGCCTAACAGCTTGCCGTAATCCTCCTGCTTGGCAGCGTAGGCGCTGTAGATCAGCTGGGCCACTTCATAATCCAAGCCAGCCAGCTCCGAAAACTGCCGGGGAGTCAGCTTGTCGGCCAGCATATACCCGTCCATGGCCTCTATGTTGCCCAGCCCCATAACTTCGTCCACTTCCGGCTGCTGTTCCAGTGTGTGAAGAATGGCCTTTTCCTTTTCATAATCTCCGGAGGGCACCACCAGAGCTACCATGGTTCTGTCCGGGAAGTTGGCGTCTATCGCCTGTTCCTGCAGTTGCGTATCGTTAAGCTTTGGGGTGGTCAGGCTGCTGTATCCATACACATAAGGGCACCGATTAGAAAAGTACAGTCCTGCAGCCGCTACCAGAACGAACAAAATGGGTACCACGTGGCGTGTAGCCCAGGCGTACCGGCCTACAAAGGGGATCTTCGGCACAAAGTTCTTATGCCGGGTCTTGTCGATCAGGGACCCAAAGAGCACAAGCAGACCGGGCATAACAATAAATACCGTCAGCAGTGCAAACAGAATGGCCTTGATCAGGCATATGGCCATATCCGGGCCGATCTTGAACTGCATAAAGATCATGGCAAACAGACCGCCGATGGTGGTCAGGCTGCTGGCGCCGATCTCCGGGATGGCTTTGGACAGGGCTACGATGGCCGCTTCCCGAATGGGCTTTGTTTCGTGCTCTTCTTTAAAACGGTTTACGAGAATAATGGCATAGTCCAGCGAAAGCGCCAGCTGCAGAATACTGGTAACAGAGTTGCTGACAAAAGAGATTTTTTTCAGCACAAAGTTGCTGCCTGCATTGCACACCATGGCGATGACAAAGGTCATCAGCAGTACGGGCACTTCCCCGTAAGTCTGGGAGGTGAACAGCAGTACCACTACCACAATAACTGCCACATAGATCATAATGACCTGTACTTCGGAAGCAATTGTATCCTGCAGCGTGGTGCCCAGGTCCGTGGAGAAACTGGCATCGTACCCCTGCAGGGTTTCCTTTACAAGATCCAGTGCGGTAAGGCAGCGATCGTCCTCTTCTCCGTAAGAGAAGGAAACATCAAAAAGAGCCGAGACGTTGATATAGTGATCCCGGCTGTTATCATAGTCTACGTTCTGCACGCCTTTAAGCCCGGAAAGAATATCAGCCAGAGACTGGCCTTCTTCTTCCGTAATGTTGCTCACCATGACCCGTGCGGTTCCATAAGTGATGAACTGTTCGTCCATGATATCCAGCGCCTGACGGGTTTCGGATGAATCCGGCAGAAAAGCGGCCAGATCATTTTCCACTTCCACCCAGTTCCGGGAGAAAAAGGAGAACACCAGGGCGATCAGCGTCATCAAAAAGAACAGATTCCGTTTATCCACCACAAAGGTGGCCAGTTTTATCCAAAATGACTCCTCGTTCCGATTCTGTTGCTTGCTCATAGAAAGCTCCTATTTTTAATAGTACTAAAATACGATATTGTCTTAATTCTGACAACCGTCAGATTATGGGCGGCTGTCATATTTTTGGGCAAAATTCTATCATTGACAGGTTTCCAGCGAAGAAAACATGCTATACTGAAACAGAAGTCATAATTTGGGGAGTGAGACCAATGGAAAAAAGGACCTACGCCGTATCGGAACACACCAAACAGGCCTTGGGCAATGCCTTGAAAACCCTTATGAAGGAAAAGTCTTTGGAAAAGATCACCATCGGGGAACTGACTCAGCTGTGCGGCATGAAGCGGCAGAATTTTTATTATCATTTTGAAGATATCTATGATCTGCTTCGCTGGGTGTTCGAAAAGGAAGCGGTGGTACTCCTGCGCCGGCATGAAGGTGCAGCCCTCTGGCAGGACGGACTGCTGCAGCTGTTCCAGTATATACAGGAGAATCGTGAGGTTTGTCTGTGCGCTATCAAGAGCGTAGGGCACCAGCATATCAAGCAGTTTTTCTATCAGGATATCTATTCCATTGTCCACCGCACCATAGAAACCATCGCCGCTTCTCTGGATAAGGAACGTGTTTCCACCGTACATACGGATGTGGACTTGCTGACCCAGTTTTATGTCATTGCCCTGGCGGGGTGCGTGGAAAGCTGGGTGCTGGGTGAGCTGGATAGAACGCCTCAGCAGCTTATCACTTTTGCAGACACCATGCTTCAGGATCTGGTGCGTGGGGCCACTCTGCGGATACAGGGCGGTATGCTCAAAACAACGGTTGGCTGATGCAGCTGCATATACTAAAAAGTCCTCCGGATGCATCCTGCATATGGAGGACTTTCTACATTTTTATCGGATCATGGCAGAATATTCAGCCATTGAGCCTGACTGACCGGCTCAGACAGGCTCAGCGAAAAAGAATATCCATCTTCGGTCCATATGCCCAGCACGAACCCGCTTTTATCTCCTTTCAGCGTCAATGCGCCGCCGCCGTCTAAAGATATTGTAAGGGATTGGTCATAGACATTGTAATCCCCCGAGTTATCTTCCTCACCCTTGGATTGGCGGAATAAGGCATTCTGAGCGGTATCTTCATATTGGATCTGGGCTATGGTGCCCCAGAGAGAGGTGTACTCCTGCTTTTCTGCCGTAAAAGGAAGGCGGGGCTCACGTATTTCAAACCCCACAGCCTGTTCCAGCTGTACAAGGGATCCCACTTCCTCCATACCGTTGATAGGAGCCGTGACCAGTGGGCCTTCTTCCTGCTTATTGCGCAGAGCGCGGGGGAGTATAAGCCCCAATCCCAGGATTAATACCATGCAGGCCGCCAAAGGCAGATGTTTTCTAGCTTTGGCAGGGAAGGGGAGTTTATGTTTTTTGTCCACCAGAGTGGAAGCGTTTTTCAGAATACGGGTTCGCATTTGAGGGGTTACGCGGACGTGCTCCATGATCTGGTCATATTTACTGCTCAAAGTCATAAGCCTCCTTCAAAATATCCCGGAGCTTTGCACGGGCCCGGAACAGGTCCGAGCGAACGGTCGCTTCCCGCCGATTCAGAATATGGGCGATCTCACCGGTGGAGTAGCCCTCATAGTAAAACAGATGGATAGCCTCCCGCTGCCCCGGCGGCAGGCTTTTTACCGCTTCCCATACAAAAGAAAGGTCTTCCCGTTCCTCGCCGATCAGCTCATCGTTCAGTTCGTCCGTCTGTCGTCTTCGGTTGTAACCCAGTCGGTTTTTGCTTAGATTGGCTGTCACCCGCAGCAGCCATGCCTTCTCATGGGCCGGGCTTTCGAAGGCAGGGGCTGTCCGCAGAAACTGTATCAGTGTATCCTGCAAAACTTCTTCTGCATCGCTCAGCGAATGCATATAAGCGTAGGCATATCGAAGGATCATGTTTCCGTAGGTACCCATGATCCTTTCTGCGCGGGTGTTTGTATCTTCTGCGGCCCGAAATAAAGGAACTGTCGGTGCAGCCCGGAAGAACAGGCCCAATGCCCGGCAGAAAAAAGATCGCCGGGCACCGGGTATGGGAAAACAATATTCCAAAGGGAGATCCGCCTTTCATGTGATAGTGTTTCCCCGGAAAGGTGCCTTATTGTATGGCTGCAGCAATCGCCAGCATGTCTGCCTGAGAAAGGCCCTTGTCGGTGAATACAGAATAAGTATATCCGTTGGCAGTCCAGATTGCAAGCTGAGTGATCTCTTCGTTACCCTTCAGGGTCACGGTCTGCTCATCGGCCTGTGCTTCCTCGCTGGCAAGAAAGAGCATATTCACGCCGCTGATATCTTCACTGCCGGGAGCCTTGCGGACACGAAGCACCTCTTCATCTCCTTTGTAATAGATAATCTCGAGCATGTCCTGACTCATGGAGCGATATACGACAGAATCGGAACCAGCCGCACTTTCCGGAATCTTTATATCGAAACCGGCGGCCTTCTCGGCATCTTCCAGGGTAGCGTGATCCGTGAAGGGGTTGGGGATCTGAGCAGATGATTCGCTTTCTGTCATGGCTGCCGCCGCAGAGAGGATTTCTTCGGCTTCCATGCCGCTGTCATTGGTCAGGGAGTAGCTGTAGCCATCCAGATTCCAGCTGGCAGTCATGACCTTTCCGTCCTTGCCTTTCAGCGTTACGCTGATTTCGCTGCGCTCAGCCACGGTGGTTTCTGCATATTCATTGTAATCCCCGCTGATATCCTCGCTGCCCGGAGCCTTGCGGATGCGGGCTACTTCTTCTTCACCTTTCAGATAAATGATTTCAATCATTTTATCGCCTTCCGTCAGAACACGGTAGACAACGTTGTCGGAGCCGTTCAGGGTTTCCGGGGCCCGGAAGGTAAACCCGGCAGCCTTCTCGGCATCTTCCAGAGAGGCTACATCTTCAAAGGGATTGGGGAGCTTTTGATCGCTGGTGTGGCCCTGATCCCGGTTGTCCTTCTTAACAGTGCAGGCGGCCATGGCCAAAAGCATGAGCGCTGCCATCCATACTGCAATGATCTTCTTCATAATGATTATTTCCTTTCTTTGATTTTGCAGTTTCTGTTGAGGGGCTTTTCTTGCCCTTCTGTCTTATATACAAACGGGACAGGGAAAATGTTGCAGCATAGCAAAAAAATATTTACAGAATCTTTTCCCATACCCATGCGCATTCCCACCGGAGCTTATTGAAGGAGGTCTGTGTTTGTGCTATCCTTGGGGCATCCGGTAAAGCACGGAATTTATTTCCTATTCGCAGGGATGTTACAACTCTGACGAATTTGCGTGTACAATATAGAGGTAAAGCGTCTGTGCCAACTGTCGTGGCCGGAGTAATATAAGCGGAGATGAGGAAACGGGAATGAACGATCCAAAGGCGATCCTGGATGAAGTAAAAAAGGCGGTAGTAGGGAAAGACGGTGTGCTCATCATGGCGCTGCTTTCCATTCTGGCGGGCGGGCATATTCTTCTGGAGGATATCCCCGGGGTAGGAAAAACCACCATGGCCCTTGCCTTCAGCAAAGCCCTTAATCTGAAGTACAACCGGGTGCAGTTCACCCCGGATGTGCTTCCCAGTGATATCGTGGGGTTCAGTGTATTCAACAAGGCTACCAACGAGATGGAATATAAACAGGGGGCTATTCTATGCAATCTGTTTCTGGCGGATGAACTTAACCGGGCTACCAGCCGCACACAGAGCGCCTTGCTGGAAGCCATGGAAGAGAGAAATGTCACCGTGGACGGCAAGACTTACCCCGTACCGGATCCTTTTGTGGTCATCGCTACCCAGAATCCGGTGGGTGCTTCCGGAACGCAGCTGCTGCCGGATTCCCAGATGGACCGGTTCATGGTGCGTCTGAGCTTGGGGTATCCCAAGCCTGCCGATGAAAAAGAAATGCTGGAGCGCAAACAGAAGGGCAATCCGCTGGATTCCGTCCGCTGTATGACAGATCATGGGGATCTTGCTTCCATGCGCCGTCAGGTGGAGGAAGTGTATGTGTCCGAGAAAATACTGGAGTATATCATCCGGCTGAACAATGCCACCCGCACCCATGGAGATATTCTGCAGGGGGCCAGCCCCAGAGCTTCGCTGGCCGTTACCAACATGAGCAAGGCGGCCGCCTGGGTGCAGGGCAGGGATTATGTGCTCCCTCAGGATGTGAAGCTTATCTATCCTCCCACTGTGACCCATCGGCTGCTTCTTTCTCCGGATGCTGAAGCTGCGGGGAAGAAAGCCGCAGATCTTGTCAGCGATATCATGAAAAGCGTAGCGGCTCCGGCACTTAAATAAAATGACCGGGCGCCGCTGCATATACATGGCCTTCCTGCTGCTGGTGGGAACGCTTCATTTCTTTTACGAGCAGTATATTTCCAGGTATATGCTGCTTTTTGTGTTGTGCCTGCCGGTATTGTCCCTTGCTATGAGCCTTCCCGCCATGTTGACTACCCACGTGAGTCTTTCAGGTGAGCGTGAGGTGGAAAAAGGGCGCAGCGCCTCTTTAACCTTGGAGGCAAACTGCCGCTTCTGGCTGCCGTTGTATTGCTTTTCCGTCCGCATGACCCGGGAAAATCTTTTTACCGGCGAGAAACTTTCCACCGAGAAGCTGTGTCTGTATGGCGTGCAGAACAGCCGCAGGAGTATTGGCGTGCCAACGGAACGCTGCGGCGTGATCCGGTGCGCTCTGAACCGTGGGTGGGCCTGGGATTACCTTGGCATTATTGCGCTGCCCATAAAAACGGCGGGAGATGCGTTCATTACCGTCTTGCCCCGTTCGGAAGAACCGGTGCCTGTTCCGCAGCTGACGGAGGATTCCGCTATTACACTGAAGCCGAAGCCCGGCGGCGGCTATTCTGAAGAACATGAACTCCGCCCGTACCGGCAGGGGGATGCCATAAATTCCATCCACTGGAAACTTACCAGCAAGCTGGATGTGCCCATTGTACGGGAACCTCAGCTCATGAAGCGTAAGCGGGTGACGCTTCTGGTGGATCCCGCCCCGGTAGGAGATGATTTGGAAAGTCAGTTGGGGCAGCTGCTGTTTCTAACTCGTTCCATGCTGGAGAGCAAAGTGGCCTTTACTGCTTATTTCGGCAGTTTGCGCCAATATATCCGGGAGCAGAAAGATATGGATATATTTTTAAAGACCATCCTATCTTCCTGCAAGGACAGGGGACGGGCCCCTCATATCCGCTCCGATCAGGAGGGATTGGTGTACCGGATCCTGCCTGGAGAGGGAAGGGAGGCGGAGAAGTGAACCAGAAGTTTTCTCTTTCTTCGTTTCTGGGAGATTGGGCGCTGCTCTTTTGCGGCGCACTGGGAGCCCCTCTGTGTGTGTTCACTGCCTATAAGGTGCCTTTTTCCTGGGGAGAAGCGGTGGTCATGGCGGTGCTGATCACCGGTTTCCTGACCCTTATGTTCGGGTTACCCAAATATGGACCTTATTGTATTGTTCCTTTTGGTGCCGGTGTGCTGGCCTATACCATTTTCGGTTGGGAAAAGCTTTTTGAAGGAGCGCGTCTGGCTGTTTCCATCATTCAGCAGGTGCTTTCTGGTACCATCGGCTTTATTCCACCGCCCATGCCCGAATATCTGGAAGCCGCCGGGATCAGTACCACTCCGTTTTTGGGGGCATTGGTGCTTTCGTTGGGACTTTTCATGGCCTGGGGGCTGTGCGCCGGGGAATCTGTCTGGCTGTCTCTATCCCTGCCGCTGCCGTTTCTGGCGCTTTCCATTATTTATTTTGATCTTCCGCCCAGCCGTATGGCAGCCTGCCTGCTGCTTATATACTTTGGAGGTGTGCTGCTTACCGGCGGCTTGCGTAGGCATGCTCCCAAAGCAAGGGGAGGGGTCAGCCTGGGGGTTATAGGGGGTATGGCCCTGTTGTGTCTGCTGCTCAACGGTGCTTTGCCGGAGGAAAGTTATGACGGCAGGGATCCCGCGCAGGAAGGAACGGATCTTCAGCAGACGGTGGAAACGCTTTTTGAAAGCATCAAGCGTCTTTTTGACAACGGAGTCAAAGATACGGAAAATTTGCGCACCCAGGGAGAACGCCTGCCCAAAGGAGAAGCCGCCTTGTCTGTCAGATCCAGCTACGGCGGCACCCTGTATCTGCGTGGTTACTCTCTGGGACGATATACGGGGGGCAGCTGGCAGGCCGGACCGGAATATGCCGGCAGTGCACAGGGACTTACCCTGCTGGGCGCTCACTGCGAGTACCAGGGACAACTGATAGAAATAAAAAGTCGGGGGCAGGGGCTGCTGTACACGCCTTACGGGTATCGTCAGGAGGATCAGGGCGAGGTCACGGAGCATTATGTTCGGGCCCGGGGACTGAAAGAATATTATTCATATTACACACCTGACTGGCGGGAAGCATTGGGATCTCCCTGGGAAGATGAAAGTCAACGGGCTTACCGGCAATGGGTGCAGGAAACGTATACTCAGCTGGATCAGGAGGTCAAGCTGCGGCTGCGTACCATTGCGGCCGAAAACGGCATTTATCCAGGAACGGCGCCTTATGCAGCGGCCCAGCAGGTGGCATCTCTGGTACGTTCCCTGGGAGAATATACACTCACCCCGGGTGAAACTCCGGCGGGGGAAGACTTTGTTCTATACTTTTTAGAGGAAAGCCGCCGCGGCTACTGTGTACATTTTGCCAGTGCCGCTACGGCCATGCTTCAGGCCCTGGATATTCCCGCCAGGTATGTTACCGGATATGCCGTGCGCCTGACGGCGGGGGAATGGGCTACCGTAACGGATGCCAATGCGCATGCATGGGTAGAGGTATATGTACCCGGCGTGGGCTGGGTTATGGTGGAAGCAACGGCGTCTCAGGACAATAGTCTGCCTTCCAGTGAAGGGGATGCAACGATGCCTACGCCTACACCGGAACCTACAGACACGCCTGCACCAACGGAACCGCCCGCTACGCCCGAGCCTTCGGATGAACCGACACCGGAAGAAACAGAGCTGCCCGGAGAGTCGGAACAGCCTACGGAAGAGCCTGCCCCTGCACCGACAGATGTACCGGAAAAAACGGATGCGCCCGATGGACAGGACGGAAGCGGCGGCTTTATCTCCGAAGATGAGGAACAGGCGAAAAAGCCGGTTAGTCCCTGGTGGCTGCTTCTGCTGTTGCCTGCGGTGCTGGGAGGCGGCTGGTATCTGTATTACCGGGAGAGCGGCCGCAGATACAAAACGGCCGTAACGCAGGAGGATGGCCGAAAGGCTTTGCTGTATTTGTACGGGCGGCTGGAAAAGCTTACCCGCTGGGGAGTGATCTTGCCGGAAAGAGCCGTGCAGCTGGCGCAAAAGGCCTGCTTCTCGCATCACGATATCACGGCGGAAGAACGGGCACAGATGGAAGAAATGCTGCAGGCGGCGGGGCGCTCTCTAAATCAGAGTATGCCGCGCTGGAAGCGGATGCTGCTGCGGGATGTGCTGCGATTGTGGCCATAAAAAGACAGGCGGGAGGGCATATCCTTTCCGCCTGCTGCATATATTTATGTTCAGGAAAGTCTGTCAATGATACCCGGCAATTCCAACGGATCGTCAATAACAAACTCACTGCCCAGATCCTCCAGCAGCTGCCGTCCCTTAAATCCCCAGGCAGCACCGCAGAAATGCAGTCCGGCGTTCCGGGCAAAGGCAAAATCCACATCGGAATCACCCACGTAAAGCGACTTTTCCGGGGAAACCTTCAGCGCATCCAGTACATATAAAAGGCTGGCCGGATCGGGCTTTACGGGGAACCGGGGATCCTGCCCCTGAATGCAGTCAAAAAGTTCCTTCCAATCCTGGAAAAGGCAGTGAAGCATATCTTCTGTATTTTGATGTGGCTTATTGGAAACTACAGCCAGTTTCAGCCCTCTTTGACGCAGACTGTGCAGTGTTTCCCGGATCCCCGGATAGGGCTGGGTGCTGTCACAAAGATGCACAGAGTAATCCGCATAATAGGTTTTCATGACCTGTTCCCATTCCGGCTCCCGTCCCCGGGGCATGGCGCTGCGGCACAGCTCTTTCATACCGTGGCCCACCATGGACTGGATCTCTTCCTGCGTATAGGCGGGTATGTTATGTGCGCATAAAGCCCGGTTCATGGAAGCGGCAATATCGGCTATGGTGTTGCACAGGGTGCCGTCCAAATCAAAAGCAATCAGCTGCATGGGTTCACATCCTTTCCGAAAACAGCTTGAGTATACCACGACTCGCCCATGGAATAAACCCCTTTTCCAGACTTCACAAACCCTTGCCGCCTTGCTATAATGAAAACGGAGATAGTATATGGACACTTTTGTACGGGTAAACAAACAAAATATTGCTGCACTTGCCCCTTATTTTGCGGCTTCCCCTAATCGGATCTGTGATAACACGCTGGGTGTTACTTATCAATGGCGGGATATATTCGATACCTGGTATTCTCTGACGGGAGAAGTGCTGACCACTCGCTCCGTATATCCCCGGATCGGCCTCTGCTATGCAGTGCCGCTGGGACAGGGAGATACTTCTGCCGCCTATACGGCTATGGAGGCGGATGCGGCGATGTTGAGGATTCCGCTGCGTTTTGCCTGCGTTGGAGAAGAACAGCTCCCTTTACTGGCGGAACGTTATGGAAAAGAACACCTGCGCATAGAAGAAAAACGCGATTGGGCGGATTACCTGTATGATCCGGCCGGTTTTGCTTATAGCGGCAAGCGATTTCACACTCAGAAAAATCATGTAAACCATTTTTACAAGGAATTTCCCGAAGCAAAGCTGGAACCTGTGACGGATTCCATGATGCCGGAAATAGAGGCATTCCTGCAAAAAGTCATTACCCAGCATCCGGAAATGAGCAATGCGGAGCGGCAGGAGGTTATGGGTACACTGGATCTTATTGAACACAAGGAAGCGCTTCAGCAGTTAAGCGCCTGCCTTCGTACCCGTTTGGGTATCACCGCCATTTCCGTTGGAGAACGGCAGGGAGACACGCTGTACGTTCACGGGGAAAAGGCTGATGCCGAAGCGGCCGGAGCCTTTCCTTCCATGGCACAGGCCTTTGTAGAATATGCGGGAGAGGGTATGACCTATGTGAACCGGGAGGATGATGCTGGGGATCCGGGTATCCGCTACAGCAAAGAACAGTACCGTCCTGTGCAGATGCTGAAAAAATATCTGGTCACTGTAGATTGACAGGCAGGGGATGATCCATATGAAAAAACAGCTGCTGTTCCTTTTTGCGGAGAAATTTGGAGGGGAAGAACTTCCACGGGCCTTTTTTGCCGGAGGACGGGTGAATCTCATTGGTGAGCATACAGACTATAACGGCGGTCATGTTTTCCCCTGTGCGTTGACCATGGGCACATGGTGCCTGCTTCGCCTGCGGAGAGACCGTCAGCTGCGCTTTTTCTCCGCAAACTTTTCGGAACGGGGGATCCTTTACGGATCGCTGGACGAGCTTGCCTATGCAAAAAAAGCAGGCTGGAGCAATTACTGCGCAGGTATGCTTTGGACTATGGCACAGCGGGGCATATTCATTCCGCTGGGGTTTGATATGCTGGTTTGGGGCAATATCCCCAGTGGCGCAGGGCTGTCTTCTTCTGCTTCGCTGGAGATGGCCATGGGGGAAGCGCTGCGGCAGGTTTACGGTTTGGAGTTTTCCAACACAACGATGGCTTTGCTGGGGCAGCAGACGGAAAATGACTTTATCGGTTTGTGCTGCGGGATCATGGATCAGTTTGCCATTGCCATGGGACGGAAAAACTGCGGCATCTATCTGGATACGTCCAGCCTTTCCTATCGATATTGTCCGGTGGAACTGGGGGAGTACGGTATTCTTATCATGAACACCATGAAACGCCGCGAACTGGCCGGTTCCAAGTATAACGAACGGCGCAGCCAATGCGAGCACGCCCTGCAGCAGCTGCAGCAAAAGCTTTCCATTCGCACTCTGGGGGAGCTGGATGAAGCCTCCTTTGAGGCAAATTGCACCCTGATCACAGATCCGGCAGAACGGCGAAGGGCCAGGCATGCCGTATATGAAAACCGGCGCACCATGGCGGCCGTGGAGGCATTGGAACACCGGAACCTTCCGGCCTTTGGTGCCCTTATGGATGAAAGCCACCGCTCTTTGCGGGATGAATATGAGGTGAGCTGCCCTGAACTGGATACGCTGGTAGAGGCGGCGCGCTCTCAAAAAGGTGTTCTGGGTGCCAGGATGACCGGCGGCGGCTTTGGAGGATGCGCCATTGCGCTGGTTTGCAGGAACCGTATGGAACAGGTCATCCGCAGTGTGCAGGAAACATATACAAACACCATCGGCCACGGAGCAGAGTTTTATCCTGCATCTGTTGGCGGCGGGCCCAGAGAGATATTCTTTGAGTCGGCCGAAAATAAAATTCACTAAATTTTCAGGAGGAAACGGAGTATGGAAAAACCGATTCTGGTGGTTATGGCTGCGGGTATGGGCAGTCGGTATGGCGGTATGAAGCAGATCGCACCTGTGGATGCAGAGGGCCATGTGATCATGGATTTCTCCATTTTTGATGCCATGCGGGCAGGCTTTGAAAAGGTTGTCTGCATTATAAAAAAGGAGATGCAGGAGGATTTTGAAGACGTGATTGCCCGGAGGATTCGTCCTCATATGGACATCCACTATGCCTTTCAGGATATTCATGCCCTGCCGGAAGGCTTTTCCGTACCGGAAGGACGCACAAAGCCCTGGGGTACTGCCCATGCGGTCATGGCGGCAAAAGAGCTTATTGGCAGCGCCCCTTTTGCCGTGATCAACGCTGACGATTTTTACGGCCGGGAAGCCTATGATACTATCTATCAATACCTGAGTCAACCTCATGAAGCGGGAGCTTACGCCATGGTGGGCTATCTGCTGAAAAACACCGTCACAGATAACGGTCATGTGGCCAGGGGCGTTTGCCAGGCTAATGAGGAAGGATATCTGACGGGGATCCAGGAGCGGCTGCATATTGAAAAGCGGCCTCAGGGTCACATTGCCTATACAGAAGATGATGGGCAAACCTATACGGAACTGGCTCCCAATACCACTGTGTCCATGAACTTCTGGGGCTATGATCATACTTTTCTTGAGGCGATCGAAGCCAGATTTCCGGCTTTCCTTCAGGAGAATCTGCCCGTAAATCCCCTTAAGTGCGAATATCTGGTACCTCGGGTGACCAATGATCTTATTGAAGACGGAGAAGCCAGTGTAAAAGTGCTTCACTGTCCGGCGCAGTGGCATGGCGTCACTTATAAACAGGATATGCCGGCTCTTCAGGCGTCCATCCGGGAAATGAAAGCACAGGGGCTCTATCCGGAATATCTCTGGAAATGAGCCTGTACACGCAGCTTGCATCCTATCGAACGATATGTCTGGCCGGCATGTGCAAAAATGCCGGAAAAACCACTGCGCTGAGAACCATCCTTCGGGAGGATGACGGACGTTACGGCCCCTTAGGGCTGACCTCCATCGGCCGGGATGGCGAGCGGGAAGATATCGTTACCGGGACAAAGAAACCACAACTGTATATTCGGGAAGGCACCCTGGTGGCAACTGCTCAGGGTTTACTTCCGTTTTGTGATATTTCCCAGGAAATTCTTATGGAAACCGGTTTTTATACTCCTATGGGGCAAGTGCTGCTGCTTCGGGCGCTGTCTGATGGGTATGTGGAGATCGGCGGTCCTTCTATGGCCAGTCAGCTGGCGGTGCTTAACAAAATGTTTTTTGCCCATGGAGCCGGAAAAGTGTTGCTGGACGGTGCGCTGTTCCGCAAGAGCCTTTGCGCACCGGAGGTAAGCGAAGGAATACTTCTTTCTTCGGGAGCGTCCTACTCTCCGGACATGCTGCGCACAGTGCAGGATACGGCATTTGCCGCCCGAATGCTGATGCTCCCGCTGACAAAGCTTTTCAACGGGAAGCAGGCAGGGGAGGAGCGACAGCTTTACCTGGACGAAAGCGGAGAGGTACGTCCGTTTTCTGCGTGGGAAGAAGCATTTGCTTCCTCAGGCGTGCTGCTGCTCGGTGCGGTAACGGATAAACGGGTGGAAAAACTTTTGACCCGGCGTTCAAAATCGCCTATGGAACTTTGCTGTGAGGATGGCACCCGGCTTTTTCTTTCGCCTCTTATGGAACAAAAGCTCCTGCGGACGGGGGTGCATCTGGCTGTTCAAAAAAAGAACACCCTTGTGGCAGTTACAGCCAATCCTTTTTCAGACCGGGGTACGCCTTATGACAGAGAGAGCTTTTTCGCCCATATGACTCGGGCGTTGGCACCTGTGCCGGTGGTGGATGCAGAGAAAGAGTATAACGCAATATGAACACATATGGAGATGACCAATGAAAGTAAGCGATAAGTTCCTGCAAAAAGTGGGGTTCCCCTATATTCTGGAGCATCTGCCTGTCCAAAGCCCAATGGGAGAAATATGCAAACGAAATTTGAAGCCCTATGCTCCTGCGGAAAAGGAACGGCTTCTGGAAGAATTAGCTCTGGTGACATGGGCTTTGGAACGGCTGGATACACCTGCATGGAATAAACTGCTGCAGGAACTTATGCTCCTTAAGGATGTAAGCGGCAGTCTCAAACGGCTGGAAAGCGGGGAACTGACCCTGCCTGAGCTTTTTGAACTCAAGGGATTTGCACTGCGCCTGCGTGGAACGGCGTTGGCGCTGGAAATTTTGGCACCTGTACCGGAAGCACTTTGCATCGATGCCTGTCCGGAGGTTCTGGATATATTGGATCCGGAACATACCCTGACACCGGCTTTTGCCCTGCGGGAGGGATGGAGTGAGGAACTTTCTCAAATTCGCAGCGAAAAGCGTTCTCTGGAAAAGCAGATAGCTGTTGCCCATGGAGAACAGCGGGAGAAACTTCTGGTGGCACGTACGGCCGTTTGTGCCAGAGAAGAGGCAGAGGAGCAGCGTATGCGCCGGGCTATTACGGCAGAGTTGGCTCCTTTTAGAACCAGATTGGAAGAACAGGTCGGCAGACTGGGGCATCTGGATCTGGTTGGAGGCAAGGCCGCTTTGGCCAGGGAATTGGGAGGTGTTTGCCCGAGGTTCACTGAGGAAGGAATTGGCTTTACCGCCATGCGTATTCCTCAGCTGGAAGCCCGCTTAAAGGAATCGGGCCGTAGCTTTACTCCTCTGACCATAGAGCTGCCAAAGGGTATCTGTGCCCTGACCGGGGCCAATATGGGCGGAAAAAGCGTGGCTTTGTGCGCGTTGGGATTGAATGTATATCTGGCCCATTGCGGATGCTACGTATTTGCCGAGGAGGGGCATATGCCTTTGTTGGATGGCCTTTGTCTGGTGGACGGAGAGATGGAAGATGCGCAGCGGGGACTTTCTTCTTTCGGCGGTGAGCTCATGGCAGCGGAGGAAGCAGCGCTGGAGGCGGAAAAAGGGCTCTGTTTGTGCCTGTTTGATGAATTTGCCCGGGGCACCAATCCATTCGAAGGGGCCCGTATACAAAAAGGAACTGCCAGATACTTTCGCAGCCTGGGGGCTTACAGCGTTTTTGTGACTCATTATGACGGCGTATCAGCTTTGGCGGATGTGTGCTACTGCACCCGCGGATTAAAGAACATGCCGGACAGAGCCATGCCGGAAGCTCATAAGGACAGGCTGGCCTTGCTGAAACGGTATATGGATTATGGGCTGGAGCCGGTACCGAAGAACGCTCCTGTGCCACGGGAGGCTCTCCGAGTGGCAGAACTGATGGGACTGGAACCAACTTTGCTCCAGGAGATCCGGCAGGCATACGAGGAATAAGAGCAGCGGATGCTGCTTTACCATGCAGCCGAAAGGACAATGCAGAAGAATTACCGGATTCGCAAACGAATGGGAACGACGAGTGGAGCCACCGGGATTCATTGGGCAGATACTGTCGTAAAGAAGGGGGGAGAAGATGGAAATCACGTTTGTAAATCCGGGTGTAGACTATATGATACAGCGGATCATGGATTTTCAGACCGAAGATGCACTTTCCTTCTGGTCCGAACCACTGTATCATTTCTATCCGCAACTGGATAAGGCGTATGCCGTAAGCTTGCCGCCTACTGAAAGAAGAAATTATATTGAACGCGTAATGCGAAACGTTTATGCCGGGGTGGAGGATACGATCTGTGAAAAGACCGTTTTATATTCTCGCCACTGGAATGCTTGCAAGACGCAAATCACGGCGACCTTATCAGATGCTTTTGATGTGGATTGTGTCGGCCTGTTTAACGACATGCGGTGCAATGTAAGCATAAATCCTGTAGAACCGCGCTTTTTGAGAGAGCATTGTTATGATACTTTCTACTTGAACAGCGAAAAAGGCGCCATTGGCGGAGGAATACACGAAGTCATACATTTCGTCTGGTTCCATGTATGGAACAGAGTATTCAAGGATGAGTATGAAGAATATGAGCGGCCTTCACTCAAATGGATTTTGAGCGAGATGGTTGTGGAACCTGTCATGAAAGATGAGCGGCTCAGTTCTATAAATCCTTACTTTCCAAGGGAAAATGGAGGCTGCGTATATCCGTACTTTTTTGATATGGTGGTGGATGGAAAGCCGATATTGGATACTCTGGACGCTATGTACAGGAATATGCCCATCGAAGACTTTATGCGGCGCAGTTATGCTTACTGCCAGAAACATGAAGCGGAGATCCGAGAGCATATCAGAAAATCAGAGCGATAACTTTGCAACGGGGGCTGAAGCTTCAAAAATAACTCTGGATGACATGGTATATAAAGATGATCCGGACGCTTCACTCAGCTGGCTTTTCAGCACCGGAGCCTAATGTATAACAGGCAACAAGTCTGTAGAAAAGGATGACAGGACCGAAATACATCTCTTTACACATTTCGCTTTGGGTTATCAGTCAATCGAAGAAGATAGTCTACGGATACCCCGTAAAAGTTTGCCAGCTGTATCAGAATCGCTGTGGGGATATCCCGCTGATCCAGCTCATAATTGCTGTATACCTGTTGAGAGCAGTTCAGGTAGGCGGCAACCTCCCTCTGCTTAATATCTCGATCTTCTCTTAAGTCTCGTAAACGTGTTTTCATAGTTCCTCCTGAAAAAAATATTTTAGCCTACCGCATTTTGTTGTATTGACTTTTACTGCAAAATGCGGTAAATTAGAAAACATAACAAAGAAGGGAGGAAAATTTATGGCTTGTCCGTTTTACTGGTATAATCATCATTATGCCTGCATGAAATCGGAGAAAGATGTGAATGAGGATATCTACAGAAGATACTGTCGTGACTACAACTATGAGAACTGCCCCATTTATAAGCATGAAGAATCTTCCGGATGTTTTTTAACTTCCGCTTGTGTGGAAGCAAAAGGCTTGCCGGATGATTGCTACGAACTAACTGTGCTGCGTAAATTCAGAGATACATATCTCAGATTCCTGCCTTGTGGGGAAAAAGAAATTGCGGAGTATTATTTTGTCGCTCCGCAAATCGTATCTGCCATTAAGAAAAGAGAGGACTATTTATGTATCTTTGATTCCATCTACACAAAACTCGTAAAACATTGCGTGAATATGATAGAACGTGGTGACAACGAAAAGGCTCATATCCTGTACAGGGATACCATTCAGCAACTTCGAACACAGTATTTGGTGTAGCTTTGGGATAAGTGCGCTTTGAAGGCTCGCAGAGGTTAGGCGGATTGAGAATAACGTGCGCATGTGCGATGATGAAAGCCTGAGAAAAATCGCTTTTAAAAAATATATGCGCAAGGCATTTATAGGGACTATTTTAAAACGTTAAAAGAAAAGAGAAAATCATAGATCCATAAAAGCGAGATATAAAAAGGAGAGAATGATAATGACAGTGGAAGAAGCAGAAGCTCTTGCGAAGCAGGGAAATGTAAATGCAATGATGGCTCTTGGAGACTATTTTTCCAAGAAAGAAAACGATGATTATGATATAGATCGAGCATTGCACTATTATGAGCTTGCAGCAAATGCGGGTGAACTGCAGGCGATTTTAGAAATGGCTCGTACCTTTCGCTATCGTGCAGATGTTATGTTTTCATTTTATGAAAGTGCGGGGAAATGCAGCTCAAATGATGCGGATATTGAAAAAGCATATTATTGGGCAAAAAAATTTAGCGAGGATGTGCAGAGCCAAAATGTAGGGGATAGCACTGTAGAATTTGCCGAGAATAACTTAATGGTAGCAATATCTCGTCTTGCGACATTGTATTACATGGACGAGAAATATGATGATATTGTTCGCATTACCAGAGGCATAAAGCATCCGTATGCTCAATCCATATACGGCTATGCCCTCTATAAATTAGCAAATACTGCCCAAGAGATGAAAGATGCTTTTAATGCGCTTAAGAATGCTGAAAATGATTTGTGTTGGGAAAAAGAGTATCAGACGAAATATAGCCAATTTTTGATTGTGGAGGCAGCTTTATATCTCAGCGCTTTATTCCGCACCATTTATAACGATGTGGATTCAAGTTATCGCGTTATGTCTTGTATTGCAACACATTCCATTGATGAATCAATTCGGCAATCTGTGCAGGCAGATATGGCAAAGAAATTCAAGAAAAAACTATTTGGCGGGTACACCTATGCGGATTAAGCGCTGTACCCAATATATGAGGGAAAATAGGGGGTGTATTCCATCAGGCTTTTGGCAGCACTTATGGAAATCTTGTAATTACATTTGGCAGTGAAGACAGATATGTATTCATGAAGGTATCCACAAGTATTTCCAGAGGTGCAGCGTTAAAAACAAATGCGGGACAACTGGAGCCGGAACATACACATTGGACGGAAATTATGTTGGATGTAATAGATGCAGTCGCGGAAGGTTGCCGTATAGAATAAAATGATATATTATTTCCGCCCTTGCAAAAAGAGAAAAACTCCCGTATACTTATAGTACAAAAAAATAAGATGATAGAGGTGCGGTGCGTTGTGTACCCGGAAAAGAAACCTGGTGGCAGAGGTTTTTCCGAAGAAGGAGCGTTCCGCCGAAAGAGCGGGCATTGCTGCGGCCCGTATCTTGGGAGTCGGAGGGACGCTTCGATTACTGTCGTCCAACATCGGATGATGCGCTATGAAGAGTTTATTTCTTCATAGCGTGTTTTTTTAGGACGGAGTGCTATAGAACCATGGTTTTACGGCGCTCTTATTTTTATTAAAGGAGGTTTTTATGAAGGTTGTGATTCGCTTGCGCATGAGTGCGCATGATGCTCACTACGGTGGAAACCTGGTGGACGGTGCTCGGATGCTCCAGCTGTTTGGGGATGTGGCCACAGAGCTGCTTATTCGCCGGGATGGGGATGAAGGGCTGTTCTGCGCCTATGATATGGTAGAGTTCAAGGCGCCTGTTTATGCCGGTGACTTTATCGAAGCGGAAGGCGAGATCGTTTCTGAGGGAAACACTTCCCGAAAGATGGTATTTGAAGCCAGGAAGGTCATTTCTGCCCGGCCGGATATCAATGATTCCGCTGCCGAAGTGCTCTCGGAGCCTATCGTCGTTTGCCGTGCCAGCGGTACCTGCGTGACCCCCAAGGATAAGCAGCGTTTTTAAATCAGGAGGGTGCATATGGAAAAACTTATTATTACCGCAGCCATTTGCGGCGCAGAAGTTACTAAAGAACAGAACCCTGCCGTTCCCTATACCGTAGCAGAAATTGCCCGTGAAGCCCGCCTTTCCTATGAAGCGGGAGCCGCAGTGATCCATCTGCATGTCCGGGAGGATGACGGTACGCCCACCCAGCGTAAGGAACGTTTTGAAGAATGCATTGCCGCTATCAAGGCGGAATGTCCCGATGTGATCATTCTGCCTACCACCGGCGGTGCCGTGGGCATGAGTGCAGAAGAACGCCTGACCGCTACGGAGCTTTATCCGGAGATTGCCACCCTGGATTGCGGTACCTGCAACTTTGGCGACGATATCTTTGTGAACGATATGCCCATGCTCCGTGCTTTCGGCAAGCGGATGATCGAAAATCATATTAAGCCCGAGTTCGAATGTTTTGAGCGCGGACATCTGGATACCGCTATCCGCCTGGCAGAAAAGGGGCTGGCTCCCGGCCATCCCATGCAGGTGAATCTAGTGCTGGGTGTTCCCGGATGCACCCCTGCTACAGTGGAGGACCTGGTATATCTGGTAGACCGTCTTCCTAAAGATGCCACCTGGACCGTTACCGGCGTGGGCCGGGGAGCATTCCCCATGGCAGCCGCAGCCATTGCTATGGGCGGTAATGTGAGGGTAGGCTTTGAAGATAACATTTACCTGGAAAAGGGCGTAAAAGCCGCCAGCAACGGCGAACTGGTCGCCAAGGTCGTGCGCCTTGCACGGGAACTTGGCCGTCCCATCGCCACGCCTGCAGAGGCAAGGAAGATCCTGGGCCTGGAAGCAAAGTAATCTGAATTCGTTTTATCCCGTTTATCCTGCGTCGCAAAGGGCGCAACAAAATAAAATATTTTTGGAGGAATCATTTATGGCACTCAAAGGCAACAAGTACGGTACTCATCGCGTTATTGAACCCAAGGGCGTTCTCACTCAGGCTGCTTACAAGATCGACAACAACATGGATACTCTCTACAGCAATGAGATCATCTGTGATGTACAGAGCCTGAACATCGACTCCGCCTCCTTCACTCAGATCGCAGAAGCCTGCGGCGGTGACGAGCAGAAGATCGGCGAGATGATCCTCTCCATCGTAGGCGAGCGGGGCAAGCAGCAGAATCCCGTTACCGGCAGCGGTGGTATGTTCATCGGCACCGTGGCCTATATCGGCGAGGATCTGAAGGATACCTGCCCCCTGAAGGTAGGCGATAAGATTGCCTCGCTGGTATCCCTGTCTCTGACTCCTCTGCGCATTGATAAGATCAAGGCCATCCATAAGGATATCGACCGCGTGGATATCGAAGGCAAAGCCGTTCTCTTTGAAAGCGGCATTTACGCCAAGCTTCCCGATGATATGAGCGAACCTCTGGCTCTGGCCGCTCTGGACGTGGCTGGTGCCCCCGCACAGGCTCGCAAGCTCCCCAAGGAAGGGGATTCCGTCCTTATTCTGGGCGCTAACGGCAAAAGCGGTGTTCTTTGCGGCTACGAAGCCATGAAGAAAGTCGGACCCAAGGGCAATGTGGTGGGTCTTGTCCGTAACCCTGCTCAGGTGGCACCCCTCATGGAATTGGGCGTGTATCATAAGGTCATCGTAGCATCCGCTACTGAACCTGTAGCCGTACTGGAAGCTGCTCTGGCCGCCAACGATGGCAAAGAGTATGATCTTTCCATCAGCTGCGTCAATACTCCCAACTGTGAGATGAGCGCCATTCTGCCCGTTCGCGACGGCGGTATCGTGTACTTCTTCTCCATGGCCACCTCTTTCACCAAGGCTGCTCTGGGCGCAGAAGGCATCGGCAAGGATGTTACCATGATCGTGGGCAACGGTTATACCAAGGACCATGCCGACATCACCCTGAACGTCCTCAGAGAAAACGAGAAGATCCGTAAGCTCTTTGACGAGAAGTACGTTTAAGCCGTCCCTTTCCACCAAGATCTTTTTCCCGTAAGGAGGATCCCATGGTATTTGAAAATAAAGCCCGGGCTTTCGGTGCCTTTGCCGATGTGCCCGAGGAACAGTGGAATGATTGGCATTGGCAGGTAGCCAACCGCATCGAAACTCTGGATCAGCTCAAGCAGCATCTTGCTCTGACCAAAGAGGAGGAGATGGGGGTGGAAAAAACGCTGGGCCGCCTGCGTATGGCCATCACGCCTTACTATCTGTCTCTGATCGATCCCAACGATCCTTTTGATCCTGTTCGCCGTCAGGCTATCCCTACGGCAGCGGAACTGGACGCTGCTCCCTATGAGGATGCCGATCCCCTCCACGAGGATACGGATTCTCCCGTCAAGGGACTGACGCATCGGTATCCTGACAGAGTGCTGCTGCTGGTCACGGATCAGTGCTCCATGTATTGCCGCCACTGCACTCGCCGCCGCTTTGCCGGTCAGACGGATTGCGCCGTGCCCATGGAGCAGATCGAAAAGTGCATCGAGTATGTGCGAACCCATCCTCAGGTGCGGGACGTACTCCTTTCCGGAGGAGACGCCCTCATGCTGGGAGACGGCTTGCTGGAGAAAATTATCTCTGAACTGCGAGCCATTGAGCATGTGGAGATCATCCGGCTGGGGTCCCGGACCCCGGTTGTCTGCCCGCAGCGGATCACGCCCGAGTTGTGCAACATGCTCAAAAAGTATCATCCCGTATGGCTGAACACCCATTTCAATACGCCTCATGAAGTAACGCCGGAGGCCGCTAAAGCCTGTGCCATGCTGGCCGATGCAGGTATTCCTCTGGGGAATCAGAGCGTTCTGCTGGCAGGTATCAACGACTGCCCCCATATCATGAAGGAACTGGTGCATAAGCTTGTGCAAATGCGGGTCCGGCCCTATTACATCTATGCCTGCGATCCTTCTCTGGGTCTGAGTCATTTTCGTACTCCCGTCAGCAAAGGGATCGAGATCATGGAAGCTCTCCGGGGGCATACCAGCGGCTTCTGCGTGCCTACCTTCGTGGTGGATGCGCCTGGCGGCGGCGGAAAGACTCCGGTAATGCCCAATTATGTGATCTCCCAGACGCCTCGTAAGGTAGTGCTGCGGAATTTCGAGGGCGTTATCACTACCTATACAGAGCCCGGCAACTACAAGAATGAATGTCATTGCCCGGTCTGCACCGGCCAAAGGCAGGATCCGGAAGTAGGCGTAGCCGGTCTGGAAGTAGGACTGGAGCAGAAATATATGGAACCCAAAGGCCTAAAGCGCGGTCTGCATCTGGGTGAATGATATGGAAAGCAAGCTGAATCTTAACTGGGCCCTGGTGGAACAAGCCAGGGCCTCGGCCAAAAAGGTGGCGGAAGAAACCCAGGCATTTATTGACCGGCACACTACGGTCACGGTGGAGCGGGCCGTATGCCGGCTGCTCGGCATCGATGGCATCAACGAAGTAGGTGTACCTTTGCCCAACGTAGTGGTGGATCACATGGTGGAAAAGGGGTTGCTGCCTCTTGGTGCCTGCTATGCCGTGGGCAACGCCATGGCAGAAACGGGACTTTCTCCCCAACAGATTGCCGAAATGGTAGAGCGTGGAGAACTGGATCTTTCTGCCGTCCCTGCCCATGATCAGAAGCAGATCGAAGATGTCATTCTGCCGGTAGCTTCCGCTTATGTAGCGCGAATCAAGGCAAACCGGGCGGAACGGGATGCGTTTTTGAACGAGTACGGGGATAAACAGGGGCCTTTGCTGTATGTTATCGTGGCCACCGGCAATATCTATGAGGATATCGTTCAAGCGAAGGCCGCTGCCAGGCAGGGGGCGGACGTTATCGCCGTGATCCGTACCACCGGGCAAAGTCTGCTGGATTATGTGCCTTACGGTGCTACTACGGAAGGCTTTGGGGGCACCTACGCCACGCAGGAGAATTTCCGTCTGATGCGGGCAGCGCTTGATGAAGTGGGAGCCGAAGAAAAGCGGTACATTCGCCTGTGTAACTACTGCTCCGGCCTGTGCATGCCCGAGATCGCAGCCATGGGTGCATTGGAGCGATTGGACGTTATGCTCAATGACGCTCTGTACGGCATCCTTTTCCGGGATATCAACATGCAGCGTACGCTGGTGGATCAAAACTTCTCCCGCCGCATCAACGGCTGCGCTGGCATCATCATCAATACAGGTGAGGATAACTACCTGACCACCGCCGATGCCGTGGAAGAAGCCCATACAGTGCTGGCCAGTCAGTTCCTTAACGAGCAGTTTGCTCTGTGCGCCGGTCTTCCGGAGGAACAGCAGGGACTGGGCCATGCCTTTGAGATCGACCCTGCCCGGGAAGACGGATTCCTTTATGAACTGGCCCAGGCACAGATGGCACGGGAGATCTTTCCCAATGCACCTTTGAAGTATATGCCCCCTACCAAGTTCATGACGGGCAATATTTTTCGGGGGCATGTGCAGGATGCGCTGTTCAATATGGTCACCATTCTCACCGGACAGCGGATCCATCTGCTGGGCATGCTTACCGAAGCTATCCATACGCCCTTCATGTCCGATCGGGCACTGTCCATAGAAAACGCCCGATACATCTTCAGTACCATGAAGGATCTGGGAGCGGAGATCTCCTTTAAACAGGATGGTATCATGGCCCGCCGGGCAGACGAAGTGCTGCATAAGGCCGCAGATTTGCTGGCAGAGATCGAGCGAAACGGCCTGTTCGCTACATTGGAGAAGGGCACTTTTGCGGATATCAAGCGGGGCAGGGAAGCAGGAAAGGGTCTGGAAGGCGTTACTGTCAAGGATGCCCTGTATTATAACCCCTTCCCGGAGTTGATGGAAGATAAGGAGGCGGTACAATGAGCGGTGGACTGTACAATATGAGCAGCCATGACTTCGACCGCACACTGGATCTTTCCAAGCTCAAAGCCTATGGCGATACCATGAACGACGGCAAGGTGCAGCTGAGCTTTACTCTGCCTGTCAAAGACGATGAACGAGGAGTGGAGGCTGCCCGGCAGCTGGCCCAGAAGATGGGGCTTAACGAACCTAACGTAGCCCTTTCTCAAAAACTGGATGACAGTTTTACTTTTTATGTAGTCTATGGTTCCTGTATTCACACGGTAGACTACGAGCATATCGAAGTCAAAACCGTTGGAGATCATGTTATGTCCATGGAGGAGGTCAATGACTTCATCCGGGAGCATTTCGGTCGGAAGCTGATTTTTGTAGGCGCTTCCACCGGTACCGATGCGCATACTGTGGGTATCGATGCTATCATGAACCGAAAGGGATTCGCCGGACACTATGGACTGGAGCGCTATGAGATGATAAAAGCTTACAATCTGGGCGCTCAGGTGGAGAACGAAGACTTCATTCGGAAAGCCGTGGAACTGAACGCGGATGTGCTCCTGGTGTCTCAGACTGTCACCCAGAAGGATATCCATATCCAGAACCTTACCAATCTGGTGGAGCTTCTGGAAGCGGAAGGCCTGCGGGATCGGTTTATTCTGGAATGCGGCGGCGCTCGTATCACCCACGAACTGGCCAAGGAATTGGGATACGATGCCGGCTTTGGTCCGCGGAAGTTTGCCGAGGATTGCGCTACCTTTGCCGTGGAGGAAATGGTCCGCAGAGGACTTGGCAAGTAACTCTTATGCAGAAAAGCGGAAGGATTACTCCTTCCGCATTTTTTGTTTCAGTCCTCGGCCTGGATTTTTTTAGCCAGTGTATTATCCACAAGAAGACGGAAGGGTGGGGGAGAGGTCAATTCTCCGGCGTGTTCCATAATGGAGAGGAGTCGGTGATAATCCTGCTCATACATCTCCAACTCTTTTTTCCAACTGTCTGTCTCCCGATAGCTTTTTGCCACTATCATAAGGCTTTCCAGGTTGGTATCCGGGAAGAAAGCTGCCATAGCCTGGGCAACCTCTTCATCCGGAGCTGTTTCTATCCATTTCTGGGCCCGATAGATGGCTCTTAGAAACCGCTCGATGGTATCAGGATCTTCCCGCAGCTTCTGAGGAGAGACCATATAGGCGGTATAGGGTACTTCTCCCGAGGCTAGGCCTACATTGGCTACAATGTATCCTTTTCCATTTGAGACGAATTCTGTGGCGGTGGGCTCAAAAAGCGTTACATAATCCCCAGTGCCGCCCTCAAAGGCAGCTCCCATCATGTTGAACTGAATGCTGTCCAGTACTTCTATATCTTTTCCTACAGTGAGACCATGATGCTCCAGTACATAACAAAGGGTCATAAAAGGCATTCCACCCCGGCGGCCGCCAATGATAGTGGCACCCTTCAAGCTTTCCCATCTAAAATCATTTTCCTCCTGCCGGGAAAGAAGAAAGGAACCATCCCGCTTCGTCAACTGTCCCACTATCACGGGAGCATCGCTCTTTCCTTCGTTATATACATACACTGCCGTTTCCGGACCGGCCAGGCAGATATCCGCATCTCCGGAAATCAGTGCCGTCATGGCTTTGTCGCTGCCGCCGGAAGTGGTGATGTTGACCGACAGGCCTTCCTCCTCAAAATAGCCCAGTCCGGCTGCTACATATTGCGGAGCATAAAAAACAGACCGAGTGACCTCATGCAGCTCCACCTTTTTCAGTCCGGCATCATTTCCGCTGCAGCCTAAAAAAGCGCATATCCCGATTAGGATGCACAGCATCAGGCAAAAACGTTTTTTCATGGATATCCTCCTTCAAGTGATATGGGTATCCTATGACGGCAGTGTCTTTTTTGTGATTTTTCAAAGAGCATTTGAATTTTGAACGCGGGTATGATATAGTACGGGTGGAGGTGATTTTATGGAATCCAAAAATCAGAATACGGCTCGATACAGATCCTCCCATGACAGCAAGACCCCGCGGGAGATACTGATGACCGTGTATTCCGCCATGAAGGAAAAGGGTTATGATCCTGTGAATCAGATCGTAGGATACCTGCTTTCCGGCGATCCCACTTATATCACCAGCTATAACAATGCCCGGTATCTGATCCTTCGTCTGGAGCGGGATGAGCTGCTGGAAGAGTTGGTTCGTTTCTATGTGCGCAACCAGAAGGAGCATTGATGCAGCGGATCCTGGCTTTTGATGTGGGGGATAAGCGCATCGGTGTGGCGGTAAGTGATGCTTTGGGTATTACGGCGCAGCCGGTAGAGACGTATCACCGCAGCGGCGGCGCACAGAAGGATACCGAGTATTTGCTGACATTGGCTCAAAAGTATGCGCCATGTATGCTTCTGTTTGGTATGCCCAGGAACATGGATGGTTCCTACGGGGAACAGTCTGAAAAAGTGAAAAAGTTTGCCGAAAAGGTATTGGAAGGATGGGACGGAGAATACGCCTTCTATGACGAACGACTGACCACCATGGCAGCGCGAAGGGTACTTTTGGATGCGGATATTTCCCGGGGCAAGCAGAAGAAGGTAATAGATAAGCTTGCTGCCGTGGTGATCCTGCAGGGATATATGGAATCTCATCCCAACAGATAGCTGTGTTTTTACAGAAAGGGAGCAAAATGGAAGATAAAGATCGTATCGTGACTCTTATCGATGAGGATAACGGGCAGGAAGTGGATTTTGATCTGCTTATGACCTTTTCTTACGAAGGAAAGCAGTATGTGGCCCTGCAGCCTCTTACTGAAGTGGAGGGGGTAGGCGAAGATGAAGTGATCCTGTTGGAAGTGGTCAACCGGGGTACTGAGAATGAAGCCTATAAGACCATTGAAAACGAGATCCTTTTGGATGAAGTGTTCAAAGAGTTTCAGGAGCTTTTTGATCAGGAGGACGAGGGGGAATAATCCCCTTTTCTCCATTTTCAAAACAGACAGTATCCCTTCTGCACATCGGTGCGGAAGGGATATTTTTATATGACACTAATGCTTTTTGGCCGAGACTTTACCCGCTGTGGACGCTTATGCAGCGGCTGTATAGATTTGGTTCGGAGAAAATCATTGTGATAAGGGATCGGCAAAAGGTTTGCGTTGACTGTTTCTTGCAACCTTTTTTCTCTTTGCCGGGTATGTAAGACAAACGGGAAAGGAGATTCCGGCACTTATGAAAAAAATTATTGTCATGCTTTTGGCCTGTATTGTTTTACTGACAGGATGCATGTCTGTTTCTATGTCTTCCGGAACGGATCTCATGACAGGCGTGCAGGGGCAGTATACTCCTGCCAACGGGGATATTACGGAGGAGGGAGATCTTGCACTGACGGCTTTGGGCCTTATGCTCCTGCAAAAGTGCGCCGGAGAGAAAAGCACATTGATTTCACCACTATCCATTGCCATGGCTCTTGGCATGACGGCTAACGGAGCTCGGGAAGGTACACTGGCGGGCATGGAGCAGGTGCTTGGCTTGCCGATAGAGAAACTGAACAGGTTTCTTGCAGCTTATGGAGCATCCCTGCCCCAGGGAGATACTTTCGGTATGCATTTGGCCAATGGCATATGGATCCGGAAAGATGGGCAGTACGTTCCGGGTAAAGAATTCCTGCAGGCTAACGCGGATTACTATCGGGCCGCTCTTCGTATGGCGGATTTTGATGATGGCACGCTGCAAGAAATCAATGGCTTTGTGAAAAAGAACACCGATGGCATGATTGAAAGGATTCTGGACAGAATCCCGGAAGAGTCCCTGATGTATCTGGTCAATGCGCTTGCTTTTGAAAGTAAATGGGACGCACCGTATAACGGAAACAACGTGTGGAGCATGGAATTCATGACAGAAAACGGGGAAAAAACATCCATGCAGGGGATGCATTCTACAGAATACCTGTATCTGGAGAATGAAGATATAACCGGATTTATCCGCCCCTATGCTGAAAATCGCTATGCCTTTGTTGCACTGCTGCCTAAGAAAGGCAAAAACGTAGGAGAATGTCTCCTTGACTTTTCAGCTCAGTCTCTAAGAGATCTGCTTACAAATCCGCAGCAAACCGCCGTACAGGCCGTACTTCCAAAGTTTGAAAAAGCATATGATGCAGAGCTGCAACATGCTCTTTCCACACTGGGCATGGAAGAAGCCTTTGACCCGAACAAGGCAGATTTTTCAGGCATGGGGGTTATGGAGAACGGGGATACTCTGTACATCGGCCGGGTATTGCATAAGACCTTCATTTCTGTTGCAGAGGAAGGCACCAGGGCAGGAGCCGCCACCGTAGTGGAAATGGAGGCGGGGAGCGCATTGCTTGAAAGATCCGTCTGTCTGGATCGACCTTTTATCTATCTGATTGTAGACATGATGAACAAGGTTCCGCTTTTTATGGGCACACTTATGGAGATCTGATTGCTATAGGCCCGGATAGCATGAACGCCCGGAATACGTTCTGGGCGTTCTCTTCTGCTGTAAAAACATTAGCTCTTCCCCTGCCGTAACAGGGAAACGGCAGCTCCTGCAGCCATACCTACAGCCAGCGAAACAGCCATATCGCCCAATATCGCCCAATTCAGAGCCCATTCTCCTGTAAACGCGCTCATGCTCAAAAAAGTTAATCCCCAGAACAGAACTCCACCCAGACCTCCGTAGAGTGCAGGGCGTGAGCAGCTTTTATTTGCAGATAAAAAAGCAGCCAAACCTGCTCCAAGAAATTTCAGTACAGCGTTTGCTACCGGAATGGTGCCAAGACTTGCAATGCCTCCATACAGCAGCAGCGTCCACATCCCCATAAGCAGCAAAATGACTGCGGTTGCCAGCAGTGCTCCTTTGAGCAGGGGCCATAGGGGGAATGTTGCCGCCTGCCTTTTTGCCCGGTAATTTCTTCTTTTCATGGTTAGATGCCTCCTGACACCGTGTTGTTATCAGTCTATGGGAGTGTTTTTCGTTTTAATCCTCAACATCCGGTAAGAGCACCAAGGAGCATTTCCATGTGTTTTACGCCCTGTTCCTGTGTCTGTATGATGTTTTCCAGTATGGGTTTCAACGAATCGCATACAAAAAAACACATGGCGTTTTTAGCCATTTCAATGGCGCCTTTGTGATGCGGTATCATTTCCCGCATAAAGCCACCATTAATGTTGTTTTCAGGCGGAATGCTTCCCATGCGATAAAACATGGTATCGGCTATTTGGCGGTAGCGGCGTTGATAGCGATAAACGGCCTGTTCCGGGTTCATGAGTGAAGTGCATCCGGGCAGAGCCGCCTCCATTTTCTCCATCCCCTGTGTTTGTGCACATATAATGCTTTCCGCCATCTGTTCCAAAGGCAGGCAGGTGGTGTATAGCAGAAGATTTTGCGCCAGCTCAATGGCAGCCTTGTGATGAGGCAGCATCTGACGGATAAAGTTGGCGGATATGCTGCCCGTCACGGGGGCGGCGTTCATATCCAGGATCATTTTTCTGAGTATTTCATCATATCGGTGCAGATACTTTTCTGCAACCCGGCTGAGCTTTTTTTCTTCTGGCATAGGATAGTAAGCGTCTCCTTCCTGGTTCTTTGTATATCCTATGCCGCTCTTATAGTAAAAAGCAAAAAAAGAATGCCGTTTTTCAACGGCATTCCCGGTAACAAAGGTAGATACTTATTCGGCAACATCAGCCTTCATGTCGTTTTCAACGCCCTGCTCTTCCACCTGGGCTACAGCACCGCGGGCAAATACCAAACGAACCTTGTCAGGACCGACCTGCAGATATACCAGTTCGTCTGTGACTTTGGTGATGGTACCATAGATACCCCCAATGGTGCGGATGCGGTCGCCGGGCTTAAGCGCATCCAGCATGGCTTTGATCTTTTTTTCCTTTTTGCGCTGAGGAATGATCATAACGGCCAGAAGCACGACCATGATAAGCACCAGAGGAAGCGTCTGCAGAAGGCTGCTGGCAGTAGTGGAAGAAACGGCAGCAGCCATAGGGGAATGCATAAGAGTAAGCATGATTGAAAATCCTTTCTTTGTAGCTATATTCTATATTACGCTATTTGACCCTGTTCGTCAAGGGAATTGTAACTGTAGAAGCGGCACCTTTTTTATAGCGACCGTCATATGTAATAATTTAAGGGTCTTACGGCATCTTGCAGCTGGGCAGTGTATCTGCTATAATGCAAGCATGAAAAAAAGTTCTTATTTTGTCTGGATATGCCTTTTGCTTCTTCTGCTGCCGCTCTATACAGCGCAGGCCAGAACGGATACAGGCAACACACCTGCCAACATTACGGGACTGTGTACGCTTACATCTTCTTCCCGTTCCTCCTGGCAGGAGAGGCTGCTGGATGAAGATACCGAAACGCATCAGGATTTCAAAGCGGGTGGGTTCCTGCAGGCGGAGTGGGAAGCTGATGTTTCTGCTGCCTATATGTATGTAGAATGGGATTGGGTACCACAGGAATTGACTGTATTGTATCTGGACGCAAGCGGACAGGAACTGGCGCGCGCACAAGGGGATGGTGTGTGTCTGAATGAGGTATACATGTTCCCGGAGGGTACCCGCTGCATCCGGCTGGAGTTTGGCCAGGCGGTCAGAGCTTCCACTCTGGCTGTATATGCACCGTGCAATTTGCCATACAATTATCATCCCTGGGAAGGTGGTTCAGATAAGCTGGACTATCTGATCGTTGCCATGCATCCGGACGACGACACGCTCTTTATGGGAGGAGTGGCCGCCACTCTTTCAGATCAGGGATACCGGGGAACCATTGCCTATATGGCTACCCGCGTGCGTCGGCGCTGCAACGAAGCACTGAATGGAGCCTATTTGATGGGCATTCGAAAAATGCCTGTTTTAGCCGGGTTTCCGGATATTCCAAGAGATTATGAAAAAAAACTGCAGCACACATTTAAAGAGCAGAGCATTGTTCGCTATCTTGTGGGTTTGTTTCGCCAGTACAAGCCGGAAGTGGTTTTCAGTCATGACGTGAATGGGGAATATGGCCACTGGCAGCATAAGCGTCTTTCTGCCGCTGTGCAAAAGGCGGTGGAAAAGGTCAGTGATCCAACCTTTGATCCTGAATCCGCAGAAAAGTATGGGGCCTGGACAGTAAAAAAGTGTTACCTGCACCTGTATCCGGAAAACACAATTCACATCGATATGGAAGTGCCTCTTGCTTCCTTTGAAGGAAAAACGGCTCATGCGGTAGCGCAAAAGGCATTTTTGGAGCATGTGTCTCAGCAAAATGGAAATCACAGCTGTTCCAATCAGGGCGTATATAGTCTGGAAGATTTTGGCCTGTACTATACTGCTGTGGGCGCGGATACAAAGAAAGACAGCTTTTTCGAAAATATAGATCCCGGTTTGCTGAGTAATTATCCGGTCCAGACACCGGTACCAACTGCAACGCCGGAACCCATGCCGGAATTTACTCCGAACCCAACCGAGACGCCTTCGCCCATACCAACGGAAGTTCCAGTAGAAAAGACGGAAAAACCGATTTTCTCTACGTCACAGATCGTAGCAGAACCGGTTGCACAAGGCACCAATGGAGGAGCGGATCCTATCCATATCATACTGCTTGTGGGCGCATTGCTGATGCTGGTAGGGGGGATCGCAATAGTGATTCTTTTGCAGAAAAGAAAGTGAGAAAAATAGGTGAAAAAAATAATTCCTGCCGTATTCGTGTTGTGTCTGTTGATGGTGCTTGCCGGTTGTGAGAAAAGCAGGGTATCGGACCAGCCGGTCATAGAAGAAGTTATAGTAAATGCACAGAGTACTGTTTCGACGGAAACATATGCGCCCACGTTTCTCCCTGCAACGCCGACCCCTACGGAAGCTGCGTCGCCTACGCCGGAGCCCTTTGTGTGCATCGGAGGAGAGCAAGTCGTACTCAGTACGGAAGCCGTTGTCTTGACAGACCCATCGGAACTCCCCTTGCTGGAGAAATTCTCATCTTTGATCCAGGTGGATACCAGCGCCTTTATTTTGGAAATGGAGGAGTTTCTTTCTCTGCGGAAAAGCTATTCACAGGCACATTTTATCAGCCGCATACTCCTTTACGGGCAGGAGGTAGGGCCTGAAACAGAATATCTGGATATTCACGGCGTAAAAATAGAATCGCCTGCGGAACTGCTGGCAGTTTTGGACTGCTTTCCGAACCTTACTAAAGCGGATATGCGTGGCTGCGGTCTTTCCAACGACCAGATGGAAACGCTTGTCAATGCTTATCCGCAGATAAAGTTCGTGTGGGAAGTAAAGATGGGCACACATACACTCCGCACGGATGCGGTAGGATTCTCCACAAAAAATCCGGGAAAATATATCGGCCCCAACTCATCTGAAGAATACGCAAAAAAGGTTAAAAACTGCGTCCGTCTGGAGGATGAAGATATAGAGGTCCTCAAATACTGCACAGATCTGGTGGCTCTGGATCTGGGACATAACTATATTTCCGATATCTCTGTGCTTCGTTATCTGCCCAAACTGCAGATACTCATACTGGCAGACAATAAGCTGACGGATATATCCGTGTTCAGGGAATTGCCGGAGCTGGTATATGTGGAATTTTTTATGAACGATGTGACGGATATTACACCCCTGGAAGGACATGACAAACTGCTGGATCTGAACTTCTGCAATAACAATGTCAGCGATCTGAGCATTCTTGAAAGCCTTTCACAACTGGAACGGGTATGGTGCGCCGGAAATGCATTTACCCGAAGCGAAGGAAAGGCACTTCAGCAGGCATTGCCGGATGCAAAAGTAAATTATTCCGCCCGGGATGATACGGCGGATGGCTGGCGGGAACATCCCCGTTATAAATGGATGCGGGAATATTTTGCTTCTAACAGTAAATATAACCCGGCATAAAGCAAAGGAACCGAGTTGTTCGGTTCTTTTTTCGCATAATATTGGTTAGCTCCTTGCCCGCAGTTCCCAAAAGGCCACGGCACTGGCAGCCGCTACATTCAAAGAATCTACACCGTGCGCCATGGGGATGCGTACCGTATAGGTGCATCCGTCTATGGTTTCGTCTTTGAGTCCGTCGCCTTCCGCCCCCAGAAGCAGAGCCAGTTTTTTCTCCTTATACAGCAAAGGATCCCCCAGAGATAAGGAATCTTCCCGCAGGGCCAGGGCGGCCGTAGCAAAACCGATCTTTCTCAGCGTCGAAAGAGTCAGGGTCGGCCAATCTTCAGCGGAAATATATGTCCACGGAATATGAAAAACCGTCCCCATGCTTACACGCACTGCGCGCCGGTTCAATGGATCACAGCAGGTGGAGGTCAGCAGAATCCCATCCATGTTCAAAGCGGCGGCAGAACGAAATATAGCGCCTATATTCGTAGCATCCACCACTCCTTCCAGAATGGCAATACGGCGGGCATTTTTACATACGCTGTTCACGGGGGGCAGTGTGGGGCGTTCCATGGCACAAAGGATCCCCCGGGTAAGCGTATAACCAGTGAGCGCAGAAAGTACCTCCCGTTGTCCCGTATACACGGGGATTTGAGGCCATGCTTCCAGCAGAGATTTTGCCTGGCCTTCCAGATGTTTTCTTTCCATTAGAAAAGAAACAGGGCGGCAGCCCGCCGCCAGGGCGCTGCGGATGACCTTCAGACTTTCTGCAATGAAAATACCTTTCTGCGGCTCCAGCCGATTCCGCAGCTGATTTTCTGTAAGCCTGGCATATGTGTCCAGAGCCGGCAAGGAAAGATCCGTTATTTCTATGATCTGCGACATGAGAGATCAACCTCACATTTTTTCTTCATTATAGGCCGGGAAGCATTGACTGTCAAACATGGACGGTACACCGTCCCATTGGAGATGTCATAGAATTGCAAATTCCAGGTTAATTCATGCAGCACTTTCTTGACGGCATCTGGTATGAACAGGTAATATAATGATATCATTAAAAGGAGCTTTATTTCGTCGTGCAGCAGAAGAAAAAACACATCGTCATCATCGGAGCAGGACCGGCCGGCCTGACCGCGGCACTGGAACTGATCCGTAAAGAATATGCTGTGACCGTATTGGAAGCGACCGACCGGATCGGCGGTATTTCTCAAACCGTTCGTTACGGCGGAAACCGCATGGACATCGGTGGCCACCGTTTTTTCACCAAGGACGAAGAGGTTAATGCCTGGTGGCAGCAGATGCTGCCATTGCAGGGGGCTCCGGCCTGGGATGATCTGCGTACGGGGGCGCAGAAGGAATTTGCTCCTGACGGACCGGACCCGGAAAGGTGCGATACGGTTATGCTTCTTCGGGATCGTGTGTCCCGGATATACTTCAAGCATCATTTCTTTGATTATCCTGTATCGCTTAAATGGTCCACCATCCGCAATATGGGTTTTGTAACCACCATGCGGGCAGGATTCAGCTACCTGTATGCCTGTATTCATAAGCTGCCGGAAACTTCTTTGGAGAATTTTTATGTGAACCGTTTCGGCAGGGTGCTGTATTCCATGTTTTTTGAAAGCTACACGGAAAAGCTATGGGGCCGTCATCCACGGGATATCTCTGCGGATTGGGGGGCACAGCGGGTCAAAGGTCTGTCCATTCGTGCTATATTCAAAGACATTTTCCGCAAACTTTTTCATACCGGCGGTCAGGTGGAAACTTCCCTCATTGAACAGTTCCACTATCCCAAGTTCGGTCCCGGGCAACTGTGGGAACTCGTGGCGGATAAGGCGCGGGAAGCGGGGGCAGAGATTCGAATGGAATGCCCCGTTGTATCCCTGAAGCAGAGGGATGGCAGGATCTGCGCCGTAACGATCCGTACGGAGACAGGGGAAGAGGAGATAAACGGAGATGTTTTTCTTTCTTCCATGCCGGTCAGGGATCTGCTGGCGCATTTGGAAGGCGAAACGATCCCCAATTCCGTGGCAGAAGCTGCTGCGGCTCTTCCGTATCGTGATTTTGTGACGGTAGGTCTGCTGCTTAAAGAACTGAAAATACAAAATAACACCAAACGCCGCACTGTCGGCAACCGGATCCCCGACTGCTGGATATATGTACAGGATAAGGGGGTTAAACTGGGAAGGGTGCAGCTGTTCAACAACTGGTCCCCCTACATGGTGCAAAACCCTCAAGACACGGTTTGGGCTGGATTGGAATACTTCTGCACTGAGGGGGATGACATGTGGTGTATGTCCGATGCACAATGGAGGCAGCTGGCAGAGAAGGAATTAACGGATATTGGCCTTATTCAACCGGGCGCGGTACTGGATGGGCATGTTGAACGGATAAAAAAAGCCTATCCGGCTTATTTCGACGGGTATGCACATATGGGTGAGATCACAGCGTATCTCAATTCCGTAGAGAACCTTTACTGCATCGGGCGCAACGGCCAGCACCGCTACAACAACATGGATCATTCCATGGCTACGGCATTTGCCGCGGTTCGGGCAATAGAGGGGGAGGGCAACAAAGAGGCTCTCTGGCAGGTGAATACGGAACAAAGTTACCACGAAAGCAAAGCGTAAGCACGGTATGCCGGAAAGTTCTCCTGCACTCTTGCAAAAATCGGGCCAAAACGATACAATAGAATCAGCATAAGCAAGCAAGGAGGATTTTGCATTGATCCAAATCATTCATGGGGAGAAAGGCACCGGCAAGACCAAGAAAATCATTGCCATGGCCAATTCCGTATCCGAGAGCATTAAGGGAAGCACCGTCTTTATGGATGACGATACCAGTTACATGTATGACCTCGGGTATAGTATCCGCTTTGTGAATGTCACGGAATTTGATATTGACAATCCCGATCAGTTTCTGGGCTTCGTAGCCGGCATGGCTGCTTCTGATTACGATTTGGAATATGTATTCGTGGACCGCTTTTTAAAGATCATCGGCCGCCCGTTGGATGCGCTGGAAGAGTTCTTTGGCAGGCTGGATCGCTTTACGGCTGCACATAAGCTTATTGTGGTTCTTTCCGTCAGCGAAGGGACGGAGCAGCTGCCTGAATTTATGAAGCCTTACGTTGTGGAGTAAACTGAGAGCAAACGGTCTGGGGGAGTTGTACAAGCTCCCCTTTTGCCATAAATGAGAAGGTAGTATGGAAGAAGAAAAGAAATTGGAACAGCCGTATCAGAAACCGGAACAAATTAAGAATACTCCTTCCGGACACACTGGGAAGGGACTGTGCGTTGCACTGTGCATTGTCTTCTTGGCACTGGGTTTTCTGCTGTCAAGTCTTTATTATGAGCATCGTTATAAAGACCTCAGCCCGCTGGCAGAGGCCATGGATGTGGTGCGCAAAAACTTTTATTACTACGATGAGCAGACCGAAAGCGATGCCATTACTGGCGCGCTTAAGGGGTTAGCCGCTTATCTGGAAGATAATTATGCCGAGTACTATACCCCGGAAGAGTATGAAGAACTGCTCACCAGTAATTCCGGCAACTACATAGGTCTGGGGGTCAACGCGGTAGAGAAAGGAGTCGGGCAGCTGTACATATCCGAAGTTTTCCCGGACACGCCTGCAGAAGAAGCTGGACTGCTGGCCGGAGACAGGTTTATTTCCGCCAATGGGTATAGTGCAGATAATCTGAAGCTGGAAGCATTTTTGGATTTTATTACGCATGAAGAAGGGGATACCAACGTGATCGTGGTGGAGCGTGACGGTCAGCAGCTCACCTTTTCCATGGTCATGCGGGAGGTTTATTCTCCTTATGTGCAGTATCGTATGCTGGAGGACGGCATTGGATACATATATATAAAGGGCTTCCACGGTAAAGTGGTAAAAGAAACACAGGATGCATTGGATGCACTGATGGAACAGGGCATGGAAAAACTGGTGCTGGATGTACGGGATAATCTGGGTGGCTCTCTGTATGATGTAACGGATATTGCAGGAATGTTTTTGCCGGAGGGCAGTATAATCACCACCATTCGCAGCCGGACAAGCGAAGACTATTCCTATAAGACCAAGAAAGAAGGAATCCATGTGCCCATAGCCTTGCTGGTCAACGGCCATTCTGCTTCTGCCAGTGAATTATTGGCCGGTGCGTTGAAAGATTACAGCGCGGCAGAACTTTTCGGAAAGACCACATTTGGAAAGGGCATTGTGCAGACATTCTTTGGCCTCCAGCGGGGACGGAATGGTACCATGAAGTTCACTACTGATGCTTATTATACACCCAGCGGCGTATGCATTCAGGGGGAGGGCATCACGCCGGATCATGAGGTAGATCTGCCGGAGGATCTGACGTATTATTCCATATACACCATCCCTTACGAGCAGGATACGCAGCTTCAGGCAGCTGTAAACTACCTTAAAGAAAGCAAATGATCATTTTCCCGGAGCGGGAAAACAGTTTTTTCCATGCTCCGGGCAATTCTATTTGACAGCATCGGGAATTTATGATATGATGCTGAATGCTTAACATGGGAATGTATGGGGAGAAATCGCCTCTCTCCCATCTGAATATGCAGTAAAATAATCCGACAGGGGGAACAAGAATGAAATACTATACCGCAGATTCCATCCGCAACGTAGGCATTTTCGGCCATGCTGGCGAGGGCAAGACCACTTTGGCAGAGGCCATGCTTTTTAATGCCGGACTTCTGGATCGTATCGGTAAGGTTGAAAACGGAACCACCGCTTCCGACTTTGATCCTGAAGAGATCAAGCGCAGCTGCTCCATCAACATGAGCGTGCTTCCTATCGAGTGGAAAGACACCAAGATCAACTTTATCGATGCTCCGGGTGGTTACGATTTCTATGGCGATGTAGCTTCCACCATGTTCCTCTGCGACAGCGCCATCATCGTGGTGGGCGCCGTTTCCGGCCCCGTGGTGGGTGCAGAAAAGGCTATGGCCATGTGCCATGAACAGCACAAGCCCCATATCATGGTCATCAACCAGATGGATCGTGAAAACGCCAACTTCGAGAAGGTCATGGCTGACGTAAACGAAAAGTTCGGTCCCTCTGTGGTTCCTATTCAGCTCCCCATCATGCAGGGCAGTAATTTTGTAGGCTTTGTGGATATCGTTAACTCCGTGGCCTACAAATTCGGTCCCAAGGGTCTGGAAGAGATCGCTGTTCCCGGCAATCTGGAGAGCGAAGTGCAGGAGCTTTACGAAAAGCTTACCGAGGCTGCTGCCGAAACAGACGAGGTTCTTATGGAGAAGTTCTTCGAAGAGATGGAGCTCCCCAAGGAAGATATTCTGTATGGTTTGAGCAAGGGCGTGAAGGAAGGTTCCGTTACTCCCGTTGTGTGCGTGTCTGCTCTTAACAATACAGGCGTTAAGACTCTGGCCGATAATATCGTGCATTACCTTCCCTCTGCTGCAGAAGCAAAGCTTCCTGAAGCTACCAACGGTGAAGGTACGCCCATTGAATTGACCCGTGATGGCAAGATGGTGTGCCATGTGGCCAAGACCATCAACGACCAGTTTGGTAAGTATTCTATCGTTAAGGTCATGCGGGGGACGCTGGACATCTCTGTTGCTCCCTATAATGTGAATGTCGAAAAGGCAGAAAAAGCCACCGCCCCTGTTCTCATGCGTGGCAAGAAGACCGTTGCGGTTGACAAGCTCAATGCAGGCGACATCGGTGCCCTGCCCAAGCTGCAGTATACTTCTACCAATGATACTCTCTGCGATCAGAGCGATATCGTCAAGATTAAGCCCATCGTGTTCCCTGCCGCCTGCATCAGCATGGCCATCAATGCCAAAAAGCAGGGAGAGGATGATAAAGTCATCTCCGGCTTGAATCGTATCCGTGAAGAAGATCCCACCATCACCATCGAAAAGAACATCGAGACGGGTGATGTGCTGCTCTGCGGTTTGGGTGAAAAGCATTTGGACGTTGTCTGTGGTAAGCTGAAGAACAAGTTCAATGTGGAAGCTACTTTGACCGAGCAGCGAATTCCTTATCGTGAGACCATTCGCGCCATGGCGGAAGCCGAAGGTAAGCATAAGAAGCAGACCGGCGGCAGCGGTCAGTTTGGTGTTGTCAACATTCGCTTTGAACCTGCAGATGAAGGCGTAGACTTTGAGTTCGTGGATGCTATTGTTGGCGGCGTTGTGCCTCGTGAGTACATTCCTGCTGTTGAAAAGGGTCTTCGTGAGGCTATGGTGCATGGCGTGTTGGCCGGTTATCCCATGATCGGTGTCAAGGCTACACTCTACTTCGGTAAGTACCATCCCGTGGATTCCAAGGAAGTTGCATTCAAATCCGCTGCCCGCCTTGCATATAAGGCTGCTTGCGTGAAGGCTTCTCCCGCCCTTATTGAACCCATCTATGCTTATAATATCTGGGTTCCCAACGATAACGTGGGTGATATCATCGGTGATTTGAACCGTCGCCGTGGCCGTATGTTGGGTATGAACCCTGTAGACGGTGGTACCGAGATCTCTGCAGAAGCGCCTCTGGCTGAAATGACCAAGTATGCTACCGATCTGCTGGCCATGACTCAGGCTCGCGGCCACTTTGAATCTCACTTTGTCCGTTATGAGGATGTTCCCGGTGATAAGGCCAAGAAGATCATCGAGGCAGCCAAGATCGAAGACGAAGACGAAGAGTAATCTCAATCAATCAAAAAGGGAGAGCAATTTGCTCTCCCTTTTGTTTTGCACTATGGTGTAAAACTGAATATAGCTAGCTTTGTTTGACGGGTGTATCTGTTGAAGCTGTTCCTTTATGGAAATACGCATAAACTGCTTTTGCAGCCGGAGTACTCATACCCTTGACCGCCGACAATTCCTCTACAGACGCAGCTTCTATGGCATGAATGGTAACAAAAGTGTCAAACAGAGCTCGTTTACGTTTATCGCCTATGCCGGGGATTTCATCCAGTCGTGAAAACAAAGCGTTTTTCTGCCGCACTGTACTGTGATAGGTGATGGCAAAACGATGTGCTTCATCTCGAATGCGTTCCAGCAGATGTAGTGGAGCACTGTTTCGGGGCAGGATAATGGGCGCATCACTTTCCGGTGTATAGACCCATTCGTGCATTTCAGCAAGTGCGATCACCGGAATAAAAGGCAACTCCAACTTCTGCAACACCTTTTCTGCTATGGCCAGCTGCGTTTTTCCTCCGTCGATGATCAGCAGATCCGGGTAGGGAGCGCCTTTTTCCAAACGTCTGGTAAGTACCTCTTCCATGGAGATCAGGTCATCCCCCCCGGCTTCCGAGCGGATCCGAAACCGTCTGTATGCGCTTTTATCAGGTTTTCCGTTTGTAAAAACAACCATGGAAGAAACGGTATCTGTGCCCATGATGTGGGAATTATCAAAGCACTCCATGCGGGTGGGGATCTCCTCCAGACCCAACAAAACGGACAGATTTGCCAGAGCACCTTCATCCCGATCCCATGCTTTTTCGCGAAGGCTCTTTTCTTTCTCCAAAAGTTCATGCCCATTTTTTTGTGCCATTTCGATCAGTCGTACTTTATCCCCTCTCTGAGGGCAAAGCAAATAGACTCTGCGGCCGGCCCGTTGACTTAGAATGTCCGCAATGGCATCTTCATCTGTAGGAAGGAAGGGGAGAAGTATTTCTTTGGGCGGACGGTTGTCAGGCCTTGCATATTGCTGCATCAGAAAGGCGGTAAGGATATCTTCTTCCGTATCTTCAGGTCGGGCCTGCATGGCATAATGCTCTGTACCTATAATCTTTCCGCTGCGTACAAAGAGCGCATAGACCAATGTATCCTCTTCCAATCGAGCCGGCGCATATACATCGGCTTCGTATTCCTTTGGGAAAATAGCGGCCTGGTGATTCTGCAGTTTTTCCACGGTTTGCAGACGATTGCGTATAAGGGCGGCCTGCTCAAAATCCAGTTTGTCTGAGGCTTCCCACATCTGCTTCTTCAAAGATGCTTCCACCTGCTCCGTATGTCCTTCCAAAAAAGAGATCACATCCTTGAGATATGCATGATACTGTTCTCTGCTGATTTTTCCGGAGCAGGGGGCGCAACATTTTCCTATGTGATACATAAGGCAGGGACGCTCCCGTCGTGCTATGGATTTCTGCAAATCCTTTTTGCAATGCCGTATGGGAAACTGATTGCGAATGATGGAAAGCTGCTCCTGCAGGGCAATTGCGGAAAGATAAGGCCCAAGGTATGTAGCCCCATCGGAATGGATGCGACGCACCACTTCCACCCGGGGGAAGTCCTTTCTAAGATCAATGCGCACATAGGGGAAATGCTTGTCATCCTTTAAAAGGATGTTGTATTTGGGCATGAACTCCTTAATAAGGTTGCTCTCCAAGCTCAGGGCTTCGGCCTCATTATGGACACCGATGGTTTCAAAATCAGCCACATGAGAGACCATGGCTGTAACCTTTGGCGTATGCTCCTTGTTTTTCTGGAAGTATTGGCTGACTCTGTTTTTCAGTGAAATGGCTTTCCCTACATAAATCACCGTCCCGGTTTCATCCAGCATTTTGTATACACCGGGAGAATCAGGCAGCAGCTTTACTTTATCTTCAATGATCTGGTTCATAAAAGCATATGTGCAGTATCCATGACTCTCAGTTCCAGAAGCATGGAATAAAGCAGGGGGAGGGGGAGTCCCACCACATTAAAAAAGTTTCCATCTACGCTGTCTACAAAGCAACAGGCTAACCCCTGCACACCGTAGGCACCGGCCTTATCCATAGGATCACCGGTGGATACATACCAGGTGATCTCATCGATTGTCATAGGACGAAATCGAACCAGAGTACTTTCGTACCGAGTGAGAGAACCATGGGGCGTTTTAACGCATACGCCCGTAAGTACATAGTGATTCTTTCCTTGAAGAGCAGATAGATATTCCACGGCCTGCGCTGCTATTTTTGGCTTGCCTAAAATGTGACCATCCAGCACAACAATGGTATCTGCACCTATAACACAGTGATTTGGATGCCGCAAAAACACATGCTGCGCTTTTTGCTCCGCCAGTGCCATTACAATCTGCTCCGGGCAGGCATCTTCGGGTATGATCTCTTTCTCTCCTGAAACTTCTACATCAAATGGAATTTGCAGCAGAGCAAGCAGTTCCCGGCGCCGAGGGGACTGGGAGGCGAGAATAACATCCATTTATAGCTCCTTGGTCAAAAGCATTACCGGACAATGATCGCTGCCCAGCACATCCGTAAGAATACGGCTGTCTGCCAGCTTATTTGTTAATCTGTCGCTGGTAATAAAGTAATCGATCCGCCAACCAGCATTCTTTTCCCTGGCTTTGAACCGATAACTCCACCAGGAATATATGTTAGCCTGATCCGGATAAAAATAACGAAAAGAATCTGTAAAACCGCTTTGAAGCAATGTGCTCATCTTCTCGCGCTCCTGATCTGTAAACCCGGCATTCATGCGGTTGGTCTTGGGGTTCTTGATATCAATTTCTTTGTGTGCTACATTCAGATCTCCACACAGGATCACCGGTTTTTGCGCATCCAGCGTTTTCAAATAGGTCAGGAAATCTTCTTCCCAGGTCATTCGGTAGGCAAGGCGCTTCAATCCTTCCTGCGAATTGGGGGTATAGCAGGTCACAAAATAAAAATCGGGATATTCACAGGTAATGACCCGGCCCTCCATATCATGAACAGGAATGCCGATTCCATAACGAACCGATACGGGCGCTTCTTTTGTGAATACAGCTGTGCCGGAATATCCTTTTTTCTCGGCACTGTTCCAATAGACGTGATAGCCAGTCAGAGGCACAGCAGCCTGTCCAGGCTGCATTTTTGTTTCCTGCAGAGCCAGAATATCCGGATCCTCTTTTTCCACAAAATCCGTAAAGCCCTTTTGCATACAGGCCCGCAGGCCATTTACATTCCAAGATATCAGTTTCATAGGCAGAGTATAGCATTTTTCCTTTGCATTGACAAGTACGATAAAACTCTATAAGATATCCATTCGGAGGCAGCTATGCATATTGAACTGGAAAGAAGGATCCTGGGATATCTGAAAGAGCGAGCTTATATGGGTGCCTGCAGGATAGAGGATATCCATAAAATGGCTGAGGATCTGAGGATGCGTCCCGGCCGTTTGCAGGCGGAAATATATTTCCTGTGCGGTGAAGGACATATTCTGAGGCAGGGGCCGGTGTTCTTATTGCTGGAGGGGTCGTGAAACACAAGTTTTTGCGCAGTCCAGTCATTTTGCAAGGCTGTAATGGCTTGGCTTAACAGTGATAAGGAACTAATTCACTTATCAACTGTTAGCTGACGGTATCCGGAGTGCATACGGACAAATCCCGTCTGATTTCTAAGGCAATACCGCACAAACCCAGACAAAAGCCAGCAAAGGCTATGCTTTTGTGA
>UQYI01000014.1 GCA_900545265.1 uncultured Eubacteriales bacterium
AGCCGCAGTCATATGTATTAGGTGGGAGAAACCACCCTCTACATAGTAACTCTTGATTGGATATGCTGTTGGATTCGCCCTCTAAGTCATCATCACGGCTTAGTCGCTCGTACAGGGCAGTTATCATTCTTGTATCCATGCGATTTCTCCTTTCTTCGATTATGTAAGGTTGTATGTTTTAGGCGACTTCCTAATCGACTGATTAAGAAGTCTTCTAAAGCATACAGCACCCGCCGCCATTTTGAACTTGCGGTACTGCTTTACCGCGAAATGGTCCGGCTCCTTTTCCGCGAGCTGCTGAAAGAGGATATCTACCGGGCTTTGGTATTCCTCATCGTCCTCCCTTGCTTCGCTGGCGTTGATCAGGTCCAGAAGGGTGATGAAGTTGCGTTCTTCCTCCGGGGCCTCGTACCAGATGTAGCCGATCAGGGCGGAATAATACAGGCGTTCCGCCTTGACCCAAAAATCTTCCGAAGATTTTTCGCCCTCTCCCTTTGTATTCATATTCGTTCTATTCGTTAATTGCCAAAAAGCCCTTGATACATAAGGGATTTGAGCTACTTTGAAACGCAGTTCCTTCCAGAATCGCATTTTCCACAATTATCAATATATAGGCATCAATATAATGGTACATACTATATGTTGTATTAAACGCCCTTGAGAAAGAAAAACAATAACGTCGAATAGAACGAAAGCAAAAAATACATTATTGACAATGTTATAGTTTACATGTATACTGGCATCAACCTATAGAAGGAGGTGCAGTACATGGTCTCTTATTCTGGAGATGCGTACAATGCGCTTTACGGCAACATTACCCCCACAATGATGGCTGGTCCCCGCGAGAAGTGCATGTCTCAGTGCACTGGCTGTAAGTGCAGCTGCAGCTCTAAGTGCAAGTACACTGACAATCGCCCTGAGGTTACGGACGAAGAATGGGAGGTTCTGTAACATGAGTGCAACCACGAACGAGTATGCCCAGATGTTCGGCAACATCTCTGATATGAGCAACATCTCCATGGCAAAGTGCGCCTGTGTGAAGTGCAACTCCTGCACTTGCGCCTGCTCCTGCTCCAGGTGCAAGCGGGCTCCTGAGAAGGAGGATATCGAATGGTAAAGCTTTCTCGCTTTGCACATGAGTATGACCTCGGTGATGCGATAGCCCTTTATCACTCGCTGAGGATGAAACCTGTGTATTTGACGAGAAAGGCTTATGAGGACTTGCAGGTGTGGCTTGCAAGTCCTCTTTGCTCTACCCCCGAAAATGCACCGGAAAATCTGACCAACGAAGTCGCTGAACTGATAAAATGCAAGGTGCTTACCAAAACGGATGATGAAGATGATAAGGTGCTCAGGTTTATCCGCTCCAGAGCACCTGTCCCCGCTATTAGTGTCTGCTACATGATTCTAAGTGAGCAGTGCAATCTGGCCTGCAAATACTGCTTCCTCGGAAACAACGATGAAGAAAAACGGCGGCAGTTCTTGCTTGAGGATATGAGCGTTGAGACAGCAGATCAGGCAATTGATTTTTTCATCAGGCAGATGAAACTTTCTGATCTGGATTTTGAAGACGCAAATCCGGTCGTGATTTTCTATGGCGGCGAGCCAATGGTCAATTTTCCGGTACTTGTTCACATTGCTGAAAGACTCAATGCACTCAGGAGTGTTGAGAAGTGCGTTAAGAATGTCGAGATGTCCATGGTCACGAACGGATTATTGCTGACTGAAGAACGCATTCTGAAGCTCAAGGAGCTCGGCGTCTCAATTGCTATCTCTTGCGATGGTTTTACCGATGCCGCGAACAATATGCGTGTTGATCTCGGTGGAAACCCCGTCTTTGCCCGTGTGCTTAAGACTCTGGACCTTTGCAAACGCTTGGGCGTAGACGTCGCACTCTCTGTGACACTGAGTGAGGAAACAATCAAAGACACCGTGAATATTCTGAATCTTGTAGACAATTACGGTGTCAAGTCCTTTGGGTTTAACATCTTAATGTCGAGTGATACATTCGTTCTTCCGGAAAGCTACAATGAAGCAGCAGCTCAATTCATCATTGATGAGTTTGTAGAGCTTCGGAAAAAAGGCATATACGAAGACCGTATGATGCGGAAACTCGACTCTTTCTCCAAGGCGCAGGTCTATTATTCTGACTGTGCCGCAACAGCGGGCGGACAGATCGTTGTGGCACCTAACGGCCAGGTCGGCATCTGTCATGGATGCCTGTACGATAAAAAATACTTTGTCACTTCGATTTACGATCAATCATTTGATGCCACAAAGGATCCAACGTTTATCGAGTGGTCGCAGCTTACACCGCTGAACAAAGATTGTTGTCTCGACTGCCCGGCCCTTGGAATCTGCGGCGGAGGTTGCCCGATCAATGCAATGCACCTGAAGCCAGGCAACACGATTCATTCCGTTGACGAGCGATTCTGCGTGCATGCCAAGAAGACGCTGGATTTCTTCATCCGTGATCTATATCGCATCATATGCGAAAGCAGGGGTAAAAATGGCTGATGTCATTCGGGTTGAAGGAATCGAAACCAACAATCTTAGAGGCCTTGATGTTGAGCTTGAAAAAAGAGCTCTTAACCTGATTATCGGGCCATCCGGTAGTGGAAAGTCATCTTTAGCATACGATACAATTGCACAGATTGGTCAGCATGAATATATGGCCATGTTTGCTGACGATGTTGCTGAACCCTCTTACAAGGTTAAGGGGTATCACAATATGGTTGTTGCTGTGCCGATCAGACAATCTAACAGCAACAATAATATGCACTCAACCATTGGAACGTATTTCGGTCTTAACCGGAGTATCGCTTTCATTTTTGCGTCCATGACAGGTATCCCAGAGGAGCACTTCACATTAAACCGAGCTGCTAATCTGTGCGAAAACTGTCATGGACTTGGTTTTATCAGCGTTATCGACGAAAACAGGATTATCGATTACAGCCTTCCGATCTCACAGAATCCTTTCCGATGCTGGAATAAATTCAAAGATTTCTACCGCCAGATTCTTGTCGCTTACTGCCACGATGTAGGAATTGACCCATCAAAAACATTCCGGCAGCTGTCGGAAAAAGAAAAGCATCTGCTTCTCTATGGTGAAGGGAAGACTAAGTACAAGTTTCTCTATAAGCGAACCAACGGAACCTCACAACGTACATCCTGCTATTATGGTATCATGACTGGAAAAGCGATGATGCCAGATTACAGTACCGCGAGCAGGTTTTATAGCGAGAGGACTTGCCCATGTTGTGGAGGTCAGAAGTACGGAGCTGAACAACGGCAGTACCTGTTTAACGGTCTGTCAATTGGCGACTTCATGACTATGCCCTTTGCGGAACTCATCAATTTCGTAGAGGAATCAAAGAAAAAGGTAAAGGATGTTCGTATCTCTTTTGCTTTCAATAGTCTCCACTCCTTTCTGAAAAAGGCTATTGATCTAAATCTGGGGCATCTGTTCTTCCATCGCGCAATACCGACTTTGTCTGGTGGAGAATTGCAGCGCCTGAGAATGGTGCAGGTTTTTAATGCGCAGCTTTCTGATATGCTGGTTGTACTGGATGAACCTCTGGCAGGGTTGTCGGGACGCGAGAAGAAAGCAATCTATGAAAACATCATAGCTCTCTGTGACCGTCATACTGTTCTTGTGGTCGATCATAGCGACGTGTTTGTCAGCAAAGCCCGCAGAATCTATGCTCTTGGCCCAGGTGGCGGTTCAAAGGGCGGACAGATGATTGATGCTGCTCAATATATCCAGCAAGAGAGTCAATCGCGCTCTTTGAGTGTGTCCAAGACTGATGCTATGCTACCAATAGAAGTATCAAGCCCTGTTTATCAGTACCAAGGTGTCCGGATTTCAATTATGCAGGCAGCTATGAATATGATCACCGGGCCTTCCGGGGTCGGAAAATCAACACTGCTTCGTGAGTATTTCCCGCAGGTTTTTGATGAGTACTTGTATATAAACCAGAAACCAATGATGGGAAACAAAACTTCCAGTGTTATTACAGCTCTGGATCTGTTTGGAAGAATCCAGGATCTATTTGCGAAGAAAACTGGGAAAGACCGGCGTTGGTTCTCCAACCAATCCGGCTGCGATGGAGCTTGCCCGGTTTGCGGTGGTGTCGGCTACATAGAGTACGGATACGATGCCAGGACAAAATCAATACTGCCTTGCGAAGAGTGTGAAGGAACAGGATTCAACAAAGTTCTGAAGAAATATAAGATTGATGGCAAAACCATATTTGATATATGGAACATGACCATTGATGAAGGTATTCAGTACTTTAGAAAGCTCGACTCCAAGATCAGTACTACCTTCGAAGAAGCATCTTCAATCCTCCTGGGGCACTTGAAGATTGGGCAACCTACTTCCACTCTTTCAGGTGGAGAAAATATCCGCATCAAGATCATGAAGGCTGCCAAATCAACAGCGAAGGTTCTCGGCATTGATGAACCGTTCAAAGGGTTAAGTCCATCTGAAATATATCTTGTCGCTTCTTTCTTTGATCGCATTCGAGCGAAAGGTAAAACGATTGTCGTTGTAGATCACTCAGAGGAAGCTGAGAGATACTTCGGACACAGGATTGTATTAGCACAGAAGGACGGCATACTGATAGAATCTCGGAGACAAACATAAACGCTACATGATAGCCAACGGGCGCACATCTGTAGTTGGGGGTGACAACATGGGACGTCCAGAGGACGAGCGGGTGAAAATTCCAGCCTTGCTGCATCTGACAAGGCTTGGTTATAGCTACCTCTCGCTCCAGGAATGCGAGCATGACGAGGAAACCAATATCTTCCTCTCCATATTTCGCGACTCCCTGGCACAGATCAACATGCAGCCCGTAAGCGAGGAGAAGGCTACTGACATCATCCAGGAGATTCGGAACGCCTTGGATAATGACGATCTGGGTCGCGAGTTTTTCAAGCTTCTTCAGGCTGGCTGCAGCGGGTTGAAGCTGATTGACTTTGAGCATCCAGATCAGAATAGTTGGCATGTGGTCACTGAACTACCCTGCAAGAGAGATCAGGACGAATTCAGGCCTGACATCACGTTGCTGATCAACGGATTGCCGCTGGTGTTCATCGAGGTCAAACGACCCAACAATGTAGATGGCATCCAGGCTGAACGGGATCGGATGGATCGCCGGCTGAGGAATCCAAAGTTCCGGCGGTTCATCAACATGACCCAGTTGATGATCTTCTCGAACAATGGAGAATATGATGATTCCGAGACGCCTCCGCTCTCCGGCGCTTTCTATGCGACCATCGGAAAGAAGCGACTGTTCTTCGATCATTTTCGAGAGGAACAGGAAGGCCGGTTTGCGCAGATTGCGGATTTGGATCCCACGGCGGAACGGAAGATCCTGCTGGACACACATCTCCCTGCCATCAAGCACCATGCAGAGTATCTGACCAATCTGAGCCCTACCACACCGACGCACCGCATTCTCTCTTCCATGGCCAGCAGGGATCGACTGCTGTTCTTGCTGCGCTATGGTTTGGTCTATGTTGATCGGGTGAACGATAACGGCATCACGGAGACAGAGAAGCATGTGATGCGCTACCCGCAGTTGTTCGCCACGCAGGCCATTGAAAAGCGAATCTCTGATGGCGGCCGAAAAGGTGTCATCTGGCACACCCAGGGAAGCGGTAAAACAGCATTGGCCTACTTCAATGTCCGGTACCTGTCGGACTATTTCCAGCATCAGGGAGTGATCGCCCGGTTCTACTTCATCGTGGATCGGTTGGATCTGCTTCAGCAGGCAGCGGATGAATTCCGCGCCAGAGGACTGACGGTCAACGAAGTCAATTCCAAGGATGCTTTTGAAAAGGCTTTGACACCGGTTCGGGAGAGCAGCACCTCCGGCGGTCTCTCCATAACCGTGGTGAATATCCAGAAGTTCTCCGATGAAGCGGTAGCTCAGCCAAGTGACTACGGCCTTCGGGTACAGCGTGTGTACTTCATGGATGAAGCGCACCGCAGCTACAATCCTAAAGGCTCATTCCTGTCTTATTTGCAGGCTTCGGACCGGCAGGCGATATGGATTGCACTGACCGGCACTCCGCTGATCGGTGAAGGCTATAACACCAAAGATGTCTTTGGACCCTACATTCATAAATACTACTACAATGCCTCCATCAAGGATGGCTATACCCTGCGGTTGATGCGGGAGGGTATCCGCACCGAATACCGTGTGCAGATGCAAGGCGTTCTGGAGAGCATCCGCACTCTCGAGCGCTCCATTCAACGGGAAGACCTCTATGCCCATGAGAAGTATGTTCAGCCGTTGGTGCAGTATATCGTGGAGGATTTCACACAAGCCCGCGTCAGGCTTCACGATCCCTCCATCGGCGGAATGATCATCTGCGATTCCTCCAAGCAGGCCCGGGAGGTCTTCCGGCAGATGAAGGATCTGCCGGATCTGAAGGTCGCGCTGATCCTGCACGATGAGGATGACATCGAAACCAGAAAGCAGGAGCGTATCGACTTCAAGAAGGGCGCTATCGATATTCTGATTGTCTTCAACATGCTACTGACGGGCTTTGACGCACCTCGGCTCAAGCGGCTGTACGTAGGCAGAGTGATCAAGGATCACAACCTGCTGCAGGCGCTTACCCGTGTTAATCGACCCTATGGACAGCATCGTTTCGGCACCGTGATTGACTTTGCCGACATCCGGAAAGAGTTCGACAAGACCAATCAGGAATACATGCGGGAGCTGCAAACGGAGCTGGGTGATGCTTTTTCCGAGTATGACAGCATCTTCATGACCGAAGATGAAATCAGGACCGCTCTGACGGCTATTGAGGACGTACTGTTCCTCTATGACCGGGACAACATCTCTGTCTTCACGCAGCAGATCTCTGACAATGTGGGCAAACCGGAATTGCTTCAACTGCAAAAAGCTCTGACCCAGTATCGAGAAATGGCGAATGTTGCCCGGCTGTATGGCTATGATGCCCTTGCCTCATCTTTCACCGTGAGCAACGCTTCTGCCATGCTGACCGAGGTCACCAATCGGATCAAACTGCTGAATCAGCGCGAAACGCTGGATCAAGCCGTTGATATGCAGTCTGTGCTGAACATCGCCATGGATCAGATCCAATTTGTATTCAAGCGGATCTCCAAGGATGAAATGGTCATCGCGGACAGTTACCGGGAGATGCTGGAGCGTACCCGACAGACGATGCACAGCAATCACGACCCGGACGATCCGGAGTAAGTCACACTGCTGGAAGAGCTGCAGCGGCTGCTGCAGAAGAAAAAGATCGAGGAACTTACCGCCGAGGAGATGCGGGAGGATATGACCGCCCTGGATCGCATCCGGGCACAGGCTGCGGAGCTCAACCGCCGGGATGCAATGCTGACCCAGCGTTACGAGAACGATCCACGCTTTATGCGCATTCACAAGCGTCTGAAGGCAAATCCGCCCCCCATCGGCAGCGATGTGCAGATCCATCAGGTGCTAATGCGCTTGAAGCACTCAACCGATGAGAGCGTGATGATGAACAGCGGCATCCTGCGGAATGAAGCCTATTTCACTAAGGCGCTGATGCCTCAGATTATTGACGCTCTGCGTTCCAGCCATCTGCCCTTCACCCTGCCGCAGGTGCAGTTTATGGGGCAGACGATCTCCAGGGAATACTTCCGTGAAAGGACATGGGCCAGCTGATGGATACGATTGAGATTACCCGGCAAACCAAGGCCATGATTGATGGTCTGAAGACCATCTGTGCCAATTTCGGCCTGGGCAATGCCGCCAGCGAATACAAAATCATAACCGAGGTTTTCCTCTACAAATTTCTGAACGACAAGTTCCTCTGGCAGGTACGGAAGGTGGTTCCTGCTCTGCAGGGAAGCACCGACGCACAAGTGGAGGAGTATCTTGCCACACTCAGCGAAGACGACTTTACGCTGATCCTCTATCAGCTGGCTCCCGACACCGCCCGCCTGCAGCGGAATCAGCTCATCTCCGCTCTGTACAACCGCCAGAATGAGGAGCGCTTCCATGAGCTGTTCGACGCGACCCTGAAGGACATCTCCGATCAGAATCTGGAGGTCTTTTCGGTGTCGGCAGGCACATCCTCCCGCATCCGTCTCTTCGGCGGCCTATCTCAGTATGTGATTGAGGAGGAAAAGAAAGCGCCTTTCTGTCGTGCACTGATCGGACAGCTGGTGTCGGATTCTTTCTCCGCTGTGTTCGACCAGAAGTATGATTTCTTCGCCGACATCTTCGAGTACTTGGTGAAGGATTACAACAAGGACAGCGGTAAATACGCTGAGTACTACACGCCCCATGCCATCGCCACGATTCTGGCCCGCATCCTGGTGCGCGAACCTGTGCAGGACGTGTCCGTTTATGATCCCGCCGCCGGCTCTGGCACGTTGGTTCTGGCCACGGCCCACGCCATCGGCGAGAATAAGTGTACCATCTACACCCAGGACATCAGCCAGAAATCCAATGAATTCCTGCGCCTGAACCTGATCCTGAACAGCCTGGTGCACTCCCTGCCCAATGTAATTCATGACGATACTCTTGTGAGCCCTCGGCACCTGAACGCCCGGGGCAATGGCATCGCCACCTTCGATTTCATCGTCAGCAATCCACCCTTCAACATGGATTTCAGCAAAACCCGGGATCAGCTTGCCGGTGAAGCCTACAAAGCCCGCTTCTTCGCCGGGGTGCCCAATATCCCCAACAAGAAGCTGGACAGCATGGCCGTCTATCAAATGTTCCTGCAGCACATCATCGTCTCCCTGAATGAGCATGGCAAGGCAGCTGTGGTGGTGCCCACGGGCTTCCTGACAGCCGGAAGCGGCATCCCGCTGAAGATTCGTCAGCATCTGGTGGATCATCACTGGCTCCGGGGCGTAGTCAGTATGCCCAGCAATATCTTTGCCAACACCGGCACAAACGTTTCCGTGGTGTTCATCGATAAGGATCACACCGGGGATGTCATTCTGATGGATGCCAGCAAGCTGGGCAGCAAGGTAAAGGTGGACGATAACCAGCGCACTGTCCTCTCCGACGAGGAGATCGAGCGGATCATCACTGCCTTCAACGCCGGAGAGCCGGTCGATGATTTCTGCGTCGTCGTCAGTGAGGAGCAGATCAAGGAAAAGAAATACAGCTTCTCCGCTGGGCAGTATTTCGAGGTGAGGATCGAGTACGTGAACCTGACTCCGGCTGAGTTTGCGGAGAAAATGCAGGGCTACCAATCCCGACTGCAGGCGATGTTTGAGGAAGGGCATCGGCTGGAGACGGAGATCATGGAGCAGTTGGGCGGGTGAAGTATGAATAAGGTCAGGATAGGAGACATTGCAACTGTCTTCGACGGGCCACATGCGACACCCAAGAAGATAGCAGAGGGTCCGATATACCTTGGTCTTGATGGGATAACAGATGACGGGCGTTTCAATCCGTCTGGGTTCGCGCATCTGTCCGAAGACGATTATGTTATTTGGACACGCCGCGTAACCCCGCAGGAAGATGATATTGTCTTTTCGTACGAAGCAACGTTGGGCAGGTATGTGCTTATCCCGAAAGATTTCTATGGCTGCTTGGGGCGTAGACTTGGCATTGTGCGCTGCGATAAAGCTAAGGTCAACCCAAGATGGTTATACTATTTCTTTCTGTCGCCTGAATGGACACATTTCACGCAGTCACATAAAGTTCGTGGAAGCACTGTAGATCGACTGTCTGTTGATGATTTCCCGGGCTATGAAATCCCACTACCATCCTTAGAAGAACAGAACAGAGCTGTTGATGCTATTTTCCCTGTGGATCAGAAAATTGACCTCAACACCCGCCTCTGCGCCGAGCTGGAATGCATGGCCCGCACCCTCTATGACTACTGGTTTGTGCAGTTTGATTTCCCGGATGAAAACGGCAAGCCCTACCGCAGCAGCGGCGGGGAGATGGTATGGTGCCAGGAACTGAGGAGAGAGGTACCGAAGGGGTGGAGAGCAGGAAAGTATAGCGACCTGATTGACAGTGTACGGACTGGCCTTAATCCCCGCCAAAACTTTACATTCAGTGAGGGTGGTATTCAATATCTTACGGTTAAGAATCTGACTCAGGAAGGAAGGATTGACTTTACAGGCTGTGACACGATCGACGAGTCTGCAAGGTCAATCGTTCACCGCAGATCTGATATACGCATTGGAGACGTGCTTTTTGCAAGCATCGCTCCCTTAGGAAGATGCTACCTTATACAAAGCAACCCCGATGACTGGGATATAAACGAATCTGTCTTTTCACTTCGCCCAAACTATAGCTGCGTCGGCGTTCTATCTTTTCTTCCAGATCTCTGGCTGCTTCAGGATCGGTTTTGGCCCGTTCCGTAAGATCATCCATCTTCGCCTTTGCTCTTGCATTAGCTGCTGCATTCTTCGCTTTGAGCGCCTCTGCAAATGCAGGATCTAAAGGGTGTAGAATGTCAGTAGTTATCGGCACTTCATGGAATGTCTCTTGCTAAGAGTTTGCTAATAGGACCACCCGACGGACCCATAAAAGTGCGTCAGAATGAGCGTTTTGCACCATAAAGTTCGTTTACTACAAGTCATTCTGCGTAAGGGAAGGTATTGGAAGTTACACCAGAACCGTGTATCATGTGGCAAGCCATACTCCTAAGCGAAAGGCCGCGCGTTCGAATCGCGCCGGGGACGCCAAAAGTCCGATTTTACAGGATCGGGCTTTTTGTTTTATGATTGGAGTTGAGCGGATGAATTATGTGCGGCACAGGGGGCTCAATAGCTTCTAACGGTAAATTCTCAGCAATATATCCTGACAAATAACGTGGCCATCCGGGGTATCGGCAGGTGACCCCCGAGCGGCTAAATTACGTCATATCTTTTGCGAAATCTTTATATTACTCATTTTACCGGGAGCCGTTGCCTCTGTCAACGATTCCGCTTGTGTTGCAAAGCGGCCACCCAATGCAGTCTCTTTGAAACAAAAAGGCCGAAGGCTTTTAGACCTTCGGCTGGGTTATAGAATATTGGCGGGGGATCAGGCAGATCGTTTCAAACGGCTGCAAAGGATGGTCAGCCAGTAGGAGGTCAGGGCTCCCAGGCAGATCAGCAGCGGGAAAACCAGCAGGGCCGGAAGCCCCAGTATCCGCTGGCCGGAGGTGAAGGCCGATACCGGCAGGATCATTACCGCCGTGGCCGCAACAATGCCCATAACGCAGTGGGAAACAATGGCGTACCAGCGCTTGTAGGCCCAGCTTACCGCTTTGGAAAGCAGCAGTACGCAAAGCAGGCCGCTGACGGCCATGGGCAGCAGCACCAGCATATCCAGCCGGGCGATCCCCTCAGACATGGGCTTATACAGACCGAAGAACAGCAGCAGGGAAGAGGAACTCAACCCCGGTACAATGAAACTCAGACCCCACAGAGCGCCGCAAAGGAGATATCCGGGGATGCCCGGGGCAATGGTCACGTTGACCTGGGTCTTAAGCAGGGTCAGGGCACCCAGCATCAGCAGAAAAGACAGAACCAGTCCCCAATAGGCCCCCCTGGGACGTCCCTGCTCACCGGCTTCATGCCAGAGATCGGGCAGAGTGCCCAAAATAAAGCCTGCAAAGGCACAGACTACCAGGGTGGTGTTCTTATCCATCAGGCGGGCCGTCAGGCCGGAAAGTCCCACAAAACCAATGCCTGCGCCTACGGCAAAGAACAGCAGCATGCGCCAGTATTTCCGGATACCGTCTCTGGGCGCGGAGAAGGTTTCGATCAACGGGTGATACATGCCGAAGGCGGCGCACAAAGCTCCGCCGCTGACTCCCGGCAAAATGGCGCCAAAGCCCACCAGAATTCCCTCCAGTATCCACAAAATGCATGTCAGGATAGCAGAATGTTTTCGATCGGTTTTTGCAGGCTGCATACTTTCCCCCATAAAACGAATATACAAATAAGAATAGCATGGCGGGCGGCAAAGGGCAAGGGGGAAAAAGGGCGAATGCCCGCCGGTACAGGCAGATCGCAGATTTCTGCAGAGCGGCGCAGGATGGGGCTCCTCCTTGGCTGCGGGCCCTGGCGGATCATAGAGTAAAAAGCTGCGCATCGCAGCCCTGTTCCCGGAGGAGACGGATAAGATCTTCTGTTTTCAGCCACAGGGTAGCGGTATTATCGTTGGGATGAACGCCAATAAGCCCCGGGGGATCCAGAAAGCTTTGATCCAGAAAGAGCTTCATGCGCTTCTGCGCATCGTTGAGCAGTCCCAAAGGTGTAACGGCGCCGGGGATAAGGCCCAGCAGCTCCATCAGGTCTTCTTCAGAGGCGAAGCTAAGGGGACGTATGCCCTGCGCCTGACGGAAGGCTTTTAAATCTACCCGTTTATTTCCTTTAACGGTGATCATATAGTAATTCCGCTTTTTTTCGTCCCGGACAAAAAGGTTTTTTGCTTCTGCCTCCGGGTGGGGCAGGGAAAGCTGCGCTGCTTCGGCCATGTTAAAAACGGCCTTGTGTTCCGTGCGTTCATAGGCAATGTTTCGGCTGCAAAGCAGGGCACAGATCTGGTCTTGATCCATGGCAAACTTCCTCCTGTTATAAAAAAAGCACCGGATCTACGGTGCTTTGATGCTAAACGGTCAATGGATACGGTGTTGTTTATCTTTCTGCGGCAAAGGGCAGCAGAGCCATGACGCGGGCACGCTTGATTGCCACGGCCAAATCACGCTGGTGCTTGGCGCACACGCCGGACATGCGGCGGGGCAGGATCTTCCCGGCTTCGGAGATGAAGCCCTGAAGCTTTTTGGTGTCCTTATAATCGATGCTGGTAGCCTTTTCAACGCAGAACTTGCAAACCTTGCGTCTGCTTCTTCTGGGACGGGGACGCATTTTGCGCTCTTCCATGGTGCAAGCCTCCTGTTAATTTTAATTTAAAATGGAATGTCGTCAGAGGATATATCATTGAAGCCGGCCATATCCTGACTGCTCCCATGGCTTTGCTGGGGACGGGGCGCGCTGTAGTTGGCGCTTCCATCCTCCTGGCCCTTGGGGGAGAGGAATTCTACTTCGTCGGCAGATACATCCAAAGAAAGACGGGTCGTGCCATCCTTCGCTTCGTAGGTCCGGGCCTGAAGCTCGCCGATGACCGCTACCTTGCGGCCCTTGGTAAGATACCGGGCACACAAATCGCCCAGCTGCCGCCAGGCGTTGATGCGGAAAAAATCGGTCTGCTTTTCACCGCCCTGGGACGCAAACCTGCGGTTAACGGCGATGGTAAAGCTGCATACCGTTACCCCATTGGGGGTGGAACGGGTTTCGGGATCATGGGTCAGATTGCCGATCAAAACTATCTTATTCATGCTTGACTCCTTAAAAACTCTCTCGTGCGGTTCGTCACGGCCAAATGGCCAAGGCCCTTATGCGACTTTGCTGGTAACCATGTAGCGCAGGATGCGCTCATCGTTGCGGAAGTTACGCTCCAATTCCGCGGGCAGAGTGGGGGCGGCATTAAAGTCCACCAGCACATAATATCCCTCGGTCTTGTAGTCGATGGCGTAAGCTAAACGGCGCTTGCCCCATTCGTCCTGCTTCACGATCTCACCGCCATTGGCAGTGATGATGCCTGCAAACTTCTCGATGACGGCCTTGTTGGTCTCTTCGTCCAGTTCCGGCGTGATCAGGTACAAAACTTCATACTGATTCATTCTTTCACCTCCTTGTGGTCTGTTGGCTTTCCTTCTTCAAGAAAGCAAGAAGGACCGTTAGCCTTACATTTATAGCATATCTCAGGCATTTTTGCAAGGCTTTTTTTGACTTTTTCCCGGTGCGGGGTTATTTTTCCAAAGCCAGAATGGCCTGCACCAGATTGTCCAGCCAGTCGCCTTCAAAAAGCTCCATAAGCCCGGCGTCGGCAGCGGCGGTAAGCTTCTGATTCAGAGGGATCCGGGCCGTATTGGGGATGCCGTACTTTTCTGCGATCTGCTCCAGATGGCTCTGGCCAAAGAGAAAATGCTGCTTGCCGCAGTCCGGGCAGACAAAATAGGACATATTCTCTACCAGCCCCAGAACAGGTACTTTCATAAGCTCGGCCATTTTTACGGCTTTTTCCACGATCATACCCACCAGTTCCTGAGGGCTGGTAACCACCACGATGCCGTCTACGGGGATGGATTGCAAAACCGTCAGGGGGACATCTCCGGTGCCCGGGGGCATGTCGATATACATTACATCCACATCCTTCCAGATGACGTCCGTCCAAAACTGCTTTACCGCACCGGCAATGACGGGACCCCGCCATACCACCGGAGAGGTCTCATCCTCCAGCAGCAGATTCAGGCTCATGATCTGAATGCCTGTGGGGGTGGAAACGGAAAAAATGGCGTCCTCGGTGCCCTGAGCCTTGGAATGTACGCCAAAGGCCTGGGGGATGGAGGGACCGGTAACGTCTGCATCCAGAATGGCGGCTTTATAGCCGGCCCGCTGGGTAATGGTGGCCAGCAGAGAGGTGACCATGGATTTGCCCACGCCGCCCTTGCCGCTCATAACGGCAATGACCTTCTTAACGGAGGAAGCGGGGTGGAGCTTTTCATGCTGGGGCATACGGCTGGGGCAGTTCAGCTTGCAGCTGCCGCAGTCCTGGGGCGTACAGTTTTGGCTCATATCAATTCCTTCTTTTTATTTATAAAGTAATGCAGGTGTGTACAAACGGATGCGTCAGAGGGTATCATCGCTCAGAACATCTTCCAGCGCCTGCCCGATCTTTTCATGCAGGCACAGGGTAGCCTCCCCGTCCCGGTCGGTGCGCGAGAGGTTGATGAGCACCAGCTCCCGGCCGGTAAAGTAATCCACCAACCCGGCTGCAGGATATACCACCAAAGAGGTGCCACCTACCATAAGGGTATCCGCCCGGGATATGTGGGTCACGGCGCTGACCAGAGTCTTTTCGTCCAGCCCTTCTCCATACAGGACCACATCGGGCTTAATGATGCCGCCGCAGCTACACCGGGGGACACCGCTGCTTTCCCGGATGTGATCCATAGAATAGCTTTTATGGCAGTTCATGCAGTAGTTCCGGTGAACACTGCCATGAAGCTCCAATACGTTTTTGCTCCCTGCCGCCTGATGGAGCCCATCAATGTTCTGGGTGATGACAGCAGTGAGCTTACCCATCTGTTCCAATCGGGCCAGGGCATAGTGGGCTTTGTTAGGTTTGGCATTGGGGTAAAGCAGGTACTTGCGATAGTAATCAAAAAAGATCTCCGGCTTTGCCATGAAAAAATCATGACTCAGCAGTACTTCCGGGGGATAGCCATAGGCCTGCTGGGCCTTGTAGATGCCGTCCTCGCTGCGGAAATCGGGGATACCGCTTTCCGTAGACAGTCCCGCTCCGCCCAGAAAGGCCATACGGCGGGTGTCTTTCAGGACCTGTCTTAATCTTGGATCCATGCTGTTCCTCCCGGCTGCTGTTTGCATTCACTATAGCACGTTTTCCCGTTCAATGCAACGGCTCCTTGCCATAGGAGGGAGGGGTATTTGCAGCCATTCTTCGAACAGCCGGATACAGGTATCGGGAAAGAAAAAGGCAATGGGCGGAAGCGGGGCGGGGAAAAAGGTTGCTCTTGCTTTTTGGAACTGTTATAGTATATGCATAGATACAAAAAAGCAAGGAGCCCATTATGATACTCTGGATATCAGGTCCCTATGGGGTAGGCAAATCCACTTTGGCAGAGGTGCTGGCCGGGCAGCTGCCGGGAGCCATGATTTTTGATGCGGAAGCTGTAGGCAATGCCGTCCGGGGCAATTATCCGGGGGAGCCCATGGGAGTGATTTTTGAGGATTATCCTCTGTGGCGGGTGTTTTGCCGGCAGCTGCTGGAGGATCTGTATGGGCGCTGGAAAACCGTTCTGGTGCCTATGACGCTGGTGCGGACCCAGTCTTACCGGGATATACTTCTGCCCATGAAGGAAAAAGGACTGGACGCGCGGCTGGTAATACTGGAAGCGGAAGCGGCCACACTTCATGACCGGATCCTTGCCCGGGGGGAAGAAGAAGACTGCTGGTGCATGGAAAGCATTCCCCTGGCCAGAGCGGGCTCTGCCGCATTGCCCGCAGATATTCGCCTGACGACCGATGGCTGCCAGCCCCAACTGCTGGCGGAGCAGGTGCTGCATTCCCTTGGCTGGGCTCCCACGGCAGACATATAGCAATGAAGTCAGTCGTTCTGGGGAAAATGAACCCTGTGCAGACAGGGAACGCCCCTTGCAGGTTCAAATAAATCCAATTATACTGTATATATGGAAATGCGGGAACCCCTCTGGAACCGGCGGCCCCTGGTTTATGGGGCCATAGGCGCTCTGCTGGGAGGGCTTCTTTCCTTACGCCTAACGGGGCTGTGGCTGCTGCTGCCCGGGGCCTTGGCTCTATGCCTGGCGGGGTGGCTGTTATATCGGTGGCAGAGCCTGTTTCTGCTGCCCCTGTGCCTGGGTCTGGCGCTGCTGCGTGGACTGTTCCTGCCGCAGGGAATACTTCCGGCAGGAGAAGCGCTCCTTTCCGGCACGGTATGGAGTCTGCCCGGCTCCGGAGAGGACGAACAGACCGTGCTTCTTCGACAGCTGGAGATAAACGGCGTTTCCGGATCGGGGGCATTGGAATTGAGCCTGCCGAAAGAACAGGCGATAAATTATGGAGACCGTCTGACGATGCAGGTTCGGCTCAGACCCGAAAGCGATGCCCATGCAGATCTGCGGGGACAGGCGGAGGCGCTTTCCGATCCGGAGATCACCCGGGGCGGAGCGCCGTTACTATATGGTTGGGCACTGAAACTTCGGTCGGCGCTGGAAAAGCGTATAGAGCTGCTGTTCGGTCCTTATGCGCCGGAAGCCAAGGGGATGCTTTTAGGGGAAAAGAAGGATATGGGCTACGGCTCCTACCGGGCGTTTCTGCAAAGCGGACTACTGCATCTGCTGACGGTATCCGGGCTGCATGTAGGCATTGTCTGCGGAGGAATACTGACGCTTTTTCGGGGCAGGCGGCGGTGGCTGCGGGCGCTGCTTTCCGGCAGCGTGCTGCTGCTGTACAGTGCCTTGACAGGATTTTCCCCTTCTACCCTGCGGGCGTCAGTGATGGTATTCACTCTGTTTTTGCTGCGCACAGGCAGCTGGGAGGAGGATAACTTTTCGGCGCTGGCGCTGGCTTTCAGCCTGCTGGTCGTGCTGGATCCAAGATATCTGGAATCCCTGGGATTTTGCCTGTCCTTCGGATCGGTTTTCGGGCTGCTGATGCTTACCCAGCCTCTGGAAGAACTTCTTCCGGCCCGAACTGTTTTGGGGGAGGTGCTGCGAACAGCCTTTGCCGGAGCGCTGGCGGCTATGCTGGGGACAATGCCGCTGTTGGCCAGGACTACCGGACAGGTGCAGTGGATCGGTATTCTGCTTTCGCCCCTGGTTTTGCCAATAGCGGCGTTGTTCCTGGTGCCCGGGTGGCTGGCGCTGGGGCTGGATGCTCTCTGGCATCCGCTGGGGAAGCTGGCTTCTCTGCTGCCTAAAGGTGTATTGGCTTATATTTTAAAAGTTACGGAACTGGGGATCGCGGCACCCCTGTATCCTCCGGCTCCGGGGCCTGTTGCCTGTCTGCTCTGGTTCCTGGGGTTGTTTGGTTTGTCTCCCTATTTTCTGCCCAACCGCAGCCGTCCCCCCTGGGTGGGGTATGGGCTGCTGGGGGCTTCCATGCTCCTGTGGCTGCTGGGGGTATAGAGCAACGGCCGAATATTTGGGGATGCGACTCCCTTATTGAAAAGCAAAAGGAACGGGCAGCAGGCAGACCTGCTCATCGTGACGGTCATTGCACAAAAAAGCCGGATCCTGCAAGGATCCGGCTTTTGCATCAGAGATTAAACCATATCAGGGGCATTGCTGCATGAATTGCCATTTGTCAGGCAGGTATCAGAAGCGGTTTCCAATACAGGCCGGCAGAGCGTATGTTTCCCTGAAAACGTATGGAAAGAGGGGCTGCATACTGTTTTTGAGGCATTATGCGGGGGGATCCCATGCGGTTTTCTGCTGTTTCAGCTTTTGCAGTGTATCCGCTGAAATGGGCGGCATGCCGACCGGCAGAAAACCTATCGTGCGGCAGATTCAATGCATTTGGAGCGGCCGCTGCAAGCCAGATGCCTATTCCTCCATGGCGGCCGCTGCGGCGGAAAGGGTTTCTTCTTTGAGCGCAAGGGAAGGGATCTCCTCATCCGGGCAGAAATAAGCGAATATGCCGGCAAAGAGCCCCTGGGCAGCCGTTTGGCGAAAAGCCGGGTCAGACAGACGGGCATCGTCTTCCGGGTGACTCATATACCCCATTTCAATATTGAAAGTCGGCCGGGTACACCAGTTGAATCCCGTTTGATCCCTGCGGGCAACAATGCCGTCTTTGGCAGCCATTTCCATACCGGTAGCTTCGCAGTAGTGGTGTATCACACTGGCGGCCATAGCCAGATTGGTATCATACCAGTCCGTTCGCTCTTCGGCAGGCAGAAGGATATAGGCGCCTGTCTTTTTTGCATTGTCAGATCGGTTGCAGTGCAGGCGAATGCCCATATCCACGTTGTGCGCATTGAAAAACTCTGCTCGCTCCTTATTGGAGATGTTCACATCGTGAGTAGTGCGGGTCATATACACGGTAGCGCCTGCCTGCTCCAGCAGATCCCGAAGCATCAGGCCCACAGCCAGATTCACCTGGTATTCCAGCACCCTGGACTTTACGCCCCGGGCGCCACCCGCTACCCGCTGCTTGGTTTGAGAGGAACCGGGAGCTACGGGTTCGGGCTTGGGATCATAAATCCGCTGGTGCCCCGGGTCAATGCCAATGACGATCCCTGCCATGGGCAGGGGGGTAGGTGTAGGTGCGGGGGTATCGGTGGGAACCGCCGTGGGCGTGGGGGTATTGGTAGGGATCGCTGTCGGGGCGGGAGAGGGCACCGGTGTGGGGACCTGTGAAATGGAAATTCCAGCCTCTTCAACCTGCAGATTGGTGTTCTCTTGTGCACAGCCGGCCAGCAGAACTACAAGCAGCAGAAAAAGGAGCCAAGGGCATTTGCCCCATGGCCCTTTTATATTCGGGAATGAAAGTTTCATGGCTTATGCCTGGGGCCAGAGCTCTGCGGCCAAAGCTTCCACCTGGGCCCGGCTTTCTTTGTTCAGGGCGGAAAGAATCCGCACTACGGTGGGCAGCACCGTCAGGTTTTTGGAGCCGGCCAGCATATTCCCCATGACCTTGGCGGCGGTGGGTGCCCAGGAACCGTTTTCCATAAAGGCCACGGTGCGGTTCTGATACCCCCGTTCCGTCAGATGGCGGATAAATTCTCCCATATAGGGGAACACGTCTCCGTTATAGGTGGTGGTAGCCAACACCAGTTTGCCATAGCGGAAAGCATCTTCTACGGCTTCTGCCATGTCGCAGCGGGCCAGATCTGTAAGCACGACTTTGGGGCAACCGCGCTCTTCCAGTTTTTGGGCAAGAAGCTCTGCGGCGGCTCTGGTATGCCCATAAACGGAGGTGTATGCAATAACTACACCCTCGCTCTCCACCTGATAGCTGGACCAGATGTTGTACAGATTCAGATAAAAGCCCAGATCTTTTGTAAGGATGGGCCCGTGAAGGGGACAGATGCGGCGTATATCCAGTTTAGCGGCTTTTTTTAGCAGGGTCTGTACAGGCTGGCTATATTTGCCCACAATGCCGATATAATACCGGCGTGCTTCGCAGGCCCAGTCTTCCTCCGCATCCAGAGCACCGAATTTACCGAAGGCGTCGGCAGAAAACAGTGTGCCGGAAAGCTCCTCAAAGCTCAGCATCACCTCCGGCCAATGGACCATGGGAGCGGCGATAAAGCGTAGGCTGCGGCGGCCCAGGGGCAGTACGGTACCTTCGCTGACCACCAGACGGCGCTCCGGGTACTCCGTGCCAAAGAAATTGCCCATCATTACAAAGGCCTTCTGGGAAGCCACGATCACTGCGTTGGGATAGGTATCCATGAACAGAGCGATATTGGCGGAATGATCCGGTTCCATATGGTGCACGATCAGATAGTCAGGCATCCGGCCGTTCAGAACCTCGTGGAGAGTATCCAGCCATTCCCGGCCGAAGTGAGCGTCTACCGTATCCAGTACGGCGATCTTTTCATCCAGAATGACATAGGAGTTATACGCCATGCCCCGGGGAACGGTATACTGGCCTTCGAACAGATCGATCTCCCGGTCATTTACGCCCACATACCGGATATCCTTTCCCAGAACATCCTGTACCAACTGCATTCTTCCTTCCAGAAACATTTCTTTTTTATCACCCTGCATGTGAATATCCTCCGGTGTTTGTTTGCCCCCAGTATACAATAAATCCCCCCGTTTTGCCAAGGGGGAAAGAGGAACGCCGTATTGCCTGCCCGCGGCAGGTATGGCGGCTTTATTATAGTAATGCAAAGACTTGCCTGTGACAGCCTCTTATCTGCCTGCGTACATCTCTTCGTAATACTTCTGATAGCTGCCGTCGGTAACGTTGTGCAGCCACTGCTGATTATCCAGATACCACTGGATGGTTTTTTCTATGCCTGCTTCAAAGGTGGTCTCCGGATACCAGCCCAGTTCTTTTCCGATCTTCCGGGGGTCGATGCCGTAACGGCGGTCATGGCCTTTTCTGTCTTCCACATGCTGAATGAGCGCATCGGTAACGGCAGCATCCACATGATCGTGGATATAGCGGATAATGCTGCGGACGATGCATACGTTGGTGCGTTCGTTGTGGCCGCCTACATTGTATACTTCTCCGGGGCGACCTTGGCGGGCAACCATGTCGATAGCCTTGCAGTGATCCTCCACATACAGCCAGTCCCGCACCTGCATCCCGTCTCCGTATACGGGCAGAGGCTTGTGGTGGAGACAGTTGTGTATCATCAGGGGAATAAGCTTTTCCGGGAACTGGAAGGGCCCATAGTTGTTGGAACAGCGGGTGATGTTCACCGGCAGCTTAAAGGAATCGCTGTAGGCCTTGACAAACAGGTCGGCACCGGTCTTGCTGGCAGAGTAGGGACTGTGAGGATCCAGGGGCGTAGTTTCGGAAAAGAAGCCCTCGGCCCCCAAAGAGCCGTATACCTCATCTGTGGAAACCTGCAGGTATTTGACGCCATCCCGGTATACATCGTTTCCTGCAGACCAGTACCGGCGGGCCAGATCCAGCAGGTTCAGTGTGCCCAGAATATTGGTTCTGGCAAACAGACCCGGGTCATGGAGGGAGCGGTCCACATGGCTTTCGGCAGCAAAATGGATCACATAGTCGATCTCGTTTTCGGCAAAGAGCGGTTCCAGTGCTTTCTGATCCGTTACGTCCGCCTGAATAAAAACGTGGCGTGGATCTCCCTCTACGGCTTTCAGATTTTCAAGATTCCCGGCATAGGTCAGGGCATCCACGTTAAGAATGCGGATATCCGGGTATTTGTTGAGCATGTACAGAACAAAGTTGCTGCCGATGAACCCGGCGCCACCGGTGACCAGATAGGTTTTCATTACAGTTCCTCCCTGGAAATAGAAAGCAGATACTGCCCATATTCCGTCATTTTCAGTTCTTCACCTAAGGTTTGCAGCTGCGCACGGCTAATGAAGCCGCGGCGCCAGGCAATTTCTTCCAGACAGGAGATGTAAAATCCCTGGCGGGACTGCACCGCCTCTACATATTCTGCAGCCTTAAGCATGCCCTGCGGCGTGCCGGTATCCAGCCAGGCCATGCCCCGTCCCATAAGTTCCACATGCAGCTGCCCCATCCGCAGATATTCATTATTAACGGAAGTGATTTCCAGCTCGCCACGGGAAGAGGGACGAATGCGCTTTGCGATATCTACCACCTGATTATCGTAAAAATACAGTCCGGGCACGGCATAATTGCTTTTGGGTATGGAAGGTTTTTCTTCCAGGGAGAGTACGTTGCGGTCTTTGTCAAATTCCACTACGCCAAAGGTGCGTGGATCTTTTACCGGATAGCCAAAAATGGTGGCTCCGGATTTTCTGTCGCGTGCGTTCCACAAAATACGGCTCATGTTTTGCCCGTAGAACATATTGTCGCCCAGGATCAGGCAAACGCTGTCTGTGCCGATAAAAGATTCACCGATGATAAAGGCCTCAGCCAGACCGCGGGGAGCCTGTTGTACCTGATAGGACAAACAAACGCCCAAACGGGAGCCATCCCCCAGCAGTTTTTCATAAACAGGAGTATCCTCCGGCGTGGAAATGATCAAAATATCCTGCAGTCCGGCCAGCAGCAAAATGGAAAGCGGATAATAGATAAGGGGCTTATCATAGATAGGCAGCAGCTGTTTGGAGACAGCCTTTGTCATCGGGTACAAGCGGGTGCCCTTTCCGCCAGCTAAAACAATTCCTTTCATAAAGCGCTCCTTTCAGTTCAGTATACACTGGCACACACGATCCACTTCTTCGGGAGAAAGACCGGCATAGAGGGGAAGGGTCAGCACGGCTTCTGCCGCATGGGCGGCCTCTGGTGTGGCGGAGGGATCAAAGCCCGGGCGGCCCCGGTAGCAGTCAAAGCTGTTGGTCAGGGGGTAGAAATACTTGCGGGCATAGATACCCTGCTGCTGCAGCCGTTCCCATACCTGATCCCGGGTATAACGGAAGTTTTCAAACAGTACGGGGAAATAGGCATAGTTGGGCGTTACATCCGGCTGTTCCGGGTTCAGACGCAGCCCCGGTATGCCGGATAGGTTTTGCCGATACCGCAGGACGGCCTGCTTCCGTTTTTCTATTTCTTCCGTTATGTGGCGAAGATTACATAACCCCATGGCGGCGCAGAACTCATTCATCTTGGCATTGCCTCCCACAAACGGCACGGTCTCCGGTCCATGGATGCCGAAATTTTTCAGATCATTGAGCACCTGCTCCAGATTGCCGTCCCCATAGCATACGGCTCCGCCTTCAATGGTATGGAACACCTTGGTAGCGTGGAAGCTGAACATGGAGGCATCTCCCAGCGTTCCGACGCCGGCGCCCTTATACCGCACACCGAAGGCATGGGCGGCATCATAGATGACTTTCAACCCGCGGGTACGGGCGATGGCTTCTATCGCTTCCGCATGGCAGATGTTGCCGTATACATGCACGGGAAGAATGGCAGATGTATCTGGGGTGATCAAAGTCTCCAGTCTGGCGGGATCCAGGGTAAAGTCATGCGGGTCTATGTCGCAGAACACAGGAGTAAAGCCGCAGCGAACGATAGCATGGGTGGTGGAAGCAAAGGTAAAAGGCGTGGTAATGATCCGGGAGCCTTTGGGCAGATGCATGGCTTCCAGTATGTTTTCCAGGGCCAGATGGCCGTTGGTAAACAAAGTGATGTGAGATACACCCAGATACTCCTGCAGGGCGGCTTCCAGGGCTTTATGCTTATCCCCCATGTTTGTGAGCCAGCGGCTGTCCCACAAATCTCGGATCTCCCGGCAGTATTCTTCAAAGTCCGGCATGGACGAGCGGGTCACATTGATCTTATCCATTCAGTTCCACCAGCTTTCTATGGTTTTCGGGTCTGTAAAGTCATATCGATATTCTGCCATTTTTTAGGGGCAGACAGAAGCTGGAAGCTTTCGGCCTGTTCATACAAGCACTGCCTGTATATGCTCCCCGGCATGATCCATGAAGAAACAGGTCTCTTCCGGTGTTTGAAAGCGCAGGAAAACGATCCCCAAAGCTTTGGAGGCATTGTCAAAAAAGTCCACCCTGTCTCCCGGCTGTTTATAAAAACATTTGCGGAACACATGGTCCTTCGCTTTCTTATCAAAGTAAAACTCTTTCAAAATTCCGCTGCCCGTGCTGTGCAGATTATAAGTTGCAAAGCAGTCGGGAGAGGGGGAGGCATTTATGCAGATGGGCTGGCCCATGGCCATCTGTACGGAAAGCGCAGCCGTGTGCACCCCAAAGATGCACTCCAACAGATCCGGGATCATGTTTCCGCCGCAGCGGGGGCCTATGTCCAAAGGAAATACCCGGTTTTGCTTGTCTGCTACCAGTTCCACATTCATGCAGCAATTCTGAATATGCAGGCAGGAAACCAAATTTTGCAGCGTTTCTTTTACCCGGCTTTCCACAGCAGAAGTTAATGCAGGCGGATAGCTTTTTCCCGCCGGCACCAGAGGATTGGCTCTGGGATCCCGGTGGCAGTTCAACAGGCCCCAGAGAACGATTTTTCCGTCGGCTACCAGAATATCCCCGCCGATCAGATAGGGATGCGCCTTTTCGATGTATTCCTCCACAAGGATACGGCCGCTGCGGGAAAAGGACAGTGCATTTTCCAAGGCGGGCTTTGCGTGTTCGGCTTCGAAAAGAACGGATACTCCCTTGCTGCCGGAAGAGTCCACGGGCTTGACCAGCACAGGGAAGGGAAAATACCCCCGGGTAAGATCCTCCTGCACTTCTTCCACGGATCCATATCCTCTGGCCAGCGGTGTATGGAATCCGTTTTCCCGGAGGAAAGCGCGGAACTTGTCCTTATTGCACAGGATTTCCACCGAATTCAAAGGGTTGCCGGGCAGTCCCATTTCCTGAGCCACAAAGGCGGCAGTGGGGGCGGCAGGGTCAGAAGCATACGCCAGTACACCTTGCGCCTGCTCCTGGCGGGCCACTTCCAGCACGGCCTGCCGGTCGGTGGTGCTGACCGGATAAAACTTGTGAGCGGCATACTGACCGGGGTTGTCCGGCAGGTAATCGCAGAGAACGGTATAGTATCCCAGCTGTTTTGCCTTTTCTATGGCAATGACCTGCTGGGGGGAGCCACCCAGCAGCAAAAGCTTTTTCATGGCGCAGGCCTCCTTTTTATTTGCGTCCTTTTCCCGTCATGGACTTTATGGCAGCGAGCAGATATTCATAACTTTCCAACCTGCACAGCTTGGAGCCCAGCACATACAGGAGAACTCCCAAAGGCACCTGAATAAGCAGGGTGGGCCAACTGCCCAGACCCAGAAGTTCTACCGCATAAACGGCACCTCCCATACCCAGGGAAAGAAGCAGGGCGGGCAGGATATCCCGGATCTGCTGAGGATAAGCATAGCCCAGAAGTTTTTTGTTGGGCCAGGCATTTATAAGCTGGCTGAACAAACTGTTTACCAGCAGGCTGCAAGCCATAGCCATGACCCCCAGACGCATGGTGAGCAGCAACAGGCACAAACCTAAAAGCTTTTTTAAAACATCCAGCTTTAAAAAGGTATCGCTGCGGCCCATGGCTTTGACTGCATTCAGATTGGCTGTATGCAGGGGATAAAACATATAGGTGATGCAGAAAATCCGCAAAAAAGGCACTGCGGGCAGCCATTTATCCGTCAGGATAATGGAAACCAGAGAGGAGGCGCAGGCGGCCAGCCCCATCATCATGGGCATGATGATATAAGTGCCCGTACGGATGGCTCGGCGGGTCATGTCTCGCACCCGGTCCTTTTCATCCTGCTGCTCCGAAAGCACCGGCAGCAGCACGCTGTCGATAGAGGCATTGATATTGGAAACGATCAGGTTGGGAAACTGCTCTCCCTGATTATAATAGGCAAGATCCGCATCCGTATACCGGAGCCCGATGATCAGCTGCCAGCCCTTGGTGTAGGCGGTATCCAGCAGGGAAGAGACCAGCAGCTTCCAGCCATAGGAAATGAGCCCCTTGAGCCGGGCCCAGGAAAAGGCCCATATGGGCCGCCACTCTACGGTGAACCACAGCACCACGCAGTTTACCAGCAGGTTTACCAGCCGCTGCCCTACCAGCGCCCAAAGTTCATAACCGCTGTAGGCCATGGCGATACCCGTTACGGCCCCGGCAGCAGAGCCGCACAGAGTGGCAAAAAAGAAGCGTTTAAACTGCAGGGTCTTGGACACATACGCCTGCTGCACATTGGTGAGGCCGGAAAGGATCACCGTAAGACCCAATACCCGTATGACCGCTGTCAGGGCTTCGTTTTTATATCCCCGGGCGATGACGGGAGCCAGGAAAAACAGTCCTCCATACAGAAGCAGGCAGAACACCATGTTGAAATAGAATACGGAGGAATAGTCCAGCTGATCCGTTTCTTTTTTCTGGATAAGGGCGTTGGCCATGCCGCTGTCTACAAAAACCTGCAGCAGGGAGGTGATCACCGTGATCAGCGCAAGCTGCCCATAAGCGTCCGGGGAAAGGAGCCGGGCCAGAATGATGGATACGATAAGAGCCATGCCCTGAGCGCCGCATCTTTCTGCGAAACGCCAGAGGAGGTTGGAGGTTACTTTCTTTTTATAATTGTCCATGTTTTTTCTTCATTTTATCATATAAATTCATCAATTCCGGAAAAAACTGATCCAAGCGGAATTTAAGCCGTGCCTTGGGAGACATGGCGGCATATACGGCCTTGAAGCGAGGCTGGCGCAAGGCCCGGTAATTTCGCTGAAAGTACAGAATGTCAAAGTCCAGTTTATCCACTGCAGCAGATACGGCAGCGTGATATTTTTCGCCTGTTGCTTCATCAAACAGTGCCAGATGCTTTTTCAGCTTTTGCTCATGGCGAACATACGCTTCCGGTGCCCGGTACATACGTTCCGACCAGGAGCCTTCCGTATTCCGGCGGTAGGCGGACAACTCTCCGGATATTCCATAGGTATCCCCACAGGTGGACAGGTATATCTGCACCATATAGTCCAAAGAATATGTCTGCACATAGGAGGGCATACAGCGAAAGAATTCTGTGTGGGCGAAGATGGTATTGGTGGCACAGAATCCGCCGCCGCCGGCAATAACGTCCTCGGCAGAGAAGTAACGGGGAAGATCCTCCGGCCCGAAAAAAGACAGCCGGTTTCCCGCGCGATCTACCGCCGCTGCACCGCTGAAGCACCAGGCACAGAGCGGATGCGCCTCCATAAAGTCAAATTGCTGCTGAAGCTTATCGGGCGAAAGCCAGTAATCATCCCCTTCGCAGAGCGCAATATACTTTCCGTGTGCCCGCGGATACTGAAAGCTGGAGCCGATGCTGACATTTTTAGAGTATTGGTTTTCCGTCTGAAATAATGGCAGCACTATCTGCGGAAAGCGTTTTGCATAAGTGCGGATGATCTCTGCGGTGCCATCCGTAGAAGCATCGTCGTGTACCAGGATCTCGAAGGGGAAATCGGTTTTCTGCATCAGAAAGCTCTCCAGAGCCTGGGCGATATATCGTTCATGATTAAAGGCGTTGCAGACTATGCTGACGCCGATCTGTGTGTTTTCCATGCGGATCTTTCTGTATTACCCCCAAATTGTTCGGTACGGGAATGTTTCATTATAATTCAGGATCAGAATATCATAAACGAATGAAGCTGTATAGTAGGCAATGTAATATAGCCCTACCCAGTTCGAGACGGAGAACCGCGGCGCATCCTTGGGTTCGCGGATAAGCAGCGGCACGAACAGCGGCATGAGATTGACGGTATACATGGTGATGCGGGAACCCCATGTGGAGCCGTACCCCAGAATGGAAAGCGGCAGATACATTAAAATAACGTATTTGAGCTGGGAAAGCTCTTTATGCGTACACAGAGTATTTGTTTTAAAAACAAGAGCGGGTCCCACCATCAGAACATATAAAGCGGCAGTACCAATACCCGGCTGTATGTTCTTCAGATAATCGGCATACCAGCTGAAAACAGAGAATTTGCCTGCGATTCGAACGGCAAAAGGCATGAGCAAGGATAAAAACACCATAAGACCGAGGTAAATAAACAACCGGCGTTTTTGAACTTGCAGGGAAGTTTCCGGGGAAAGAGCCTTCCGCTCTCTTCCAAAAAGAAAGATCACCGGACCAAAGACTAAGGTGACAATGGCGGAATAGTGGAACAGGACGGCCAGCAGATTGCAGGCAGCATAGAAAATGTATTTCTTTTCTGTAAAATACACAAGTGCCAGCATAACAAAGCTGACGGCAAGGCTTTGTCGGATTACATTTAAGGATTGATGATAGCAGATCAGATAGTAAAGCAGGACGGCAATGGTCATGTCCATCTTGCTGCGCAGCTTGGAAAAACAATAAAACGCCGCAAACAAAGTAATAAACTGAATGACGAAGAAGCAGACTGCATAGCTCGAAGTGATCAGCTGCACCCCCTTCACCAGTAAAACAAAGCCATATTCCAGCCGTACATCCGCCAATCCAGACAGAGAGCGGAAAGAAATCAGCTGGAAAATCTTGCAGTAATTGAAATAGTCCGTTCCGATTCCGCTGCGCAGTCCGCCTAAGATCGAAAGAGGAAGGGCAATAACGGCGACCCAGAGAAGCTCTTTCCATTTTCTGTTCAGGGTTTGCCGGTTGTATAGAAAGCTGAGCAGCAACGTAAGTGCTAAAGTGCCTCCATAAATCCCCATGGACTTAATGTCAGCCTGCATGTATCATTCTCCTTCTGACTTTGCTGCATTGGATAACAATGCGCTTTATCTGGTCTCAACAAATTCTTTCCAGTGCCGGAAGACCGGTTCCGGGCGGAAGGCTTCCGCTGTTTTCTGTGCATTTTGCCCCAGGCAGGATCGCAGGGACGCATCTTCAAGCAGGCGTATAATGGCGTTGGCCATTGCCTCATCATCGCCAACAGGCACAAGAATGCCGTTTTCCATAGGATGAATGACTTCTCGCGGCCCGCCGCAGGGGCAATCCGTGCTGATGCAGGGAAGCCCCATGGCCATTGCTTCCAAAAGGCCGTTGGGCATCCCTTCATAGTCAGAAGAAAGCAAAAAGCCTTTAGCGGCACTTAGCGCTTCGGGAATATTTTCGCTGCTGCCCATAAGCCTAATGGAATTTTCTGCCCCATAGCTTTGGATCAATGCCTGTAAAGTATCCTTCAATTCGCCTTCTCCAAAGATGCATAGCTTTTCCTGAGGATAGGCTTTAAGCACGCGCGCAAAAGCCCGCAGCATGACCGGGTAGTTCTTGGGCGGCACAAGGCGCCCCGTGGCTACAAAGTAGTTTTTCTCCGAGCACTGCCGTGTTTCATAGAAGCGGGGGTCTATCTGGTTCATAAGAATGGCAGAACGGGCCTGCACTTTTAACGGGAACCAGCTTTGCGCCTCGCGGGTCTGGAACACTGTTCCTGCTGCCCTGGGGAAAAGAAGCTTTGCCCCCAGCCGGTATACGAATCCCGCATATTCTCTGTCCGGATCGCTGCAGACAGACAGTATTGTTTTTATTCCCAGTCCTTCTGCGGCCAGAACGGCTCTGAAATTGGGCTCTGCCATAGCAGCTATGAGCACCGCAGGCTGGACTGTTTTCAGCGCCCGTCGGAGACGTCGGATCGTATGCACATTGCGTACCAATCGGTTTCCGCTCGGCTTTTCATTAAACAGAGAAATGCGGTGTACACCGGCGCTCAGGGGATATTCGCCTTCGTTTGGGTAAGTGGTGATCACCGTGCAGTCGTAACCGCCTGCCTGAAAAGCGGCGGCAAGGTTCGCAATGACTCTTTCCGCTCCGCCGTGGCTGAGGACATTGATATAAAAAGCAATTTTCTTCATTAGTTTTTTTCCCCTTTCAGCGCCTGCCGGTAACAGAGCAGCAGCGTTTTTTTGTAGGAATCCATGTCGTTTATTACAAGAGCCTGCCGTTTGCATGCATCAGACATCCGCAACTGCTTCTGCGGAGAGTCAAGAAGTGTAGAAATGCAGGCAGCCAGCTCCTGTTCATTGCGGCGCAAAAAACCGGTTTCGCCTTCTGTAATCAATGCGTTAAGCCCATCGGTGGGGGTGCATACCAAAGGCACACCCAGAGCCATTGCTTCCAGCGCACTCATGGGAAGTCCTTCCCAACGGGAGGTCATAAGCATACATTTGGCGTCCTGCAGCATTTTCAGCGGCTTTTTCTGAAATCCGAGAAAAGAAACGCTGTTTTCCAGCGCCAGCCGGTGGCAAAGCTCTTTAAGCACAGGCATAAGCGGGCCGTCCCCGATAAACGCAAAAGTGGCTTCGGGATGTTTTGCAGCAACCAGGGAAAAAACCCGCAGAGCCTTTTCGGGATCCTTCTCAAAATCCAGCCGGCCAAGAAAAACAACATCGTACGAATAAGAAGCGGTGTCCGACTCCGCAGTTCGGTATAAGGCGGGCACATCCAGAATGTTGGGGAGCACCGAACTCTTTTTTCGGACAAAGCGAGAAAAGGCATAGTCGCACATTGCGCTTTGGGACACCCAGAAAATATGCTGCAGCCGAAAAGAGGCAAGCAAAAAAGCAATGGAGCGGAAAGACACCCTTCTGGAATCAAAGGCGTTATTATGAATGTGAGAAATAACGGGCAAGCCGGTGTGGGCGGTAAAGGCCGTCCATGCAGCCCGCATATCATGGGTGTGAAGAACATCCGGCTGCACTTCCCGAATGACGCGGCGCAGCTCCCGGCGGTTTAAAGCGGCCATGGGAGCAAACACAATGTTCTTTTGGGCAAGCGTCTGCCGGATAGGTCCCTCCGGGCTGCAGTAAACCGACTGGATGCCTTCTGTGGAATCCAGTATGCCGATGATCTGACAGGCTACGTTTTCCGCGCCGGAAAACCTGTTGGTATTGAGCACGTGGAGTATTTTCATGGGAACTATCCTTCGCGGCCGTTTATCATCTGTGTGTACAGCTGCAGCATGGAAGCATTGATCTTCTGCACGTCATACGCAAGAGCCGCCTGTGCGTTATGCCTGCTCATAGAGGCTGTATCTGCGGACAGTAGCTGATACAGCGCACCTATAAAACTTTCCTGACAGTGAGGATCAAAGAAAGCGCCGCCGTTAGAGTCTATAAGATCTGTATTTCCGCGTATCCGGCTGCACAGGCAGGGAAGACCGGCGGCCATCGCTTCGATCACGGCTACAGGAAGACCTTCCCGGTAAGACGGATGCACAAACAGGTCTGCTGTTTTATACAGAGCCGCAGTATCCGTTCTATAGCCCAGAAAACGAACCTGCGTCTCTATTCCCAGGGATACAGCCAGAGTCTGAAGCGCTTCTTTGCAAGGGCCTGTCCCGGCAAGTGCATAAAAGATATCTCTTCTGCCTGTTTCAGCCAGCGCGCGGATCACCAGCGACTGGTTTTTATTTTCATTCAGCTCGCCCACCGAAAGCAGCAGGACGGCTTTTTCCGGAATGGCCAGCTCGTTCCGCAGCTGCAGCCGGTTTGGCGACGCATTCAAAAAATGCGCAGTGTCGATGCCGACCCCCGGCACATAAAATGTGTGCTTGGCATGCAGGTGCCTTTCGGCCAGCGTCAGATCTTCGTGATTGATAGTGATCAGGGCATCCGTCCAAAAGGAGCAGATCCATTCCACCGGATAATACAGCAGCCAGTTTTGCAGCGGTGCTCCTTTATAAAAATGAAGCCCGTGGGCGGTATACAAAACCAGTGGCCCTTTCTTCCGCAGGCTGGCGCAGGCAAGGCGGGTACAAGCGGCCGCAATGGGTGTATGGCAATGAATGATATCGTATTGGTTTTTCAGCGCAAGCCGTTTCAGCTGGCGGACCGTATGCAGATTACCGGCAGAGAGGGGAGAGCGGGTACAGGATAAGGCATATATCCGGCAGCCCCACTGTGCAAAGCATTCGGGGATAGCTTCCTCCTCATAATTTGCGGCAAGATCTACCTGATGCCCCTGCTCTAAAAGCTCACGAATAAAAGCCTTAAAAAAGCTCATGGTGCATCCTACGGTAGTTACATACAGGATACGCATAGTTAGCTCCTTATTGCGCCAGCTCCCCGGGTCGAAGGATGATCACACTGTCATACATCATCATGATCACACCTTCTTCATACTGACCCAGAGCGGGAGGATTGGCTATGCCCTTGAGATTGTTTTCGATACATCGGATAAAATCTACTCCGGCCCCATAAGCATGGAGATACGCCCCGCCGAAACGGGGGTTCACTTCGGAAAGATAATAACGTCCCTCCCGGCAGAAAAAGTCCATGTCTACCGGGCCGTTAAAGTCCAGCACTTCCACGATTTGCTCGATAAAGGCAAACAGAGCCGGATCCTTGAAGGAAACGGTTTTGCTGGCCCCGCCGATGCGGGTCTCCAGCTTCTTTTTGGAAAAAGCAGCCACGGCCTTGTGGGAAACGGTATCGATGTATACATCCGCATCCAGATCCAGGCAGTCCATGAATTCCTGAATGATCAATCCGGGGTCGGCGGCCATGGCCTCTGCCAGCGCTTCCATGGAGAAGATCTTCCGGGCGCCTACGCTGCCGCTGCCTGTACGGGGTTTGACGAACACGGGGAAGGAGACTTCTCCCTTTTCCAGCGCACGGGTAAAAGAAGGCAGATCGCCCCAGGTCACGACCGTAGGGATGCCCTTCTTACAAAGATAGCGGAACATTTCAAACTTATCAAAGCACAGCCGGGCCGTGGGCAGATACGGGGCCAGCACCTCCACTCCCAGGGCGGCAAATTCCTCCCGGTGAGCGGCCAGCAGCGCGATTTCAGGGTCAATGAGGGTAGTCACCGCTTGGATGCGCTCCTTCCGGCATATATCCAGAATGGCAGGAATGTATCCCGGATCATCGATGCGGGGGACCAGATACCGTGCATCTGCCATATACAGGGCAGGCGCATAGGGATTCAGATCCGCCGCCACCAGCCATGAGCCGGGCTCCATGGATTTTCTGAAGTCTTTCAGCAGCTCGCACCGGCGCCCGGCGCTGCAAAACAGTATACGCATAGAGGATTTCTACCTTTCTTCCATTGATGGAACTTCCAGCAGGGCCTTAAAAGTTTCCATGGAGGGCTTGCTGCGGATCAGGCGTAAATGGCCGTCCGTTTCCGCATATACCTCCGGGTGCCGGCGGATGAACATGCTTTCAAAAGTCATGGTATAGGCCCCCACCCGTTTGTAGGTGATAATATCACCCGGTTCCAAAGCAGGCGCATCCACCAGACGCATGATTCGGTCATGATCCATGCAGGTGTAGCCGCAGACGATCTGCAGGGGCACGGAAGCGCGCTTTGGAGCGGAGACCTCGTAGGCATACCGTTCCTTTTTCCACAGCGGATCCAGATTCACCCTTCCGCCATCGGTGGTGACGATGCGCCCGTAGAGGTTCTCCTTTACATCCAGAACGGTGGTAACCAAATCTGCCGCCGAACCGATAAGCGCAGAACCCGGTTCTATGACCAGTTCCGTTTTTTTCGGATCCAGCGCTTTCTGCAAAGGTTCGGCCATGGCTTGTACATATTCTTTCGGAGCAGGCTTTCCCGGTACGCCGCCGAAGAATCCGCCGCCCATGTCCACATAGTCCGGGAGCAGACCAAATTCCCGGCAGATATCCACCGTCTTCCGGGCCATAAACCCATAGACGCGTGGACTGCGGGTAATACTGTTGCAGTGGAGATGCAGTCCGCCCAGCCGAAGGTTTTTATGGGTGGCCAGTCGGGAAAGGACCCAGGCAAGGTCTCCGTTTTCATAGGAAAAACCGAAGCGGTAGCCCTCTCCTTCAAGGCCCACGTCCTGTGAGCAGAGGGAGGGCAGATCCAGATTTACCCGCAGACCAACCGAAAAGAGGCGGTTCTGAGGCAGCAGATCCAGCCAGTCCAGTTCCCGGCGGGAATCCATATGTACGCGGGCCCCGGAGAGAACAGCATTGAGAAAACAGTCTTTTCCCTTAATGGGGCCGTTGAACACGATCTCCTCTGGGGCAAAACCGCACAGTCCGGCCAGTGCATATTCGTCATCTGAAACCACCTCCGCCATGGCGCCCCGCTCATGAAGAAACTGCAGCACAAAGGGGAGGCTGTTGGTTTTGACGGAATAAGCGATCCGGTGACGCCCCCAGCAGGCATTCAAAGCCCGGTCAAAGGCGTGGTAGTTTTCTTCCAGCAGGCCGGTATGGATAAGGAAGTATGGGGTTTCCACGGATCAGTTTTCCTCCTGTGCCGATGTTCCGGTAAAGGCGGCCATGGTATCGTTGCTGCCGGAGTTGATGCCCTCCCGGCGCAACACGTTGCATATGGTCATCCAGAAGATCTTTACGTCCAGCCGAAAGCAGACATGATCCACATACCATACGTCCCGCTCAAATTTCTGCTCCCAACTGATCTCGTTTCGACCGTTGACCTGGGCCCAGCCGGAGATCCCGGGCAGTACATCATGGCGGCGCATCTGCTCTTTTGTATACAGGGGCAGATACTTTACCAGCAGGGGCCGGGGGCCGATGAAGCTCATTTCTCCCCGGAGGATATTATACAGCTGGGGCAGCTCGTCAAAGCTGCAGGCTCGGATGACCCGGCCCATGCGAGTCATGCGTTCCATATCCGAAAGGGGCACACCATTGCGTTCCGTTTCCACCGACATGGTGCGCAGTTTGTAGATACGGAAGATCTTTCCTTTATATCCCGGCCGTTCCTGAACGAAAAAGGCGGGGCCATGACTTTCCAGCTTGATGCCTGCATAGCACAGGCTCACGATGAGCAGGGCCAGGGGCGAGAGCAACAGGGCCAGCAGCAGATCCAGCACCCGCTTCAGGCGCATATAAGGCCGGGCGTAAAGCTCTTTCTTCACCGGAAGCAGGCCCTCACGATCTCTATGACTTGATCCTGCTGTTCCGTGGTCATCTTGTTATCGGAAGGCAGACACAGTCCCCGGGCAAACAGGTCGGCGCCCACGTCGGTCATCTCGCCGGAGATATAGGCGTTAGACTGACCCCGGCCGTTGCCCCGGGCGGTGACAAAGGGATGCATCCGGTAAAGGGGCTGCAGGTGCATGGGCTTCCAAAGGGGGCGGCCTTCGGCATTATACCTGGCCAGGGTCTCCAGAATTTCCGTGGGGCAGGATCTGCCCGTCTGCGGGGTATACAGGGCCTGCGTATCCGAACGTACCTGGGGGCACATGGCCTCCTCCTGAAGGAGCAGGCAGCTGAGCCAGAAATTGGGCTGGGAATTTTGTCCGTCATAGGGGTTCATGGTTACGGGCAGATCCTTAAAGCCTTCTTTATAGCGCATATAAATAGCCCGTTTCTGGGCAATATGTTCTTCCAGATAGGGCAGCTGGCCGCGAACCACCCCGGCAATGACATTACTCATGCGGTAGTTGTAGCCCAGCTCCTCATGCTGATACCAGGGCGCATTTTCCCGGCTCTGGGTGGACCATTTCCGGGCCTTGTCCGCTTCGGCCCGGGTATGGGTCAGCAGCATCCCTCCGGCAGAACCGGTGATGATCTTGTTTCCGTTGAAGCTGATAACGCCGATATCTCCCAGCAGCCCGGTCTGGCGGCCCTTATAGCTGGCGCCCAGGGATTCCGCCGCATCTTCAATGACAATGGCTCCGTGGCGGTGTGCAATGGAAACGAGCTCGTCCAGTTTTCCGGGGGTGCCGTACAGGTTGGCCAGCACCACCGCCTTTACTCCGGGATAAATGGAAAAAGCCTGTTCCAACGCTTCCGGGTCCATGTTCCAGGTATCCCGTTCCGTATCGATAAATACCTGCCGGGCACCCTCATACACAACAGGATTGGTAGTGGCGGAAAAGGTCATGTCGCTGGAAAAAACCAGATCCCCCGGTTTGATACCGCCCAGTTTCATGGCCAGATGCAGAGCTGCCGTTCCGGAGGACAGGGCTACGGCATAGCCGCCCAGCTTCTGTGCGATCTGTTCCTCCACCCGGTCAATGTTTTCCCCTACGGTAGACATCCAGTTGGTGTCGAAGGCTTCTTTCATATAAATCAGCTCTTCTCCATGCATGGTGGGGGAGGAGAGGTACAATTTCTTTGCAAAAGGCTGCATATAATCCGGTGCAACAAACATAGTACAGCGTCCTTTACTGAATTTTGCTTAAAAGCGGGAAAGGTAAGTCTGCATTCTTCCTGGAACTGTGCGCTGTGTGTATAGTTTATAAATCAACAGTACATTTCTCCAATATTAATACAGTGTAGCATAATTCAACCATAATTAAAAGTAGGTAAAAACAAACATAAGAGAAAGTTCACACTTTTTCTGCCAATAAAACGAATAAAAGACGGGCGATGGCGCCTTTCAGAAAAAGCCCCGGAGGGATCCGGGGCATGTAAAACAAATATTATGTCTGAAGCCAGCGCAGCAGCAGTCCTTCCAGCGCAGGGATATCTTCTGCAATGGCGGCGGCACCGGCCTGCTCCAGTTCCTGCCTGGAGCCGAAGCCGTACAGCACCCCCACACAGGGCAGCCCCACCGCAGCGGCACCTTCCACATCGTGGCTGCGATCCCCCACCATCACGGAAGAGGTTTTGCTTAGAGCAAAGTGTTCCAGTGCGTATTGGAGAACTTCGCTCTTTTTTGTGCGGGTTTCGTTGAGCAGACTCCCGGCCACGCCGTCGAAATAGGGCAGCAGTTCAAACCGTTCCAGGATCTTCAGGGAGCTGGGCTCCGGCTTGCTGGTAGCCACATACAGCCGGGCACCGGCTTCTTTCAATCGGGTCAGAAGGGAATGAATACCGGCGTAAGGTACATTTTCAAAAATGCCCTGCTTTTCGTAATAGGCCCGGTAGTGGGCAAGGGCCTCCAGCGCCTGCGCCCGGGTCAGATCCCATTTTTCCATGAAAGCTTCTACCAGAGGCGGGCCGATGAAACAATATAGCTCCTCCCGGGCGGACACAGGCAGCCCCATGGCCTTCTGGGCGGCCATACAGCCTCCGGTAATGCCCACCCGGTTATCCGTCAGGGTGCCGTCCAGGTCAAAAAGTATGGCTTTAGGCGGCATGGAGTCCTCCTTCTTCGATCATGATGGCCCGGGCATGCCGGCTGATGGCACCGGTATCCATGGTGCGCAGCGTCTCATAGGGGAGCACCTCCAGAATACGCATGCGGATATGGGTGGAACGGAAGAAGAACCGTTTGTGCACCTGTTCAGAGCCTTCTATGACGGCTACCACCACGGGCACCTTCCCCCACAGGGCGCATTTGAAAGCGCCGGGTTTGAAGTCGCCCAGCAGGCCGGTCTTGGAGCGGGTGCCTTCCGGATATACCCCGATGGCTTCCCCGGCAGACATCCGGCGGGCTACCTGCTGCATGAGCCGCACGGCCATGCGGCTGTCACCACGATCCAGCACGGGGCAGCCCATGGCGGCGATCAGGGGGCCGCCTACGGGAATGGAGATATTTTCTTTTTTGGTGATAAACACCAATCCTTTTTTGCGCAGCAGCGCCATGGCCGCCATGGGATCAAACATGCTCAGGTGATTGCATACCAGCAGAAACCCTCCCTTTTTGGGCAGCTTCTCCTCTCCTTCCAGTGTACAGCGCACCCGCCCCAGCGCCAGAAAGGCGCTGATGGAGCAAAGCATCAGCTTTTTGTAGAAAGCTATCCCTTCCTCCAGCTGCTCTTTCCGCCCGGCAAACAGGCTGGCAATACACAGCACCAGTGCATGGAGCAACAGAAAAACGCCCAGTGTTCCCAGAAAGATCAGGGGCAGCATCCAGAGCTTCGGCCCCGGTGCAAAGAGTCCAAAACAAACTACGGCTGCCAGTGCCAGCAGCAGGTACACATAAAAAAGCATGATCCCAACAATTCCTCGCATATGGAAATTACTCTTTACACAGTATAGCACAGAGGGCGCGCCTATGCCTATGTAAGGAGAAGCTCCCCGGCAGGAATTTCCATTCTTTTCACAATGGATTTGCAATCCGGTAAAGTTTCTTTTCTCCTTCGGGGTGGATTTTTCTTTAAATCCTGATACAATATACCTACATAAGGTTAGGTCTGTCCAAAATGGCAGAAGAAGGAAAACTATGCAGCAAGACAAAAACAAAAAGCAAAAGCAAGACAGCCCCGCTCCTCAGTCCAGGCGGCCGCTGTTGTTCTGGATCATATTGGCGCTGTCCATAGCGACACTGATCTATGTGACGCTGGCTCCCAGCCTTCTTTCCGGCAGTGCTTCGGAAACGGAGGTCAGCTACGATACCTTCCTGTCCCATCTGGAGAAGGGATATATAGAGAAGGTAGAGATCCGTTCCAACCAGGTGCGCTACACGCTCACGAAAGAGGGAGAAAACGCCCTGCAGGAGCAGGCGAAAGAAAAAGCGCAGCAGCAGGCGGAAGCATCGCCCTCCGCGTTGCCGGAGCAGGAGAGCCTGTTCGGCTTCCGGATACTGGGCCAGGGGGATGCCGGGAATGAAAACGGCACCGCATGGAAGCTTCCCACGGCAGCTTCTGCGAAAAAAGAATATTTTGCCTATCTGGTGGGGGATGAAAAACTGACGGATCGTCTGCAGGCGGCAGGCGTTACTTTCAGTGCTGTCAGTGAAGAACGGTCCATACTGTTTTATATGATCCTGCAATACGGGCTGCCGCTGTTGGTCTTCGGCCTGATCCTGGCTTTCCTCACACGCCGTCTGGGCAAGGTAGGCGCGGGGGGCGGGCTTATGGGCTTTGGCAAATCCAATGCCCGCTCTGTGGAAGGCAACGATATTACCACCACCTTTAAGGACGTGGCCGGGCAGGACGAAGCCAAGGAATCCCTGCAGGAGATCGTCAGCTACCTGCATGATCCAAGAAAATATGCAGAGGTCGGGGCCAAGATGCCCCGGGGCGCCCTGCTGTATGGCCCTCCGGGCACGGGAAAGACTTTGTTGGCCCGGGCGGTAGCCGGAGAGGCAGGCGTACCTTTCCTCTCCATCAGCGGTCCGGAGTTTGTGGAGCTGTTCGTGGGCATGGGCGCCAGCAAGGTGCGGGATCTGTTCAAGGAAGCCCGGGAGAAGGCCCCCTGCATCGTCTTTATCGACGAGATCGATGCCGTAGCCAAAAAGAGAGATGGTATGGGCAGTAACGACGAACGGGAGCAGACGCTGAACCAGCTGCTTTCGGAGATGGATGGCTTTGAGGAGAACAGCGGCGTGATCGTGCTGGCGGCCACCAACCGGCCGGATTCTCTGGATAAGGCATTGCTGCGCCCGGGCCGTTTTGACCGCCGGGTGCCCGTAGAACTTCCCGATCAGGGCGGGCGGGAGGCTATTCTGCGCATCCATGCTGCCAAAGTAAAGACACAGGGAGATATTGATCTGGCGGCTATCGCCCGGATCACGCCCGGCGCTTCCGGTGCGGATCTGGCCAACGTGGTCAACGAAGCGGCTCTTTGCGCCGTGCGCAACGGCCGCAGAGCGGTGATCCAGCGGGATCTGGAAGACAGCGTGGATACAGCTCTGGCCGGGAAACAGCGTAAAAGCATGGTCATCTCCCGAAAGGAAAAGCAAACCATCGCCTACCACGAGGTGGGACACGCTATCGTCACCGCCTGCCAGGAACATGCAGCCCCTGTTCACAAGATCACCATCATTCCCCGTACCAGCGGGGCGCTGGGCTTTACCCTGCAGGCGGATGAAGGAGAGCATTTCCTTATGGATAAGGAAGAAGCTTTTGCCAAGCTGGTTACTCTGGCAGGGGGACGGGCGGCAGAGCAGATCATGTGCCACAGCGTGACCACCGGGGCTTCCAATGATATTGAAGAAGCTACCAAGCTGGCCCGCGCCATGATCACCCGATACGGTATGAGCGATAAGCTGGGCTTTGTAGCCTTTGAGCAAATGATCAATCCCTATCTCTCTTCGGATACGGCGTTGACCTGTTCGCAGGATACCGCCGCCCGGATCGACAGGGAGGTCATCGAACTGGTGCAGCGGGCCTATGAAACGGCACTGAAGCTGTTGGAAGAGAACCGCAGCCGGTTGGAAGCCATTGCCGGAACCCTGATGGAAAAGGAGACCATCTCCGGGGAAGAGTTTGAAGCCCTCATGAAGCAAACGGACTCCGGCGCAGAGACTTCTGAAGAACCCAAAGAAACCTAAAGGAAAAACAAAGATCCGGTTCGCAAACAAAGTACGAACCGGATTTTTATGTGCGCGGGAATATGCAAGCTGCGTATTCTTTACACTGTGTATGTTCGCTCCATTTCCCGGGTGCCTGCGGCAAAGCCCGCTGGCTTTTGGACATATGCGGAGAAGCGTTTGCCTGCATCTTTCAGCATTTGGACGACTATTTGGCTGCAGCCGGGGTTGAAAATCTCCGGGGTGCTCGGGATCCGCTTTGAGAAAGATTTCCGGCTGTTGGAACGAGGAGAATAGAGCAGTTCCGTCGCATAAATGACGGTTACGTTCTCCGGTTATAATAGGGACGCAGCAATCGCCGGTGCGGCCGATGAGGATATGCAGACTAAGGCTTTTTACTCTTTCTTCCTATAAAAATGATCCAACTGCTCAAGAGTATAGATATATTCCGGCCATAAAATCAGCAGATCCGGCCCCAGGAGCCGTCCTCTTGGGCATTACAGGGCGTTTCCATCAGGGCGGAGAGAGCGGCTTCCAACGCAGTCACCAGCTGGGAAAGCGGCAGACTGGGAACGCCTTTTCCCTGAACCTGTTCCGGGATGTATGGCACGTGGATAAACCCGCCCCGTATCCTTGGGGTATGAAGGGCACCATGGTGCAGTACGGTGTACATAAGGTGGTTGCACACATAGGTGCCGGCACTGTTGGAAAGGGCGGCAGGTACCCCCGCTTTCCGAATATGTTGCGCCATGGATTTTACCGGCAGGTCGGAAAAGTAAGCCACCGGTCCAAAGGGGTCTATGGGGCGGTCCGTAGGCCGGTCGCCGTTGTTATCGGGGAGAGAAGCATCGTCCACGTTCAGCGCAACCCGCTCGGGAGTCACTTCCCGGCGGCCGCCTGCCTGCCCCACACACAGCACAGCATCCGGAGAAAGCGTATCCATGATCCGGCACACCAGTTCTCCGGAAGCCCGAAAGGATACGGGCACCTCCAGCTTGTGCAGCTCCATGCCGGCAGGTGCTTTTACCGCTTTTACCGCCTCCCAGGAGGGATTCAGAGTTTCTCCGCCAAAGGGGGCAAAGCCCGTCAGCAATACTTTCATGGCGGCGTCTCCTTACAGGAAGAACTTTCGCCGCAGTCCCTCCCGCATGGGTGGGCAAAGTGCGATGACCAGCAGAGTGATGCCCAGCAGGGTGCAGGCAGCCAGCGGATACAGAGACCACATGAGCCGGTCATGAAGACCGAAGGTCAGGTTCAGCAGGAATTCTACCAACACCATAAAGCCGCCCGTAACCAGAAGGGTCCCGGCGTAGATATACAGCCGACCCCGGCGCACATAACAAAGCAGCGTTACGGCGGCATCGGCAATAAGCATAAGCCCCCCGGTTACCGGCAGGGCAAAAGTTAAAAACCAGTGTCCATGGGTGGCAAAGTCGATATACAGCAAAAACAGTCCCAGCGCCGCAAAATCCGCAGATACAAATACTACGGGAATGGGCTTTTTGAACCAAAGGGGCAGCACGATCATTACGTACAGGAGCACCAGCGCCCCGGATACATAGCCAGACCAGACGATGCTGCCGTTGATCTTCCAGTCACACAGCAGGCACAAGATCAGGGGCAGCACAAAGCCCATGGTCAGCAAAAACAGTACACCGGCCCGGCTGGCGGTCTCCTGTCTGGCGGTATCTACCGGGTAAGGCTTTTCTCCCTGAGGGCGGGGAATGTCCGGGTGAAACACAATGGTGCCGCACAGTGGGCACTTTTCTTCGCTGTCGCTGAGCTCAGCCCCGCAGCGTACACAATACATAATGCCTTCTCCTCTCTTGATACGGTATTCAGGGTTGGTTGCTTTCCACTTTTATCCGAAGTCCCTGATTGTGCAGGACCCGGAAGAAGCGAAGCTCCAGCTCCGATTCCCGGATGTTGCGGATCATGTTGATGTAAACCGTGCCCTTATAACTGAGGATCCCCACATTATGGGGCGCCCGGGCCTGAGGGCCGATAATAAAGTCCATGCGCTGCACATAGGGTTCCATAGCTTTAGGCAGGGTGACCAGCCCAAGGTTGGAAAGGCACAGGCAGCTTTTTCGTTCCCCTACCGCATCAAAAACGGCCTTCATGGCGGCATTTTTAATGAACAGGGGCATAAGCTTCAGCAGCAGTGCCTGTTCGCTGCTTACGTTGGCGGCAATGCGGGTGCCCATGAGCTTGGCCGTGCAGTCCAGCCCCATGCGGTGATGCACGATGGTACACAGCTCCTCAAAGGTATATTCGCCCAGCTGGGGATCCACCTCCGGGGTCACATACAGGGCAAAGTTTCGCAGGGAAGTGCTGGGGAACAGCTTGCGCAGATTTACCGGGATCAGCACTTTTACCGGGCGCCGGTTCCGTACAAAATGCACCTTTTCCCGCTGCAGCTCCAGAATGGCGGCCATCATGGCGGCGCAAAGGAACTCCGTCACCGTTACCGAACAGGCTTTGGCGCGCTCCCGAAGGGCCTGTGCATCCAGCATCAGGGTCACCAGGTTCAAAGCACCGTCCGGTTCCGGCGTGCCGGACAGGTGATAGGCGGTGCGTTCCCGGCGACTGGCCCGGACGGCCCCGGAATACTTCAGGAAGCTGTCTTCCAGTTCTCCTGCGGAAGGTGCCTCCAGCCGGCAGAGCACGCCGTCTTCATTGGGAATATCCACCCCGTATTTTTGGGAAAGATATTCCGCCACCAGAGTTTTAACAAAGGTTAGAGCGCCGTTCCCGTCGGTAAGGGCATGGAATAGCTCCACTGCAATGCGGTTTTTGTATACGATCACCCGAAAGGCACATTCCCGTACCTCTTTGAAGGGCACATGCGCCAGGGGCCAGGGTTTTTCTTCACGGATCCTGGGGGCGCGGGAGAGCTCTTCCAGATAGTACCAGAAGATTCCCTTGCGCAGCCGTACCGCCATGGAGGGGAAGCGGCGCACGGTAACATCCAGCGCCGACTGCAGCACCTGCCGGTCTACCGGTTCCGCCAGTGTGGCGGACAGGCGGAAGAAATTGTTCCAGTTTTTCCGCCGGGCGGCAGGATAAATCTTGGCGGCGTTGTCCAGACGCATCCAGCGGAGCTTGCGCTCCTGGCAAAGATACCGGTTGAGGAACTCGCGAATGGCTTCAAAGTCATTCTGATTTTCGTTGAGCTGATAGAGCACATAGGCGTGCCAGCGCTCCGGGGCAATGTGCAGCCTGCTTTTGCAGCCGCAGGCCGTCAACTGCTCCTGAAGCCTCCGGGAATCATCCAGCAGGATCTCATCTCCGCCCGCAAACAGCAGGGAAGGGGGGAGTCCTGCCAGATCCCCGAAAAGAGGCGAGAGCAGCGGAGATTTTTTATCCGCTTCCCCGGCATAGCAGCGGGCATAAAAGTCCAGCACCTCCCGGGTCAGGGAAGGATCTTTATCCCGGTTGGCTTCGTAGGAAGCGCCGGAGCCGGTCAGGTCCGTCCAGGGAGAGATGGCAATAACGCCGCAGGGCTGCTCCATGCCCAGTTCCTTCAGCTTCAGGCACAGTGCGTAGCAAAGCCCGCCTCCGGCGCTTTCTCCGCACAGGAGAATGTGACGGGGGCCGTACCCTTTGGACAGCAGATAGCGGTAGGCCTCCAACGCATCGTCCACCGCTGCGGGAAAGGGGGATTCAGGAGCCAGACGGTAGGCGGCGCAGAATACCCGCACCCCCTCTTCATCGGCCAGCGTGGCGCCGAAGCCCTTGGCGTATTCCAGATCCCCGCAGGTATATCCACCTCCATGCAGGTATAAAATGACCCCCTGACGGCGTTCGTCCTTGGGAATGATCCAGGCACCTTCAAAAGAATCAAAAGTATGTGCACGCACCAGCACATCCCGCTTGTGCAGGGCTTCCATAAGCTCCCCCAGCTTATCCTGCCCCCGGCGGATGGTCTCCAGAGACAGATTGGCTACCAGAGGTTTGAAAAAATGCAGCTGCGCATAGACCAGTTTGGCCGGCAGACCCATAGGCGCTCCCTTCTTTTTATAAAGTCTTAACCTTTTTAGTATATCACATGGGGAACAAAAGTAAAGCACTCCTCTTGACGGAAAAGTGCATTGCCATGAGAAAAGGTAAATGCAGTCTGCCTATGATGCAGCTTCACGGTTCTCCATGCAGAGTATCCTTACAGGAACTGGGAATCTTGTAACGGGAATCCTTCTCCATTTTCTGTGATGCCTGCTGCGAGATCAGTCCTGAATGCATCCGTGTACCGTGTTCATAACTTATCATCCGCAGGCCAAAAAAGCAGGAAGCTAAAACCCCCGTTGGGAATACGGTCATGCCGCATTTCAACGGGGGTAAGCCGGGCGGCGTATTGCCGCCTTTATACATCGTACTTCTGCATATATGCCTGATAAGCGGACTGATACCCATCGTTGCCCGTCTTCGCCTTTTTTAAGGTTTCATGCAGGTTCAGGGTATGTTCGGCGTTGTCTATGACACAGCCGGCAATGTTGGAACAATGATCGCTGACGCGTTCCATATTGGTCAGCAGATCCGACCAGACGAACCCTACCTCTACAGAACACTTTCCTTTTTGCATCCGCAGAATATGATCCGTGCGGAGCTGCTCTTTCAGGCCGTCAATAACCTGTTCCAAAGGTTCCACCCTGGAAGCCGCCTCCATATCCGACCGGACAAATGCGGTTTGTGCCAGCGTTAAAACCTCATCCACAGCCTTTGCCATGACCTTGTATTCCTTCATGGCATCCTGCGTCAACGACAGCTTCTTATCCCGAAGCTCTTCCGCAGATCCCAGAATGTTCACCGCATGGTCGGAAATGCGCTCATAATCCCCGATCACCTTGAGCAGTGCGGTTGCTTCCTCGCTTTCTTCCTGACTGAGCTTTGAAGAACTGACCTTGATCAAATAGGTCCCCAGTATATCCTCATATGTATCGCATTTGCTTTCGGCCTGCCGTATTTCATCGGCTGCACCCGGCGTATACTTTTCAATGCTCAACAGTGATTTTCTTAAAGCATTTACAGCGCAATCTGCCATTTTCACCGCCACAGCTCTGCTTTGTGCCAGCGCCAGAGACGGCGTAGCCAGCAGACGCTCATCCAGTTCGTTGGCCTTTTCCTTTTCTTTGGAATCTGGTACAAGCCGGCATACAAGCTTTTCCAGCAGATCCCCAAAGGGAAGCAGCAGCAGCGTACACAGTACATTGAACACCGAATGGATAACGGCGATCCCCAACAGCGATGCCGATGCTTCCAGAATGGCAGGTGCAAAAACTGCTTTTATAATGCAATAAACCGTGAGCCAGACTGCCGTGCCGATCACATTGAAAGACAGATGCACCATGGCTGCGCGTTTTGCATTTTTGTTGGCGCCCACCGAAGAGATCAGCGCAGTAACACAGGTGCCGATGTTCTGCCCCATGATGATCGGCACAGCCGCCCCGTAAGATACGGCGCCTGTTGAAGTCAGCGCCTGCAGTATGCCTACGGAAGCCGAGCTTGACTGTATGATGGCCGTAACGATGGCGCCTACAAGAACGCCCAGCACCGGATTGGTGAACATAAGAAACATTTGCTCGAATTCCGGGATGTCTTTCAGCCCGGATACGGCGCCGGACATGGTTTCCATGCCGAACATCAAAGTTGCAAATCCCAGCAGGATCAGCCCCGTATCCTTCTTTTTATCCGCTTTGCAGAACATGTAAAAGATAATGCCTACAAGCGCCAGAATCGGCGTAAAGGAAGAAGGCTTCAAAAGCTGCACCCACATGTTTCCACTGTCGATCCCCGCAAGGCTCAGTATCCAGGCGGTAACCGTGGTGCCGATGTTGGCGCCCATAATGACATGGATGGACTGGCGCAGCGTCATAATGCCCGAATTTACAAAGCCCACCACCATGACTGTGGTGGCGGAAGAGCTTTGAATGATCGCAGTTACTCCCAGACCGGTCAAAAGACCTGCCGCTTTGCTGCCTGTCAGTTTTCCCAATACGATTTTAAGTTCTCTTCCGGCTCTGCGCTCCAGCGCCTGACCCATAAGACTCATTCCAAACAGGAACAGGCAAAGCCCGCCGATCATGGTTAAAAAATCGAAAATACTCATTTTCCTCACACTCCCGATTTTACAGTAGCAGGCAGACGTCAAATCGGGTATCATTCTATTGTAAAATCCAGGTAAAATCGTAAAACTGTTTGCTGCATTCAAATGCCCGACATTTTACGGAAAGCCATTTTCCGGCAGCCGGATTTTCTCTGTTTATGCCGCCTTTAGAGGATGTTACTTTACGTTGCTTGCCGCAACGAAGGAATTTCGATAGAATACCGGCAGCAAAAGAAAGGAGCCTTTCGGAATTGTTGAGTGAAAATATTAAAACCTTCAGAAAAGCAAAAGGACTTTCACAGGAGGAACTGGCCGTAAAACTGAACGTAGTGCGGCAAACCATATCCAAATGGGAACAGGGGCTGTCGGTTCCGGATTCCGCTATGCTGATCGCTCTGTCGCAAACACTGGAGACCCCCGTGAGCACACTGCTGGGAGAAACCGTAACGAAGCCGGAAGCGGATGACCTGAAAGCTATCTGTGAAAAACTGGAAGTCATAAATTTGCAGCTTGCACAGAGAAAGATCCGCAGAAGAAAACTGCTGCATTGGCTGTTTATCCTGCTGTGTGGTGCCACGACAGCGGTTTTTGTATTCCTGGCCATATCTGCCAGCCCCTATCTGGACTGGAATTACAATGATCCGGAGACTGCCGTTTTCGGGGCAGCCTTTCACGCCTTTGAGTGGGTGTTTGTCAGGGCGGCACCGGTGATCCTGATCGGCTCCGTCATAGGGATGCTCCTGACGCGAAAGGAGCGCTGAGCTCTTCTTTACAGTGCCCCTCTTGCCTGATCTGTCATTTGCGATCCTTAATGCAAAAAGACTCCCATGGGGAGCCTTTTTGTTATATTCGTATTTGCTCAAAGATCCGTCAGTCCCGGCGAATATTATAGGTGGTGTCAATACCGTCGTTATAGATGGGATCCTCCAGACTGGGCACCTGCTCGCTGTAGCCAAAGATCACTCCATCCGGCATATGCCGCTGCTTGCTGTAGTTCGCCACGTTGCCGTGGGAGTTCAGCTGTTCTCCCATGAAGATCATGCAGGCAGATACGCCTCCGTCCATATTGAATGCGTTCCGGCAGCCCATATCCTTGAACATCCGGGCAAATTCCGTCAAGGTCACGCCTACGCTGTATTCGCTCCTGCGGCCGTCTACTACAATGGCTACAAAATGACCGGGCTCTACCATGCCCACGCCGCAGCGGGGATTGGCCTTGCCCACATGGGATTTTGCGATCTCTTCTTCGCTGATTTCCCCATCACGCAGCAGAATGGGTCCAAAGGCATAGGTGTTCTCATATCCCGCAGCCAAAAGCCCTTCGGCGGTATAGCTTCTGGCAGAAAACACATCCATCTCCGGCCTGTCACTGGCAAAGGCGGCGACAGAGCCTTTATTGGAAGCGGAATAGATCCGTCCGTCCCGCAGGATGGCGCCCTTTATATCCGCTTCCATGTGGAGCATATTGTCTCCGGTGACCAGCAGTACGGCCTTGTTCAGCCGGGCCATCTTCCAGGGCATCAAAGGCGTGCGTCCTGTTCTGCCTTCGTTGCCGAAAGCGGGGCGAAAGGCATTAGCGCCCTGCATATAAATATCTGCCACAAACCAGACCAGGGGGCGGCTGTCGGCATGTCGGGTGATCTCCACAGACAGGGTCTGGCTTTTGTAGCTCCAATGCCCGTTTTCCACATCCGCCGTGATCTCTTCTTCTGCTCCCTTCGGAAGGAACTTATCTGTCCATTTTCCCGGCTGCGCTGTTTCTTCCGGCACTTCTGGAAGGGGACTTTCCTCCGGGACGGCGGTGGGAGAAGGCTCCGGCGCAGATTCCGGTGCGGCACTGGGAGCGGCTGTTGAAACGACTGCGGCGGCCTGCCGGGCCGATTCCATTTCCCGGATGGATCTTGCCCCCAGCAGAGCGCAAAGCAGCCCGATACATACCGGAACCAGAACCAATAGCCACAGGGGCATATCCTCAAACTTGAACTGCTTCAATAAATACAGGGCGCTTCCGGCCAAAGCTCCCAGCACCACACCGCCCAAAAGCCAGAACATGGGACGGCTCCACAGGGACGATGATTTCTCCTCCGGTTCCGGTGCTTCTTTCTGCTCAGGAGTGGCAGCAGGTACAGGGGCGGGGGTCGCCGTAGGCTCCAGTGTGGGGGAGGGTGAAGGGGAAGCCGTAGGCACGGGGCTATGCAGGGGTGCATAGTCCACTGCAGAAAACAGACTGCTCCCCTTCGGTTCTCCCTGCAGGCAGGTAAAATCTCCTCGTTCCTCTACAGAAAAGTCGAAGGACGCCAAAGAGCGGTAACAGACATCATAGATATTTTGAGCCGTTTCCCGGGCGGATCTGTCTGCATACAGGCCTAAGGGGGCTTCCATATCTGCCGACAGTGTGCCGCTGCCCATGCCCTTTGCCAGCAGCAAACCCTGCCAGCCGCTTTTTGCTGCTGCGGCAGCTCCGTCTACAGCGGCTTTCCCCGTCAGAGCAGTCTGTGCCTCGCCCATGCTGCGGGTCTTGCGCTCCTCATCCTTATAGGAAACCAGCCGTTCTCCCTCCTCCTCAAAGGAAAGCAGAACATGTGGAGAATAGGCAAGCAGAAGTTTTTCCACCAGCGTGCCGGGGTTGGTGCGCCAGTTTCCGCGCAGATATTCAACCTCCCGGTTCCGCCCGGTCTCCACTCCCAGGTACACGGGGTAATGCTTCATGCCCAGCGCCCACAGGGCCTCCAGTCCTTCTTCCTGCCGCTGACGGGAATAGGCACTTATATAAGTGATGGACAGAGGGATCCCGTCGTTCAGGCACAATGGTACCAGCCCGCCAAAATATAAAAGTTCATCCCCCGGGTATCCGCATAAGAGCATATAGGCAGGCGTTTCCATAGGCGGTTTCCACTGCTGCAAAGCATCAGGCAGCCGCCCGGGGCCGTAAAATTCCAATCCGCATACTGTCGCCTTTGCAGAAAAGGTCAGTTCCAGTCCCATTGCATTCTGAGGCGCAGACACATACACATTGACAAAAGCCGGGGTCAGAGTCTCACGGGAAAGAGTATTTCCCGCCTCGTCCAACCAGGCAAGGGCCACCTCTCCCGGCAGCCGCTGCCATTGGATATAGACTCCCTGCGGCGGCTCTTTCACCCGGGCCAGCAGCCGGTTTCCGGCTTTAAAATCCACATAGGTGCTGATACGGCCGTCCTGCAGCAGAGACAGATCCTTCTGCTGCTCCGGAACATCCAACTCTGCTTCCAGCCGGGAAGCCGAAGTTTCTTCTTCTCCTGCCGCTGCAACAGGCAGACAAAGCAGGAGCAGGCACAGAAGCAGAATAAGAAGCCGTTTCATTTGGCGCATGGGGGATACCCATCCTTTCTTGGGAAACTGGACGGCCGGAAAACCCGGCGCAAGTGCAGCCAGTATACCATGAATAAAAGGTTTTTGCCATAGCCGAAGAAGATCCTGCCGTATTTTTTACATCTTAATCGACTTTTCCCTACATAAACTGCTTTTCCATGTTCCGCACCCATGGTATACTACAGAATGATGAAATAGTTTTGGGAGGAAAGCGCTTGGAATACTGCCTGCTTTTGTTCGCTTTGCTTTTTATTATCTTCTTTCCCATGCTGGAAAGGAGAAGGCAGGCGGTCATATATGCGAACAGGAAAAGGGCAAGAACCCGGAAGGAGAATACAGCTATGGAAATGCTTGCAAAGCAGTTTATCGGTAAGGAATGTCTTGTCTACACCGTCACGGATACCATGGGCAGTATACAGGGCACCGTTAAAGAAGTGACCGGCGGCGGACTTATTCTGGAATGTAGCGATGGCCTGCAGGCCGTCAATCTGGAATATGTGACCCGCATCCGGGAATATCCCCGAAACGCAAAGGGAAAGAAAAAAGCTTTTTTTGCATGACCCCGCATTTTTAGGAGAAGAAATATGTTTTTAGCCAAAGATTGGAAGGATTTTGCAATTCTGGATGCCGGTAACGGCAACAAACTGGAACGCTGGGGCGATGTGACCCTCCTGCGGCCGGACCCCCAGGCGGTGTGGCCCATGGAACCACATACTGCCGATACCGTATATCTGCGGGCCAGTACCGGCGGCGGTCATTGGGAATACGCCCGGGAGCTGCCGGAAAGCTGGAAGATCCGCTATAAGGGGCTGACTTTTGTGGTGCGGCCTACGGGCTTCAAGCACACGGGGCTGTTCCCCGAACAGGCGGTAAACTGGGACTTTATGGCCGGAGAGATCGGCCGGTATATGCAGACCCGCGGCAAAGCTCCCCGGGTGCTGAATCTGTTTGCCTATACGGGGGGCGCTACCTGCGCCTGCGCCAAAGCCGGGGCACAGGTAGTGCATGTGGACGCCGCCAAGGGTATGGTGCAATGGGCCAAAGACAATGCCGCCGCTTCCGGATTGGAAGAGGCGCCCATCCGCTATATCGTGGATGACTGCCTGAAGTTTGTCCGCCGGGAACAGCGCCGGGGCAATTTCTATGAGGGTATCCTTATGGATCCTCCCAGCTACGGCCGGGGCCCGGGCGGAGAAATGTGGAAGATAGAAACGGGACTGTATGAGCTGGTGCAGGAATGTGTAAAGATCCTCTCCCCGGATCCCTGCTTCTTTTTGATCAACAGCTACACCACGGGACTGGCCCCTTCGGTGCTCAAAAACGTCCTTACGGTGGCTCTGCCCGCGGGGATTGTCCAGGCAGAGGAGGTGGGCCTGCCTATTCGCCGGGAAGATCTGGTGCTGCCCTGCGGGGCCACCGGCCGCTGGATGCCGTGCAGTCATGCTTAAAAAGTGACGGAGCTGGCCTGACTATATGCCCATAAACCAGAAAAAGGAGCCGTTTTGAAGGTTTTATATGAAGACAATCACCTGCTGGTGGTGGAAAAACCGGTGAATGTGCCCGTACAAGGGGATGCTTCCGGGGATATGGATCTGCTCACCGCCTGTAAGGCTTATATCAAGGAGAAGTATCATAAGCCCGGCGAAGTATATCTGGGGCTGGTGCATCGGCTGGACAGACCCGTGGGGGGCGTAATGGTTTTTGCCCGCACCAGCAAGGCAGCCGCCCGGCTGACAGAGCAATTTAAAAGCCGCCGGGCCAAAAAGCGCTATGCAGCCATAGTGGAAGGGACGGCGCCGGCTTTCGGAAAGCTTACCGACTGGCTGTATAAAGACGAAAAGACCAACACCGTTTCCGTAACGGCTCCGGGGGTGCCCGGTTCCAAGGAAGCGCGCTTGTCCTTCCGCACTCTGAACCGTGCGCCGGGGTTGTCTTTACTGGATGTATCCCTTATGAGCGGCCGGCCCCATCAGATCCGGGTGCAGCTGTGTCACATGGGCTGCCCCATTCTGGGGGATCAGCGGTACAACCCTGCCGCCCGGCCCGGCTCCCAGATCCGCCTGTGGGCCTATGCCCTGACTTTGCAGCACCCCACGCTGGGAGAAAGCATGACCTTTTACTCCCTGCCTCCATGGAAAGAATTCCCCGCCACGGTAAAATACCTCCCGGCCTTCGAAGCGGGGGCCGTGCTCTATGAGGATGAAAATATTCTTGTAGCAGACAAGAACCCCGGTACCGAGGTGGAGAGCGATCTTTTATATCAGCTCAGCGCCGTAAGCGCCCCGCTGTACCCCGTCCACCGACTGGACAGCAATACACAGGGACTGGTGGTTTTTGCCCGGAACGAACAAAGCCGCATTGCCCTGGAGGAAGCCTTTTTCCACCACGAAACGAAGAAGGTTTATGAAGCGGTGCTCTTTGGCATCCCGGCGGAAAAAAGCGGCCGGCTGATCCACTATGCCCTGAAGGAGGAAGGGGAACGGCCCATGCGCCTTGTAAAAGAAGGTATCCCCGGGGCCTTACGTATGGAGCTTGCCTATCAGGTAGAGGCCGTAAAGCCTCCGTTGTGCAAGGTGCGCATCCGGCTGTTTACCGGTCGCACGCACCAGATCCGTCTGCAGATGGCGGCATTGGGCTGCCCCGTGCTAGGGGACGACAAATACGGCAGTTTTGAAGCCAACCGCCGCTTTCGCCAACGGGCGCAGCTGCTTCTGGCCAGAGAGCTGACGGTATTGGGACAAACCTTCATCAGTCCCAGGGAACTCCCCTGGGAAGAATTGACCCAAAAGGAAGAATAGCTATGGCAGAAAATATATCTCCTTTCCTCACTCGCACGGCTCTTCTGCTGGGGCAGGAGGCAGTGCAGCGGCTGCAGGACAAAACCGTTGTGCAGGCAGGCCTGGGGGGTGTTGGCGGCAGCTGCGCCGAAGCCCTGTGCCGCAGCGGTCTGGGCGCCATGCACCTGATAGATGGGGATTATGTAGAACCCAGCAACCTGAACCGGCAGCTTTTTGCCGCCAAATCCACCCTGGGCCTGCCCAAGACCGAAGCGGCACGGAGGCGGCTGGAGGACGTATCCGACTGCCGCATCAGCGTACATTTTGGACGGATCACCCCGGAGAATGTCGATTCACTGCTGCCTCCCTGCGATTATATCATCGATGCCATCGACGATATCCCCGGGAAGCTGGCTCTTATCGAGACCGCCCGCAGGCGGAACGTACCCATCCTGTGCTGCATGGGGGCGGGGAACCGTCTGGACGGCGGAGCCTTTTCCGTGGTGGATCTGTTTTCCACACAGGGCTGCCGCTTGGCTCGGCGTATGCGGCAGGAACTGCGTAAGCGGGGCATTACCCGGTTGGATGTAGTATTTTCTCCGGAGAAAGCTACCCGGCAGGAGGGGCAAACTACCATAGGCAGCCTGTGCCCCGTGACCAACGCCGCCGGGCTGACGGCGGCCAATTTTGTCCTGCTGCAGCTTTTACAAAGCTGAATGCAATAAAGAACCCGGAAACGGTAGAAAGGAGTTTTCCATGAACGTACAGGAACGGTATACTCTCTGGTGCACCAGTCCGCTGGTAGATGAAGAAAGCAAAAAAGAGCTGCTTGCTCTGGCAGGCGACCAAACGGAGATCGAGGACCGCTTTTATCAGGAGCTGTCCTTCGGCACGGCGGGGCTCCGGGGCATTCTGGGCCCCGGCGACAACCGGATGAATGCATATAACGTACGCAAGGCTACGGAGGGGCTGGCCCGGTATCTGACCTCCCTGCCCGGAGCGGAGCAAAAGTCTGTAGCCATTGCCTATGATTCCCGCCGATGCTCTGATGTATTTGCCCGGGAAACCGCCTGCGTGCTGGCGGCTCATGGCATACAGGTACACCTGTTTTCCACCCTGCATGCCGTACCCCAGCTGAGTTTTACGGTGCGGTATCTGCACTGCACCGCCGGGGTGGTCATCACCGCCAGTCACAATCCTCCCAAATACAATGGTTACAAGGTCTACTGGGCCCATGGCGGCCAGGTGGATCCGGAACAGGCAGAGGCCATCACCGCCTGCATCCGTCAGGTACCGGACTTTGTTACCGCCTATATGCCTTATGAAGAGGCGCTGGCTTCGGGCCGCATTACCCTTATAGGCCGGGAGGTGGACGAAGCCTATTACAAAGCTACCATGAGCCTTTTGCAGGATCCGGAAGGCCTGAAGCAGGCCGGAAAAGATCTGGTGCTGGTATACACACCCCTGCATGGAGCAGGCTATGTGCCCGTCACCACCATATTGAGCCGCATGGGGCTGGAGCATGTGTATGTGGTACCGGAGCAGGCTCTGCCCGATGGAAACTTCCCTACGGTCAAGGCGCCCAATCCGGAGGATCCCAATGCTTTCACCCTGGGCATGGCACTGGCAGAGGAGAAGCATGCGGATCTGATCCTGGCCAGCGATCCGGATTCCGACCGGTTGGGCGTAGCCGTCCGCCGGCATGACGGGGGCTGGTCTGTGCTTACGGGAAACCAGATCGCCTCCATTCTGCTGTACAGCCTTCTCAGTGAGCGGCAGCGCTTGGGCACCTTGCCACGGAACGGTCTGGTGGTGCGCTCCATCGTTTCCACCCGTTTGTCCGATGCTATCTGTGCGCATTTCGGCGTAGCTTTGAAAGAGGTGCTCACAGGTTTCCGGTTCATCTCCCAGCAGATCGCCCAATGCGAAGAAACGGGGGAGCATACCTTCCTCTTTGGCTTTGAGGAAAGCTATGGGTATCTGGCCGGAGGCTTCAGCCGGGATAAGGACGCCATCTGCTCCGCCATGCTGGTGGCACAGGCAGCCATTCGTTACCGGCAGCGGGGCATGACCCTGTATGACGCCCTGCAGGAGCTGTATGCCAAGTTCGGCTTCTTTGGAGAAGGCGCCAAGTCTTATACGCTGGAGGGAAAGGCCGGTCTGGAGAAGATCGCCGCCGCCATGGAAGCTTTGCGCAAGGCGCCCCCCGCTGCTCTGGCCGGACAGAAGGTCGTCCAGGTGCTGGATTATGAAAACAGCGCCGTCACAAAATTGCCTCCCAGCAACGTGCTGCGGCTGACTTTAGAGGACGGAGACTATGCCATGGTACGGCCCAGTGGCACGGAGCCAAAGCTGAAGCTGTATACCGGCTCCAAGGCGCCCACGCAGGAGATACTGAAAGACAAGCTCTCTGCTCTGGAAGAAGCCATGGAGGCGTTGCTCTTTTCCCTGCTGCAATAATAGTATTTCTGCCCCGGCACGGCTATCCCTGCCGGGGCGTTTTCTGTGTATCGTCCGCTGCCGTTCGATTTATCTTCTCAAATAATAAAGACGGAGCGGACATGTTGAAGGGCACTGGCTGCCATGAAGCCGGGTCTATGAGTTCACCGTTCATATTGATAAATACGAAATTTATGCCCGGTTTCCATACACAAGAATAACATTGTCACGCAGATGTTCCCGTCTTCAGCGCAAGACGGGTCCTGCAGCAACAGAGAAAAAATCCATTCAGCTCTCCCGCTTTTGCAGTCGGGGGAGCTTCTGCTTTTGAAAAAGTTTTTTTATCAGAGTGAAAATATAGATACGCTATGCACCTGTATTCAGGCTGCGTTTTTGTGTATGCAGAGCGTCTATGCGGCCTATGCAGTCGGTTCAAAAGGTGGATAACTTCCGTTCCTCCCCGCTTCAGGGCAGTGGAAATGTGGATAACTCGGTGGACAACGTGGATAGATATACGTTTATTCACAATTTGGACACGGAATGAATATGCGTATATTCTCCTCAGCGGGCGTTTTCAAAGGGTTTCCGGCGCAAGAATGTGCCTTCTGTCAGCTTATGCAGCTGGGCGGGTCGAAAGAAGGGGGATATAAATTTTGCGTTCCATTCCCGTGCAGTCGCCAATTTATCACTCTAACGTCCCGCCGCCTTCGATGGTACAATCAAAGCACCAAAAGGAGGAAGGCATATGGCTAAATACAAAGTTCTGCTCGTGGATGACAACACCCAGTTCACCGATATGATGAAAGGCTATCTGGGAGCCCAGGATCGCTTCAGTGAGGTGGATACTGCTGCCGACGGCCGGGAAGCCCTGGATAAACTGAAAGAAAAACGATATGACGTTATGACCCTGGATCTGATCATGCCCAATGTGGACGGGCTTTCCGTCCTGGAGGAGCTCAGCGTCATGAGCCCGGGGGAAGCTCCTGTTCCCGTGGTGATCTCCGCTCTGCGGAACGAAGCCATGGTCCGCCGCTGCTGCGCTTTGGGTGCCCGGTATTACATGGTCAAACCCGTAGAGCCGGAAACCCTGGGCAAGCGCCTTATGGAGATGCTGGATAACGAGCAGAGCAAGGGAGCCATCCTCCCCTATGCGCAAACGCCCAAATCCTTTGATGAAAAGGTCACGGCCATCTTCCTGGTAGCCGGCATTCCCGCCCATATCAAGGGCTATCATTATCTGCGGGAAGGGATCCGTCTGGTGTATAACGACCCGGATCTCATCAACCGCATCACAAAAGAGCTGTATCCGGGCATTGCCAAGCGGTTTGACACTTCTCCCAGCAAGGTGGAGCGGGCCATCCGTCATGCCATCGAAGTAGCCTGGACCCGAGGGAAAATAGAGAATCTGAACTCTCTATTCGGTTATAACATCTACGGTAAAAACGATAAGCCCACCAACGGGGAATTCATTGCCCTGGTGGCCGATAAACTGCTGATGGAGGAGCAGAGCCGCAAAGCCGTGTGATCCCTTTGGCTCCTCAGGGAGACGATCCCTTTTATATAGAGCCTCATACCTCTTTTTTCCAAACTTGCGGGGGAAAGCCCCATCCTCCGCAGGATGCCCCAACCTCATAATCCGCTCAAGAGCCGCTTACGTTCCCCCCCTCGGGGGTGCCTGGCGGCTTTTGAGCGCCCGGTGTTACTCAAGGCAAAGCACATATTTGCAGGCGCTTTCTTCCGGATCGGCATAGTATCCCGCTTCCGTCCGCTCCAGCCTGTAGCCGCATGCTTCAAAGACCTTCCGCATGGCCTGATTGGAAGTCCGGGTCTCCCCGCAAAAACGCTTCATGCCCAAAGCCGTCATCTCCCGGGCTGCATGCGTCAGCAGCCTGTGCGCCAGCCCTTGGTCCCGATAGTCCGGATGCACCCCCAGGTTCATGATCTTTATGTAGTCCTGTTCACCCTGCCAGTTATAGATAAACAGATTTCCTGCCAGCGCTCCGGTATCCATGTCTACGGCTCCGTAATAGATGGCCCTTGGATCCGCCAGCAGCTCCCGCCAATCCTCCGGTTTCCAAAGGTCCGTGAGAAAGCATTTCCGATTGAAACGAATGATCGTCTCCGCCTGAGAGACGTCCCACACCTGTATCTGTATCTGCATTCTTTCGTTCTCCTGTTTATTAAATCGGTTTATTATAGCATGTTCAAAGCCCATTTACGGGCCGGACACAAAAACGCCCGAAGAATTTTCTCCTCCGGGCAATGGACGCAGTGCTACATCCGCAGTCCTTTGGGCAAATGGTTTTTAAGGATCCCTCCGGCCCCCTTGGCAAGGCCCAGGGGAAGCCCCTCATAGGAAGGGGCGCACCAGCCGGTGATGTTTGCTGGCAGCGTCTCCCCATGCAGGTATCGAAGTGCTTCTTCCAAAGACAGTTCCGGGCTATGGCGAAAGAGCCGCTCCGCCGCCAAAGCCAGCGCGTGGGCGGGGATAAAACGGCCCCGCTGGATCTCACCCAACAGCAGCCCCGCACGAAGGATGCGCATTCCTGTCAAAGCAAAAGGCAAAGGCGGCAAACGCAGCAACCGGCCGTCAGGCAGCAGACGCAGCGGGCCGTGCATGGGCTTCAGGAAGTCTTTGGCAAAGGCTTCATACAAAGGGCAGGAATCGCTCTTCTCCTGCCGCCAGAGCGTAGGAAGAAGCGGACCCTGCCGCCGCAGCAATGCAGCAAACTGTCCCTCCCCCAGACTGTTGTGGGGATACAGTGTCCGGCATTGCTCCAGAGTGAAATCCGGACAGGCAGACAGAAACCATTCCACCGTTTCTTCGTTTTCTTCCGGAGAAAAGGAGCAGGTGGAGTATACCAGCATTCCCCCGGGTTTCAGGGTCTTTTGCGCGCTCATAAGGATGCTTCTTTGCCGCCGGGCACAGCTGCGCACGTGCTCTGGAGACCACTCCGCCGCTGCCTGGGGATCCTTACGGAACATACCTTCTCCCGCGCAGGGGGCGTCTACCAGCACCCGGTCAAACACCGGGCCCGTGCTGCTGCACAGAGCCTCCGGCTCCATGGACGTGATCAGAGCGTTCTCTATGCCCATGCGCTCCAGATTTCCGCAAAGGATCTGTGTCCGGCCGGGCACGATCTCGTTGCTCACCAGCAATCCCTGCCCCTGGAGCGCCTGTCCCAGCTGTGCGGATTTTCCTCCGGGCGCCGCACACAGATCCAGCACAGCCATACCCGGTTCTACATCCAACAGGGAAGCGGGCATCTGTGCGGAAAGCTCCTGAATATAATAGGCTCCGGCGCAATGAAGCGGATCCTTTCCCGGAGCAGTTCCCTCCGGCAGCAGAAACTGTTCATTCCCCACGGGTACGAACTCCGGCCGTATGGCAAACAATGCCTCCGGAGACAGCTTCAGGCCGTTGACCCGTCCTCCACGGCGAGGGGGCTGGGCCATGGCGGTCATATAGGCTTCAAACTCCGCCTCCAGCTGGCGGCGCATACGGGTCAAAAAAGCTTCGGGAAGCTGGTTCACAGGGCGGCGACCTCCTTTTCCGTAAGAAATACGATATATTTTTCTTTCACCGGGATCCCCGTCAGATTCCGAAGTACGGAAGCATACAGCTCTACCTGATGCCGGTGCTTCTCCGCCGCAGCTGCGGCCGGTTGATCCCGCAGACGATCCGTCTTATAGTCCAGCAGTACCCAGCCGTCTTTCTCCCGGAAGCAGGCGTCTATAACGCCCTGCAGCAGCACCCGTTCCTCAGGGGCGGCCCCTTCCATGCCGGGCAGTGTATCCGCCCGGGCCGCCAGGGTAAAAGGCAGTTCCCGCCGGCAATCTGCACTGGCCTGCATACGGCGGAACAGAGGAGAAGAGAGGAACCATTCCATAGCCCGACGATCCCGGGCGGAAAGGCCTGTCATGGCCTGCTCCCAATCTCCCGGGCCGGGATGCAGGGAGATGTGCTGCAAAAGCGCATGGATCAGCGTGCCGTGAACCAGCGGATTGTCCTGCTCCTGCGCAAAGGGAGGCGGATCAAAGACGGGAGTTTCTTCCTCCCGGTGACTCAAAGCAGTAACGGAGGTCTTGTGGGGCAAGCCTGTAGCTTCCGCAAAGGGATACTGCCAGGCATACCGCTCCGCAAGCTTTTCCACCAGCTGCGGATCTCCCTGGGGCAGAAGAGGTGCCTGTGCTTTGGGGGGCGGCGCAAATTCTTCCTTGCCATGGATGCACAGCGGCACCCTGCCGCGCAAAGTCAACAGCAGCCAGCGTAAAGGAGTATCCCCCTCATACAGGGCCCAGGGCGTGCAGGGAGGCGTTTCCCTGACCCAGACTTCGGCATTTTTTCGGCTGCCCACCATATACAGCCGTCCTTTTGGACGGGTCATGGCCACATACAGCACCCGCATTTCTTCTTCGATCTGCCTTTGCCGGCCCAGCAGACGGATAGCTTTATACAGCAACGGCACCCGCTTGACTCTGTCCTTGTCTACAAAACTCAGGGCGGCTCCCCAATCTCCGTCCAAAAGGAGACTTTCCTGCTCGTCCCGGCGGTTGAACCGGCGGCCCAGATCACACAAAAATACCACCGGAAACTCCAACCCTTTGCTCTTATGGATGGAGAGTATCCGCACTGCATCAGCGGTGACGGACTGAGCGGCCCCCGCTTTATCGGAGTCCCGGGCCATATCCATATACTTCAAAAAGCCCCGCAAACCGAAAGCACCCGTGCCATCGTAGGCACGCGCCTTCTCCACCAACGCATCCAGATTGCTTTGCCGCTGCCTGCCCCCGGGCATGGCGCCCATCTCCCGGTAAAACCCCGTATCATCCAGCAGCCTGCTGACCAGTTCCTCCACCGGCAGCAACAGACTCATCTGCCGGTAGCGTTCCAGTCTTTCCAAAAAGGCAGCCGCCTGCCCCTGCGTCTCCCTTTGGGCTTCCAGCAGCAGGCAGTCCAAATATTCTCCCTGAGGGCACCGGGAACGCAAGCCGATGAGCGCTTCATCTGAAAAGCCTCCCATGGCGGAACGCAGCACACTGAGCAGAGGAATATCCTGCCGCCGGTTATCAATGATTCGCAGCAGGTTCAAAAACACCGCCACTTCTATGGATTCAAAGTATCCCCCCGTCAGCTGAGCATAGCAGGGTACACCACAAAGCGCCAATGTGCGGGCAAATACCCGGGCCTGGCCGGTGCTTCGCAGGAGGATGACAAAGTCGCTGTAGGCATAAGGCCGCTCATCCCCTCCCGGCAGGCAAAGGCGTTCCTCTTCCATAATGGAGCGGATCTTTTCGGCGCAGAAGCGCGCCTCTGCTTCGGGGGAATCCAGGGGTTCTCCCTGCGGATCGTCCTCTCCTTCTATCAAATGAAGCTCCGCAAGACCCTCCGGCTGGGAACGTCCGGGCTTCAGGGCGGCGGTCTCATCATAGAGGATATCCCCCATACCAGGCCCCATAAGCTTTTCAAAAACCGAATTTACAGCATCCAGCACTGCCTGACTGGAACGGAAGTTACAGTTCAGATCCACCCGCTGCCCTGCTGCTCCGGTAAAGGAGGAAAGCTTTTCCAAAAACAGTCCCGGCTCCGCCATACGGAAGCCGTAGATGCTCTGCTTTACATCTCCTACGAAAAACAGATTGTCCTCCCTGCATATCCGCTGAAGGATGGCTTCCTGGACCCGGTTGCTGTCCTGGTACTCGTCCACAATAATGTAATCAAAGCGCTCCCGATATTCCCGGGCGACACGTTCATCCGAAAGGATCCGGGCGCAGTAATGCTCCTGATCGTTAAAGTCGATCCTGTCCCGATCCTTTTTCTTTTGGGTATAGGCCCGGTCAAAGGCTTCCCAAAGGTCAAAAAGTGCCTGCAGCCCTTTGGCAGACTGGTTCTGTACAGCCTGTTCCTGTTCTCTGTCCCGGAAAAAAAGAAGGATCTGATCGTTTACACACTTTTTCAGCCGGTCCCGCAGTTCCACAATGCGGTTCTTTTCTTCCGCTTCTATAGTCTTTGGAAAACGTAGCACCCCAAAGGGGATCTGCTCCAGGGCATCGGTATAAGCATAAAAATCTGCCGCCGCCAAAGCCCGCTCCGTGCTCTCCAGCACGCCTTGCATATAAGCAATGACCTTGCCATATTGGCAGTCTATAAGGGGCAGATACTCCTGCAGATCTTTAGCTACCAGGTGTAGCCGGCGTTTTCCCTCCTGCATGCACAGTTCTCCCGCTTTTTGCAGGGCTTCTCCACTGAAAAGGCTTTCCCGGGTCTGTGCCAGCCACCGTTCTCTGTCCGGCTGGGCACACAAAAAGCCGTGGAGTTTCAGCAGCCCTTCCAGCACCTTTTCCTCCCGGTCAAAGGCCCGCAGCAGGGTTTGATAGGTTTCCTCTTTTTCCCGGGCAAAAAGCAGCAGGGCCTCGGCAGCGGCCTGCTCCATGAGCACGGCGCTTTCCGTTTCATCCAGCGTTGTCACTCCCGGAGAAAGCTCCGCCATATGAAAATGCCGGTTCACCACTCTGGCGCAGAAAGCATGGATGGTGGATATCTGGGCACTGCGGCAAAGGAGCGCCTGCCGCCTGAGCCGCTTTTGCACTTCGCCTGCTGCTTCCCGTGCCAGCAGTAAAAGCCGATCTTCAATACGACCCTTCATTTCTCCGGCAGCAGCCCGGGTAAAGGTAAGGATAAGCATCCGGTCCATGGAAGCTCCCTGCTCCACCAGCCTGGCTACCCGCTCGGTAAGCACGGCGGTCTTTCCTGCTCCGGCGGCGGCAGATACGATCAGGTTTCCCCGGGCGTCTATCGCCCGCTGCTGTTCAGTTGTCCAGGCCATGATCCTCCTCCTTTCCGCCCCGGGCAGAGGGTTCCTCCGTCAGGGACAGGAGCTGAGACAGGGTCATCCTGCCCAGCGATTTATACCGGCAGCCCGGTATGGACAAATCAAAGCGGCATACTGACCGGTGAGGACAGTAAGCGCAGGATTCTTTATAGGGTGCGGCGGAAGCCTCTCCTTCCAGCATGGTATCGGCAGTGCGTCCAGCCTTTTTTACCGCACGGCTCAAAAGCCGTTTCAGCTCTTCCCGGCTGCACAGAGTTCCGTGGTAGCCTCCCTTATCGTCTGCCCGCAGTCCTTCGATAATGCCCGACTTTCCGGCCAGCCCCCGCTCTGTGGCCTGAAGGGTCTCTTCCTCCTCACAGGTCACGCCCCGCAGCACATGAGAGCGTTCCTCTCCCTCCTTTCGGGCAGGGAGGTACAGGGGCATATAATACATCCCCGCAGGCGCTCCCTTTTCCCCGGCGGCGGCCAGATACAAAGGCAGCTGCAGCGTCAGCCCTGCTTCCATGGCAGCAGGATCGAATTTCTTATCCCCCATTTTATAATCCACAATGCGGAACAACCCCTCCTGCGGGCTTACATCCAATCGGTCGATACGGCCGTACAGGGGCAGAGAGCCGCCTTCTTTCAAGGGGATCTTCATGGCCGGGCAGGGCTGGCCGGGGCCGAAGGTAAACTCTCCCTCTTCAGGGGTAAAGGTACCGGCCTGCACCTGCCGCAGCAGGGAGAGCACGCAGCGCTTGAGCATGTCTATGCGCAGGAACAGACCGGCCCGGAGCCGATCGTCCCGCAGAAAGATTCCGTCGTTATGCATGGCGATGAGTTCCGGCAGGATCTCGCTTACCACAGCCATGGCTTCCTCCTCCCCCAGGGTGTGGAGCGCCAATCCTTTCTCCCGGCACCGCTGCAGAAAACGCTGAAGGGCCTCATGGAAAAACGTGCCTGCATCGGCGGCCTGCTCCCCGCTCTCCCGGCGCTCTTTGGCTAAAAGACCATAGCGCATATAGTGGGCAAAGGGACATTTGTTGAACAGTTCCAATCGGCTGGCGCTCAAAAGCGGTCTGGTTCCATACATTTCCCGGGCCATGGCCCGGCCCAGACGCAGGGAAGGTGGCCGCCCTGCCATGCTTTCCATCAAACCGGGCAAAGCTTCCTTGTACGGGGACTTTTGAGAAAAGTATCCATACAGCGTCCCCAAGTCCGCAGAAACTACTCCGTCCTGCACAAACAGTCGCAGCGTCTCCGTCAGCCGGTCAAACCCGCCTTCTTCATACAGAGGCGTTTCCTTCAGTGAAAGCACTTCTTCCCGGGCACACCGAGGGAAAAGCTCTTTCAATTCTTTTATCAGCGGCGAAGGGGCTATCTCTTGCCCGCCCGCCGTATAGGCATAAGAAAAATACAGTTCTTCCCGGGCCTTGCACAGAGCAGTATACAGTTCCAGCCGGTCAAATTCAGTCAGATGCTCCGTGTTTTGCCAAAGCTCCAGTCCTCCGTCACGCAGGAGTTCCAGCTCCCCATCGTCAATGAGCCCGTCATCGGGATGATCCTGGGGTAGCAGTCCTTCGCTGCATCCAAGCACGAACAGTATGCGGATATAGGGGCTGCGGGTACGGGCAAAATCCCCCAGCAGCACCTGATCCGCCGTTCCCGGCAGAACCCCCAGGGTGTAGCCGGCGGCCCCTTCTTCCACCAGAGAGACGAATTCTTTCAGGGGCAGGGGATCCTCCCCCAGGATGGTGTACAACTGGGTCAGCAGTTCGCATAAAACGTTCCATACCTGGCTGTGCAGCAGAGCCTGCTGGGGATCTCCCTGCGCCAGAAGTTCCTCCGCCCTCTGCTGCAGCTGCGCTCGCAGAGACAGCTTTTCCAGGTAGTCGTAGACACCCTGTACCCGCTCCCTGGCGGAAGCGGCGCCGCTTTGCTCCTGTTTCAAGGCCAGCAGTGGTTCTGCCAGCAGCTGCCGGGCTTGTTCGGCTTCTTCGGGCACCTCTCCAAAAGAAAAGGGCTTTCCCAAAGCGCTGCCGTACAGGCCGTAGCGCAGAACATAGTTTTCAAAGATCTCGCCCTGCTCCCGGCTTACCCCGGCATAGCCTGTTTTCATCAGGGTCAGCGCCTGCTCCATATCTCCGCTCTGGCAAAAGCGCAGAGCCGATACCAGCAGGGCCATGGCCCCGTGACCGCTTACGGGTCTGCCCGCATCGTAAAACACAGGGATCCCCCGGCGGCGGAAAGCCCGCAGTACCGGGGCAATGTATCCTTCTTTATCCGTGACCAGCACAGCCATATCCCGGTAACGATATCCGTTTCGGGTCATAGACAGTATCCTGTCTCCCAGCAGGGATGCTTCCAGCTCTCTGTCGACGCAGGCACACAGATGCACCTCCTGCGCCTCCTGCGAAAAAGGCCGGGGCACATCCGCAAACAGCTGCGCTTCCATATGTGCTAAAGAGGCAGGCCCTTCTTCCCGCCGGGGCAGGGACACGGTCTTAAATGGCACCGAAGCCCGGCAGGTCATGTCCATGAGCTTTTCTTTTGTACGCTGGTCTGGGGCAAAAAGAGTATTTTCCGGATCCCAGGGATCCGCTCGCAGGGCCACAGTCATGGACAGGCACACCCCCAGCAGCCCTTCCAGAAAGTCGAACAACTGCCGGCTGGGCAGATCGATCCCGTCCACATAGATATGGCTTCTGCACAGAGCCGAAGCGGAAAAACATTCTCCCGCCCGGGTCCACAGATCTCCTTCTGTCAAATACCTGTCCTGCAGATAGGCCTGCACTTCTTCATACAGCAGGGAAAAATCCATCAGTTTTCCCCGCAGCAGACTGTCTTCAGGAAGTTTTTCTGCTGCAGCTTTCAATTGCTCCGGCCTTACACCGCTCTGCTTAAAACGGGTGATAAGTTCGTCTATCTTCCGGGCAAACCCTTTTCCCGCCGCAATGGGTGCAAAAAGAGTCAGCTCCTGCTGCCGGCGCAAAGCTGCCTTGCGCACAACCATCAACCGGCCCTGTGCGGAAAGATAGGGCAAAAAGACCCCCTGCTCACTGAGTACCCGCTGGGAGAATCTGGTCAGACTCAGCACCTGCCCCCCTACCAGACCGCCGCACAGGGTGCATAACGCCTTTTCCGCCTCATAGGTGGATTGCTCCGCTGTCAGCAGCACAGCAGGTTCCCCCTTTTGCATATGGGCAGCCATACATTCATACAGCCGTCGGCTTTTGCCGCTGCCGGCTCGGCCCAGAACCACTGTCAGAGAAGATGCAGGCATTCTGTTTCCTTTCCCGCCAAAAGAGCGCCGTCAAAATAAAAGAGGGCGTTGCCCCCGTTTCAGAACTTTTCCGTATGCAGGGGGGTATAGACCATGCGTCCCCGTTCGTTGGTGCTTTCATACAGCACGATGGAACGCACCACAAACGGTGTATTGGGGGTCTTCAAACCGGAGATATCCCCATGCTCCACCGCCCGGCCCAGCGTGATATGGGGCACCAGCCGCCCGCGGCCGCCGTTGAAGCCCTGCTCCCACAGGGCGCTTTCCAACATCTGGTGGATCCGATGCAGCTCGCTGAGCTCTCCGTCCACACCCAGATAGCTGGTCCGGGCCCCGCCGTGACTAAAGGAGCCATACGCCCTCAGCTTCAGCGGGAAGGGGCGGGCATCCCGAACGGCCTCGTGCATGGCATACGCCAGTTCAGCCAGTTTGCTGCTTTTCCCGACAAAGCGCAGGGTGATATGATGATTCCCTCTGGGTACAAAATTACCGGAAGAAGCATTCTCCCGCAGAGCTTCTTCAAAGGCCCACACGCTTTTCTGCACGTCTTTGGGCAGTGGAATGGCAATAAACAATCTCATACAGCCTCCAAAAATCATTGCGGATGTTTTGATACATTTCTACATATACAGTGTACCGCAAAAGCGCGCCGTTGTACAGAGTGCCCGGGGCTTGTTATATGGGGCATTTTTTGCTATACTTCAAGTGAATATGGAAACGAAATTCAACAAAAAAGTACAGAAACACCGGCGTCGGTGGTTCAGAGAGGACTGGCAGGAAAAATTGCCCGTAAGGCAGGTGTTCCTGTTCGCCGCCCTGCTGCTGCTGGTGCTGCTGATTTTGTGGATCAACGAGCCTTCCCTGTCTGCGCTGCACAATGCGGATCTGGATCTGGTTCGGGCCAAAGGAAGCTTGCATATAGGGGTGGATGAAAACCTTTTCGGGCTGAACGTTCAGGGTCTGGGATTGGAGGATGAGCTGGCCGCCGCTTTAAGTCGGTTCCTTTTTGAAGATACGGAAAGCTGCCAGACCGTAGGGGTCACCCGACAGACCGCTCAGTGGAAAATGGCTGATGGGCTTATCGATCTGGCGGCGGTGAGCATGTCCGGTTTTTCCTCCCGGGAATACACTGCTACCACCGTGCCCTTTTATACTGACGCTGTGGTGCTGGTGGGCTACGGCACCCAGCCCCTGAGCGAAAAGCGCGTCGCCGCGTTGAAGGATACCGATGCTTACAAAGTGCTCACCCGCTACCAGCAGGATGAGGAGCCTACCCTTTCCATTCTTCCCTACGCCGCCTACTACGATATGCTGGTGGCTCTGCGGGCAGGAACGGTGGATTACTGCGCCATGCCCCGGACAGCGGCTCTGACTTTTATGGATGAGGATATGCGCCTGTGCCCCGGGAACATCGGCACCGTGCAGTATCATCTTGTTGCCCCTGCCTCCGAAAAAGCCTTGCTCAGCCTGCTGGACGCGTTGCTGGTGCAGTGGGCCCAAGATGGCACCCTGCGGGCCTGGTATGAAAAGTATGACCTGCTTTATGAGCAGGGGTAAAAGCCGAAGTATGAAACTGCTCATAGCCAGTGGCATTATTATCGGGTACGACCATGATCCTTTTGTTGTCCATCATGTTTTAAGCGCATAAGATAGGGGATCTTTTTCACCAACTGACTGCCAGACTGGCAGAAAGAGCTGCTGATCGAAGGCATCATGAGCAACCTCACGGGATTTTCTGAAACAGTGATATCTGTTGGTTTTTGATGCCGCTAACGGATCGGTTCATTAGCGAAAAAATGATCTGCATGAATCAAATAGCGATCCATTCATCAGAAAGCAAATTGCTTGCGGATCTGAGACAAAAACAGCTGAACAGACAGCGAGGGTCAGGGGCGAAAATCAAGGAGTATTTTGTCGGTGAGCGGTTCAAAAGGTAATAGTTTTTATCTCTGCCTAAAACAAGGCACAAGCTGCTGTGCGTGCGGGAACGGATGATGATCGGCAGCTCCAGCTTTTCGCCATTCTTCACATAAAAAAGCAGAGTGTCCATTACAGGATACTCAGATCCTATAA
>UQYI01000015.1 GCA_900545265.1 uncultured Eubacteriales bacterium
GCAAAAAATAATTCGTATTGCTGTATCTTCCCTCTGTTCCGGGTTCAAAGTGCAATGGTAGTTCACCAATTAGTTCAAAACATTCTGAAAGACTAACAGGATGGCATTCCGCAACAAGGCACTTATGAAACTCGATAATATCAGCCGGCGCTATTCCGTGCTCTGATTCATATTTACAGATTGCGTCAGGGATAATCCTATCACTGATATAATCAGGAATACCGCTTGAATGATGCAGCAGATGGCGGATTGTAATATTCTTCCCTTGGGGATATTGGGGGAAGTATGGTTCGATTGTATCATCCAAAGAAAGATTCCCCTGTTCTATCTGAAGGAAAATGGCTGCTGCGATAAATTGCTTAGACAGAGAAGCTAATGTAATTGTAGTGTGTGATGTGAAGGGTGTGTTTGTGCCGTAATCAGCATTACCTTGGCAATATTCAAAAACAACCTGACCGTTTTTAAGGACAAGCACTCCACCTTGAAAATTCTTCTGGTTAATGTTTTCAAATGACTTCATAAAGATTTTTTAATCAGATTCAAATTTTCGCTCTGCTCAAGCATTATAGCACTTTTTTCATCCATCTGGAATATCATCTCCTTTCAATACCTCGTTGATATGCTGATTATGGCACATGAGGGTTATATTTCCTATTCTCTCTTCTCGATTTCTGCGAAATAGTGAAAGCTGCTGTCTATCAAACTCTTTTGTGTTACTTTACCGCACATGAGCGTTAGGGGACGGCCTGTAATGGTTTTATACCCGGGCAAACGAAAGGTGAAAACAGAGAGCTTCTTTATATGTTTGTACGGAGGCAGCCCCAAAAGGGGAGTTCACGTTTGTTTCACAATGTACACTTTGTCGTCCCTTGACTTTATGGGGGGATAGTGGTACATTTTGAATCAGTGATTAGCACTCCTGCAAAATGAGTGCTAAAACATAAAACGAGCGGAAAGGAGGCTTGGATATGGACTTAAATCCCAGAAAACTGCGGATACTAAAAACGATCATCGACGAGTATATCCTCTCCGCCGCTCCGGTCGGAAGCAAATTCATTGCAGAGAATGTTTCTTTCCGGGTCTCCCCGGCCACCATCCGCAACGAAATGGCAGATCTGGAGGAGCTTGGATATCTGGAGCAGCCTCACACCTCGGCGGGGCGGATCCCTTCGGATAAAGCGTACCGGCTGTATGTAGACAACATGATGCAGCGGGCACAGCTTTCGCCTCAGGAGCTCAGCCAGATGAAGAACTTTGCCCAGGGGCGCATCAAGGGGATGGACGCCATCATGCGGGAAACGGCCAGCGTGCTGAGCCATATTACCCATTATACATCCCTGGTGCTCATGCCGGAGAGCAGCACTAATCGGTTAAGGCATTTGCAGCTGGTGCCCCTTTCAGAAGGATATGCGCTGGTAGTGGTGGTTACCGATGCCGGTGTGGCGCGGGACAGCGTTATCCGCATCCCAACGGATATGGGCAGCGAGGAACTGGACATGATTTCCAGAATGATCTCACAGAGCTTTTACAACTGCCCTATGTCACTCATTGCCGGGAAACTGGAAAAGGAACTGGGAGACAGCCTCCGGGATCGCAGTGCTTTTATAGAGGAGCTGCTGCATACCATGGAGGGGAGTCTTAACGCCAATGCCCATCGGCTGGCTCTTTCCGGAGCTACGAGAATGCTGGAATACCCGGAGTACAACGATTTCAAACGAGCCAGAGACCTTATGACGGCGGTGGAAAAGAAAGATGAACTCTACCGCATGGTAAAGAACGCAGGCGTCATGGAGGTGTCCGTCCGCATCGGCAGCGAGCTGGGAGAGGACATCTTTAAGGATTGCAGCCTGGTCACAGCTACCTACTCCATCGGGGAGGAACCCGTAGGGGTTATGGGGATCATCGGTCCCACCCGGATGCAGTACGGCAAGGTGGTATCCGTGCTGGAATACATGCGCATGAGCCTGGGCGCCATATTGACCAATCTTTTAGAGGAGGAGTGATGCTCCATGAGCGAAGAAAAGAAGAACGTTCCCGAACAGGAAACCGAAAAGGAACCTGAAGTGCAGGAGACCCCCCAGGAAGAAACCCGGCAGGATAAGAAAAAGCTTTCCGAGCGTAAGCTCCGGGCCGAGCTGGACAAGGCCGAAAAGCGCGCCGCCGAAGCGGAAAACAAACTCAAGCACAAGCAGCAGGAGTTGGATGATACCATCCGGCTTCTCCAGAGGAATCAGGCCGATTTTGATAACTTCCGCCGGAGGAATAATTCTGTCCGGGCAGAAAGTTACGAAGCCGGCAAGCGGGATGCCATTGTGGAACTGCTCCCGGCTCTGGATGATTTTGAACGGATCATGGCTGCCGTGCAGGAGCCGGACGCTTCCTTTGTAGAAGGGATGCAGCTGGTATACAAAAAGTTTTCCGCCGCTCTCGGGAAACTGGGGCTCACGCCTTTGGAAGAGGAAGGGAAGTTTGATCCAAACCTGCATAACGCCATCATGAGTGAAGTGAAGGAAGGCGTGGAAAGCGGCACCATCCTGGATGTATTCCAGAAGGGCTACAAGGTGGGGGACAAGATCGTCCGCCACAGCATGGTGAAGGTTTCCGAATAAAAACCTTTTCAAAAAAGTTTGAAAACGCCTGCGGGCGGTTCCAATAAAACAAGAAATAATAAAGCAAAACAACGAAAGTTCAAATAGGAGGAAACATTTATGGGTAAAATCATCGGTATTGACTTGGGTACTACGAATTCCTGCGTGGCGGTTTTGGAAGGCGGCGAGCCTGTTGTAATCCCTAACAGCGAAGGTGCACGCACCACCCCCTCCGTGGTGGCATTTAAAGACGGTGAGCGTATGGTGGGTACTATTGCAAAGCGGCAGGCCATCACCAATCCCACCCGGACCATCTCCTCCATCAAGCGTGAGATGGGTACCAATCATAAAGTAAGCATCGACGGCAAGGAGTATACGCCGCAGGAGATCAGCGCCATGATCCTGCAGAAGCTCAAGGCCGACGCCGAAAGCTATCTGGGAGAGAAGATCACCCAGGCTGTTATCACCGTGCCCGCCTACTTTACCGACGCACAGCGGCAGGCTACCAAGGACGCCGGCCGGATCGCCGGATTGGATGTGCTGCGTATCATCAACGAGCCTACGGCGGCTTCTCTTGCCTATGGCCTGGATAAAGAGAATAACCAGAAGATCCTGGTGTACGACCTGGGCGGCGGCACCTTTGATGTAAGCATTCTGGAGATCGGCGACGGCGTATTCGAAGTGCTGGCTACGGCGGGCAACAACCGTTTGGGCGGCGATGACTTTGACCAGAGGATCATGGAATACGTGGCTTCTGACTTCAAGCGCAACACCGGCATTGATCTGCTCAAAGACAAGACGGCTGCCCAGCGTCTGAAGGAAGCTGCCGAAAAGGCCAAGATCGAGCTTTCCGGCGTAACCACCACCAATATCAACCTGCCCTATATCGCTATGGATGCTTCCGGGGCCAAGAACATTGATATGACTCTGACCCGGGCCAAGTTCAATGAACTCATCAGCGATCTGGTGGATCAGACCAAGGTGTGTGTGCAGAAGGCCATGCAGGATGCAGGACTGACCAATGCACAGATCGACAAGGTCATTCTGGTAGGCGGCTCCAGCCGTATTCCCTGCGTACAGGATATGGTTCGCACCATTACCGGCAAAGAGCCCTTTAAGGGCATCAACCCCGATGAATGTGTAGCCATCGGCGCAGCCATTCAGGGCGGCGTGCTGGGCGGCGAAGTCAAAGACGTGCTGCTGCTGGATGTTACGCCTCTGTCTTTGGGTATTGAGACTGTGGGCGGTGTGTTTACCCGCCTGATCGATCGTAACACCACCATTCCCACCAAGAAGAGCCAGATCTTCTCTACCGCTGCAGATGGCCAGACTTCCGTGGAGGTGCATGTGCTTCAGGGCGAACGGGAAATGGCACAGTACAATAAGACGCTGGGCCGCTTCCAGCTGACGGGCATTGCCCCCGCTCCCCGTGGGGTGCCTCAGATCGAGGTCACCTTTGACATCGACGCCAACGGTATCGTCCATGTATCTGCCAAGGATCTGGGCACCGGCAATCAGCAGCAGGTGACCATCACCGCTTCCACCAACCTCAATGAGGATGAGATCAAGAAGGCGGTAGAGGATGCTGAGCGTTACGCCAGCGAGGATAAGAAGCGTAAGGAAGAGGTAGACACCCGCAACCACGCCGACCAGCTGGTATATACCACCGAAAAGACCCTGAAGGAGCTGGGTGATAAGCTCAGCACTGATGATAAATCCCGCATTGAAGGACTGGTAGCGGATCTGCGCAAGGCGCTGGAGGGCACCGATACTGCCGCCATCAAGGCAGCAACCGATAAGCTCACCGAGACCAGCTACGAAGTCTTTGGCAAGATCTATCAGCAGCAGCAGGCGCAGGGCGGCCAGGCAGGCCCCGATATGGGCGGCAACGGCGGCAGCAACGGTAACAACGGCCAGAACGGCGGCGACGATGTGGTGGATGCAGACTACGAGGTAGTCAAGTAACTAACTCTCCCCTTCATGAGAGCATATGGAAAGGGAGCTGTCCGGGTGCACCGGGCAGCTTCCTCCGTGCAAAAGCAGAGGTGACAGATCATGGCAGAAAAAAGGGACTATTACGATGTGTTAGGCGTCAGCAAGGATGCGACGGATGCACAGATCAAGAGCGCATTCCGCAAGGCGGCTAAGACGTGTCATCCTGATCTGCACCCGGATGATAAAGCGGCTGAGGCAAAATTCAAGGAGCTCAACGAGGCTTACGAAGTTCTTTCCGACCCGGAAAAGCGCAGCAAATATGATCAGTTCGGCTTTGCGGCCTTTGACCCCACCATGGGCGGCGGCGCTTATCAGGGCGGCGCAGGGGCCGGATTCGGCGGCTTTGATGATATTATCAATAGCTTCTTCGGCGGCGGTTTTTCCGGCGGCTTCGGCGGAGGCGGTTCCGCACGCAGGGATGCACCCATGGCAGGTGACGATTTAAGATACAACCTGAGCATCAGCTTTGAAGAAGCGGCCTTCGGGGTGACCAAGGAGTTCACCATTCCCCGGGAGGAGGAGTGCGATGCCTGCCGCGGCACCGGAGCCAAAGCGGGCACCAGCCCGGTGCGCTGTCCCACCTGCAATGGTACGGGTCAGGTGCGCACCCAGCAGAACACTCCTTTTGGAGCCTTTACCACCTCCCGCCCCTGCTCCGCCTGCGGCGGTACGGGGAAATACATCAAAGAGCCCTGCCCGGAATGCCGGGGCAAGGGACGGGTACGCAAAAATACCCGTATCTCTTTGAAAGTACCGGCGGGCATAGACGATGGGCAGATCATCAACATGCGTGGCCAGGGGGAGGCGGGCTTCAAAGGCGGTCCCAGAGGCAACCTGTATGTGACCGTTACCGTCAAGCCCCATAAGCAGTTCACACGTAACGGAAGCAATCTGCTGATCGATATGCAGGTGCCCTTTACCACCATGGCCATGGGCGGGGAGATTGTAGTGCCCACCCTGAAGGATCCGGTGCGGTATACCATTCCCGCCGGGACCCAGAACGGTACCACTTTCCGGCTGCGGGAGCAGGGTATCCCCGTGCTTAATTCCAAGAGCCGGGGGGATTTGCTGGTCACTGTAGAAACCATGGTACCAAAGCGCCTGACAGAGCAGCAGAAGGATATCCTTCGGCAGTTTGCCGTGGCCAGCGGAGATGAACCCGCACCCAAGCCGGGCCGTTCCATCCGGGACATTTTCAGAAACAAATAGAAAAGCAGTAAAAAGAAAGAAGCTCCTCCGTATGCAACCCTGTATATGGAGGAGCTTTTTGTGTGCGTCTGCTTTTATTTTGATGGGTCAGCCCAGCTCTTTGCTGCGGGTCACGGCGGCGTCCAAGGCTTCCATAACGGCGGAGCGGAAACCGTGAGCCTCCAGCGCCCGGACGCCGGCTATGGTGCTGCCTCCGGGACTGCATACATCATCCTTCAGGGCTTCCGGATGCTTGCCGCTTTCCAGTACCATTCGAGCGCTGCCCAGAAGCATTTGCGCCGCATACTGGCGGGCTTTCTGACGGGGAACACCCCGCAGCACGGCTCCGTCACAAAGAGCGTTCAGGAACATATAGGCATAAGCCGGGCCGCAGCCGGACAGGGTTCCGGCCGCATCCATCAGATCTTCGGGGATCTCATCCACAAGGCCGCTGGGATCCATAAGCACCCGGAAAGCTTTTACGTCCTCGGGGGATACGCTGCCATTGGCGCAGAACAGCGTCAGCCCTGCTCCCAGGGAACAGGGCGTGTTGGGCAGAATACGTAAGATCTTCTTTTCCGCCCCCAGCAGTTGTGCCAGCCGGGAAAGAGAAATACCTGCCAGCATGGATACAAATATCCCCTGGCTGGCGGCAATAGGTTCCCTGTATTCTGCGGTAATGTGCACAAGATCCTGAGGCTTGCAGCCCAGAAACACAAATCTGCTCTGTGTAAAAACGATTTTCGGTTCTGCCCAGGAACAGCCGATCCTTTGGGCAGTTTCCCGGCTGTTTTCCGGCGTACGGCGGCACAGAACCACTTTTTCTTCCGTAACAGCCTTGACGACGGCCAGAGCCAGGGCACTGCCCATTTGCCCGGCGCCGAAAAAACCAGATTCAAATCGCATAAGTAACTCCTTTTGGGTTCAGCGGATCTGTCCGCTGCCCTGAATGATATATTTGTAAGTGGTAAGTTCCTCCAGACCCATGGGCCCCCGGGCGTGAAGCTTTTGGGTGGAAATACCCATTTCGCAGCCCAGACCAAATTCGCCTCCGTCGGTAAAGCGGGTGGAGGCGTTGACGTATACGGCAGCACTGTCCACTTCCCCAAGAAATCGGTCTGCGGCATTTTTATCTGCGGTAACGATGGCCTCACTGTGGTGAGTGGAATGGGCAGCAATGTGGGTCAGGGCCTCGTCCATATCATTCACGATCTTTACAGCCAGAATATAGTCCAGAAATTCCGTGTCAAAATCCGTTGGTCCTGCGGGGGTGCCGGGGATGTATCGGACGGATGTTTCGTCCAGCCGCAGCTCTACCGGGGGCAGGCCCTGCTGCTGCCGGGCTGTGACGAGGGTCTTCCGGAGGAGAGGCAGGAAGACGGGGGCAATGTCCCGATGCACCAGACAGACTTCCTCCGCATTGCACACACTGGGACGGCTTGCCTTGGCATTTTCAATGATTCGGGCAGCCATAACAGGGTCGGCAGCCTTGTCCACATAGATATGGCAAATGCCCGTGCCGGTTTCGATGCAGGGTACCCGGGCATTGTCTACACAGGCACGGATAAGTCCTGCTCCGCCCCGGGGGATGAGCAGATCCACCAGCCCCCGGGCTTCCATAATATCCCGGGCGCTTTGCCGGCTGGGATCCTCTGCCATGTGCAGCATATCAGGATCTGCACCGGCTTTTTCCATGCCGGCTTTCATGGCTCGAACAATGGCCTGAGCACTTTGGAATGCTTCCTTTCCGGGGCGCAGGAAACAAACGTTGCCGCTTTTGAGCGCCAGAGCGGCAGCATCCGACGTTACATTGGGGCGGCTTTCATAAATAATAGCTACCAGTCCCAAAGGCACCCGCACCTTGCGGATGCACAGGCCGTTGGGACGGATGTTTTCGCTGAGGATCTTTCCAACCGGATCAGGCAGTGCGGCCACTGCCCGAATGCCTTGGGCCATGGCGGCGATGCGGTCTTCCCGGAGCAGGAGCCTGTCCAGCATTACGGGCGGGAGGGCATCTTTTGCCAGTTCCATATCCCGGGCATTGGCGGCGAGGATATCCGCCTGATTTTCCAGCAGGCTATCTGCCATAAGGAGGAGCATTTGGTTTTTCTGCGCCTCCGGCATGGCGGCCAATGTATTTTTACAGGCGTTGGTTTTCTTTAACAGCTCTATGGTAGTCATACACAGGTCTCCTTTTCGGCCAGAAACCGGGTGCCAACGGCTTTTCCCGCGGCGATATCATAGAGTATATCGGGATTGCTTCCGTTGGCAATGACCATGGGGCAGCCTGCCGCCGTTGCGATCTGGGCGGCTTTGAGCTTGGTGGCCATACCGCCGCTGCCAAGGCTGGAGCCGGGGACGCCTCCCAAAGCCAGGATGGTTTCGTCCAGACGCGCTACCAGAGGAATGGGCCGGGCATCGGGGAAACGGTGGGGATCCCGGTCAAACAATCCGTCGATGTCAGAAAGCAGCACCAGCAGATTTCCGTGGATCACCGCAGCTACTCGGGCAGAAAGCGTGTCGTTATCTCCGATAACGATCTCTTCCGTAGAAACGGTATCGTTTTCGTTGATAATGGGCAGGGCGCCAGGTCCAGCAGTCTTGACAGTGTGTTGGAAAAATGAGTCAGCCGGCTTTCGCACAGCAGATCCGGCGCCGTAATGAGAAGCTGAGCCACGATATGATTGTATTCCCGAAAAAACTTATCATAAATATACATGAGCTCGCATTGGCCCACCGCAGCGGCGGCCTGTTTTCCCGGCATATCCGATGGACGCTGGGACAGATTCAGTTTGCCTACTCCCATGGCAATGGCCCCGGAGCGGAGGATACCAGAACCACCTGATGCCCGGCGTTTTCAAGTCGCTCAATACCTTACACAGCTGTTCCATCCGTTGGATGTGTAGCCGTCCTGTGGGATGGGCCAGTGTGGAGCTGCCGACCTTTACAATGATGCGCATGATGCATTGCCTCCTTTACAGGCGGATAAGCAAGCGGAATATGCTTCCTTATTCGCAAAAACGGTTATTATTATACACATTCTGCACCAAAAGAAAAGATAAAAATAAAAAAGCCCTCTTTCGAGGGCCAGGAGGAAAGGAGAAAATCAGCTGTTGACGGTAAGGTGCGCCTTTTCCAGCGCCATGACCAGCAGGGGAATAAGCAGCAGCTGTAAAAGGATCCCCGGCAGAGCAGAAGCAAAGGCCCCTGCCCAGAAGGCAGCCAAACCGAACTTGCTTATATCCAGCCCAACACATACCAGCCGGGCAAGCCCCCAGACCAATCGACCTGCGATCATGGCCATGATCAGGCTGGTGTAGATATGGATCTTCTTTTTGGGTAGCAGCGTATACATCAGCCCGGCTACGGCGCCGTAAGCGGCCATTTCAAAGGCCATGCACAAAGCTGTGGGGAACAGGGGAGGCATACCAAGCGTCAGGGAACGCAGCAGGGGAGCTGTAAAGCCCACCAGCAAGCCCCATGGCCAGCCGCACAGAAAGCCGCACAGCAGTACGGGCAGGTGCATAGGCAGCAGCATGGAGCCGATTTGAGGGATCTGTCCTGTAAGCATGGGCAGTACCATACAAAGGGCCAGCATCAGGGCACAGAGCACCAGATTTTTAACGGGAGAGTTGCGCTTCATAAAAAAACGGGGTTCCTTTCTGAAAATAAAATACGCCGCTTTCCCTGCTGGGAAAACGACGTCTTCGTGACATCCATAAGAATGGGAACGGATTATCCATACAATACCGCTCTTCTGAACGATCCGGCGCTCTTGTGAACACCTGAAGTCAGTATAGCAAAGCTTTAAAACTTCGTCAAGCTTTCTGTGCAGTGCCGCAGCTGTGGAATGATATTGCCCGGGACGGATTTTCAAAAGCCTCTGTATTACCTGCGGGCGGGCTGTTCTTTATACTTCAGATCGGGGCCGGTGCACTTTTATGAGTGCATAAGGGCGGCAAGCTTTTCCACGGCGTCTTCCAGCAGGGCGGTCAGGGAAGGCGTACCCACTCCGGCCACCAGATTGTCACAGCGGTTCACGGGAATAAGGATGCGCACTCCGGGCGCCTGACCGATGGCTGCAGCCATGGCGGGGGTGATTTCTCCCAGCAGAGAGTCGGCGATCACCATGCCGATGGGCCCAAGGATCACGTCTGCCTGGCGGCAGGCCACCAGCACGGGGTTCTCTCCGGTAGCCGCTTTTTTTGCGCCGGCCTTGACCATGGCGCTGGTGGCGGCGGCGTTGGTGCCAACGGCGGTCAGATCCGCCTGAGGAAATCTGGCCAGAATGGTTTTAACCAGCTGGCTGCCCAGCTTGCCTCCCTGGCCGTCCAGAATCAGTATTTTCATAGGATGTCTCCTTGCAGTGTATGTGTTTGCTGCCATAAAGCCCGGGATACCACCCGGTAAGCAGGCGCATAGGCCTGCCGGTATGTATGGCTGTGGGATTCCATGGGGCAGCCTTCCTGCCGGTATCGGAGCAGATAATTTTCCAGCGCGGCAAGGGAAAAGGGAAGCAGCTTTGCCTCTGCCATAGCCTCCAGCAAGGCAAGGTATTGCAGAAACAGGGGTAGTTCTCCCTGAAATTCCTGAGCCGTGCGGATAAAGGCATCCAGAAGCAAATCCAGATCTTCCGGTAAAAGCGCTCCTAAATACACCCGCCCCAGACCATTGCCTATGGGTTCCCAGGCGACAGGGGGCCCCGAAGGCGTGAACATATATTCTTCCAACAGGCGTGTACGAGCCTGCTCTTTATGTGCGATCAGGTGTCCGGGGCCAAATGTGCTTTGATACAGGAGCTTTACTGCATCCTGGGGCATCATCAGCGGATAACGGCGCCCATGGAGCAGCAGAATATCCCGAAGGGAAGCTTCCTCCACTGCCTCAGCCCTCCACGGTTACAAAAGCCTGACTGCCATACAGATTGGCAACCTGGAGCACCGGTGTTCCGGTGGGGGGCAAGGGCATACGCAGGGGCAGCTTGGGCTGCAGGGCTCCGTGGAACACGCGAAAGACTCCGTCTTCCACAACACCGGTGGCGGCATAGGACAGGCTGTTTTTCTGGCGGTTTAAAGAAACCTCCTGAAGAGTCACGAAGCTTTTGCCGCTTTTATGCTCCGTTGTGCAGCGGAGCACACATTTGCATCGATCGGCCGGGTAGCACAGGGTCAGCGGGGCAGAAGCGGCTGCATCCTCCAGCAGAGACAGGCTGCCGCCCTGCTTTACCAGGCGCTTGCGGACAGTCAGCAGAGAAACAGGGGAGGCGTCTACTGTAACAAACTGCCGCTTCAGGCGGGCGGCTACGGCGGCGGTGGTGCCGCTACCGGCAAAAAGATCGCAGACCAGATCTCCCTCTCTGGAAGAGGCGGAAATGATCCTTTCCAACAGGGCTTCCGGTTTTTGGGTGGCATAGCCCAGACGCTCTTTATCCTTCTGCTGTAAATGCTCTATATCCGTCCATACATCTGTGGGATAAACGGGATCGTCTTCGTAATAGGTATACAGCTTTCCGCGGGTGCGGATGGAAAAGCCCACCCGTCCGTTTTCGTCCACAAACTGTTTCATGTGGTTCCGCTTTTCCGGGCCGCGGGGTTTCCCTACGGCTTCAATGGAAAAAAAGACCTTGCGGCTCTTACGGTAAAACAGGATATTGTCGTGCTTGCGGGGATAAAAGCGGGTGGCCCGACCCCCAGTCCTGTAGCTCCAGATGATCTCGTTCATGAAATTGCTTTCGCCAAAGAGTTCATCCAGCAGCAGGCGAAGTTTGGCGCTCATGCGGTAATCGATATGCAGATACAGGCTCCCGGCGGGACAAAGCAGTTCCCGGCAGCCCGTAAGGATGGTGCGCATCCATTTTAGATATGCATCTTCCTTCATATCATCGGCAAACAGAGGGATCTTTTTTCCGCCGTCGGCTCCCTTCATGGAAAAGGTATCTCCCGTACCAAAAGGAGGATCCAGATAGATCAGCTGCACCTTGCCCCGGTATTCCTCCAGCAGGCGGGCAAGCTGTTCTTCGGCCCGGCCCAGCAAAAACAGACCGGGGCCACCCAGTTCATGAACCTCTTTGGTAACATACAGCCGCATCCCCCAAACCCCCTTGCCATTGCTTTCTTTCAGTTTACAGGAAGGAATCCGGCGGCGCAAGGGTTCCGGAAGAAAAATATAACGGCAAAAAGTTCACAGGAGCGATCCTTTTTTTTGTTGCCGTAAAGTCGCTGGGATGCTATTATAGCATTGGTAAAAAGCTAATAAAATGTAAAAAAGAAAGTGTTTTCTTCATAAAGGAGGGCATTATGGGCAAATATTTTGGTACGGACGGATTCCGGGGCGAAGCCAACAAGGATCTGACCGTGGAACACGCATTCAAGATCGGCCGGTTTCTCGGCTGGTATTACGGAAAGGAACATCCGGCACGGGTCATTATCGGCAAGGATACCCGCCGTTCCAGCTACATGTTTGAACAGGCACTGGTGGCCGGGCTCACCGCTTCCGGAGCGGATGCCTATATGCTGCATGTGACCACTACGCCCAGTGTATCCTATATCACCCGCATTGACGGCTTTGACTGCGGCATCATGATCTCCGCCAGCCATAACCCCTACTACGACAACGGCATCAAGCTCATCAACGGCAGAGGGGAAAAGATGGAGGATGAAGTGTTGGATGAAGCGGAAAAATTTCTGGATGGGGAGCCTGTACAGCTGCCTTATGCCTGCCGGGAAAAAATCGGTCGGGCGGTAGATTACGCTTCCGGGCGGAACCGGTATATCGGGTATCTGATCAGCCTGGCCACTCACTCTTATAAAAACGTGAAGGTGGGATTGGACTGTGCCAATGGTTCCACTTGGCAGATCGCCAAAGCGGTTTTCGATGCGCTGGGCGCAGATACCTTCGTGGTAGGCAACCAGCCTGACGGCCTGAATATCAACCGGGACTGCGGCTCCACCCACATTGAGAATCTTCAGAAGCTGGTAAAGGAAAAACATCTGGATGTGGGCTTTGCCTTTGATGGGGATGCAGACCGCTGCCTGGCTGTGGATGAAAAGGGCAATGTGGTCAATGGGGATCATATTCTCTATATCTACGCCAGCTACATGCAGGAACGGGGCAAGCTGGGGGACAGCAAAGTGGTCACTACCATCATGAGTAATTTCGGCCTGTATAAAGCCCTGGATGCCCGGGGCATCGGGTATGAAAAGACCAAGGTGGGGGATAAGTACGTATATGAGAATATGCGCCAGAATGGTCATCGCATCGGCGGGGAACAGTCCGGACACATTATTTTCAGCAAGTATGCCACCACCGGCGACGGCATGCTTACGGCGATCAAGCTCATGCAGGCCATGCTGGATCAGAAAACTACCCTTTCGGCACTGGCAGAGCCTTGCAGAATGTATCCGCAGGTGCTCAAAAATGTAGTGGTGGACGATAAATCTGCCACCATGGAGGATCCGATAGTGCAGGAAGCCTATGCGCAGACAGGGCTCCATTTGGGGCAAAGCGGTCGGACGTTGCTGCGGCCCAGCGGTACGGAGCCGGTGCTGCGGGTCATGGCCGAAGCCATGACGCTGGAGGATTGCGAAAAAGAAGTGGACTATATCATTGAGGCCATGAAGATTTCCGGCCATCTTGTCCGGGTCAAGTAAGGAGATATTTATGTATACCATCGCAGACCTGCTGGATCTTTCCCATACCCTGGCAGCGCCCCTGTTCGCCGGGAAAACGTACCCCTACGAAGTGCTGGACGGAATCAAAGACTTTATTCTGGAGTTGGGCAAAAGCCTGCCGGCAGAGGAGTATGATACTCCTTCCGAGGGGGTCTATATTGCCAAAGACGCCGTGATCTATCCCAATAACTATATTGCCGGCCCCTGCATTATCGGCCACTGGACGGAGGTTCGGCCCGGTGCTTTCATCCGGGGAAGCGCACTTGTGGGGAACGACTGCGTGGTGGGCAACTCTACGGAGCTTAAAAATGTTATTCTGTTTGATAATGTGCAGGTGCCTCATTACAATTATGTGGGCGATTCCATCCTGGGCTACAAGTCTCACATGGGGGCAGGCTCCATCACCAGTAACGTAAAGTCCGATAAGACCCTGGTGGTGCTCAAGAATGGGGAAGAATGTATCCCTACCGGCCGCAAGAAGGTGGGGGCCGTGCTGGGGGATCATGTGGAAGTAGGCTGCAACAGCGTGCTGAATCCCGGCACGGTGCTGGGCCGCCGAAGCAGTGTGTATCCTACCAGCTGTGTCCGGGGGCAGGTGCCGGCAGACAGTATCTATAAAAACAGGGAATGTATCGTTCCTCGGGAACAGGTATAAAAAAGATATAAAAAAGCAGGAAATACCGAAAAATCTATTGACAAAGTGCGGTATCCCTGCTATCCTATACAAGGTTCTGAAAAACGTCGCCGAAGACAGCCGGTATCCTACGGGAGTAAATCCTGCCGAGGTGGTGGATATAAGCATTGCCTTATGATCCTCCTGTCTGTAGCGACGGGAGGATTTTTTACATAAGGAGGTGAAAACATGGCAAACGCACAGATCATCGAGCAAAAAGCTGCTCGGGTCAAGGAAGTGCAGGAGAAGATCGAAAAGGCTAAGTCCGTTGTATTCTTCGACTACCGGGGCCTGACCGTAGCGGAAGTGACCGAGCTGCGTGCTGCAATGCGGAAGGAGAACGTGGAGTACGTTGTTATCAAGAACAACGTGGCTGCCCGTGCTGCCGAGGCCGCAAAGGTCGACAAGGCCGTTGAGGAGATGCTCAAAGGTACCGTCGCTTATGCTTTCGGGTATGAGGACGAGGTAGCCCCCGCCCGTATTCTCAAGAGCTTCATCAAGAAGTTCAAGAAGTGCGAGTTCAAAGGCGCTATCGTGGAAGGCAAACTCACCAGCGTACAGGAAATCGATGCTATCGCAGATCTGCCCTCTCGTGAGGTGCTTATCGGCCGTATGCTGGGCAGCATGAAGGCGCCCATTTCCCAGCTGGTCATCGTACTGGATCAGATCGCCAAGGCTCAGGGCGGCGAAGAAGCAGCCCCCGCCGAAGCATAACCCACAGCCGAAAGGCTAAGACCTAAAAATCAAATTATTAAGGAGAATCACAATGGATAGAGAGCAACTGATTGCTGATATCAAGGCAATGTCCGTGTTGGAACTGTGCGAGCTGGTTAAGGCTCTGGAAGAAGAGTTTGGCGTATCCGCCGCTGCCGGTGTAGCCGTGGCCGCTGGCCCCGCCGCCGCCGCTGAGGCCGTGGAAGAGAAGACCGAGTTCGACGTCATCCTCAAAGAGGTTGGCCCCGAGAAGATCAAGGTCATCAAGGTTGTCCGTGAGCAGACCGGTCTGGGCCTCAAGGAAGCCAAGGCTGTGGTCGATGGCGCTCCCGCCAAGGTCAAGGAAGGCGTTTCCAAGGAAGACGCCGAGAAGCTCGTTGCCGCTTTCAAGGAAGTTGGCGCTGTTTGCGAGATCAAGTAACTTTCGTTACATCCAAACGCCCCTTCGGTTTATGCCGAAGGGGCGTTTTTACATACATGCGGCAGTAACTCGGGCGAAAACAGAGAAGGCCTCTTCCTATTACGGAAGAGGCAGTATTCCCCGGATGGCCAGAGCCGTTTCTATGGAGTTTTCCAGCATGTGCAGTACATCAGGTCCCATGGTCTGCATATGCGCCGGAGTCATCAGATTTCTGTAGAAAGAGCTTGATGGGCAAAAATTCGTATCCAGACATACGATCTTTTTCGCTTGCATCTCAAATTCACCGGTCAGCTGCAAAGCCATCAATCCGCCTAAACTGTGTCCAATAATGGCATCCCATAGGTATTGACCGTATTGGGAGAAAATCCATTTGGACGGATCAAGGGGCGACCGGGCATGCATGGCTATTGTATGGTATCCTTGGGGAGCAGCTGGGGATAAGGCGTCACCGGGGGCTGCTGAGGCAAATGAGGCGCAATGGATTTCACCATGCAGCTCAGTGCATACCATCGGCCAAACTTATAGGCGCAGTTGCGGAACAGGCCTTCCTGAGCAAAGCCCATGTGTTCGTGAAAATGAAGACTGTCTTCTGACAGATAGGGATCCTGCCCCTGAGGACAGGCGATGCGGGCATACAGGTTGACTATGCCCATGTCCCGGAGGATGGTTTCCAGGGATTCATACAGCTTTTTGCCCGCGCCGTTTTGACGGGCATCCGGGGCAAGATAGATGCTCAGCTCGCTGGACCAGTCGTAGGCGGTTCTTTCGGAAAAGGGGCCGGCATAGGCATATCCTATGATGCGGCCGTTTTGCAGAGCGACCAGATACGGATAATGCTCCAACGTATGCCGTATCCGCTCCCGGAATTCTTCTACCGAGGGGATGGTGTATTCAAAAGTCACAGCGGTATTGCGTATGTAGTATGCATATATTTCCAGCAGCCGGGGAGCGTCTTTTGGTACGGCTTGACGTATGGTGAGCATACAGGTTCTCCTTATCCGTTAAAAGATATTTTTCAGTATGGTTCCGTCCAGATCGGGAATGGGACAGTTGGTCATTGTACTGCGCTTGTAGGCGAGCTCAAAAGAAATTCGTATTTCATGGGAGAGGGGATCAAAGTGCAGGAACAGCAGGGGAGATACGCCTGCCATCTCCTGATAGTCCAGCATGACGGCAGTAACCGGCCGTTCGGCAGTCCCGTCCCCGTCGTCATCAAAATAATCGGTGACGATGCCGCAGGCACGGTTGTGTCCGCAAAGCACCAGCCGGATATTGGGATATATGGATACCAGGTGCACCCGGTTATAATGGTTGGCGGGAACGGTCAGCTGCCGGCTGATATAGGCGTGGAGCAGCAGAATACAGGGCAGATCCTTATATGCGTCCATGACAGTGTCCAGCCATTGCTCCGCTCCGGGCAGCCGGTTGGCCATCCAGCCCATGCCCAACAGGAGGAAGCGGCAGCCGCCGGCTTCCAGTATGTCGTAAAACAGCTTTCCGCCTTCAAAAAGCTGCTCTTCCGGTAAAAAATCATAAAGTCCCTGATCCAGAAAGGCCGTAAAACTTTGTGCTGAGGTGCCCAGATCGTGGTTCCCCGCCACGGAATAAAAAGGCACTTTGCCTTCAAACTGATTCAGCGCCAGATAAAAATTATCCTATTGCCAGTCTTTGAAGCCGTTATCTACCAGATCTCCTGCGTGCAGCACGGCAGCAATGGACTCGGATTCGATCCTTTGGGCAATATATGCGCCGGTAGCCTCCAGTGCTTCCGGATAGGAATAGGAAAGTCCCTGAGTATCTCCCATCAGCACCAGGGAAAAGGGAGTGGGTGCCGGGGTGGCGGTAGGCGCGGGGGAAGGAGAATCCGTGGGTGCCGGAGAGGGCGTGTCTGTGGGTGCAGGCAAAGAGGAAGTTCGCCAGCAGGTTCAGCGCTTCAATGGCACATTCTGGGCGTGTCTGTGGGTGCAGGCAAAGAGGAAGGGTGTGAGGTTATGGAAGACACCGTAACAGCAGCTTCCTGGACAGGAGCAGGCGTAAAGGAAGGGGCGGTCGCCTGCGGAGAAATCCGGGTGCATGCAAACAGCCCCGCCAGCAATGACAGAGACAGAAAAAATATTTTTTTTCGCGTAAGAAAACCGTAATTCATATTCCCCAGTATACGGCAGAAAGTGAGGGAATGTAACAAAGAACGGGGAAAAGGGGGGAGGCCCTGAAGAAGGAGGCCTCCCCGGAGAGGATGCATGGGCCTTCAGCCGGCAAGAACCGTGCCGTCGGCCAGGGTGATGGTAAATCCGTTGAAGTGGATAGTGCCGTAATTGATCAGCGTGCTAAGGGTGCAGTCCCCCGTCAACGTCCAGGTGCTGCCCTCTTCGATGGTAAGAGTAATGTTGCCGGAAACAGGCGTGCCGCCCTGGGCGTTTTCATAGATGTTCAGGGTGCCGGTAAAGTCGCTGTTCTCCGTAAGATCCAGAGTCAGGGAAGAGATGGTATCCACCAGAATGTTTCCAGAAAGAGTCTGTCCGCGAAGGGTACATTCTACCTGTGCCCCGTTGCTGCCGGCGGTACCCCAGCCACGGCTGGCGGAGTTGCCGCAGATGCGCATAAGTGCGCCTGAAGCATCTTCCTGAATAAGCGTTACGCCGCTGAGCTCCAGCAGGCAATGGGTGTTGGTGATGTAGAAAAGATCCCCTACCTTGCCGGTAAGGCTGCCGCCGGTCATGGAGAAGCTGGAGGTGCCTATTTCCGCATCTCCGGACATGGATTGATAGATCATAACGGCGTGCACATTTTCACTGCCGCTGGCGCTGGTCTGTGCGCCCATGGAACCGGAAACGGTGCAGTTCGTAAGGGCAATGGAATTTTTGCCTTCGATAACCAGAGCTTCGGAATTATGGGCTGTCAGAAGGGCGTTTTCCACAGAGATGGCGGCAGTGGAATAAACGGCAGGAGAATTATAGCCGCTGCTTTCATAACTGCCGCCGGAGACCTGTACGGTACCGCCGCCCCGGTCGGAGCGAATGGCGGCAGAAGAATTCCCTGCTGTAGAGACGGTAAGGTTTTCAGCATAAGTGGCTCCACCGCCGGTGGTCTGGATACCACCGGAATTATCTGCCGTGGTGGTGATAGAGGTATCCTTCACGGTAACGGAGGTGCCGCTGCCATAGCTGAAAATACCGTTTCCGTTTTGGGCCGAGGAGGTGACAATTGCATTCTCAATAGTCACCTGGGCTCCATCGGTAGCCAACAGGGCGGTGTTCATGCCGTAAAAGTCTCCCTGCTCGGCATTGGAGGAAGCCCCTGCACTTTTGTCCACGGTGATATTCGACAGGGAGACGATGGCGCCATGGATACGCAGGACGTTTTCGTCGTCTCCGACGGAGGTATAGGTTTCTCCAGAAACGGAGGTATCCTCAGAAAGCGTATTGGCGCTGGTGCCCTGATTCACCTGGTTACCGCCGCCGGGCACCTGCCCGTTGTCGCCGGGGCCGCCCTGCCCCATAGGCTGCGGATCGCCGGGTATCTCCGTGCGCTCTGCAAAGAGCAGCTGATCGCCGCTCATGGTCAGCAAAAGAATATCTCCTTCCGCAAGCTCATCGGCAGAATGCTGGACTTCGCCTTCATAAATAGCCGTTTCCTGCAAATTCAATACCATGGTTTCACCCGTATCGGTCATAGCGCCGGGCATTTTGGGTGGTTCATTGCCCTTTTGTCCTTCGCCGGGTATCTGTCCGTCGGGCATTTGAGGCGGTTCGCTGCCGCTCTGCCCTTCACCGGGCATCTGTCCATCAGGCATTTGGGGAGGTTCCATGTCATTCTGTCCCTCGCCGGACGCCTGACCATCAGGTTTTGCCGGGGGTTTACCATTTTCCTGTTCCTGAGAAGATTCCAGCAGCGCCAGAGTCACACTGGTGCCGTTCAGAGAGGACACCCGGCCATATATACGTTCTGCATTTGCTTCTTCCGGAGTGGCGGTGGGTTCGCTTGCCGCTGATGCGCCGGCAGCATCGGCCCCGGAGGAGGTATTCTGGCTGGAGTTGCTGCAGCCCAGAAGGCTTATCCCCAATAAAAGTGCAAGTATAAGAGAAAGCGTCTTTTTCATTATCGGGTACTTCCTTTCGTTTGATTTGATGAGGAAAGTATACCGCCCATTGTTTAAAATAAGCTTGAAGAATGAATAAAAAACTTTTCCCCTGTCTCCCCGGTTCTGTATCCTTGACAGCAGGGCGGGTTTTTCATATAATGCAAAGGAGAAAAGCTTTGATTGGGAAAGAGTAAGGGAAGTGCCTTTGCAAAGAGAGGACGGGCAGGTGAGAGCCGTCTGAAGGGAGCTGCCCCCAAGTGCCTCCCATAGCTGTCCGGCAGAAAGGGTCATCCCTGTGTATGCCGGGTCGGTTGGCTTCGTTATGGGCCGTAAGAGGGAAGGGGCACCGTATCCTTCCAAAGTAAAGTGGAACCGCGAAGCAGCCTTCGTCTTTATGCAGGGCTGCTGTTTTTTATAAGCCGTATCAGTCAGAAAGGATGTGCTGTCAGGAATGTATCTGTACAACAGTTTATCTTTGAAAAAAGAAGAATTCGTGCCCAATGAACCCGGAAAGGTGAAGATGTACACCTGCGGGCCCACGGTCTACCATTTTGCCCACATTGGGAATCTGCGTACCTACATTATGGAAGATGTGCTGGAAAAATACCTGCGCTATGCGGGGTATGATGTGCTGCGGGTCATGAATATCACCGATGTGGGGCATCTTTCCTCCGATGCGGATACAGGAGAGGATAAGATGCTCAAGGGCGCCCGCCGGGAGCACAAGAGCGTTATGGAGATCGCGCAGTTTTATACCGATGCCTTTTTTGCAGACTGCGAAAAGCTTCATATTAAACGGCCGGATGTGATCCAGCCTGCAACGGGATGTATCCCGGAGTTTATCACCATGATACAGGGACTGCTGGAGAAAGGCTATGCCTATGAGGCCGGCGGCAACGTATACTTTGATACCTCCAAACTCAACGAGTACTATGTGTTCAATAAGCACGAGGAAGAGGACCTTATGGAAGGGGTCCGGGAGGGCGTGGAAAAGGACGAAAACAAACGCAACAAGAATGACTTTGTGCTTTGGTTCACCAAGTCCAAGTTTGAAGATCAGGCCCTGAAGTGGGATTCTCCCTGGGGAGTGGGGTATCCCGGCTGGCATATAGAGTGTTCCTGCATTGCAGAAAAATACTGCGGGGAGTATCTGGATATTCATTGCGGAGGCATTGACAACGCCTTCCCTCACCATACCAATGAGATCGCCCAGAGCGAGGCATATCTGGGGCATAAGTGGTGTAATTACTGGTTCCACGTCCGGCATCTGAACGATGCCACGGGGAAAATGTCCAAATCCAAGGGAGAGTTTTTGACCCTTTCGCTGCTTATGAATAAGGGATATGACCCCATGGTGTATCGGCTGTTCTGCCTGCAGAGCCACTACCGGCGGAATCTGGTGTTCTCTTATGAGGGGATGGACAATGCCGCCGCTGCCTATCAGAAATTGGTGGGGCGTATTGCCGCCCTGAAGCCCGGGGACGGAGCCTTTGACCAGACGGCGGCCCAGGTGCTGGAGGCAAAATTTGCCGCCGCCATGGATAATGATTTGAATACATCTCTGGCGGTGACCAGCCTGTATGATGTGCTCAAATACAAGACCAGTGACGAAACAAAGCTCCGCCTGTTGGAGAAGTTCGATACGGTGCTGGATCTGGATCTGCTGGCGGCGGCAGACAAAAAGCGGCAGGAGATGCAGAAACAGGCGGCAGCAGCCCCGCAGGCGGGTGGATTGGCGTTGATCCCGGAGGAAACGGAGCGGGATGAATCCGTAGAGCAGAAGATTCTGGAGCGGGCTCAGGCCAAGAAACAAAAGGATTTTACCCGGGCAGATGCCATTCGGGCGGAACTGAAGGCTCATGGGATTGAACTTACGGATATCCCCGGAGGCGTAAAGTATAAAAGAGTGTAATTTTAGGGACTAAGCCCAATAAAATAAACAAGGAGATTCTTTATGGGAAACACGATGCTGATTCTGATCATGGTCTTTGTGGCTGTGTACCTGGCCAAGGCGGTTTTTACCGGCAAAGGCAAGCTGCTGGAGGCGGAAAACATCAAAAAGGGTAAAGAGCAGGAGTATAAAAAGTACCTGCGGCTGCTGTATACGGGTATGTTCGTTATGACCATTCTGATCGCGCTGGTAAATGCAGCCGGTACCTATGGGTACACCGTGGAATATGAGTACACCTTTACGCAGGATTATACCGATGCCGATGGCATCGTTCATCCTGCAGGGGTGCCCCATACGCTGGAGGAGATGCAGCAGATCAACTATGTGCAGAGCGAATCCACCGGTTCTTTGTGTGCAGTCGGCAGCCAGGAGACCATTCCTTATGAAGCCAAGCAGCTGCCGCCTCAGCTGAACTGGCCCTGGATGCACTTTTTGCCTTATCAGGCGCTGGTAGTACTCAATTATGTGTGCATGGGCATTTCCGTGCTGCTGGTCATTGGGATATTTGTATTCATTAACCGGTATACCGATAAGGAAGCCAAGGCCAAGGCACAGGCGGCCGCTGCCGGGCAGAGACCTTCCATGCCCAAGGGGGCCTTTGACTTTGAAGATGCGGGAGAGACCTTCCCCGTAAACGAGAAAGACGATCCCGACGCAGGAGAAAAGAAATAAAACTGTTCAAATGCACGCATGCGCCCGGTATTTGCCGGGCGCATTTTTTGCGGAACGAAGGTATCCGGGATCCTGTCGGGTATTTGGATTCACGGAAAAAGGCTCCCATATGGGAGCCTTTTGTCTTGTGAACAGGCAGGACAGTTATACCCGGACATCGTTTGCCCAGCGGCGCAAAGCGGCTACCGTATCTTCCAGATGCATGCCTCGGGAGGCTTTGACCAGCGCCGTGTCTCCTTCCCGTACCAGCTTCGGCAGGGCGCAAATCAGTGCCTCCTGGGTGTTAAAGGCGAATTTCCCCGCTTCTCTGGCGGCAGCGGCCATATCCGGACCTACCCCGGCTATGGATTCTATGCCCAGGGTCTCGGCCAGAGCTATGATCCGCCGGTGACTTTCGGCGGAAGCGTCTCCCAGTTCACGCATATCTCCCAGAATGCATACCCGTCGGCCGTCAGCCTGGGCCAGTACCTGCAAAGCCGCTGCCATGGAGACGGGGTTGGCATTGTATACGTCATTGATCAGGGTGCATTTGGGCAGCGTTTCCAGGGACTGGCGATTGCCGGCAGGCACAAAGGCAGCCAGTGCAGAGAGAATATCCTCTGGCGGCACCTGCAGTACATATCCGGCGGCGGCGGCGGCCAGGGCATTGTATACGGCGTGAATCCCGGCCATGGGGATATAAGCTTCATAGGCGTCCTTGCCTAAATGAAGGGTAAAGGCCGTGCCGAAAAGTCCCTGGGGACGGATATGGGAAGCGCGGATGGTGCAGTTTTCTCCCGTACCGAAGAAAAGGGCGCCGGAAAGAGTGCGCAGATAGTCGTCATCCCCATTGGCCAGAATCGTTCCGCCGGGGCGCATATGTCGCAGCATTTCGGTTTTTCCCCGGAAGATCCCTTCCCGGGAACCGAAAAACTCCATATGCGCTTCCCCTATGTTGGTGAACAGGCAGATGGTGGGCTGCACCATGGCGCTCAGGGCGTCGATCTCCCCGAAGTGATTGGTACCCATTTCAATAACGGCGCATTCCGTCTCCGGACGGAGCCCGAAAAGCACCTGCGGCACGCCCGTCTGATTGTTGAGATTCCCGGCTGTGGCGTGGACCCGGTATGCTTTGGCCAATACATCCCGCACCATAGCTTTGGTGGTGGTCTTTCCGGCGCTGCCGGTGATGCCGATAACGGGAATATCAAAGCGTTCCCGGTAACGGGCAGCCAACTGCTGAAACGCTTTTACACAATTTTCCACCCGAATGGAGGGGTATGGAGTATCCGTTTCAGAGAGCGTGCATACGGCGCCCTTTTCCATGGCCTGCGGGATGAACCGGTGACCGTCGAATACTTCACCCCGCACGGGGACATACAGAGCCCCCGGAGTCAGGGTGCGCGTATCGATGGAAAGATTGTTTATAATGCTTTCCGGATCGGCATTGACCAGCCTGCCGCCGGTTATGGCTGCAGCTTCGGAAAGAGTAAACAGGCTCATTGATATTTCTCCAGCGACAGGGAAATGACCTTTTCGCAAAGGGTCAGATAGTCCATGCCTGCGGCGGCTGCCTCCTGGGGCAGCAGGGAAGTGGGGGTCATACCAGGCAGGGTGTTGGCCTCCAGGCAGTAGGGGCGGCCATCCTCTGTGAGCAGAAAATCAATGCGGCCATAAACCTGCAGCTTCAGCAGCCGAAAGACCTTCTCTGCTGCCTGCTGCACCGCCAGGGTATCTCTGGGGCTGATGGGGGCAGGGGTGATCTCTGTGGTAGCGCCGGGCTGGTATTTGTTTTTATAGTCGTAAAAGCCTTCTTTGGGAATGATCTCGATCACGGGAAGGGCTTTGCCATCCAATACCCCGCAGGAGAGCTCTCGGCCCTGAATATATTCTTCTATGAGGATGCAGTCCTCCTGGGCAAAAGCCAGGTCGATAGCCTGCTGCAGCTCCTGCCGGGTGTGGGCAATGGAGATGCCGATGGAGGAACCACCGCTATTGGGCTTTGCTACGGCAGGCAGAGGCAGATCTTCCAGCGAGCAGCGCTCCCCCTTGCGCAGCAGCTTCCAGCCGGGGGAAAGGACGCTTGCCTCGTCAAACAGGGCTTTGGAAAGATTCTTTTCCATAGCCAGGCGGCAGCCCTCCGGGCCGCTGCCCGTATAACGGATGCCTTCCTTATCAAAAACAGCCTGAATGGAGCCGTTTTCTCCGTCGGCTCCATGAAGGGCCATGTATACGATATCCGCCTCCCGGCAGATCTCCAGCACATTCAGGCCTATGCGGTCGGTATAACCGGCCTTCCGGCTGGCTGCTATGGCGGCAAGATCCGGCTCCTTTTCCCCAATAGTGGGGGCGGGCAGCACATGCGCCCGGGTGTAAAGCTCTTCTACGGAGCCGGGGAGTTCCGGCATACCAAAGAAAAGATCCAGCAGAATGGCCTGATGCCCTGCCTGCACAAAGGTGTTGCAGGCCAGAGTGCCGCTGGAAAGGGAAACGGTCCGCTCGGGGGAAAGCCCGCCGGCCAGAACGGCAATTTTCATAGGTGCAAATTCCTTTCCCTAAATAGGCTTTGTAGTCTTTTATGGTATATCATATTTTCCGTGGCTTCACAAGAGCACTTTTTCTTCCGGGGGGATTTTCTGACGGCTTCGGGCGTATAGTTACCCATGAGAAAAAAGATCGTTTGCCGGAGCCTGTGTCTGCTGTTGTGCCTGCTGCTGTGCGCCTGCAGTGGAGCGGAAAGTGCTTCCGCTCATGGCCGTACACCATTTACGCAGATGACGCTTTCAGGCGTGGGGCAGGAAGGGATACCGCGGCAGCTGGAGGCGCTGGAAGCCTATATCTCTTCCGGCGGAGAAAAAGAACTGGCCTTTCAACGATACGAAGCCCTGCTGAAAGCATATGAGACCCTGAAGGGGGAAGAGACGCTCCTGTATATTCGCCGGTGCCGGAATATGGAGGATGCCGCGGCCGCCGTAGCCTATGGAGCCATGGCGGATGATTCCTCCCGGGCAGGCGCACTGCTTACGGAGCTGGAGCAGCAGCTTATGGAACGCTGGCCGGAGGCCTTTGACCCGGCCTATATACAAAAAGTGCAGAGCACGGATCGACTGTGGAGCCGAAAGACTCAGTTCCTTCTGGAAAAGGAGCATCGTCTCTGCGAGGCCTACGAGAAACTGCGTACAGAGCTTACCGTAGAGTATCAGGGCAGAAGTTGGAGTTACCGGCAGCTGCGGGAGGCAGAGAATATTACTTTCCGAGAGTTTTTTGCCGTTTTGGAACTGTATGAATCCGCTTTTTACAGCCGGGCAGGAGAGATATACCTGCAGCTTCTGGCTCTTCGGAAGGAACAGGCGAAACTGCTGGGGTTCCCTTCCTATGCGCATTGGGCCTATGCCCGGTATAAGCGGGAATACAGTCCGGAACAGGCGCTGGAACTGAATCAGGCCGTAAAGGAATGCTTTGGCCCCCTGTATAAGACATACCGACGGCAGCTGGATGAGGAAATGGAGCATCTGGGCAGCGGCGTTTTTGACCGGGATACAGCCTTAAAAGAGATCAGACAGGCGCTGGATAAAACCGGCGTTTCCCAGGCCGGAGAAGCCTGGGACTATATGCTGACCTATGAACTGCTGGACGATGCTCCTTCACCTCATAAGCTGCAGGGAAGCTTTACCGCCTATCTGCAGGGGTATGAGTGCCCCTATCTGTTTACCCAATGGGAAAGCAGGGCAGCTTCCATATCCACGCTGCTTCATGAATTCGGTCATTTTCTGGCCTATTATGTCAACCCACAGGCTACTTATTATGAAGGCGGAGGACTGGATCTGGCAGAAGTGGATTCACAGGGCATGGAACTGCTGCTCTTTGACCAGTATGAGGCGCTTTTCGGCTCCTATGCAGAACCTGCCCGAAGCCGGGCGCTGCTGGATGGGCTGTACGCCGTGCTGGCAGGGTTCATGGAGGATGAATTTCAGCAGCGGGCACTGGAAATGGAAGTACCGACGGTGGAAAAGCTCAACAACCTGTACTTGAAACTGGCGGGGGAATACGGCCTGATCGAAGTGTTCCGCTACAGCGGCCGGGAATGGATGGATGTGAGCCATACCTTCAGCTTCCCATTTTACTATGTCAGCTATGGAGTCAGCATGCTGGGAGCCCTGTCCCTGTGGCAGAAAGAGCAGCGCCGCCCGGGCAGCGGCTGGCGGGCTTACGGAAAGCTTCTGCACCGCCGGGGAACATGGGATTTTTCCTACGTAATGGGGCGCTGCGGGACAGGAGATATTCTATCCCCCAAGGGCATAGAAACAGTGGCGGCGGGGGTGGAAGCATATTTGAAAGCTTGTGTTTTCAGGCAGGCGGCCTGAAACTGCCGGAGAAAACATAACAAAGAAAAGCAAAGGAGAAAGTCCATGGAAACTGTACGATATGGGGAACAGGGATATAAAGTGCTTTTGATGCAGCTGGGGTTGAAGCGAGCGGGACAGGATCTGGCACTGGACGGTATTTTTGGACGGGGGACGGCCCGGGCTTTGACTTCTTTTCAGCGGGAACAGGGGCTCTCTGCCGATGGTATTGCCGGGAAGCTCACCTGGACGGCTTTGTATCCTTATCTGGCGGGGTATGTGTTCTATCAGGTGCGCCGGGGAGACAGCTTCTACTCTGTTGCCCAACGATACGGCACTACGGCGGCGGCGTTGGCGGTAGCCAATCCTCAGGCGGATCCTATGGATCTGCGGCCGGGCGCCATGCTTACGGTACCGTTGGGCTTTTCTCTGGTGACGGAGGAGATCCCCTACAGCCATATTCTTTGCGGCCTTATTCTCAAGGGACTGGAGAAACGCTATCCTTTCATCACTCTTACCACTATTGGCAGCAGCGTTATGGGGCGGCCGCTTTTGTGCGCCCGTATGGGCCGCGGGCGCCGGCAGGTGTTTTGCAACGCGGCTCATCATGCCAACGAATGGATCACCACCCCGGTGCTGCTGAAGTTTTTGGAGGAGTATGCGTTCGCTTATGCGTTTGCCGCCGAAGGCACCGGAGAGGAAGCGGAAGCAAAAGATATGTATGCAAAAGCCACGGCATGGTTGGTGCCAATGGTAAATCCGGACGGAGTGGATCTGGTCACGGGGGCTTTGCCGGAGGAAGACAGTTACTATAAGCAGGCGGAAGGCCTTGCTTCCTATTATCCGGGAATCCCATTTCCTTCCGGATGGAAAGCCAATATCAGCGGTACGGATCTCAATCTGCAATACCCGGCGGGCTGGGAAGAAGCCCAAAGGATCAAGTATGCCCAGGGCTTTGTGCGCCCCGGCCCCAGAGACTATGTGGGGCCATCTCCGCTGTCTGCACCGGAGAGCCGGGCCGTAGCGGATTTTACCCGAAAGAATGTTTTTGACAGAACCCTGTCTTATCATACCCAGGGCCAGGTGTTGTATTGGCAGTATAAAGATATTTATGTTTCCGGAGCGGAGGCGCTGACCGAACGGTATGCGGAAGTATCCGGCTATACCATGGAACAGGTGCCGGAGGAAAGCTCCAATGCCGGCTATAAGGACTGGTTTATAGATACCTATCGGAAGCCCGGCTGCACCGTGGAAGCGGGAAAGGGAATGAACCCGCTGCCGCTTTCGCAATTTCCGGAAATATACAGGGCTAACCGACGCATTCTGGTGGAAGCCATGCTGTATGAGCCGTGAAAAAAGATAAAAAATCCCCGTTGGAGGGGACATCCTCCGTTGCCAGAGGTACGGCGGGGTGATATACTACATAAATATGAGCAAAAACGAAAAGTCTTCTTTTGTCCTGGGTGCGGCCATTCTGGGGGCGGCGGGGATCCTGTGTAAGGTCATCGGCGTATTGATCCGCATCTGGGCCTATAACATCCTGCATGTGGAGGGCATGGTCTATTATGAGGCCGTGTTCCCCTTTTATTCCTGGCTGCTGATCGTTTCCTCCTCCGGGGTGCCCACGGCCATCTCCCGGATGGTCTCCGAGCGCACTGCCCGGGGGGATTGGGCAGGGGCCCGGCTGGTGCTGCACCGGTCTTTGGCGCTGCTGAGCGCCATCGGCCTTGTTACCACCGCCGTGCTTTTCTTTGGAGCGGAGTGGTTCTCCGTACATTTTATCGGCAAGGATGCCACCTATGTGCTGCCCTTCCGGGCACTGGCGCCGGCGCTGTTCTTCGTTTCAGTTATGTGCGCTTACCGGGGGTATCTGCAGGGAATGCAGCATATGACCGGTACAGGACTTTCACAGATTGCCGAGCAGGTGGTCAAATGCGCCGTAGGGCTGGTGCTTGCCCGGCTTTGGATCCCCAAAGGGCCTCAATATGGGGCGGCGGGGCTGCTGCTGGGTGTTACGGTTTCCGAAGCCATGGCACTGGGGGTAGTCATGGCATTCCGCTTTAAAAATCGGAAGCTGTACATGCCCCGGGGAGCCAGAAAAAAGCCGAAAAGATCCAGGCACATTCTTTCCACCCTTATGCGCATTGCCATCCCCATTACGCTGGGGGCTTCCATTATTCCCCTGACGGGCATTCTGGATGTGAAAATGATTTTCTCCCTTATGGGAAAGTATATGGACGAAGCCGCCGTGAACCAGGCTTATGTGGCTTTGAGCAGCAATGTGCGTTCCCTTATCAATCTGCCGGCTTCTTTGACCACTGCGCTTGCCATGTCTCTGGTACCGGCCATTTCTGCGGCCCGGTCTTCTCATGACGAAGCGGGGGTCCGCCGGGCTGCCGGGCTGGGACTGAAGTTATCCATGGTTATCGGGCTTCCCTGTGCTGCCGGACTGTTTGTATTGGGCGGGCCGGTGATCCGGAGGCTCTTCCGTTCCATTACCAGCGAATCTCTGGCCATTGCTGCCAGGATCATGCGGGTAGCGTCCCTGACGGTGGTATTTATCTCTCTGGTGCAGACGGTCACAGGGGCTCTGCAGGGTATTGGCCGGCATCGTGTTCCTGTGTATACCCTGCTGCTGGGGGGCGTGGCCAAGGTGGTTTCCAATTACTTTCTGCTTTCGATCCCTTCTTTGAACATATTGGGTGCTTCTATTTCCAATGTGATCTGCTATGCCGTAGCGGGCATACTGGATACTGTAGTGCTGCTGCGGCGCACGGGCATGAAACCGGAGCCGGTGAATACCTTCTTCAAGCCCTTGTATGCATCCGCTCTGATGGGAGCCAGCGTATATTTACTGTACAATCTGTTCAGCTATATTCATCCGGGCTCCATAGCCACCCTGCTGGCGGTGCTGCTGGGCATGCTTCTGTACGGAGCGCTGGTATTGATCCTCAGGATGTTTACAGCGGAGGAACTGACCTATATCCCCGGTGGACGCAGGCTTCTGGCCAGCGCCCGAATGAGAAAACTTGTGAGGTGATTCCATGTCAAAACTGATCATTGCGCCGCTTTCCACGCCCCAAACCATGACCAGGGCCGCCTGGCAGGCGATCCAGGGGGCGGACAGGCTTTTTTTGCAAACGACCCGGCATCCCAGCGCCGCACCTGTGCTGGAAGCAGGGCTGACGTTTATATCTATGGACGATCTGTATGAACAGGCGGAGGATTTTGATGTACTCAATCTTTCCATTGCCCAAAGGCTTACGGAGGGGGCGGGCGGTGTCTATGCCGTCATGGGCGGCGGCTGCGGTGCGCAGCTGCCTGCCATAGAAAAAGCCTGCCGGGAAAAAGGGATGGAACTGAAGCTGCTGGGGGGCGTGAGCTTTATACAGGCGGCCTTCCCGGAAGCACAGGAAGGCGTGTTCGTTCATGCCAACGGTTTGCAGGAAAGACCTGATACGGATCTGCCCTTGTTTATAGATGAACTGGACAGTTTGCTGCTGGCAGGGGAAGTAAAGAACCGGCTGCAGGAGTTTTACCCGGATGAATGGCCAGTGACGCTGGCGGTTCAGTCTCACGATGGGGCATATGAACACATGCAGATTCCGCTGTATGCGCTGGACAGGCAGAAAGGATACTTTTCTTCCACGGTGGTTATGCTTCCGCCGCTGCCCTTTGAAAAGAAAAACCGGTATGGATATATGGACGCCCTTCGGGTGCTCCGGCGGCTGCGGGCTCCCGGCGGATGTCCCTGGGACAGGGAACAGACCCACGAAAGCCTGCGTCTGGCCCTGCGGGAGGAATGTTATGAGCTTATGGATGCCATCCGGGAAGCGGACGACGTCCATGTGGTAGAAGAACTGGGAGATGTGCTCATGCTGGTGCTGTTCCACAGCCTGCTGGGAGAGGAGACCGGGGACTATACGGATCTGGATGTGACTACCGGACTGGTGCAGAAGCTCATTTACCGGCATCCTCATGTGTTTGCAGGAGGGACCGCAAAAGATTCTCAGGAGGTGCTTGCCAACTGGGATGTATTAAAGCGGGCGGAAAAGGGACAGACTACTTATACAGACACCCTCAAAAGCGTGCCAAGAAGCTTTCCGGCTCTGCTGCGGGGCCAGAAGATCCAGGCAAAGGCCAGAAAGGCCGGGTTTGACTATGCGGATGCCCGGGAAGCTTTTTTCAAGATCCCGGAGGAAACGGCAGAACTCAAAGAGGCCATGGAAAAGGGAGAACAGGTGCAGAAGGAGATGGGCGATCTGTTCTTTGCCTGTATCAACGTATGCCGTCTGCTGGGGATGGACTGCGAGGAGACGGCTCAGCTGGCCGGGGACAAGTTCATCCGCCGGTTTGAAAAGATGGAGCAGCTGGCCCGGCAATCCGGCCGGGAGCTGGAAACCCTCTCGCTGCCGGAACAGGATGCCCTGTGGGAAAATGCAAAGGCTTTGGAGAAAATCTGAAAAATAACCGAAAAGTACTTGATTTTGAAGGCACGGACTGCTACAATAAATCCCGTTCGCAAAATTTGCAAAAAATATCTGATCTGGAGGAAACTCATGAATAAAGCAGAATTGATCGCCGCCGTCGCAGAAAAGACCAACCTCTCCCGCAAGGATGTGGACAATGTCGTCAACACCATGCTGGACACCATCATGGATACCCTTCGCAGCGGTGATAAAGTATCTCTGGTTGGCTTTGGCTCCTTCGAAGCCAAAGAGCGTCCCGCTCGCAAGGGCCACAATCCCATGACCGGCGAAGTCATCGACATCAAGGCTTCCAAGGCTCCCTCTTTCAAGCCCGGCAAGTCCCTGAAGGAGACCCTGAACTAAGGCAGCCGCTTTATTCGGTTTCATAAAACACAGTTTATAAAAAAGAGACGGTACTCCGTCTCTTTTTTATGCGATGGCGGCAGTGGAGGCTATCCTTCCGGTGCCATGGAAAAGGTCAGGGTGCGGATATATCCCTTATCTGTGGAAGCAAAGGAAAATGCCCATCCTCCGCCGGTATAAGCGGCAGTGCGTTCCTTCTCCAGACAGGAAAGGAGCTTTTTTTCGCTGGTGCTTTTTTGCGTGGAGCGCATGGAAACGGAAGCTTCCAGCGCACTGAACAACGCTCGGTAGACGCCTTTGACAATGGTCTTATCCTGCTCGGCGGCGGTCAGATACCGTTGGTAGTTGGGCGTGTTCTCCAAACCGGCCAGATCCCCCACACATTCCATTTCATAAGAAAGGGAGCGCAGAATGCCTCCTTCCCCTTCTTCCAAACGCAGTGTTCCGGCAGGAATGGTCGCTGCATACAGCAGGGTGCCGTCGGTTTTCAAGGCAAAGCCGCTGAGCGCAAGATAATTTTCTGCCGCCTGTCTGGTAAAAGGGACGGCCGGAGGCGGTGCATTCTCTCTGCCGGAGGCGGCGGCCTGTTCTTCACGGGGAGAAAGAAAGCTGAGCAGCAAAAACAGCAGGCATAACAAAAGAGGAATCAGGTATCTCAGCCCCCGCTGGAGCATTTTCCTGCTTCCTCTATCCATGGGATCAGTCTATATCCGGGACGATGCTTTCTACAGGCTCGTCCAGAATGTAAGGGTTCTTAAAGTAGCTCCGCATGAGTTTGAAGGCGGAGGCATAATAAAACCCGTCACAGATGCGTTCGTCTGTGACTACGGTGTAGTCCACATACTTGCGTTCGGCTACGGAACCGTCCTTGCGCAGTTCATATTGCTTGCGCTTTGCTCCAAAGGCCACAAAGATGGGGATGTTGCCGAAGTTGTACAGGTGGTGGTAAATGGGAGGGATCCCCAGCGAACCCATGGAGGTAATAAAGAACGAAGCGTGGAAGGGGCTCAGCTTGGTCAACTTTCGGGGCAGCAGGCCAAAATAGTCCAGAAGATTGAGCAGCCATACCACAAACTTCAGAAAAACACCGGGGATGGAGCTGATAAACTTGGCCAGATCATCAAAACCACTGTCCAGATCCTGCGCACCCTTGTTGGCCGAAACCAATGCGTTCATCTTTTCGTATACCTCGTTGGCGGTATCCCGGGCGGAAAGAAAAGCCTTGACGCAGGTATCCGGCGCTTCGTTGGTCATCTCCTTTTTTACGACCAGAGAAACTTCTATATGCTCGTCCCGGGCATATACATGCTGCCCGGAAAGAAAACGGTTAATGGCAGGCCGCTGGGATACGGCCCGAACGTAGGCGGCAATGATCACATGCATGATCCCGAAGCCGGTAAGCCCCTCTTTTCGCTTTTTGCGGATGTATTTCTCTATTTCGGTGATTTCGATGGCGTCTTTGAAATAGTTGCTGGCTGCAGCCCGGGTGGGCATGATATATGGGGAAACCTGAGCCATAGGGGGCAGGGTGCGCACCAGGCGGCCGTCGCTGCGATCCCCCAGACGGCGCTTTCGTTTTGCTTGTTCTTTTTGTTCCATATCTGTCCTCAATTCAAACTTATGCATTCAGTATACCAGAAAACCGGGATATTGCAATGAAAATTGCGGCAGAATGTGGTATACTGTCTTATAATATCCTTAAATGTGCTTTTCAGAGAGGTTATCCATGATGCAGATCCTGGCTCCGGCGGGCAACGCCGATTCCCTGGCAGCCGCTGTGCGCAGCGGCGCCGATGCCGTTTATCTGGGGGCGGGGGCTTTCAATGCCCGCCGCAATGCCGAGAACTTTGGCCCCGGAGGGCTTAAAGCGGCGATAGAATATTGCCACGGCCGGGGAGTGGAGGTTCATGTGACTTTGAATACCCTTATTCGGGATGAGGAACGGGAAGCCTTTTTGCAAACGGCCCGGGAGGTCATAGAGGCCGGGGCTGATGCCGTTATCGTTCAGGATATGGGGGCCGCCGCCTATTTGAGACGGCTGTGCCCGGAACTGCCCCTGTCCGCTTCCACTCAGATGGCCATACACAATGCCGCCGGGGCAAAGAAAATGGAGGAAATGGGGTTCTTCCAGGCGGTGCTGGCCCGGGAACTTTCGTTGAAAGAGATAAAGTATATCCATGACAATACGAATATCCGTCTGGAAACTTTCGTGCACGGGGCTCACTGCATGAGCGTTTCCGGCATGTGCTATATGAGCGCCGCCCTGGGAGAACGGAGCGGCAATCGTGGCCTGTGCGCCCAACCCTGCCGGCTGAACTTTGTGTGCCGGGGACGGGAGTATGCCCTGTCTTTGAAGGACCTGTCCTTTGTGGCGCACATAAAAGAACTGGAGCAGGCAGGGGTCACCACCCTGAAGATAGAGGGACGCATGAAGCGGCCGGAGTATGTAGCCGCCGCTGTTACGGCTGTCCGGCAGGCCCGGGCTGGGGAACAGCCGGATATGGAGGGCCTGAAAAAAATATTTTCCCGCAGCGGTTTTACGGACGGATACCTGATGGGCCGACGGAATTTGAGCATGTTCGGCGTGCGTACCGAAGCGGATGCCCGGGAGAGCCGGGATGTACTGGGGCAGATGGCGGGATTGTACCGCAGGGAGTTCCCCGGCGTGGGTGTGGATATGACCCTGAAAACCCATGGAGAAGCAGTGACGCTGACCGTGGGGGACGGAGAAAACATCGTTACGCTGGAAAAGCGGCCGGAACAGACGATCCGAAGTCCCCTGATAAAAGAGACGGCCCGGCGAAATCTGAGTAAGACGGGAGGGACGCCCTTTTATCTGCGGGAAGCGCAGATCGACTTACCGGAAGGGGCGTTGCTGGCCGGGAGCCAGATCAGCGATATGCGCCGGGAGGCGCTGGAACAGCTTTTGACCCTGCGAAGCCGGGGACGGGCGTATACCCTGCAAGACTGTGAGGTTACGGCGGTATCTCCCTGTCTGCCCGGAAAGAGGGAGCTGCGGCTGCGGTTTGAGCAGGAGGAACAGGCATTTTTCCCGGAAGGGGTTCGGGTGCAGTTGCCTGTGGAGGTGCTGGAAAAGTGTCCGGAACTGCTGGAAAAGGATGTGATCGGGGAACTGCCTGCATTGGTGTGGCCTTTGGAAGAGGAGCGGCTGAAAAACCGGCTGCTGGTCTTGAAGGAACAGGGGCTGAAAGCGGTTGCCGCAGGGAATGTGGGTACGGCGGCTCTGGCACTTGCTCTGGGGTTGGAGGTACATGGAGATGCCCCCCTGAACATAACCAACACCGATTCTCTTCTGTTTTATGAAGGGATGGGGCTGAAAAGCCTGACGCTGTCCATGGAACTGCCGCTGCAGCATGGGGCAAAACTGGGGGGGAGCATAAAGCGGGGGATTCTGGCGTACGGGCATCTGCCGCTGATGTACTTCCGCTGCTGTCCGGCGCAGGGGCCCGGTGGCTGCGGGGGCTGCCAGGGGCGCCTGGTGATCACGGACAGGCTACGCAAAAGCTTTCCCCTTGTTTGCCATGGCCGCCGGTATACCACCCTGCATAATGGCGTGCCCCTGTATTTGGGAGACAGGGAACGGCCTGCCTTTGACTTTGAGACTCTGTACTTTACGACAGAAACTCCGGAACAGTGCCGGCAGATCTATGCGCTGTACAGGCAGGGGAAACCCTTTGACGGGGAGCGTACTACAGGGTTGGCTTTCCGTTTGCTTAAATAAAAAGATGAAGAGAATATCCTTCCCCAATGGTGCGGGGAGGGATATTTTTGTATAAAAGCAAAATGGAAAATGGATCTGGCTGCGGAAGCACGCACCAGCAGTATCAGGGATCGTCGCAGTTCCCTTGTATGTTTGGGATGTTTATAATGCTTTGGAGTGACCGCGCTTCCTTCGTGACGGCGAGCAAAAAATGGGCCGAACAATCTTATGAACTGCAGATAGAGGGCAGCACATCGTTTGAAAGATCTCTTCTTTATTTTTCACATAATGCCAAGCTGGTCGGGAGCACATGCAGTCTCAGGCGTTTTCAAGGTATTCATATGCTACCATGCCGATGCAGTTAAGACGCTTTTGGAAATTCGGCTGTGGAAATATGCTTCATCTACAAAGAAGTTTTTTCTGCTGTCATGGAAAAGAGACTCCATACATACAGTAAAGCAAAGCCGATACAGATGGGGAAGGGAGGGCGCCGGATGCAAACGGGATGGAAAAATATCCTGCTGCCCCTGCTTCCGGAGGAGCCAGCCCGAATCCTGCGGGCCTTGCCGGAGGGACAGGTTCGGGAGGTGCGGCTGCGGCTGCATCAGCCTATGGAGGTGGTGCTTACGGGTGAAAGCCGTCTTTTTTACGGACCTAACGGCCGGGGAATGCTGCTGCCGGAAGAGACGGAGCCCCTTTTGAGCGCTTTTTGCGGCCGGGCGGTATATGCCTGGGAAAAGGAACTGGGAGCCGGGTTTGTGACACTGCCCGCCGGGTGCAGGGTAGGGATCACCGGAAGGGTCAGCGGTCGGGAGGGGATGGTGCGGCCCGTAACGGGCTTCTGTATCCGCATGGGCCGGGAAGTGAAGGGGTGTGCATGCTCTCTGCTGCCGAAGCTTCTGGAGAGAGGAAGACTGCTTTCCACTTTGCTGTTTTCCGTGCCGGGAGGCGGGAAGACTACCTTGCTGCGGGATATCATCCGCCTTGTTTCCCAAGGAGAGGCCGGGGCACGGGGGCAGCGTGTATGCCTGAACGACGAACGCTTTGAGGTAAGCGGCAGTCCCATGGGGGAAAGAGGATTTGACCTGGGTCCCCGGACGGATGTGCTCGGCGGTATGGAAAAGGAAGGGGGGCTTTTGCGGCTGCTGGCCACCATGAGCCCGGAGATCCTGGCGGCGGACGAGCTGAACCTGTTTGCAGACGCCCGGGGAATACTGGAAGCCCGGCGGCGGGGGGTAACGGTGCTGTGTACCGCCCATGGAGACAGGCTGGAGACCCTTTGCAGGCGGCGGGGACTGCAGGAGCTGTGGGCGGCAGGGGCTTTTGAACGGTATGTGCGGCTGGAGGCTCCCGGGCAGATGCCAAGGGTCTATGACGGGACGGGAAAGGAGCTGAAGGAATGAAAGGTCTGCTGCTGGGCGGTATCTTTGCTTTGCCTCTGCTGCTGGGGCTGCGGATGCGGGGCTTTTTGCAGGACAGAGCCCGGCATCTGGAAACGCTGGAACAGGCAGCGGCCGCTTTGGAACCGGAACTGCGGGCCGGGCGGCTGCCTCCGCAGGAAGCTTTGCACACGCTGGAGACCGGGGCGTCGGATCCGCTGCTTACCGGAGAGGAACGGGAAGCGGTAAGCGCCTTCATGAGCCTGTGCCGCCGGGCTGGCCGGGGAGTGCTATTGGCGGAACTGGGGCTATTGCGCCGGAAACTGGAGCAGAGCCGGGAACAGGCCCGGCAGGAGGCAGTGCAAAAAGGAAAATTGTATGGGGCCCTGGGGCTGGTATGCGGGTGCGGCGCCGTACTGCTGCTGATCTGAAGAATGCAGATAGAAATGCTTTTTAAAATGGCCGGGCTGGGGATTCTGGTAGCGGTGGTGGTGGGTGTGCTCAAACAGTGCGGCCGGGAGGATCTGGGTACGTTGGCGGCGGTGGTGGGGCTGGTATTGGGGATGCTGCTGGCTCTTTCCATGCTCACGGATCTTATGCGGCAGGTGCAGCAGGTGTTTTCCCTGTATTGAGGAGGTACGGCGTGAAGATCATACCTTATGTACTGACGGCGGTGCTGGGAGCGCTGGCCGCAGGCGCCCTTGGACAGTTGAAGGAAGAGTATGGCCTGCTGGCAGGTTTGGTAACGGGCTGCCTGCTGCTGGGAGCCCTGCTGGAGCCTGCCGGAGCCCTGCATGCGGGGCTGGCAGAAATTTTCGGCCGCTGGGGGATCCCATGGGAATACGGCAAAACACTGCTGCGCATGGCGGGTATTTCACTGGCGGCAGACTTTGGGGTCCAGACCTGCCGGGATGCGGGCAGCGGGGGACTGGCCATGAAGCTGGAGCTTTGCGGCAGGGTGCTGCTGTGCGCCGAAGGGCTGCCTCTGGCCATGACGCTTCTATCTGCGGGCACATCCCTGCTGGAGGAAGCGTTATGAAGGCGGTCTGGCTTTTGCAGGAGGGAGAGGATATCCGCTCCTTCTGGGAGCTGCTGGATCTTTCCGGTTGGGATGAGTTTTTCCGTACCCATTCCGCTTTACTGCCCCCCGGAGCCATGACTCCTTCACAATTTGCACTGGCAGTGGCAGAAGGAGACGGTTCCGGCTGGGATCTGGGGGCGCAGGCCTTGAATGCTCTGCGGGCGGGGGTCAAAGGGAGTTTGCAGCTGTTTACGGTGCTGCTGCTGGGGGGCTGTCTGCTGGGGCTTCTTTCTCCGGGAGAGAGAGGCGGGGTCAGCCGCACGGGGGCGGCGTGCATGCGGCTGGGGCTTTGCGCCCTGGTTATGCTGCTGCTGCTGGGCAGTGTTACTGCTGCCCGGCAGGCGCTGAGGGATATCACCACGCTGTATAAGATCACTCTGACACTGTCTTTATCGGCCCTGACTCTGCTGGGAAGCCCCGGTACGGCGGCGGCTTTGGGGGCCGCGGGAGAGGTGCTGCTGGGCACCATTTTGGGAGCCATGGAAAAGGGAATGGTACCCCTGATCGCGGCAGGCGGGGTTCTGGGCACGGCAGATGCCGGGGAGAAGGGAGTTTTTTACGGCCTTTCTCAACTTACGGAGGGCGTATGCAGGGGCGGTATCCGGCTGGTGAGTCTGCTGTATATGGCCGTCAGCGGGCTTTTGAATACGGGGGCGGCTACGGCGGATGCGCTGCTGCTGAAAACCGGGCGGGCGGCGGCGGGTGCGCTCCCTGCCCTGGGCGGACTGGTATCCGATTCCATGGAGGCTGTGGCGGGGTGTCTGGGGGCACTAAAAAGCGGTTTGGGCACCACGGCGGTGCTGCTGCTGGTACTGGTGATTCTTTCTCCTGCTCTGTCGCTGCTGCTGCAGGCTTTGGCGGTGAAGGCGGCTTCGCTGTTTGCCTCCTCTTTGGGCGCCGGGGCCATGGTGCCTGTATGCCAGAGCCTGCACAGGATGCTTACACTGCTGGCAAGTTTGCTGATCGCAGCGGCGGCTATGGGAGCGGTATGCATCCGTTCGGCTATGAGCATGGGAGGATGGTGATGACGCATTGCGCGGACTGTTGGCCTGGGGGGTATTCTGCCTGCTGGTGGGAATGCTTCTGGGGGAGGGGACCGCTGCCCGGCGGGCCAAAACAATGATGGCACTGCTGAGCCTGAGCTTGGGAATAGGGCTGCTCCTGCGTATGGGAACGGGATGAAAGGAGGCATATGGAAAAAAAGCGGCTGCAAATTCTGCGGGAAAGGCTGGAAAAAATATTTCCCGGAGGAAAAGCAGGAACATTGCTGGTATACGGCGGACTTTTTGTCCTGCTGCTGGGGCTGTATGCATGGCAGGCTTGGGGAAAGGATCCGGCAAAGACGCAAACCAAAGTTGCAGAAACTTCCGGTCAGGGAATGACAGCCCCAGCACTGGAAGCACGGCTGGAACAGACCTTAAGCCGCATTCGGGGTGCCGGGCAGGTACGGGTGCTCATCACCTACGAGACCGGCGGAGAGAAAGTTACGGCTACGGTCAGCACCACGGATGAAAGCCTGACTCAGACCCAGAGCGGAGAGGCGCCCCTGTCCAGGCAGCTGCGGGAAACGGTGCAGCCTGCCACCGTAACGGGAGAGGAGGGGCAGGAGGCTATCGTCCTGTATGAGAAGGAGCCGCAGGTTCGAGGAGTGCTGGTGGTGGCGGAGGGGGCGGGGGATCCGTCTGTGCGGCTGGATCTGCAGCGGGCAGTGCAGGCGGTCACCGGCGCACCTTTAAAGGCTATAGAAGTGTTTGAAATGGGATACGGCTCATAAACTATAGAGAAGTCCCGCAAAAGGCAATAAAGGAGGATGCATATGAAACGGATTTCGTTGGAAAAATGGAAGCGGCTGCTGAGTCGACGGGCTCTTACCCTTACGGCGGTAGGGGTGCTGCTGCTGGGCGCAGTGGTGGTCAATGTGGTTATGAACAGGCAGCCCAAACAGGCGGCTGCCGCCGGAGAGGATAAGGTGACCAGCGTTTCTTCTCTGGGGACGGGAACCAGCTTTTTTGAAGCATACCGGGAGGAACGGGACAGCGTGCGCACGGAGGAACTGGCTTATCTGGATGCCATTGTGGCCCAGGGGGCGGATGAAGCCACTCTTTCCGATGCTCAGAAGCAGAAGCTGGATCTGATCACCTGCATGGAAGCGGAGCTCAACTCCGAAAATCTCATTCGGGCCAAGGGGTTTGAAAATGTGATCGTATCCATGCATAAGGGATCCGTCAACGTAATTGTGGACGGCCAGACCCTTACCGATGAACAGGTGGCCCAGATACTGGACATCGTGCTGCGGGAGACCGGGGAATCCGCTCAGAACATAAAGGTGTCCACTGCACAGTAACCCCCGGCAGCCCCCGCCAAAAGGAATAAAAATGTGAAACCCGCAGGGGGCGGGCGCAAAGGGTTGCCTTTTTCTGCGAGTGCTGATATACTACGGTATATGATGCGCAAAATATCAAGAAGGAGGCTATAAAATGGACGAGAAAGAGATCAATGTGGAAAGCACCCAGGGCGGCAAAGTAGTCTTTGCAGAGGATGTGGTGGCCACTATCGCTTCTCTGGCGGCCGGCGATGTGGAGGGCGTGCATGCTATGAGCGGCACGGCCATGGAGGGCCTCACGGAGAAATTTGGTAAGAAGAGCTATACCAAGGGCATCCGGGTGGAAGTAGGTACCGAGGAGTGCGCTGTGGATCTGAGCCTGATCATCAAGTATGGCTACCGGATCCAGGAAGTGGCCAAGAAGGTCCAGCAGGAAGTCAAGAATGCCATTGAGACCATGACCGGTCTGCGGGTAGTGGAAGTAAACGTGTTTGTAAACGCCATCTTCTTTGAACCCGAAAAGAAGGCGGAAGCGCCTGCTCCCGCTCCTGCTCCCGAAGCCCCCGCACCCCGGGTAAAGTAACAGGCGGAAGAGGCCCCGCTGCCGTTGCGGCGGGGTCTCCCTTGCCAAAAGGGGTAAGAACGGCGAAAGCAGGAAAATGCATTTGGAAAGGAGTGCAGATACAGGGCCAAAGGGGAACGGTGGCGAGAACAAGCAACCGCCATTGCCGGAAGCAGGTCTGCGGATGTGCTTTTGTCTGGAATGCTGTTTGAGGGAAAAGATAGAAAGTCGGCAGCAGCTGCCGGCAATAGCGAAAGGAGAAGGGACAGAATGGGAGGTATCGGAGCTATCCAACCATGGGACGGCTGTGCGGCAGCCCTGAAAACGGGCAAGGTGCAAACTGCGATGCATGGATATCCCCGGACGATACATATGTTCTTATCGGAATAGGAGAAGAAAATGAAGCTCTTTGATAAAATACTGCTGGGGCTGCTGAGCATTGCCGCCGTTCTGGCAGGGATCATACTGGCGCTGATTGCTTTGGGTTGGGGGATCCATACGGATCTCGGCTCTTCAGCGGCGCTGTTTTTCGGCATCCTGGCTTTGGTTCTTGTGGGTATTTCCGTCAGGATGTTTTTTGTTGTGTTTCATAAGGACAAGCCCGATGCCGGCGTGCTGGTGCAGAACACCGAGATGGGCGGTTCCTATATGACTTATGCAGCGCTGGAAGGGGTCGTGCGGGCTTTTGTGGCGCAGCGGCCGGAGGTGCAGGGCTGCCGCATCCGGGTGAGCAGCGCTCCGGAAGATAAGATCGATATCGGTTTGAAACTTTCCGTAGCAGCCGGTACTCCCGTAGCACCGTTGACCGCTTCCTTGCAGGGAGCCCTTAAGGCCCATGTGGAGGCTTTGTGCGGGGTTCAGGTGCATCAGATAGCCGTATTGGTAGAAAATGCTGCCGGAGAGGCCGGAGAGCAGAAGGCTCTCAATGCCCCCAGAGTGAAGTAACCCGGATAAGAACGAAGGAGCAACATATACGATGAAAGACTGGATTGTGAAGATGTTTCAGGAGCATCGCTGGGCCTGCTTGTGCGTGCTGGGCGCCCTGATTGTGGGGATCATGATACTGGCCCTGGGCTTCTGGCAGACGGTGCTGCTGCTGGTGCTGGTAGGCGCGGCGGGAGGCATTGGCTACCTGCTGGATAAGGGCGGCTGGCCGGAGGTCTCCCGGTTCTTCTCCCAACTGTTCGGTAAGAAGGAGTAAGCATGAATCGTACTTTAGCACGGGAAGTAGCCATGAAAATACTCTTCGCACGGTCTTTGGGGGGCGAAGACACCTGGGAAGAGGTGCTGGAACAGTCTCAGGCCAGGGACGAGCTTTCCGATGAGGACAAGACCTTCCTGGAAAACGAAGTGTTCGGCGTGGAGCGTCACCGGGAGGAACTGGATGGGCTCATCGACGGATATGCCAAGGGCTGGAACCTGAACCGGCTGGCCAAGGTGGATCTGACACTCTTACGCATGGGGCTGTTTGAACTGCTGTATCTGCCGGAAGTGCCCGTAGGCGCCGCCATCAACGAAGCCGTGGAGTTGAGTAAGCGATATGGCGAGGATAAATCTTACAGCTTTATCAACGGTATATTGGGCACCGCTGCCAGGGAGCTGCGTAAGTAATGCGCACCGCCGTAGGCATCGATACCAGCTGCTATACCACCTCCGCCGCCTGCTTTGGAGGAGGAGAGCCTCTCTTTGATGGCCGCCGACTGCTCCCGGTGGAGCAGGGCTGCCGGGGACTGAGACAGTCCGAGGGGCTCTTTTTGCATGTCCGTCAGCTGCCGCCTGTTCTGGAAGAAATGTTTGCCGCCGTGCCCGGAAGCCGGGTAGAGGCTGTGGGAGTGAGTATGTCCCCCGTACAGGGAGAGGATTCTTACATGCCTGTCTTTCTGGCGGGAGCGGGGCAGGCTCGCACTCTGGCAGCGGCGCTGGGAGTGCCGTTGATCCCACTGGATCACCAGAGCGGGCATATCCGGGCGGCGTTGATCGGTAATGAGGAACTGTTTGCGGCAGAAAGCTTCTATGCCCTGCATATTTCCGGCGGCACTTCGGATCTGTTGCTGGTAAAGCCTCATAAAGAGCGGAATTATGAGATCACCCTGCTGGGAAGATCTGAAGATCTTCACGCCGGGCAAATGGTGGATCGGGTAGGGGTAGCCTTGGGCTGCGGCTTTCCCAGCGGGCCTCATCTGGAGGCTATGGCCCGGCAGGCAGTGAAAAAAGATATTCGCATTCCTTCTTCCGTCAGGGGGATCCACTGCTCTTTTTCCGGTGGAGAGAGCGCGGCTCAGCGGCTGCTGGCCGGAGGGGCGGAAAAGAACGAGATAGCCTATGGCGTATATGATCTGCTGGCCAGAACCCTGGGAAAGCTTTTTGCCAACGCATATCAAAGTCATGGGCAGCGGCCTGTTCTTTTGTGCGGAGGAGTGGCTTCCAGCCTGTTGCTGCGGGAGCTGTTGGCACAAAGGTGCTCCATGCCTCTGCACTTTGGCCAGAGCCGGTATTCGTCCGATAACGCTGTGGGTATTGCCGCCCTGGCCTGGGAGAGAAGGGAGGCCCTGGGGTGGAGCTGAAACCCGTATTTTCCGTTTGGGAACTGAATACTTATGTATCCCTGATGCTTTCGGGAGATGAAAACATGCAGGATGTAACGGTGAACGGAGAGATCAGTGGCTTTAAGCGCCATATCTCCGGCCATCTGTATTTTACACTGAAGGACGACAGAGCCGCCGTCCGCTGTGTTATGTTCAAACCCAATGCCCTGCGGCTGACCTTTTTCCCAAAAGACGGGATGCAAGTGCAGCTTCACGGAAGCGCAGGGCTGTATGAGCGGGATGGCAGCTTTCAGCTTAATGTCCGTTCCATGGAAAAGACCGGGGACGGGCAGCTTTTTGCCAGGTTTATGGCCTATAAACAGGAATTGGAGGCTTTGGGATGGCTGGATCCGTCAATTAAAAAGCCCATTCCGAAGCTGCCCCGGTGTATAGGGGTAGTGACCAGTAAGACCGGCGCCGCCATAGAAGATATTCGAAACGTTACCGCCCGGCGGTTTCCTTCCATGCCGCTTATCTTATACCCTGCTTCCGTACAGGGAGAGCGGGCGGCCAAAGAGATTGCTGCCGCTATACGAAAAGCCGATGCGGAACACAGATGCGATGTGCTCATAGTGGGGAGGGGAGGAGGCTCCATGGAGGATCTGTGGTGCTTCAATGAACCGGAGGTGGCGCAGGCCATTCACGAATGTTCTCTGCCGGTGATCTCGGCAGTGGGACATGAAATAGATTTTTCCATTGCGGATTTTGTGGCGGATCTGCGGGCGCCTACACCTTCTGCCGCTGCAGAACTGGCGGTACCGGAGCAGCGGGAGATGCAGGCTCGGTTGGAAGAAGCTCTGGGGCGGCTTAGACGGGCTTTGGAAGCCGGCTGTGACCGAAAGCGCCATAGGCTGGAAGGACTGAAGGGACGGCCGGGGATGCTCCGTCTGCCCATGCTCCTGGAGCAGCGGCGGCAGGAGCTGGATATGGATCGGGAAGCGCTGCTGCGGGAGCAGCAGCAGGCGGCCCTTATAAAAAGACATGGCCTGGAAGCCATGAAACTCCGTCTGGAAGGGGCGGCGCCCCAGCGGATACTGGAGCGGGGGTATGCCTGTGTGCTGGACGATAAAGGGAAGCTTGTATCCTCTGCCAAGCAGGTGCAGCCGGGACAGAACGTAAGCATTGACTGGGCGGACGGAAGAGCTTCCGCCTGCATTACCGGAAAGGAGAATACCCATGGCGGCCAAAAGCTTTGAAGATAAAATGAAGGAACTGGAAGGGCTCATCGAAAAACTGGAAAGCGGCGCTGTACCTCTTAAGGAGATGGTGAGCCTGTATGACAAGGGCATGAACCTGTATGCGCAATGCGACAGGGAGCTTAAAGACTTTGAGGAGCGGCTGAAGAAGCTGGAGCAGGAAGCATGATGAATCGGTATCTGGAATCCATCGAAACCGCCTTGCGTCAGTATGTGCAGCAGCAGCCCCTGGCGCCGCTGCTGCGGGAAAGCATGGCATACAGCCTTCTTTCCGGGGGGAAGCGGGTGCGGCCCTGCCTGTGTCTGGCGGTATGCGAGACTCTGGGCGGAAGCGTGCAGGAGGCTTTGTCTCTGGCCTGCGCATTGGAGATGGTGCATACCTATTCTCTAATACATGATGACCTTCCTGCCATGGATAACGACACCATGCGTCGGGGGAAGCCTGCCAATCATATCCGTTTTGGTGAGGGCAACGGCATTTTGGCTGGGGATGGTCTTCTGACCCTGGCCGGCTGTCTGCTGCTGGAATATGAAGGGGATAAGCGGGCTGCCCGGGAGATATTCCGAGGAGCCATGGATATGGCCAGCGGCCAGAGTCTGGATCTGAATGTGACGGCAGAGGATCTGCCTGCACTGCACCGTCTCCACGAATATAAAACGGGAGCGTTGTTCCGCGCCGCCGTGCTGTCAGGGGCTCGCTGCGCCGGGGAAAAAGAAGAAGAGCTGCCCCGCTGGGAAAGCTTTGCCCGAAATGTGGGGCTGCTGTTTCAGATCACGGACGATCTGCTGGATGAAGAAAAGGATATCCGGGATCATAAACTCACCTATGTGACTCTGCTGGGCCGAAGAAAGGCAGAGGAAGAGGCTTTTGCCTATGCCCGGGAAGCCCTTGCCTGTCTGGAGGGATATGACAACCCGGGTGCAGACTATTTGCGGGAATTGACCTGCGCCATGGTGAACAGAGAGAAATGATCTATCGTATCCTGCCGCATATCCAATCCATAGAAGACCTGTGGGCCCTGCCGGAAAAAGAACTGGACCGGCTTTGTTTTGAACTGCGGGAGTTCATGGTGGAGACCGTTTCCAAAACCGGCGGGCATCTGGCCTCCAGCCTGGGTGCCGTGGAGCTCATCGTAGCCATGCACAGGGTCTATCGGAGCCCCCGGGATAAGCTGGTCTTTGACGTGGGGCATCAGGCCTATGCCCATAAGATTCTTACAGGCCGCAGGGAGGCTTTTGGTACATCCCTGCGTCAGGCTGGAGGGATCTCCGGCTTCCCCAAGCGGGAGGAAAGTATTCACGACAGCTTCAATACCGGTCATGCCAGTACCTCCGTTTCCGCCGCCCTGGGAATGCTCCGGGGCATGGCTCTTAACGGAGAAACGGGCTGTGCCGCCGCTCTCATTGGGGATGGGGCGCTTACAGGGGGGCTGGCCTATGAAGCGCTGGACGATGCCGGAGACAGCAAACTGCCGCTGGTAGTGATTCTGAATGATAATGAAATGTCCATTGCTCCCAATGTGGGAGCAATGAGCCGGAACCTGAGCATGCTTCGCTCCAGCCGGGGCTATAACCGGGTAAAGCGTTTTGTGGTAAAGGCGCTGGACACGGGCCCGCTGGGCAGATTTTTTTCCAGGCGGCTGGAAAGCTTTAAAAACCGCATCAAGCGGTTTGTCCTGACCAACACATTTTTTGAAGAGATGGGATTTACCTATCTGGGGCCTATTGACGGACATAATGTGCATGCCCTTATTCGCCTGCTGGATGAAGCAAAAGCGCTGAAAAAGCCTGTGTTGGTTCATGCCATTACGCAGAAAGGGCGGGGATACGCCTTTTCTGAAGAGGATCCGGAAAAGTTCCATGGTATTTCTCCCTTTCAGGTCAGCACCGGTGAGGTACCTGCCGCCCGAAAGCTCAGCTGTTCGGGGGTCTTTGGGCAGGCCATGCTGGAGCTGGGCGGACAGGATCCGAAGATAGTTGCCGTTACGGCCGCCATGCCGGCGGGAACGGGACTCAAGCCCTTTGCCAAAGCGTACCCGCAGCGGTTCTTTGATGTGGGCATTGCCGAAGAACATGCGGTGACCATGGCGGCAGGCATGGCCTGCCAGGGCATGAAGCCTGTGGTGGCTTTGTATTCCTCCTTTCTGCAAAGGAGCGTAGACACCATCCTTCACGATGTATGCCTGCAGAAGCTCCCGGTAGTGCTGGCTGTAGACCGGGCGGGGCTGGTAGGAGAGGACGGAGAGACGCATCAGGGTCTTTTTGACCCGGCTTTCCTATGCCCCATGCCCCATATGAGCGTGTATGCACCGGCTACTCTCAGCGAAATTCCTGCCATGCTGAAAATGGCTTTGCAGCGGGGAGAACCGGCAGCCCTACGCTATAACCGGGGCACGCTGCCCCAGGGGGATCCGGTCAGCGACCTGGAGTACGGAAAGTGGAAGATACTCAGGGCGCCTGCGGCAGTTACCGCGATCGCCGCCGGGGTCATGGTGCCTTTGTGCCGCAGAGCGCTGGAAGGGTTGGGATGCGGGCTGGTTCAGGCTCGGTTCTATAAGCCGCTGGACGAAGAAATGCTTCGCCTGCTGGATACACCCGGGCGGCAATTACTGGTGGTGGAAGAGAATGCCCCGGCATTGGGACCGGCTGTGGCCGCTTTTTGCAGGGAGGCCCAGGTGACCCTGCTCAACACGGGGGATGCCGCCGTGCCCCAGGGCACTGTGGAAGAACAGCGCCGCTGGTGCGGACTGGATAAAGATGCTGTCCGCACGGTTGCGGAGGCTTTAAGCCGGAAAGGATAAACCAATGGAAAAGATCCGTCTGGATATGCGTATGGTGGAGCTGGGTCTGGCCCCCTCCCGGGAAAAGGCGCGGGCCATGATACTGGCCGGGGAGGTACGTGTAAACGGGGTGCCTGCCCGGAAGGCAGGAGAGGAGATCCGCCCGGAGGCGGCGGTAGAAGTGCTTTCGGATCCAGTACCCTTTGTGAGCCGGGGCGGATTGAAGCTTCAGAAGGCGGTGCAGGTCTTTTCCATCGATCTGAAGGATAAGGACTGCCTGGATGTGGGTGCTTCCACCGGAGGCTTTACGGATTGCATGCTCCAACAGGGCGCCCGCCATGTGTGGGCCATGGATGTGGGCTACGGCCAGCTGGACTGGAAGCTCCGGCAGGATCCGCGGGTGACGGTCATGGAGCGCACCAATGCCCGGTATATGGAACCGGGGTGGTTCCCGGGGTTGTTTGACTTTGCTTCCATTGATGTTTCCTTTATTTCCCTGAAACTGATCCTTCCGGCTCTGAAAGCCTGCCTGAAGGAAGGCGGGCAGGTGGCGGCTCTTATCAAACCTCAGTTTGAAGCGGGCAAAGGAGAGGTAGGCAAGAACGGTGTGGTCAGGGAGGCGGCCCTGCATACTCAGATTTGTGCCATGATTATGCAATTCGCACAAGATATTGGGTTTTGGGTGCGTGATCTTTCCTTTTCACCCATTACGGGACCAAAGGGAAATATAGAATTCCTTTTGTATCTGGAAAATTCCGGGAATGAAAGCCTCACTACACTGGAAAGCTTTTCTCTTCTGGCGGCGCAGATCGTGGCACAGGCCCATGAATCCTGCATAAAAAGTTGAAAATATATTTATAAATGCCTTGCGCTTTTCATCGGGCGCATGTATAATAACAACGGTATATTCATTCGGGTGCATTGAGTGTGGAGTTATTTTTTACAGCGAACCCCCAGCGGGCGGAATCTGGCCGGGCATGCCTGCGGCTAATGGACATGGCGCAGAGCATGGGCTTTTCCGTGCATCCGCTGAAGGAAGAAACGCTTTTGACAGCTGCAGAAGCGCCGGAAGGGATGCTTGTGGTGGTGGGGGGCGACGGTTCCCTGCTGCGGCAGGTTCCGGCGGCTCTGCGTACGGGGATGCCTCTGTGGGGCGTACACGGCGGCACGGTGGGTTTTTTAACGGAAAGCACCGAGGAGACTTTTGCAAAAGATCTGCAAAGCGTACAGACGGGAGCCTATACGCTGGAAGCCCGGCAGCTGCTCATGTGCCGCTTTCCTTCGGAAACGGGGGAACCGCCCATGTATTGTCTGAACGATGCGCTGCTCTATAAACGCACTCTTTCCGGGGTAGCCCGCATCCATATTCGTCTGGACGGAGAGGAAGCAGGGGTGGTTTCCGGGGATGGAGTCATCGTGTCCAGTCCTACGGGCAGTACGGCGTATTCCCTCTCCTGCGGCGGCCCGGTGCTCACCCGGAATACGGAAGCGCTGGTAGTCACGCCTGTGTGCCCTCACAATCTGCATATGCGGCCGGTAGTGGCTCCTTTCCGGAGCCATGTGGAGCTGTACAGCGATGATCCCTGTGTGGCTGTGGCTGATGGCAGCCGTTTGGCCCCCATGGATCCGGGCAGCGTGCTGGAGATATCCGGATCGGAACGATCCATATCCTTTATCCGCTTTGGACGCAGCAACCTGTTCAGCCGTATTCACGAGCGGCTGACTTAACCAAATAAAGAGAGTATGAGGCTTTATCTATGAAAACAAAACGACACGCAATGATCATCAAAATCATTACCTCCCGGGACGTGGAAACACAGGAGGAACTGGCGCGCCTGCTGGGGGAGCAGGGCTTTCAGGTAACGCAGGCTACGGTATCCAGGGATATCAAGGAACTGCGGCTGATCAAGGTGCTCACCCCCGAGGGCAATTATAAGTACGCTACCGTGGAGAAGGCTGAAAGCGATCTGCAGGAGCGCTTTATCCGTCTGTTTTCCAACTGCGTGGTATCCATCACCAATGCCGGGAACCTGATCGTTATCAAGACCATTGCGGGGAGCGCTTCCGTTGCGGGAGAGGCCATTGATTCGCTGAAGTGGCCGGAGATCGCCGGGTCTATCGCCGGAGACAACACCATTTTTGTGGCTGTCAGAGAAGGCAATAATATCACCGAGATCATCAAACGGTTCCAGAAGATGATGAAGTAAAGAGGCATTTATCGCTATGCTGCAAAAGCTGGTAGTCACCAATATCGCCCTCATGGATGCTTTGACCATAAACTTCCATGAGGGTTTTTCTGCGCTTACAGGAGAGACGGGGGCGGGCAAATCCATCCTCATTGAGGCCGTAGGCTTTGTGCTGGGGGAACGAGCCAGCCGGGAAAGCATCCGCACCGGAGAGCAGAAAGCCTCTGCCGAAGGCTGGTTCCGGATAAAGGAGGGCAGCCCCGCCGCCGCATTCCTTAAGGAACGGGAACTGTATGAGGGAGAGGAGACCGTTCTCTACCGGGAGCTGAACCAGTCCGGACGGAACGTGTGTCGAATCAATGGTACCCTTGTTACAGCCGGGGAAATGAAAAAGCTGGGAGAGCTGCTGGTAGATATGCACGGCCAGCATGCACACCAGTCTTTGCTGGATGCGGATACGCATCTGGGGCTGTTGGATGCTTTTGCCGGGGATGCGGAGCAGCTGCAAAGCATGCGCAGCCAGCGGGAGACCGCTCTTGCCGCCCGTGAAAAACGGCAGAAGATTCAACGCGCCATGGGAGAACGGGCCCGGCGGCTGGGAGTCATTGACTATGAGCTTAAAGAGATCAACGGAGCAGCCCTGACGGACGGGGAGGAGGAAGCACTCTTTCAGCAGCGCAGGAAATTGCAGAATTTTGCTCAGGTGCAGGAGAATCTGCAGGGGGCCTATGACGCTCTGTACGGCGAGAGCGGCGCTCTGGGCAGTGTCAGCGAAGCCAGCCGGTGTCTGAACGCACTGAAGGAATACGGGGCGGAATATGAAGCCTCTGCCCAGCAGACGGAAGGCGCTTATTATGCCTTGGAAGATGTATCCTATACCCTTCGGGATGCCTTGCGGGAGTTGGCTTATGATCCCGGTGCATTGGAAGAGATAGAAGGGCGCCTGTTCCTGATAGAAGAACTCAAGCGTAAATATGGCGTTTCCATTGCGGAGATCCTTCGCTACAGGGACGGCCTGGAAAAAGAAAAACAGGCGCTGCTGGGGGGCGAAGAGACTCTTGCTGAACTGGAAAAGCAGGAGAAAGAGGCTGTGGATGCCTTCCGAAGGGAAGCATTGGCTCTGTCTGCCTTCCGAAGGGAAGCGGCGCAGCGGCTGAAAACCGTTATTGAGAAAAACCTGCAGGATATGGGCATGGCGCATGCCTCCTTCACGGCAGGGTTTACTGCCGTGCCCTGTGAAGAACTGGGAGAGAACGGCGTGGACGCCATGGAATTTCTTTTCTCTGCCAACCGGGGAGAGGGAGAGAAGCCTTTGGTGAAGGTGGCTTCCGGCGGCGAGATATCCCGGATCATGCTGGCCTTTAAGGCGGCACTGCTGGAAGCGGATGCCATAGATACTCTGATCTTCGATGAGATCGATACGGGAATATCCGGTCTCATTGCGCACACCGTAGCCAAGAAGATGCGGCAGCTCAGCCGCAGCCATCAGGTGTTGTGTGTGACACATCTGGCTCAGATCGCCGCTTATGCCGACAGACAGTACTTCATCCATAAGGAAACTCTGGGGGACAAGACCGTGTCCCGGGCCAGAGAACTGACAGAGGAGGAGCGTCCAGCAGAACTGGCCCGGATCATGGGCAGCGTTCATGACGAGGCGGCACTGGAGCACGCCCGGGGCCTGCTGAAAACCGCCCGGGAAGAAGAATAAGACAACAAATAATAAAAGGGCCCGAAGGCCCTTTTTTAGCGGCAAATATCAGTCCAGGGATGTGACCATATCCAGAAGGCTGTCGGAAAGATTTTCTCCGACGGTGGCCATGGAGATGGACAGCAGATAATCGGTTCCGGGTACCATAACAATAGTCTCAAAGAGGCTGCTGCCGTTGGCGGAGGCGGAAAGATGGATACAGGGAACGGTTTTCCCCATAAGCTGGGCGGTCTCCACCTGTACGCTGTCTACCGTGTAGCCCATGCTTACAAAGGACTGGCGTAAAGGTTCCACTGCATTTTCCATGGAAAGCTTCAGGAGCGCCGGTGTCATCAGAGCGCCTACGCCTGCGGACGGAGTCAAAGACAGGGTGCAGCTGTTTCCTGTGGTCAGATCGGATCCGCTGGCAATGATCAGGCTGCCGGCCTTTTCCAGAAATGCATCCAGATCGGCTTTTTCCAGTATGGCCTGCGTGGAACCGTTAAGGGCATTCAGCTGTTCCTGGTTATAAAAGATCCAGCTTGTGCTGGGCAGCGTAAGTTTCAGTCCAAAGTATTCGTTTGTATATTCCGTTCCGCTGACGGCGCCCAGGGGCATGGTCTCTTCCGGAATGGGTTCTGCTGTAGGTTCAGCAGTCGGTTCGGCGGTAGGCTCGGCGGTGGGTTCCGCCGTAGGGGCAGCGGAAGGTTCCGAGGTATCCACCGGGGCAGGATCCTTGGCGGGGAGCGTTTGGGCGCAGGCAGTGCTCAGGCACAGCAGCAGAGCCAGCAGTATGAGGGATAACTTTTTCATAATCGGGAACTCCTTGTTTTTTATCAGGATACCATGAAGGCGGCTTTTTGTCCAGCAGACGGAATTTCTTGCTTTTTTGCAGGGAAATGGCTATACTGTATCCGTTGAATTTTGCACTATACCAAAATCGGCCGCCGGGTATGGCGGCGAAGGGATGTAACAATTTGAAAACCAGCGATTTTTATTATGAATTGCCCAAGGAACTTATTGCCCAGACTCCGGCGGCGGTGCGCAGTGCTTCCCGTTTGCTGCTTTATGACCGGCTTACCGGAGGGATCCGAGATGGTGTCTTTACGGATATTCTCCGCTGCCTCAGGCCGGAGGATGTTCTGGTACGCAACACCACCCGGGTCATTCCCGCCCGGCTTATGGGACTGCGGGAGGAGACCGGGGGCAAGATGGAAATACTGCTTCTGCGCCGGGTGGAGGGCGATACCTGGGAATGCCTGTGCCGGCCGGCCAAGCGGGCCAAGGCGGGGCACGTATATGTGATCAGTCCTCGTCTTTCCGCCGAGATACTGGGGGATGCTCCCATGGAAGGGGGCAAAATGGTCCGGCTTTTGTATGAAGGCATCTTTGAGGAGATATTGGATCAGGCCGGGGAAATGCCTCTGCCCCCTTACATTACGGAACGCTCCGCAGATTCTGAACGGTATCAGACGGTATATGCCCGTCAGCGGGGGAGTGCGGCGGCGCCTACGGCGGGGCTTCATTTTACTCCGGAACTTCTGGATGCCATCCGTGCCAAGGGAACAGCGGTGGCCGATGTGCTGCTGCACGTGGGCTTGGGCACCTTCCGGCCGGTAGGGGAAGAAAATATAGAAGATCACAAAATGCACGCGGAGTTTTATCAGGTAACGCCTGAAACGGCGGCGCTTATCAATGAACGGCGGAAGCATGGCGGCCGCATTGTGTGCGTGGGTACCACCAGCGTGCGCACGCTGGAAAGCGTGGCGACGGAGGACGGGCGCGTCCTGCCCGGATCCGGTTTTACCAGCATTTATATTACGCCGGGTTATCGATTCAAGGCGGTGGACGCCCTGATCACCAACTTCCACCTCCCTGAGAGCACTTTGCTGATGCTGGTCAGCGCCCTGAGTTCCCGGGAGGAAATGCTCCGGGTCTACCATCATGCCGTGGAGGAAGGGTATCGTTTCTTTTCCTTCGGAGACGCCATGTTCATCGGAGATATGCGTCCGGAGGAACTGGCTGGAGAATAAGCCCGCCGGAATTTCTGAAAGAAAACGTTTTTGCAGCGGATACGAGGGGATATACAGATGAAAACAAAATATTTTTCCTTTGAAGTAGAGCATGTAGACAAACAGACCGGCGCCCGGCTGGGCCTGCTCCACACGCCCCACGGGGATATTCAAACCCCCGTATATATGCCGGTGGGTACGCAGGCCACCGTTAAGGCCATGACGCCTCGGGATGTGGAAGAGACGGGTGCCTCCATTATCCTTTCCAACACCTACCATTTATATCTGCGGCCCGGCCACACACTGGTGCAGGAGGCAGGGGGGCTTCATAGCTTCATGCATTGGAACAAGCCCATTCTTACGGACAGCGGCGGCTTTCAGGTCTTTTCATTGGCCCGTAAGGGGGACATCAAGGAGGACGGTGTTCTTTTCCGCTCTCATATAGACGGCAGCAAGCACTTTTTCACACCGGAAAGTGTCATGGAAGTGGAGCAGGCGCTGGGGGCGGATATCGCCATGTGCTTTGACGAGTGTGCACCGGGCACGGCGGATTACCGCTATGCCGTAGGAGCCATGAACCGTACACACCGTTGGGCAGAGCGCTGCCGGGAAGCACATACCAAGGAGGATCAGGCCCTGTTTGGCATCGTGCAGGGGTGTGTGTACGGAGATCTGCGCATACAGAGCGCCAAGACTCTGGCCTCCATGGACTTCCCCGGCTACGGTATAGGGGGATTGTCCGTAGGAGAACCTAAGGATGTTATGTACAGGATGCTGGAGGAGATCCGGCCTTATATGCCGGAGGACAAGCCGCGGTATCTCATGGGTGTGGGCAGTCCCGATTGCCTGCTGGAGGGCATAAAGCGGGGTGTGGATATGTTTGACTGCGTGCTGCAGACCCGGGCGGCCCGGAACGGCCTGGCTTTGACCCGGCAGGGACGGGTGCAGCTGCGCAACAACAACTATGCCCATGACTTCGGCCCCATTGAAGAAGGGTGCGATTGCTATGCCTGCAGAAACTTCTCCCGGGCCTATATCCGCCATCTGATCAAGGCTGAGGAGATCCTGGCCGGCACGCTGATCACCATGCATAATATTCGTTTCTCCATTCGGCTGATGGAAGAAGCCCGCCGGGCCATCCGGGAGGATCGCTACGGAGATTTTGCCAACGAACTGCTGGAGGTCAAGCTGTTCTGATGGATGCAAAGATAAAGGATTTCCTTCTGCAGACGGAAGCGGATTGCCAGGCCTTGGGGGAAAAACTGGTGAAAGCCTTGCCGCAGGGAGCGTTTGTGGCTCTGTATGGAGATCTGGGAGCGGGCAAAACGGTTTTTGCACGGGGCGTAGGAAAGGCTTTGGGACTGGAAAACCTGCAAAGTCCCACTTTTACCATTTTGCAGGCTTACGATACCCAGCCGCCTTTGTATCATTTTGATGCCTACCGGCTTTCCGGTGCGGAGGAGCTGTATGCCATCGGCTTTGAGGACTACCTGCGGGAAAATGCCTTTGTGCTGGTGGAATGGGCCAATCTGGTGGAGGAAGCCCTGCCCTGCCGGCGGATGGAACTGCATTTTCAGGGAAGCGGCAGTGAGCCGAGAAAGCTGCGCGCCGTTGCTCGGGGAGAAAAATATGAGGAGGCTTTGGGGCAGTTATGATCCTGCTTGCATTGGAAACTACAGATATCCGGGCTTCCGTAGCTTTGTATCGGAACGGAGCGGTAAAAGAAAAATGCATTGAAAGCCCCCTGCGCCATGAGGAAACGGTCATGCCTGCCGTGGCAGCATTGTTGGAAGAGGAAGGGATTGCTCCAGGAGAGCTGACGGCTCTGGCGGTGGATGTGGGCCCCGGTTCCTTCACGGGAGTGCGCATCGGGGTGTGTCACGGCAACGCCATGGGGTATGCACTGGGAATACCTGTGGCTGGCATAAATGCGCTGGAAGCGCTGGCTTACCCGCATCTGCACAAAAAAAGGCCGGTGTGCGCCCATATAGATGCCAGAAACGGAAACGGCTACGGGGCTCTTTATGGAGCGGAGGGGGAGGCATTGCTCCCGCCCTGCGCCTGTGTGACGGAGGAGTTCCTTGCCCGGGTACCGGAGGATGCTTTGCTTGTAGGGACCGGGTTCCCGGAGGGATGTTTCCATATACAGGCTTTGCCCCGGGCTCTGGATGTGGCTTTGCTGGGAGCGGAGCGGATAGCTCGTACTCCTCTGGGGGAGGAAGTACGGCCCCTGTATCTGCGGCCTTCTCAGGCGGAGCGGAACAAAAAGCAGGCATAGCGGAGGTGAAACGATGGCATTGCACATCCGGCCCATGGAAAAAAGGGATATAGAGCGGGTCTATGAAATAGAGGTACAAAGTTTCCGCACTCCCTGGTCCAAGGCATCTTTGATGGGAGAACTGAAGAACCGGGTAGCCCGGTATCTGCTGCTGGAAGAGGATGGGATCGTGGCGGCTTACGGGGGTATGTGGGTGCTGTATGAGGAGAGTCATATGACCAACATCGCCGTAGCGCCGGAATATCGGGGGCGGGGATACGGACGTATCCTGTTTTTTGCCATGATGGCGGAGGCTCAAAAGCGGGGGGCTTCCCAGATGACGCTGGAGGTGCGGGAAACCAATACCGTAGCTCAGAATCTGTACTATTCCCTGGACTTTGAAAAACAGGGATACCGCAAACGGTACTATGAAGACACGGGGGAAGGGGCCTATCTGCTCTGGAACCGGGATATTGCAGCCACCGTGGCAAAAAATGCTTGCATTCAAGAGAAATATGCCTTAGAATAGCCTGCGGTGCCCGGAGACGGATCCGTGGCGGAAAAGAATGATTTGGGCCGGGAGCCCGGAAAACAGAAGGAGAATACCATGAGTTTGTACGCCGATTGGAGAGCGCTGTGCGAGCGCAAGCAGTCCGAGCCCGATTTTCAGCAGTTCTGGCAGGGATATTTTGAACAGGAAAAAGAAGTGTACCGCAAGGTGCTGGAGGATCATGATCTGCCTTACACCGGTACCGTAGCTGCGTTGGCCGAGGGCTTCGGAATGGATCCCGTGACCTTTGCAGGCTATCTGGATGGGGCAAATACCAGTTTCGCCAGCGGAGAGAAGGATCTGGAAGCGCTTACCGAAGACAGCGAAGTCACGCTGGATTTTGATTTTGAGAAGCTGTATTACAATATGCATGAAGCCAAAGCCGATTGGCTGTTCAATCTGCCTGAATGGAATGAGGTTCTTTCCGAAGAAAAACGCCACGAGATCACCAAGGCATACCGGGCCAGCAAGGTCTTTGTGAATCAGAATAAAGTGGGCCGAAACGATCCCTGCCCCTGCGGCAGCGGCAAAAAGTATAAGAACTGCTGCGGAAAGAACGCTTGAAAAAAGCGTTTTACGGCGCTCCGCAATTTTTCCGAAAGAAATTTTAATAAAACGGTTGACATTACAGCCGTTAGTTGCTAAAATTTATTTCTGGAACTCCTGATGCGCCTGTAGCTCAGCAGGATAGAGCAACGGCCTTCTAAGCCGTAGGTCCCGGGTTCGAATCCCTGCAGGCGCGCCACAAGCGCGGCCCGCCGGGAGAAGATCCTGGCGGGCGGCAGTTGCTCTCGTCAGGGGAGAAAAGCGTCCGTGAAAAACATGGTGGATATAGTTCAGCCCGGTTAGAATGCCAGATTGTGGCTCTGGAGGTCGTGGGTTCAAATCCCACTATCCACCCCATTTTGACGGACGCGTTTTCTATAGTGGGGTGTAGCCAAGCGGTTAAGGCACGAGACTTTGACTCTCGCACGCGCAGGTTCAAATCCCGCCACCCCAGCCATGTGACCCGTTAGCTCAGTCGGTAGAGCACTTGACTTTTAATCAAGGTGTCCGGGGTTCGAATCCCCGACGGGTCACCATTCTGCCCTATAAGGCAGCAAGCGGGCGTGGCGGAATTGGCAGACGCGCTGGATTTAGGTTCCAGTGCCCACGGCGTATGAGTTCAAATCTCTTCGCCCGCACCAGGCAGGTATAGTGTAGCGGAAACACATTAGCCTTCCAAGCTGAGATCACGGGTTCGAGTCCCGTTACCTGCTCCAAACTAATAAAAACGCCCATTCGGGCGTTTTTTCTTGCTTTTTTATCGGTATTTCGTTAGTTTTTAACCCCTTTTTGACGGTTTTTTGCCATTTTTGTCCTGGACAGGACATAGTTGGCGTGATTTTTTCCACGTTTTTCCCACGAAATTCCCATAAAAAAGGCCCGTCTACAGGGGAATTTGAAAAATCTTTTTCCACGCCGTTGTACAAGCCTTCAAAAAAGTTATTGCCAGGACTGTGTGCTTTTTCGGTATTCCCACAAATGATCGGCGCTATGGGTGCGTATTTTCAAGCGGATCGCAGGCAATTATTTTGCGGTGTATTTTGGAACGGCAGGGGAGAGCGTTGCTATCTTTATTTGCACAGGTTTGCGGCGGATGAAGCAGGTGACGGAATCAAAGCCGTGCGCCAGGAGCAGGGCATATGCTTCCTGCAGCCCCTGTCCGGCCTGCAGCGTGTTGTGGGCATCGGTGCCAACGGTGACCAGCGATCCGCCCAACTTTTTGTACCGATCCAGAAGCCAGCCGTATTCCGGCATGATCCGGGTGGTTTTGTTGGTATTTACTTCCAGGGCTTGTCCCCGGCGGATCAGGGCGCTCAAGAGCCCATCGATACACCCGGCGTACCGTTCCAAGGATACGGGCTGGCCATCCCGCTCCTGCATATAGCGAAGAGGATAAGGGATATGCGCCAGCGAATCAAAATTTCCCCAGGCAGTCAGGGCTTCCAGCTGGGTAAAATATTCATCCAGATAGGTATAGCACTGCTCCGGACTGGTAAAGCACTCAAAATAGTAATCCTGCCGGTGAAAGGCGGGGCCTGCGTTATGAATGGAGCCCAGCACAAAATCCAGTCCGGGTTCCTGCAGGGCTTTGTCTCCGGCAGCAAAATCGGCAGTGACATTTCCAAGCTCCAGACCATACAGGAGCATGAAGTCTCCGGGAAGCGCTTCCAGGGTCTCCCGGTGGGCCTGACGGGCCGGATACCAGTCGTATGCGGGCACCAGAGCACCGGAACCGTCTACCACATCATAATGGTCCGTAAAGCACAGGCCAGAACCTCCTTTTTTCAGGGAAGCCAGAGCCATTTCCCGGCGGGTGCATATGCCGTCAAAGGAAACGTTGGAATGAATATGGGTATCCAGCATGAGTGGGGTCCTTTCCGTAAATGTACATATTATCAGTATTGTACGGCGAAAATCGCTTTCCTGCAAGGCAGCTTCCGGCCGACTTGCAGAAAATAGGGAAGTCCAATGAAAAAAGTTGAAGAAAACCCATTGACAAAAGGCGGTTCCCTGCGTATAATAAAATTCGTTCCGCGGGAATAGCTCATTTGGTAGAGCGCGGCCTTGCCAAGGCCGAGGTGGCGGGTTCAAGCCCCGTTTCCCGCTCCATATGCCTCCTTAGCTCAGCTGGCTAGAGCACCTGACTCTTAATCAGGGTGTCCAGGGTTCGAATCCCTGAGGGGGTACCAGAAACAGCGGCTTGTAAGTTTTATAGGCCGCTGTTTTTTATCTGTCAACGTTTTACTTCGTCCATGCTGTTTTTGCAGCAGGAAAGCCGTCAACTCATAAACCGGCACTTTTGTTGTAGTGGTGCGGTCTGTTGAAGAAAAACTGCCATAATGCATTAAACAATATTAAAATACAGAGACCTTATTGCGATATACGGTTGGCGCACCATGTGGCTTTTGATTGGAAGTTTAATGGTATGCTGCAAGCCTTACTCAATGCATCGTCTAACAGAACCTGGGCTTTTGTATACAGACAGCAGTTTCCCGGTGTGCCGATACAGGTCAGTCGTACGGCGCAGCCTAATTTCCTGTCAAGGAGGTTATTTGAGCCATGACCGGAGAAAACAAGCTAAAAAGCACTTTACCCGGCAATATCGGAAAGAAGGCAGGGACGAGGACAAAAGGCCGGCTGGCAATTTAAGACAAAATCTTGTTAATAATTTGTTCAAAAATACTTGTGCTTTTGACCAGGGGATGCTACAATAAAAACGTTTAACTACGTCTTGTGGTCTTTTTGCAGACCCTGCAGGAAAGAGAGGCTGTTTTGCGGATCATAGCCGGATCCTGCCGGGGCAGGATTTTTGAGGCCCCTAAAGGGCTTTCCACCCGTCCCACGCTGGACAGGGTAAAGGAAGCAGTGTTCGGCAGCGTCCAGTTTCAGGTGCCCGGGGCCGTTGTGCTGGATCTGTTTTCCGGCTCGGGAAACATGGGGCTGGAAGCCGCTTCCCGGGGGGCAAGCCGGGTGGTTTGCGTGGATCATGATCCTGCCTGCACTGCTCTTATCCGCAGGAACGGAGAGAAACTGGGGCTGATCCCGCCGGTAGAGGTGCTTTGCGCAGATTACGCCGCCGCTCTGACCGCCTTGAAAAACAAGGGGTTTCAGGCGGATCTGGTGTTTCTGGATGCGCCTTACGCCTCGGGTCTGTCTGAAGCGGCAGCAGTATGTATTTTCAGAGAGGGACTGCTTTCTGCAGAGGGCAGAGTGTTTCTGGAACACGGTTTTGATAGACCGCTGCGGCTGGAACCCGGGCCTTATGTATACAGAAAGACCCGCAGATACGGTACCTGCGGAATAACGGAGCTTATCTGGCAGACACAGACCCAGGAGGTGCAGGAATGAAAATCGGTGTGTATCCCGGCAGTTTTGATCCCTTTACCATTGGACATCTGGATGTGCTTAAAAGCGCTTCTCAGCTTTTTGATCAGGTGTATGCGGCCGTGCTGCTGAACAAGAACAAGCAATACAGCTTTACCGTGGAGGAGCGTATGGAGATGCTCCAAAAAGCGGTGGAGCAGGAAGGCTTCCGCAATGTACGGTGCGGTCACTTTACAGGGCTGCTGGTGGACTATGTCCGTTCGGTAAACGCAAATTTTATCGTCCGTGGGCTGCGGGCCACCTCGGATTTTGAATACGAATTCCAGATCGATGCCGTAAACAGCCATCTGGATCCCAGCATACGCACTATTTATGTTATGTCAAGCCCCGCCCATTCTTTTCTCTCTTCCAGCAATGTGAAGGAGATCGCATACTGGGGGGGCAGCATAGCCGGGTTGGTGCCCGCATGCAATGAAGAGAAAATTCTTGAAAGGTTGGCAAGGAAATGAGCAACGCACAATCCATGAAGATCTACAGTATTCTTTCCCATATCGAACAGATACTTACCGAAAGCCCCAAGTATAAGCTGGGGGGCGGCAATAACCGGCACGTTATAGAGATCGACGAGCTGCTCGATCTGCTGGGAGACCTGAAGGTCACCATTCCCGAAGATATCCGCCGGGCCAGCGGCATCATCGCGCAGGAGGAGGCCATTCTTTCCGACGCCAGGGAACAGGCGGAAGAAATGGTGACTCAGGCAAAAGAGGAAGCGGAGACTTTGGCCAATCAGGCGCAGGAAGCTGCGGAAAAGGTCTATAACCAGTCTGTGGAAGAGTACGAAACACTGGTTTCTCAGGAATCCGTATATCAGGAAGCTGTCCGCAGGGCGGAGACCATCCAGCGGGAGGCTACGGAGAATGCCGAAGCCATTACCACCGGAGCCCGGCAGTATGCCGACGATATTCTGGCGGATGTGCAGCGGTATATGAATGGCTACATCAAGATGCTCAACGGCAACCGGGAAGAACTGAACGCCCAGCCTCTGCCTGAAAGCAAACCCAGAAACATCCCACAGGAGATGTCGGACGAACGGGCGCAGCAGATCCTGCGGGAAAAGACGGCTCGTGCCGCTGCCGCACAGGAAGCAAAGACCAAGCAGTCTGCTCCGGTCAAATCCGTGCAGCCGGCTTTGAAGCTGGTGGAAAAGCCGGAGGAAGAAGAGGAAGAACCGGTTCGCCCGGCACGCCGTAAGGCCGCTCGCTCCGAGGAAACGGAAAAGCCCAAGAAAAAGGGCTGGTTCAAGCGTATGCTGGAGGGGGACGACGATGAGGACGAAGACGATTACGAGGATGAAGACTGGGAAGAGGAAGCCCCCAAGCCCAAAAAGAAAAGGCATCGCCTCTTTGAGATCGTGGATGAGGATGAAGAGGACGAAGACGAAGAATAACACCCAAGGAGCTGCCGGCGCAGCTCCTTTTTCTATGCCTGTGGGGCAGATGAAGGCGATTTGGCAAGCGGGAAGCATTGAGAAAAATTGCGGAAAAGGAAGCTCCATTGCAGGAAATAGCTTTGGACGGGCGTTTCATAAGACTGTGCAGGCGCGGACAGCCCAAAGAAAAGAAAGGAGAAAGCCGAATGCTGCCTCAAATATCCTGCGGCAGCACAAAAGTGTGGATTTTGGGAAAAGTTGACGAATGAGCGGAAAAACGTTATACTGATACATGTATCGTGCTTTACAGATATAGTCCTAAGAACGGAGCAGATAAAATGGAACAGCAGTTGAACCGGCGCTGGGCGCCCAGCGAGACCACCACCTGCAAGACCCCCTGGGAAGGCTTTATGGGCGGGATCCCCATGCATCTGGATTACTTCCAGGGCACCATGTTCGACGCCGTGGAGCGTATTGCGGAGGTGTATCCCCGGCAAGTAGCTTTTGACTTTATGGGCCGTTCCACGACCTATAAGCGCATGGTGGAAGAGATTCACCGCTGCGCCCGCTCGCTGCGCACCATCGGTGTGCGCAATGGAGACAGAGTCACTATTGCCATGCCCAATTGCCCTCAGGCTATCTTCATGTTCTATGCAGTGAACCTGATCGGCGCTGTGTGTAATATGATCCATCCGCTGTCGGCGGAAAAGGAGATCGAGTTTTACCTGCAGGAGAGCCAGAGCGTTACCGTAGTTACGCTGGATCAGTTTTACCACAAGTTCGAGGCTATCCGTCAGAACACGCCTGTAGTGAATATTATCATTGCCAGCATCTCCGATGAGCTCAGTCAGCCCCTGCGGGCGGGCTATATGCTTACCGAAGGCCGTAAGATCAAAAAGATCCCGGATGATGCGCCTGTGATCCGCTGGTGGGATTTTATGCATTTGGGACGCTCCTGCTTCTGGAATTACCGGGTGGAACGCAAAGCGGAGGATCCTGCCGTGATCCTTTATTCCGGCGGAACGACAGGTACCACCAAGGGCATTCTGCTGACCAACCAGAACTTCAACGCTCTGGGCCAGCAGGTCATTGCCGCCAACCCCATGTTCCGCCCAGGAGACAAGATGCTGGCCGCCATGCCCCTGTTCCATGGCTTTGGGCTGGGCGTATGTATTCATACCATGCTTTCTCAGGGCGGACGGTGTATTCTGGTGCCCCGGTTTACCGCCCAGAGCTATGCAAAACTCATTACCAAGTATCGCTGCAACTTCATTGCCGGTGTACCCACTCTTTATGAAGCACTGCTGCGGCTTCCCAGCATGGGCAATGCGGATCTGAGCTGTCTGAAGGGTGTGTTTTCCGGCGGGGATTCCCTTTCCCCCGAACTCAAAAAGAAATTTGATACCTTCCTGTACGATCATAAAGCGACCATTCAGGTGCGGGAAGGGTACGGCACTACCGAAACCGTTACGGCCTGCTGCCTGACCCCGCCCAACCTTTCCAAAGAAGGAAGCATCGGGGTTCCGTTCCCGGATACCTATATCAAGATCGTTCGACCCGGCACCGAAGAAGAACTGCCCTATGGTGAAGAAGGAGAGATCCTGCTGGCCGGTCCCACGGTCATGCGGGAGTATATCCGTCATCCGCAGGAAACAGCGGTGACTCTGCGTCAGCATGCAGACGGCCTTACCTGGGTATATACGGGAGATCTGGGCATTATGGATCAGGAGGGCTTTATCTACTTCCGTGGCCGCAGCAAGCGGATGATTGTTTCCAGCGGCTACAACGTATATCCCGGACAGCTGGAGAATATTCTGGACGCTCATGAGAAAGTGCATATGAGCTGTGTGATCGGGGTGCCCGATCCCTATCGGATGCAGAAGGTAAAAGCCTTTGTCATGCTCAAGCCCGGTGTGGAACCCAACGATCAGACCAAGGAAGAGATTATGGCCTACTGCCGCAAGCATATTGCCAAGTATGCCATGCCCTATGACATAGAGTTTCGGGCGGATCTGCCCAAGACGCTGGTGGGCAAGGTGGCCTATCGGGTGCTGGAGGAGGAAGAGGCTAAGAAGAACGCTTCTCAGCCTCAAGCATAAAAACAAAAATGAAACAAAAAGCGTGCGGCCATAGCTGGGTGTACGTAAGACAGTATTGCGGTAAGATTGACGAAGCGGCACGAAACCGCATGGAGCTGATCGTGTCGGAGCTGGCGAAGCGAAACGGCGTGACCGAGAAACTGAAAGCCGACACCAAATGGAATGGGTACGGCAGATGAACGCTTGCAAGGCACAGGCAGAGGAAATTGTGAAAATCGAATTGATTTACGATTGAGTGAGGAAGTCCGGGCAGAAAACTGTTCGGACTTTTCTCATATAGTCCAAAATGACAGTAGAATTGTTCACAAGTTTTATGGTATAATTTGAATACATAAATTGAGCAACAAATCGGAAGTTGTTTTATGGAAAGTGAATTTGAATTGACTCAACTATGGGAAACTGATATGATCGTCCAGTTTCCAAAGATATCAGCAATCTATTACGGGTTACTACAGGCTGGGTATGACTTTTATATCCCGGAACGTTCTGCTGAACACATCCGGCATATTATGAAGTATAGGAACCGGAAACATCAGGATACTTTCTTTTCCGGAGCCAAGCAGGACACCTGCGACGTATATCCTTACTGGCCACGTGCGTTCATGATGGAATCGGCGTCTTTTTTTCTCAACGACAACAATACCGGCTTTCAGGATTTTGAAACGCTACGCCGGAAGATCCTGACTGCGGGAAACATCTCGGAAAGCGAACGTGGCGAATCCCTTTGGTGCTGGCTGGAAGGTTTTCCCCGGGCGATTGTTGCGGTTCTATCAGACAACTCTTTTGCAGGATACCTGGAATGGGAGGGAGAATGGATCGCTGAACAGGAAAAGATTTACCGGGAAGAGATGCACTTGATTCAGGAATGTCTAGAAATCTGTACCAGCCGGTATCATTCCCCGGAACGGGAGATCCGGATCTGCCTCAATCCTGTTAAATGCGTTTATGCATCGGACTACCATCTGACGGAAGACTGCTTTGTTTTCTCCTCCGGGGCATTCCGGACAGATTCCGTTATCCATGAATTCCTGCATCATGTGGTACATCCGACTGTGGTGGAACAGAAGGATATGATTCTAAAGCATCGGCAGGTCAACGACCAACTGGATCAATCGTACTATTTGGCAGGAAGCGATTCCGGAGTACTCAATGCTTTTGAGGAAACAGTTGTCAGATCACTGACTAAAGAGATTATGAATCATAAATTCCCCGATGATCTCTCCGTTTATATCGAACACTTTTTGAAACAGCAATGAACCGAAAAACCGGAAGTTAATCAAACAAATTCCAGTTTGTCGAACTGATAAAAACCCTTTAGGAACTAAAGGGCGCA
>UQYI01000016.1 GCA_900545265.1 uncultured Eubacteriales bacterium
GAGGTGCAAAGGCATACTTGAAGATGAGGCCGAAAGCTTCGGGAACCTTGGTGATGTTGGCAAAGAAGATGATCAGGCCGCCCAGCAGATAGAAGCAGGCCATAACGGGCACCAGCTTCTCGGTAACGGAGGCAAGACGATCCATACCGCCCAGGAAGATGAAGCCGGAAATGACTACCAGCAGGATACCGATGATCCAGGAAGGAATGCCGAAGGCAGTCTGCGCCGTAGAACCAATGGAGTTGGACTGCACCATGCAGCCGAAGAAGCCCAGAGCCAGGATAATGGCAATGGCAAAGAAACCGGCCAGGAACTTACCGAAGCCGCCCTTGAAAGCGGTGCGGATGTAGTACACGGGGCCGCCCAGAACTTCGCCGTTCTCCTTCTTGATACGGGTCTTCTGGGCCAGCACGGCTTCTGCGTAGATGGTGGCCATGCCCAGGAAAGCGATGACCCACATCCAGAAGATGGCGCCGGGGCCGCCGATCAGGATAGCGCCGGAAGCACCTACGATGTTGCCGGTACCTACCTGCGCGGCGATGGCCGTGGCCAGAGCCTGGAAGGAGCTCATGCCGCCGCCCTGCTTACCGCCCTTGAGGGACAGATTGCCGAAGACGTTTTTCATGCCTTCGCCAAAGCAGCGAACCTGGACGAACTTGGTCTTGATGGAGAACCAGAGGCCGCAGGCAATGAGGAGAATGACGAGGATGTAGTCAGACAGATACGAATTAATCGTCTGCACAATAGGGAGCAGGATGTCGTTCATAAATTTTTCCTCCTGTAAGTGTATCCGGGTTGAAAGGAGACACCCCAATTTCTCCTTCTACGCCCTGATTATCATCAGTTTACTAAATTCTTTTTTGAATCTCAACGTTTTTTTCGATACGCCTTTTTTTCACCCTCCTGTGGTTTGCATGATTTTTTGCTTTAGGATGCATTTTGTAAAATTGTATTCCGCCGGATTTAAGTCTATTACGATTTTTTCTATTTTATCTGTCGGTTTTATATGAATTACTGTATTTTAAATCCTTCATTTCGTTCATCATTCGTTCATAAAATGTTTAAAAATACGGACTTTTTGTGAACTTTAAACGTACCTTTTGTAAACGTGCCGTATCAGGCTGCAAAAGCCTGACAATTTCAGACAATACTGTCCTGAAGAACCGTTTTTAAAATCTGCCCACTAAAAAAGGAGCCCTGGGGTAAGGCTCCTTTTAAGGCCTATGCTCGTAAAATGCCGCTTACCGCATTACTTGAGCGCATCCTGCTTCTTCCCAAAGTAGGTAGCAGACACCACGAGTCCCGTGCAGGCGACGAGGCCGATAACGTTGGGGATAACCATCAGCTGGTTGAACATGTCACTGAGCTCCCATACCAGGTCGTTGGAGGCCAGAGTGCCCAGGAAGATGAAGATCAGAGAGATGATGGTGTATACGATCTTGGCAATTTTGGCGCTCTTTTCGGTCTTGCCGAAGAGATACTCCACGTTGATCTTGCCGAACATGTTCCAGCCCAGCACGGTGGAGAAAGCAAAGAAGAACAGCGCCACGGCGATAAACATGTTGCCGCCGGCTTCGCCCAGCAGGGTGCCGAAAGCAGTCTGGGCCAGGTTGGTCTTGTTGATGGCTTCGGGGATGGTGCCGTCGGCCAGAATACCGCCCTTGGTATACAGGGTGATGATAACGGTCAGAGCGGTGATGGTCAACACCACGAAGGTATCGATAAACACGCCGATCATGGCCACGGTACCCTGCTCATGAGGATCCTTTACGTTGGCCTGTGCATGTGCATGGGGGGTGGAACCCATACCGGCTTCGTTGGAGAACAGACCACGCTTTGCGCCCTGAGAAATAGCCTTTTTAATGGCTGCGCCGAAGGCACCGCCGATGATGGCCTGAGGTGCAAAGGCATACTTGAAGATGAGGCCGAAAGCTTCGGGAACCTTGGTGATATTGCCAAAGAAGATGATCAGGCCGCCTACCAGATAGAGGACTGCCATGATGGGGACAATCTTTTCCGTGACAGAAGCCAGACGGTCCATGTCACCCAGGAAGATGAAGCCTGCAATAATCACCAGCGCAATGCCCACTACCCAGGAAGGGATACCGAAGGCGGTTTCGGCGGTGGATCCGATGGAATTGGACTGCACCATGCAGCCGAAGAAGCCCAGAGCCAGAATGATAGCCACTGCAAAGAAGCCGGCCATGATCTTGCCGAAGGTTCCTTTAAAGGCGGTGCGGATGTAATACACGGGGCCGCCCAGAACCTGTCCGTTGTCCTTCTTGATACGGGTCTTCTGAGCCAGCACAGCTTCTGCATAGATGGTGGCCATGCCCAGGAAGGCAATGATCCACATCCAGAAGATGGCGCCGGGGCCGCCCACCAGAATAGCGCCGCAGGCACCCACGATGTTGCCGGTACCTACCTGTGCGGCGATGGCCGTGGCCAGAGCCTGGAAGGAGCTCATGCCGCCGCCCTGTTTGCCGCCGTTAAGAGAGAGCTTGCCAAAGACATTTTTCATACCTTCGCCAAAGCAGCGGACCTGGACGAACTTGGTCTTGATGGAGAACCAGAGGCCGCAGCCGAGAAGCAGAATGACCAGGATATAGTCAGACAGATACGTGTTGATCGTCTGCACAATAGGGAGCAGAATGTCGTTCATTATGGATCCTCCTGTTTTTTCGGGACGGGCGGAAAGTACCCCATCAGTCCGTTTTATGTCCCTGTTGTTATCATTCTACATAATAATTTCACATTTATCAACGGTTTAGCCTATGCCCGCCTGTGCTTATATGGCGTTTTTTGCATCGGTTTTCATATCGAATATGCAAATATATCTTTTTGGCGCCCAAAAAACGATTGTTGATTATGTATATTTTATTTCTCTGCATTTTCAGTTTCGAAATTATTCAATACGTTTACAATTTGTTCATAAAATAGGCCGAATCGTGACGGAATTGTGAACTTCCCGCATTGATGACTATGATCTGTGTCTTTGGCTTGCGTATAAACAGGCGGACGTTATGTTCTTCTTCCCGACCGTTTTTCCATATACCCCCGGATTGTATATCAGATAATATATTTGTATTTCTCTTTGACCTATGTCATACTAATGGATAGAAATCTGTCTGATCGGGAGGTTGTCCAGTAATGAAAAAGCTTCTTTTGGGGAACGGCGCCATCGCCCGGGGCCTGTATGAGGCCGGATGCCGCTTTGTTTCCTCCTATCCCGGCACCCCCTCCACGGAGGTCACCGAAGAGGCCGCCCTGTACCCCGAAATCTACGCCGAATGGGCTCCCAATGAAAAGTGCGCCATGGAGGCCGCTTTGGGCGCTTCCATTGCCGGGGCAAGAGCCGCCACCGCCATGAAGCATGTAGGCCTGAACGTGGCCGCCGACCCCCTGTTTACCGCCAGCTACACCGGTGTCAACGGAGGCATGGTAGTTATCGTAGCGGATGATCCGGGGATGCATTCCTCCCAGAACGAGCAGGATTCCCGGCACCATGCCATTGCTTCCAAGCTTCCCATGCTGGAGCCCGGAGATTCCGCCGAATGCCGGGATTATGCCAAGCTGGCCTTTGCCCTTTCCGAACAGTTCGACACACCGGTACTCCTGCGCACCTGCACCCGGGTGGCTCACTCCCAGAGTCTGGTGGAGCTGTTTGACCGGGAAGAGTGCCCGTTAAGCGAGTATACTAAAAATCCCGCCAAGTTTGTTATGACCCCCGGCAACGCCATTCCCGCCCATGTACGGGTGGAACAGCGCACCGAAGCCCTGCGGCAGTGGAACGAAAACTCCCCTATCCTCAAAGAAGAGATGGGCAGCGGCGAATGGGGCATCATTACCTCCGGCATCAGTTATCAATACGTGAAGGAAGCCCTGCCTGACGCCAGTGTGCTGAAGATAGGCATGGTCAATCCCCTGCCGCTGGAACGTATGGCGGCTTTCGCCAAAAAGGTCAAAAAGCTGGCCGTAGTGGAAGAACTGGATCCTATTATGGAGGAACAGCTCCGGGCCATGGGCATCCATGTGGATCTGGGCAAAAAGGAACTGGGGCTTTTGGGCGAATACTCCCAGAGCCGTATCCGGGCGGCCTTCGGCATTGCCAATCCGGAAAATCAGAAGCTGGAGGAGCCCCTGCCCGTGCGTCCCCCGGTACTCTGCCCCGGCTGTCCCCACAGAGGCCTGTTCCATGTGCTACATAAACTGAAAGTACGGGTCTCCGGGGATATCGGCTGCTATACGCTTGGAGCTGCAGCCCCTCTGAGCGCCATGGACACCACCATCTGTATGGGTGCTTCCGTTGGCGTGCTTCACGGCATGAATAAAGTCCGTCCGGAGGAAAAGGTACCTGCCGTGGCGGTCATAGGCGACTCCACCTTCATGCACAGCGGCATGACCGGATTGGTGAACCTGGTATACAATCAGGGCTTTGGCCTGGTGCTGATTTTGGATAACTCCATCACCGGCATGACCGGCCACCAGCAGAACCCCTTGACGGGTATGACCCTGAAGAACCAGCCTACGGCTCAGCTTTCCGCCGAAGCTATTGTAAAGGCCTGCGGTATCGAGCGGGTGCGGGTGGAAGACCCGCAGGATCTCAAGGGTCTGGAAGCCGCTATCCGGGAAGAACTGGCCGCCAAGGCGCCCTCGGTGATCATCGTACGCCGTCCCTGCGCTCTGCTGAAGTGGGTCAAGCACAATCCCGCGCTTCATGTTGATGCAGACAAATGCCGCAGCTGCCGGGCCTGTATGCAGATCGGCTGCCCGGCCCTGGTCTTTGCGGATAAAGCCCGGATCGATCCCACCCTGTGCGTAGGCTGTGGGCTGTGCGAACAGCTTTGCCATTTTGACGCCATTAAAGCATAAGAGAGGAGCCAGAGTATGGAAACCAAATCCATTATGATCGTAGGCGTAGGGGGCCAGGGTACGCTTTTGGCTTCCCGGATCATCGGCCACGCCCTGACGGGTAAGGGCTATGACGTAAAGCTTTCTGAGGTACACGGTATGTCCCAGCGGGGCGGCAGCGTGGTGACCTATGTGAAATACGGAGAGAAAGTTTATTCTCCTCTGGTAGATCTTGGAGAAGCAGACTGCATCCTCTCCTTTGAAAAGCTGGAGGCCGCCCGCTTCCTGCCTTACCTGAAAAAGGAAGGACGGCTCATCACCAACCTGCAGGAAACCCTGCCCATGCCGGTGATCACCGGCGCCATGGCCTATCCTCAGGAACTGACGGAGAAGTTGGAAGCACGCTGCCGGCTCACAGCCATCGACGCCCTGTCCATAGCCATGGAGGCAGGCTCTCCCAAGGCCGTTAACGTGGTACTTGTAGGCGTGCTCAGCCGGTATATGGATATTCCGGAGGCCGACTGGCTGTCTGCGCTGGAAGCCACTGTGCCCCCCAAGTTCCTGGAACTGAACAAAAAGGCCTTCCTCCTGGGACGGGCGGCGTAACCGAATATAAGGCGAAAAGACACATGGCAAGTATTCTCCGTGGATAGAAACGAAGCCGTGTCGCATCTCGCTGCTCTGTAGTTGGATACACCGTTGATAGACGAAGCCCGCAGCCTTCCCACTGTTAGTCTATATGCCTTACTTCCGTCTGCAACAGGTTCCGTTTCGCATTCCGGGTAAACAAAAGAAGCCGCAACAGCGGCTTCTTTTTCTGTTTTTGTTTGGTTTACAGGGCTTTAGTTTCCACCTCTTCCGTGATCTTCTTGAGGAAATCCTCCAGGCTCATGGTACCCAGATCCCCGTCCTTACGGGAACGGACGGCCACAAGATCCTGCTCCACTTCCTTATCGCCCAACACCAGCATGTAGGGAATCTTTTGCATCTGGGCCTCACGAATCTTAAAGCCGATCTTTTCGTTCCGCAAATCTATATCACAACGGATGCCTGCTTTGTCCAGTGCGGCTTGCACCTGCTTGCACTTCTCCGCCGCCCGGTCAGTAATGGGCAGCACGATGGCCTGCACCGGCGCCAGCCAGGTGGGGAAGGCCCCTGCAAAGTGCTCCGTGATCACACCGATAAACCGCTCAATAGAACCGAACACCACCCGGTGGATCATCACCGGCCGATGCTTTTCACCATCCTGCCCCACATACTCCAGTTCGAACCGCTCCGGAAGCTGCATATCCAGCTGGATGGTTCCGCACTGCCAGGTACGTCCCAGACAGTCTGCAATGTGGAAGTCAAGTTTGGGGCCATAAAATGCACCGTCGCCTTCGTTGACCACATAGTCCTTGCCCATTTCCTGAATGGCAGCGCTGAGAGTTTCCTCGGCAAAGCGCCAGTCCTTCTCTTCCCCGATATGATCTTCCGGCATGGTGGAAAGCTCGATGGTATACTTAAGCCCGAAAGTGCTGTACACCTCGTCAAAAAGCTTGACCACGTTTTTGATCTCATCCTTCATCTGCTCCCAGGTCATGAAGATATGCGCGTCGTCCTGCGTGAAGCAGCGCACCCGGAAAAGCCCGTGAAGGGCGCCGGAAAGCTCATGACGATGAACGATGCCCAGTTCCCCTACCCGCAGGGGCAGATCCCGGTAAGAATGCATCTGAGTCTTATAAACCAGCATGCCGCCGGGGCAGTTCATGGGCTTGATGGCAAAGTCTTCCCCATCGATGACGGTGGTGTACATGTTGTTTTTGTAGTGATCCCAGTGGCCGCTGCGCTCCCAAAGGGTTCGGCTGAGAATGATGGGGGTGGAGACCTCCACATAACCATAGCGCTTATGCACCGCTCTCCAGTAATCGATAAGAGTATTTTTCAGCACCATGCCTTTGGGCAGGAAGAAGGGAAAACCGGGGCCTTCGTCCATAATGGCAAACAGACCCAGTTCCTTGCCCAGCTTCCGATGATCCCGCTTTTTAGCTTCTTCCAGCATCTGCAGATAAGCATCCAGATCGGCCTTCTTTTCAAAGGCGGTACCGTAGATACGCTGAAGCATCTTGTTCTTTTCGGAACCGCGCCAGTAGGCACCGGCCACGCTCATGAGCTTGCAGTTTTTCACCTTGCCAGTGGAAGGGACGTGAGGGCCTGCGCACAGATCTACGAACTCACCCTGGCGATAAAAGCTGATAACGGCATCCTCGGGCAGATCCCGGATCAGCTCCACCTTATAGGGCTCTTCCTTTTCTTCCATATAACGGATAGCCTCTTCCCGGGGCAGCTCAAAGCGTTCCAGAGGCAGGTTTTCTTTTTGGATCTTAGCCATTTCCTTTTCGATAGCGGCCAGATCCTCAGAGGTAAAGGGCTGAGGCGCATCAAAGTCATAATAGAAGCCGTTATCAATGGAGGGACCGATAGCCAGTTTGATCTCCGGGTGCAGGCGTTTGACGGCCTGAGCCAGTACATGACTGGCAGTATGACGGTAAGTACGGCGGCCGCCGTCATCTTCAAAGGTAAGCAGCTTCAGCTGACAGTCGTGGCCGATAGGCATAAAATCATCGCAGACTTTACCATCGATCTCACAGGCCAGCGTGGCCTTGCCCAGCCGGGGGCTGATGGAATTGGCGATATCCAGCGCCGTGGCAGTATCTTCGTAGTTCCTCTGAGAACCATCGGGAAAGGTTACGAGCATTGTATATATCCTCCTGTTGAAATAGTAGTAAGAGCGGCCACGAAAAAACGCCTCAATGCCGATGCATTGGGGCGTCAAGAACGCGGTTCCACCCAAATTGGTACTCTTTGCAGGCTGTATGGGGCCTGCACCCCCAGGTCACCGGGCGGTCTTCCCCTCCGCCTCCCCCACCGCCTTTTCAGCTGCCGGCGGCTCTCTTGGAGGAAGGCCCTCGGAAGGTACTGCTTCCCGGGTCATACCCGAATCATAAGGTATTATATCACGTTTTTCCAGGCTGTCAAGGGAGGGTGTGGTGAACGGTATTTGCCAGTGGTACCATCGCATTTTCCAAGGCTACAGCAAGCGCAAGGCCAGCATATAGGCGCCCGTACCCAAAAGGATGCTCAGCAGCGTGCTCCTCTTCCAGGCATAACTTCCCGCCGTCAACAGGCTGCCCAACAACAGAGGCTCTGTGTTTTCCGCCGGAGCTGTGATCCCGTCCTTCAGGCAATATACCACCAGCACCGCCATAATGGCCGGAGGCAATAGTTTTCCCAGCCTGCGGACCCATTCGGGCAATCCTTTCCCACCCCGGCCGAGCAGAAAGGGAGCAGCCCGCAGCCCCAGCGTCACCAGGGCGGATATTCCCACGCACAGCAATTGTCTTACGTTTTTATGTCCCACAGGGGGGCGCTCCCAACAAACCGACAGCACGCACCCGCCAGCATTGCCATATGAGACCACGAATCCTCTGTCAGGACTGCATCTTCCGATGATAAGGAACCCCATCTGATCGCCGCTGGCAAAGTTCAGTATGCCCAATTCGTATTCCAGTGTGAATGTATCCTGTTCTTCCCCCTCGAAGCTTAGTTCACCGGTATAGCCGGCGGCCGCATCATAATCAATCCGCAGATAGCTGCTGTCCATCATATCCATCTCCACAAGCGCGGCATAATCATAACGCACACCTGCAACTTCCATTGCGTAGAGCGTATAAAGACCAGCCAGACGGCCCGTATCATTGGGCACTGCTTCCAGATTTCCGGCCCAGTCCGGCATCTCCATACCGGCTTTAAGATAGCGGGTAACTACGCCGTCATCCTGTATCTCCAGCACTCCGTCCTTCAGCGTACCAGTCAGCGGCACGCTGATACCGAAGATGCCATAGCTGCCGGAGAAGTTATCTCCCTCCAGCTGCCATTGAATATCGAAATTCAGTCCGTCGGAAACAACCCCCTTGCCTCCCTTTTTAAGTTCAACATAGACATTCTTGTTTTCCGGTGCATAAAAGTTCTTTCCGTCTGCCGCCACGGCAATACAGTTGTACTTTCCCGTCACGTCTGCGGCTCCATCCTTGCCGCAGGCGGCAAATCCCATCAGCATGACTGCCGCCAGGAGCAGCGCAAACAGCCTTTTTAAAGTCTTCTTCATGATTCCTCCTTATAAATTGTTGTTGTGTTCTGTTCAAAGCGTATCCAACACGGCTGCCAGATAAGTGGGAGATACGGATGCATAGATAAAATTGTCGATCCGCCCGTCTTTCTTCGCCTGCAGAACGCGAAAGGCCAAGGCACGATCGGCGTTTTCATCCACCAGCAGAAGGATCTTACAGTCCGGCCGCTGACGCTTGACTTCATTGCGCAGCCGCAACCGTTCCTCCAGCCTCCAGGGGGGATACCCCGTTACCTCCATATTGAGAGCATAGGCAAGGCTTGACCTGCACAGCGCCGCCGTCTTTTCCGGGGCTTCGGCACGGAGAACATTAAAATCCGGATCGCTGCGCTCTAATGCCTGTGAGATCGCATTGGCAAACATGGCACATTGCATATCGAGTACGATTCTTTTCATCGACCCCTCCTTTCCTGTTTCCAGCATAGGGGATAAAAGAAAAAAGCACACTGTCCAAATGGACAGTGTGCAAAGAAAAAACAGCTCTATTCTTCCGGAAAATTGGCGGTCAGCCGTGTTTCTATGGCGGCTACGGCCAGCTGCAGCTTATTTTCAAAATTTGTTTTTTGCAGCATGCTGCTCACATGGTATTTGACCGTTCGTGCATCCACCCCCAGTGCTTCCGCCGTGGCGGTATAGGACATGCCCTGTACCAGACAGCGCAGCACCCGCATCTCCGCCCCGGTAAATTTGCTGCTGCAGGCAGTGCCTGTCCGGGTGACCGGCGGGGCATCGGGAAAGATATGTTCTCCGTTGAGCGTCCGGCGCACCACATCCATCAGCTGATCCCGGCTCCCGTCCTTATACCACAGGCTGTCTGCCCCCAACGCCTTTGCCTGCCGCAGGATCTCCCCGTCGATAAGGGAAGTCACAATGACGATCCGTATATGAGGATGTTCCCGTTTGATTCTGGCAGCGGCAGAAAGACCATTTTCCCGGTTTTCCGTTTGCACATCCATTAAAATCAGGTCTATCTGCTGCTGCCGGCACAGCTCCGGAGCGGCATTTGCACCCGGAACGGATCCGGCCAAAGCAAAGCCCGGCTCTTTTTCCACATAGGATTCCAGAAGCTTTCGCACCATGGTCTGGTCTTCCACGATCAACACATGGGTCATATGGGTTCCTCCTGTATGGGAATGGTAATCGTCAGCACAAAGCGGGGGCTGCTTTCTATATGCATGGTGCCCTGTGCCTGTTCTGTACGGCGGCGCAGGCCGCTGAGTCCGCCGCCCTCTCGGATCGTCTGCTCCGGTGCGTTTCCATCATTCGTAATGGTCAGTATGGCCTGCCCGCAGCCGATCCGGCAGTCCGCAAAGAGTCTGCTCCCTCCCGCATGACGAAGGCAATTGGAGGTACATTCCCGAATGGCCAGAGAAAACAGTTCCCGTGCTCCGGGCTCTTCGGGTATGGTCCCTGTAAACGTTACCTCCGCACCAAGTTCTTTTGCCCTCAGCTTTGCATGGGCAAGGACATCCCCGGGCGGCTCCCGCCCTTCGGCATGCAGCAGGCGGATCGTAGTGCGCCACTGTTCGGATAAGGCATGAAGCGCCGAAAGATCATCGCATTGCCAGAATGCCCGCCGCACAGACAGCAGCGAATAGCCTATGTCATCGTGCACGCGGATCTTCATGCGCAGGATCTCTTCCTCCCGAATGATATCCGCCAGGTCCTCCCCCAGCTTCCGCAGCTTTTGATTTGCCGCATCCAGCCGCTCGTTTTCCCGATGAAGCTCCGTGCGCACCTCCATCAGGGCAGATACATCCGAAGCGATGACCTCGGTACAGCGCTGCCCGTCTCGATCGGTGATCTTCCTTTCCGAAAAGCGCAATATGCTTCCATCCGGAAAATGATACACGCCCGGCATGGCCAAGTCCGCCGTCACCCCCGCCGGAGGCTGTTTCAACGCCGCCTGCAGTTCTCCCAGTGTCTGCACCCCGCTTCCAAAGAACATAGCCCCCACCATCAGCATCCGGTGGTTCATCAACCGTACCAGTCCCTTATCATTAAAGATACAGACGACAGCCGGCAGGTTATCAAAGCTTTCTTTGATAACCTTCATATATTCTCCTCCTCCGCCGTCCATGTCAGGTGCCAGAGCCCATCCTCATCCTTTTCGGCAGTCAGGCCGGCAAAGCGTTCGCACAGACCATTCAGCGGCTCTTTGCAGCTTACACTGAGGCGCATCAGAAGAACCGTCCCCTCCTGCTGTACATACAGCAGCATGGCCGAAAGACTTCGCCCGGTATCCAGCACTGCGCCAAACAGGTCATATAGCATAAGCGCTTTTGCTGCGGAAAGGTCTTTCTCCAGTTTCAGCTCCACCGTGCAGCCCACACCGCAAAGCTGGAGAGCCTGGGCCGATTCATTCAGACAGAGGAGCAGTTCGTTTGTATCCAGAGTATCCTTTTGCACCGCCAGAAAGACCAGATTGCTTCTGCGTTTGATATACGTCATGATAACGGCGATTCGGCCCAGCAGGCCTTTTGCTTCCTCCAAAGATTGGGCAGCGGACAGCTCCGTCAGCAATATTTCCAGCCGTGCAAACTGAGGAGCGGATTCCTGCTCGATAAGATCATATAGCCTCGTCTGCTCCTCCAGTTTCAGCCGCCGCGCCTTCTGCGCATTCTCCTCCTTGAGAATATCTCCTGTATCCCGCAATTCCTCCTGTACCAGCCGCAAACGATCCAGAGCATCCTGTAATTCGGAAATGTCCTCCTGCCAGAAAACGTATCCGCCGTGGACAGGACTGCTTTTCAAAAGCGTGCTGCGGTCCAGTTCCGTCGTTTGGCAGAGAGCTTCCCGCATCTTTTCCTCCGGAAACGGATCCCCCGGCACCGAAGCCGCCAGTGTATGCAGATGTGTATCCGTAATCTGTGCCCGGATACCGGAAACTTCAAACAGCGCCTCATACCCGGTGTTGGACTGGATCAACCCGCAGCGGATGCAGCTTTCAATCCCGGCAGTCAAAAGCAGGCACTGCACCACGGTCATATCCCCCAGCAGATCCCGTAACCAGCCGACCCCCGCCACATAAAATACCGTATACACAGCCGCCAGCCCCACAGGTATAAAGGGCGCCCAAAGCGTCACCCGGCTGCGTGGGATCCGACACCTGAGCAGCATGGTCACCACTGCCGCCCCCATCCCCAGAGCGATCCAGCCCATCACGGCAAAATAACCCGCGCCGTAAGTATGATCGTTGTCCAGCCATACCGCCGTATCCGCCGGAAAAACAAATACCAGCTGATGCAGATCGTTAGTCAGCACCAGCAGAAGCAGCAGCGCCGTTGGCAAATACAGAAAGCCCGTCCACCGGGGCAGCCGGTAATTTTCCGGCCTGCCGAGAGAAAAAGCCACCAGCACCGAAAGCAGCGGTATGAACAGCATGGGAAAATAGTAGCCGTACCAGAGATACCGCATCGCAGTGGGTGTTGTATGCTCTAAAAGACTTCTTAATCAAGCGGTTGGGAAGTCTCTTAGAACACACAACCTAAAACCGAAGAAAGGAGCGCAAGTTATGAGAAAAAACGAGAAAATCACAGCTCTGTACGAACGACTGAGCCGTGATGACTTTGGCAAAGATGATGACCAACAGCGTGAGAGCAATTCCATTTCCAATCAAAAGGCTAGGCGCAAAGCAAAAGTAAGAAAAGCGGCTTTCAAAAACTTTTATGACCCCCATCCGGCCTCGCGCTGCCGCCATGATGGAAAATTCATATATAAAACCCGAAAAAATCATGGAAAGCAGTCGAAATTCCATGAACAAAACGACCGGATTATGCTATAATAATAGTATCAACAGGCGAAGGAGGATTGCTACTATGGCTAACAACAATAAGAAAGACGACAGTTGGGAAGCTTTTCTGCGAGAATGCAATCGCAAGGCTGAGCTAAACCGGAAGAAGCGCAGGGAATGCACCATTACCGGAAGCGTTATTGGTGACTCGTTCCTGTTTGATGCCCTGATGGGAAGAAATAACCGCAGCCGGGACGACGACAGAAAGCGCAGAAGATAAGGAAGCAGGAGTGCAGGATCCGTGGGCTCGCCTGTAAGAATGGCCATATTGTGCCGTATGCCCTGAACATGGGGGATGCTTTCTCTGAATATTCCGGACAAGCATGTACTGGAACATGGGGAGCCGAAAGCAAAGCGGGCATTGCACCGAATTGTGCCTGCATATCCTTTCAAAAGGGTGTAGGCAGAGACTTTGGATGTATTCCCGTATGTGGGGTTTTTATGTGCAATTTCGTGTGCACAAATTCCATCAAGTATGCCTTGTCAATAATAAAAACGGCAAAAAACCGTCAGAAACGGATCAAAAGCTAACGAAGCACCAATAAAAGCAAGAAAAAAACGCCTTGTCAGGCGTTTTTCTGTATTGGTACCCGGTACGGGAGTCGAACCCGTGTTACCGCCGTGAGAGGGCGGTGTCCTAGGCCACTAGACGAACCGAGCAGGTCAACGCAAAATATGATACCAGAGGTTGGCCTGACTGTCAATGTTTTTTTGAAAATATTTTTGCTTTTTGTCACCGGTTCTTTTTCTGCAAAGGCTCCGGAGGCCGGGGCGGCAGGTTCAGTTCCAGAGAACCATACCGCAGCTGAGGCGTAAACAACGGATCTCCCCGGATAAACAGCGGACGGAATATATCCCGGTAAGGAGCAGTATCCGGCAGAGGATCATTTCGAACCGCCGCACCTTCCAGTTCAAAAACAGCCTGAGGACAATATACGCAGCGGCCCAGCTTTAAGCACAAGGCCTCCATATGGCCGCCCTCCGTCAAGTCTTCGTCAAATCCGCCCGCCGAAAGAAAGACCTGTCTGCGGAGCATGGTGCCCCCTGCAGGCAGACAGGAGACGCTTCGCAGCCGATCCGTCCAGAAAGAACCCTCCTTTATCAATGTGGGAGCAACCCCGGGCAAACCTCCGGGCAGCAGAGCCACCCCGGGGTGCAGTTCCCTTTTCCCTCCCACGGCGGCAACACCGGGCGCCATGGCCCAGGCAAACAGCCAGCCCATAAAGTCCGCCGTCCGAGGCAAACACCCTTCCTCCATAAACAGCAGGCACTCCCCCCGAGCCTCCCGGGCTCCCATGTTCAGCTGAACAGGCAAAGATGCCTTTGACAAAAGCACCCTGGCCGCTCCGTTTTTTTCCAATGCGTGAAGATACCGGCGAGTATCTTCCTGCAGCCGATCAGGGCACAGCAGGATCCACTCGTAGTACGGATAAACGCTCCGCCGTTCCACCCATTCCAGCAGGCGCTTCAGTGGGAACAACGTTCCTGAACAGGGCAGCAGCATGGATACAAGGGACGGCTTTTTTACTGCCGGACGCAGGGCAAAGACCCCCGGTATACCGCTTTTTTCCGCAAAGCCGCCCAGCCCCCGCCTATACATGGCTCTTTGTGCAGGCCATGAAGCGGGTGCGGATTTTTCTTTAGGCAGCGAAAGCAGTATCAGGGGAATATGCCGCGCCACAATCCCCTGCTCCTCTGCCCGCAGCAGCATATCCCAAAGAGCTTCAGGACTCCATGCCTGCAAGCCCCCGCAGCGGCGGTATGCATTTTTTTCCAAAGCCACGCAGCGCCCCATATAATTGCCGGAAAGCAGAGTAAAGTCTCCTCTTCCGGGCTTAAAGAGCGGTTCCTGGCGACGGCCATGCAGGAGTGTATCTTCATCCCCGAATACCAGCTCTCCGCCCTCCAGCAAAGCCCGTCCCAAATGATACACGCATTCCGGAGTCAAACGGCTCCCCCGGGGCAGAAACAGTATCCCTTTGCCCCGGGCCGCCAGAGCCCGCCTGTGCAGAGAATCTTCCTGCACCACCCGCTGATGGGGCAATCCCTCCTCCTTCTCCGTCAACACTTCAAAGCGAGAGCAGCTTTGAGTTTGCAATGAGCGGCGCAAACCGGAAATCTCTCCCTCGTCCACCAAAATAAAGGAAAGCAAAGGCTCCCCCGCCCCCAATGCCTCCCGCTGCCTTTTCTCCGCCCCGGGAGTAAGCCGAAAGGCTTCCACATATGTCTGATAGTCCATACCCCCAGCATAGACAAAAAGGCCTTCCGATTATACAATGGAAGGCCTTTTGCATGCTTTTATTTGTATGTTATTTTTATTTCCGCATCCCCTATTTTTTCCTTGCTGTTTCTATGCGCAGTTTGAAATCTATGTTCTCAATATTCTCCGGATCATTCAATTGCATTTCCTCCAGAGAACTGGCCGCTAATTCCAGGTCCATGGCCGCCATGCCTCCACGCGGAATCTCCATAGAGTACAGCCAGCCATTTACCATAAAACCGTTTACGGAAAGAGAGTTGTACACATCGTCTACGATAATCGTCTCGCCATAGTTGTTTTCCACCAGAAGGGGGATATGCAGGTTCTTTCCCAATCGATATAGAGCTAATATAAATACATTATCTTACGTTCCATATTCAAATGGGACATATTGTGCTTTATAGTATACTTTAATATTCGCAGTAAAGTACTATAAAATTAGTATCGTAAACAATTGTTAAGAAATTATTTTAATAAAAATACGTTCTTCAAATGAGTTGCGCCATAAACACTGGTAAATATTTGATAAGTATGAAAAAAGTATTGACAATTCGCAGTTATGTCCTTATGATAAAGACATAATAGATATTTAGTGTGTGCACCAACAACAAAATACTTTAAAAGTTAAGGAGCGAACTTGGTATGCAAATGGAATTGACTGCACAACGTATAAAAAAACATTTGGAAGATTTGAGTAAATATACTTCCACGCCAGGCCAGGGGGTTACCCGATTTCCGTTTACAAAGGAAGCCCGCATGGCCAGCGAGTATATTATGGCAAGAATGGCAGAAATTGGTCTGAAAACATATATGGATAATTCGGGTTCTGTCATTGGCAGACTAGAGGGCCAGATACCGGAAACAGTGATGATCGGTTCCCATTTGGATTCTGTTCGATGTGGCGGCGCATACGATGGCATTGCTGGCGCTGTATGTGGAATCGAGGCGGTACGAGCCATAGTTGAAACCGGAATTAAACCTTATTACTCTATTGAAGTAGTAGCAACAAATGATGAAGAAGGATCCCGTTTCAAATCCGGTTTGTTTACCGGAAAAGTTATGGACGGGCAGTTATCTGTAGATGATATCAAGCGCTATCGGGATGAAGATGGCATAAGCGTATATGATGCTATGCTTGAATATGGACTTGATCCGGATGCAATTGCAGATAATCGTCGTGCTGATGTAAAAGCATTTATAGAAGTACATATAGAGCAGGGTCCTATATTGGAGGCGGCAAAAAAAGATATTGGCGTTGTAGATGTAATCGTTGGTATTCGCCGCGCTCTTGTTACCGTAAATGGCAGAGCGGATCATATTGGAACCATGCCCATGAACATGCGTATGGATGCAGTAGAAGCTGCTGCAAAGGTCATTGCTAACATAGGAGACAGGGCTCGAAAATATCCTTTAGCGGTTGCCACCGTAGGAAATTTAAATGTGGAACCCAACATACTAAACATTATCCCCAGTAAAGTAACATATTCAGTTGACTTTCGCGGTACGGAACAGATTCATATTGATGAACAGTATCAGGGTATGATAAATGATCTTGATGCGGTATGCAGTCGTTTCCATATGACTTATCAAATTGAAGAAACATTAAATGTTGCGCCCGTTAAGCTGAATGATGCATTCAGAAGCTATATTGAAGAGAGTTGCCATGAACGAGGATGGTCTAATATGCATATAGTGAGTGGCGCCGGACATGATGCACAGGTATACGGTGCAAGAATGCCTGCGGCTATGATATTTGTTCCCAGCGTAGGCGGCCGTAGTCATTGTCCGGAAGAGTACTCCGAACCACGTACGCTGGCCATGGCATCAGCAACTGCGTTTGATACTTTACTCCAGATTTGTAAAGAAAAGCAGCTATGAAATTGACGATTCTTGTTGATAACAATACATATATAGATCAATATTACCTTGGGGAACCTGGTGTATCCTATTTCATTGAAGACTGTGGTATCAGAATTCTATTTGATACGGGGTATTCGGACGTTTATGTGCGTAATGCAAAAAAAATGGGTATTGATCTTTCCGAATTGGATGCAGTGGTTCTTTCTCATGGTCATAACGATCATACCGGTGGACTAGCATGGTTCCCCAAAATGAAAAGAAAGCCAAAGCTTATTGGCCATCCGCAAGTATTGGAGAAGAAAAGAGTTGGAGAATTAACGGTCTGTTCTCCGCTTGCTAAGGAAGTTCTTTCTGATATGTTTGAAGTGTGCCTTTCTTCAGAGCCAGTCCGCATATCCGAACACATTTTGTATCTGGGGCAAATCCAGCGAAGGAATACCTTTGAGAATACATGCCCTATAGGGGAACGCTTTTCAGACGGGGAATGGAAGCCGGATTTTTTACTGGATGACTCTGCATTGGTGTATATAGATATGAAGGAAAAAAACATATCCATAATTACCGGGTGCTCTCATGCAGGTATCTGCAATATTATCGAGCAAGCCAAAACTGTCACCAGAATATCGACAGTCAAACGTGTAATAGGCGGATTCCACCTGCTAGACGGAAAGTCATTACAAACTATTCGCACAGCGGAGTATCTTAAAAACGAAAAAATTCCGTATCTATATCCATGCCATTGCACGTGTTTTAAATCCAAGGCAGAAATACATCGGAATACTCCAGTGGAAGAAGTAGGTGTCGGTGCCATCTATGAATGGTAACGCCGATATAATAAAAGCAAAGGAGAAAAACAGTGAGTACACCAAATGAAAACACGAACGCAAAGCCCTGCTGGAAAGAGTATAAGCTCCATATAGCAGTGCTGGTAATCGTCCTTCTAGCGGAACTAGTTATCCGCAAGCAGACCGTTACCTTCAGCAATGATGTCTATGGTACCCTTTCCATTGGATTTCAGCCTTTTGTCTTTGCCATGCTGCTCGGCTTGATCGCCTTTTTGGCAAAGCCTATCAAGGCAGTTGGCGAACACGAATCCGAGGCAGCTTCCGGCATTATGCTCATCTTTATTGGGCCTCTTCTCGCCAAGCTGGCTGTAGCAAGCGGACATTCAATCAATGAGATAATTGCAGTGGGTCCTGCTATCCTCCTTCAGGAATTCGGAAATATCGGTACAATGATTTTAGCATTGCCAGTTGCCCTACTGCTCGGCTTTAAACGTGAAGCCGTTGGCATGACGCATTCCATCGGTCGTGAGCAAAACATGGGGTTAATTATTGATCGCTATGGATTTGACTCTGATGAAACCCGTGGTGTATTGATGATCTACATCATTGGAACCGTTATCGGATCTGTGGTTATCGGTCCTTTGACCGGTATATTGGCTAATATACTGCCTATCAGCCCACTTGCGTATGCAATGGCAACAGGAGTAGGCAGCGCAGGTATGACTGCCGCTTCTTTGAGCACGTTGATTGACATGTTTCCTGAATTTGAAACACAGATGTCCGCCTATTCCAGCATGAGCAATCTGCTAACGCAGGTAGATGGCATCTATATGTCCGTACTAATTGGATTACCTCTGTGTAACCTGCTTTATAAGGTGCTGGAACCTACGCTGGGACGCATCACAAAGCGTGGTAGGCTTAATGCACAGAAAGCTGCTGAAAAGGAGGAAAAGTAACATGACTATAAAGAAAGAACATCTCAAAATGAGCGGCATATTGGATTGGGTTCTAATGCTTCTCATCTTTGGTGTACTGACCCTTATCATTAATATGCTCAGCTACAAGAATTCCATTATTTCGTCTATTCCCGGGATGCTTATACTGGTTGCTATTACTTTTGTTGGTATGCTTTTTGCAAAAGTAATTCCACTCAAAATTCCCGCTATCATCTATATCAGCATCATTGCTCTTGTCATTTCTTTACCAGTATTCGGTTCTGTAGCGCAATATGTATATGACAGCACCAGCAAAATCAGTACTTTGGCGCTTTGCACTGTCATTCTTGCATATTCCGGCGTAGCAATCGGAAAGAGCTGGGCAGAATTTAAGAAGATGGGATGGCGCGGCGTTGTTGTCACATTGTGTGTGATTCTTGGAACTTTTCTCGGTTCTGCTATTGTTGCGCAAATTGTACTCAAGGCACAAGGTATCATCTGATAATCAAGTTTATCATGCTAAAGCCTGGCAAAAGCCAGGCTTTAATTTCATATCGAAAGTCACAACTTGATTTTTATTATGATAAAAGCAATGCCAAGGCAGATCTTTGTTTACCGCATATACCACACCGGATTTACGGGGAGGCTGTCTATATACAGTTCATAAGTGATGGGGACAGATTTCCCGCCTGTATCCGGTGCCGTACCCAGGACATGGCCCTTTTCCACACGCTCAAACAGCTCTACGGATACGGAACCAAGGCCCCATACCCGAGATACAAATCCATTTTCATCGTGCTGGATATCCACCACATAGCCCATGGCGCCCCGTTTGCCCGCAAAAAGTACCACACCGCTTTCAGGTGCCGTTACGGCAGCAGAAGCTTTAGCCCCATAGGTCAGGCCATAATGCATGATCCCCTGACTGATGCCGAAACAGGTTTGAATATTCCCCTTTACCGGAGCCTGAAGCTTCAGATTTTCCGCCTTACGTCCCATGGGCCAGTCCTTTTCCCCGGCCATAGCCTGAGGATCGGCTGCTGCTGCAGAGCCCGCTTCAGCCACATATCCTACTCCGCCGGATCCCACCAGAAAACGATTGGTCTCCGCCTGGCTGTAGGCCACAGCGCCCTTATAGGTAGTCTCACTGTATACCAGAGTAAACTCCGGGCTGCCCAGAGAACGGATGAACCGGGTTCCCCGGGGCAGGGCGCCGGTAGTAGTCACTATACTGTCTAAAGACCGTGTCTCCACTCTGCAGGTAACGGTGGTGCGCACCGCAGGCAGCAAGCCGGGGTTCTTTACCAGCACAGCATAGGCTTCTCCCTTTTTCAACAGCTCCTCGGTTCCATCCGGCGTCCCCAGAGCGATCTCACCTTCCAGAGCGGCTTTCAGCAAGCGTTCACCTGTATTCAACGGTTGTTCTGCCCAATATTGCAGATACTCTTCCAGCAATGCCATTGCTTCTTCCCGGCTCTCCATAGCGAAAAGTCCATGGCCATTGACCAACAGGGTAACGGCGCCTTCCGGATACTCCCGCTTTACAGAAATCTCCACCGGAGTTGGGCTGGGCGTCAAAGAAACGGCCTGCTCCAATATGGTGCCTACAGGGGTGGCAGTAGGTGTGATCCTTGGCTGGGCATATCCCAGCTTCCACCCACCTGCAGGCGAAAAAAACAGACCCAACAGCAGCGCTATCAGAGCCAATATGCCTACGACGCCCAGAATATACCAGGCGGAGGCTTTTTTTTCTTCCTTTTCGGGGCTGAAAACCGGTTTCTTTTCCATGTAAAGCAGTATAGCACAAATGACCTCCTTTCACAAGAGCGCTGCAGGGAAAAGGCCCGAACGATCAAAGGAAGTGTTTCCTCCCAAAAAGGAACCCAGGGTGTGGAGCCGATCCATACGCAAAAAACCGGAACGCTGGCTTCCGGCAATTTCCTGTTCAGTGCACACCACCTGCTTACTCCCATTTACGCCGATATCCACCGGATACAAAGGTGGTCCACAGGAAAAAGCCCCTCCCGGGCAATTCAATCCGGAAAATTGTTGGCAACACAAGCAAATGGTGGTATGATATGAATGGATGGATAGTTTGTAGAAAGGAGCCTTGCACAGATGAACGCTGCCGCCTTTTATCAGGGACGATCCTGCCGGGCATGGAAGCTTCTGGGAAGTCATCTGGAAACAGACAGGTGGGTATTCCGCCTTTGGGCCCCGGGGGCCCGCTCCGTCAGCGTGGTGGGCGACTTTAACGACTGGAAGCAGGGGGTCTCCCCCATGCACCGCCGCCCCGACGGTCTCTGGGAGTGTTCCGTAAGCAATGCCTGGGAAGGGCAGAAATACAAGTATGCCGTGGAGGGAGCCTTTGGAGGAATCGTTCTCAAAGCAGATCCCTACGCCCGCAAAGCCGAGCCTTTCGGTACTGCCTCCATACTTTTTGCCCCTGCACCCTACCCGTGGACGGATGAGGACTATCTGCACCATCTGCCAAATGCACACAAATCGCCCATGAACATATACGAGGTGCATCTGGGCAGTTGGAAAAAAGGGCTTTCCTACCGGCAGTTGGGGGATACGCTTGTTCCCTATGCCCGGGATATGGGATATACCCATCTGGAGCTCATGCCCCTGACAGAATACCCCTACGACCCCAGCTGGGGCTACCAGGTCACGGGGTATTTTGCTCCCACAGGGCGCTACGGGGACCCGGAGGATCTGAAATATCTTATTGATAAGGCTCATCAGGCTGGGCTGGGTGTGCTCATGGACTGGGTGCCCGCTCACTTTACCAGGGATGAATACGGTTTGGCCGCTTTTGACGGGGGATCTTTATATGAACATCCCGATCCCCGCCGGGCGGATATGCGTCAGTGGGGTACCCTGCTGTTTGATTACGGCCGGCCGGAGGTACAGAGTTTTCTCATCTCCAGCGCTGTATACTGGCTGGAAGAGTACCATCTGGACGGACTGCGGGTAGACGCCGTCAGTTGCATGCTGTATATGGATTTTGGCCGGAAAGGAGGCGACTATCTGCCCAATATTCACGGCGGCCGGGAGGATCTGGGAGCCATCTCCCTGTTTAAAAAGCTTTCCAGCGCAGTGCACGCCCTGCCGGGCCGCAAACTGCTGATTGCCGAAGAAAGCACCGCTTTCCCCATGGTTACCAACAAGCACGGAGCCGAGAGTCTGGGCTTTGACTTCAAGTGGAACATGGGCTGGATGAACGATATGCTCTCCTACATGGAGCTGGATCCCATCGCACGGAAATGGCACCATGATAAGCTGACATTCTCCCTTACCTACGCTTTCAGTGAATATTATCTGCTGCCCTTCTCCCACGACGAAGTGGTTCACGGCAAGCGTTCCATGCTTAACAAAATGCCCGGAGATTACAACGGCAAGTTCGCCCAGCTGCGGCTGCTGTACACCTATCTTATGGCTCATCCGGGCAAGAAGCTTACCTTCATGGGGATGGAGCTGGGGCAGTTTATCGAGTGGCGGTTTGGAGAATCTCTGGACTGGCTGCTGCTGGAATACCCTCAGCACAAAGCACTTCAGGGCTTTGTACGGGGACTCAACTGGTTTTATAAAGAACACCCGGCTTTATGGAACCGGGATGACGGCTGGGATGGTTTTGCCTGGTGCTCCGTAGATGATAAGGATCTTTCGGTAGTCTCCTTCCTTCGCCGCAGTGAAGAAGAGACCCTGCTATGCGCCTTTAATTTTACTCCGGTGGAACGGCCCGCTTATACCATGGGCATTCCGCTGGCAGGGGGATATGCGCCGGTGTTCTCTACCAATCCTCTTCCGGAAGCGGGCGGACTGTACCGCACCCGCCCCGTTCCTGCCATGGGGCATGAATACTCGCTAACGGTACCCTTGCCCCCCTTTGGCGGCGTATTTTTCCGTCTGGAAGAAGGGGTGCAGTCCTCTGTGCCATCTCCGTCGGAAGATACTGTTTCCTGAAAACGGAACCATACCCGGTACGCTTCTGCTGCGGCCGGTGAATATATCATGAACAAGGAGGATCAGGATGAAGAAGAAAATCGTAGCCATGCTTTTGGCAGGCGGTCAGGGCAGCCGTCTGGGAGTGCTCACCTCCAACATGGCCAAACCTGCGGTGCCCTTTGGCGGCAAGTACCGGATCATCGACTTTCCCCTATCCAACTGCGTCAATTCCGGTATCGACACCGTAGGGGTGCTGACCCAGTACCGTCCTTTAGCTCTGAACGCTTATCTGGGCACCGGGCAATACTGGGATCTGGACAGAAACCACGGGGGTGTGTTTGTGCTTCCCCCCTATATGACGGAAAAGGTGGGGCAATGGTATAGCGGCACTGCCAACGCCATCTGGCAGAACCGGGAATTTGTGGATCAGTATGACCCGGAATATGTGCTCATCCTTTCCGGAGATCACATCTATAAGATGAACTATGCGGATATGCTGGCCTATCATGAGAAAATGCATGCCGCTGCCACCATTGCCGTTATTAATGTGCCTTTGGAGGAAGCCCATCGTTTCGGCATCATGAATACCGATGGAGAGGGCCGCATTGTCTCCTTTGAAGAAAAGCCCGCTCAACCCAAAAGCACCAACGCTTCCATGGGCATTTACATATTTAACTGGAAGCTCCTGAAAAGCTATATGGCCCGGGATGACGCCGATCCTCAGTCTGCCAACGACTTCGGCAAAAACATAATTCCCGCCATGCTGGACGCCGGAGAGATCATGGCCGCCTATCCTTTCCAGGGCTACTGGAAGGATGTGGGCACAGTGCAGAGCCTCTGGGAGGCCAACATGGATCTGCTGGGGTACCCGCCGGTCTTTGAACTGAATGATCCCAACTGGCGCATCTACACCCGCAATCCCGTGAAGCCCCCCCATTATGTGGGTGAGGAAGCCTATGTACGTAACGCCCTGGTTTCGGAAGGCTGTGTGGTAGAGGGTGCCGTGAAAAATTCCATCCTTTTTGCAGGCGCTATCGTAGAAAAAGGCGCCCGGGTAAAGGACTGCGTCATCATGCCCAACGCCTGCATCGGTGCCAACTGTGACCTGAATAAAGCCATTGTGGGGGAAAATACCTGCATCGGCGCCTATACGGTCATAGGCGGGCCTCTGCGTCCGGGGGAAACTGTCAATAATTCTCTCACCGGGGATATCACTCTGGTGGGCAACGATGTATCCGTGCCCCCCTGCAGCTACCTTGCAAAAGGGGCCGTTGTAAACGCCATGAGTCTGGAAAGCAAGGAGGAGCGCGTATGATCAGCAATGCCTTTGGTCTTATTTATGCCGGGGAAAGCAATCCCCATCTGAAAGATCTGACTCTGTCCCGTTCCATTGGTGCCGTGCCCTTCGGCGGGCGGTACCGCTGCATCGACTTTATCCTTTCGGACATGGTGAATTCCGGTCTGACCAGTGTGGGAGTCATTGCCGAAAAGAACTATCATTCCCTGATGGATCATCTTGGCTCCGGCAAGGAATGGGATCTGCATCGCAAAAGAGAAGGGCTGTACATCCTGCCTCCCTTTATGACCAAAGACTCCCCCGGTGTATCCAGCGGCTCCGTAGGCGCCATTCGTTCCGCTCTGGGCTATGCACGCCGGGCTCCGGAACCTTACTGCATCCTTTGCGCTGCAGGCATCGTATTGAACGTGGACTTTACCGCCATGATGGAGCAGCACCTTGCCTCCGGGGCGGATATCACCATGCTTTACAGTGATGACGGCGGTTCTCCCGAAGAGGAACAGGGGCAGGATCTGCGCTTTGTTATGGACGAGAACCGGCGGATCGTAGATATGGAACTGGACCCCTACCGGCCCCAAAGCATCAGCCGCAACTGTGATATCATGATCCTGCACAAGGATCTGCTGATCTATCTCATTAATGAAGCCTATGCCCGGGGAGAATATGACTTCAAGCGGGACATTATCCTTAAAAAGTACCGCACTCTGCGGATACTGGGCTTCCCTTACAACGGATATCTGGCCCGGCTCACCTCCATCTCCAACTATTTCCGCTGCAACATGGAACTGCTGGATCGAAAGGTACAGGAAGAGCTTTTCAACCCCATTCACCCCATTTATACCAAGGTCAAAGATGAAGTCCCGGCCAAATACGGCCCCGCCTCCACGGTGAAAAACAGCCTTCTGGCCGATGGCTGCCACATTGAGGGCCGGGTGGAAAACAGTATCCTGTTCCGAGGCGTTACAGTGGAAAAGGACGCCGTGGTGAAAAACTCCATTGTCATGCAGGGAGTCACCATCCAGTCAGGCGCTGCACTGGATCATATCATTCTGGATAAAGGCGTCACCATTCTGCCCGGACGAAATCTTGTGGGGTACGAAAGTTTTCCCATCGTCATCCGTAAGAACCAGACCGTATAAAAAGCAGGCAATATATTAAAGAAAGGGGCAACAGCTATGAAGGAACAGGCATCCCAAACGAACAAAATCGCCGCCGATACTCCCACGTCCTCCCGGCGGCCCATGAAAGTGCTCTTCTGCGCCAGCGAATGCGTGCCCTTTGTGAAAACCGGCGGGCTGGCGGATGTGGCCGGTTCCCTGCCCCGGGCTCTGGTGCAGGCAGGAGAAGATGTACGGGTGATCCTGCCCAAGTACAGGCTGATCCCTTATTCCTATATCTGCTCCATGGAGCATGTAACGGATTTTACCCTTCTTATGGGCAGCCAGAGCGTATACTGCGGCATCGACACCATTGTGGAACGGGGCGTGCGATATTACTTTGTGGATAATCTGGCCCTGTACAGCGGAGACAGCATATATACAGGCCATGAATCCGAAGGTTATCGTTTTGCTTTTTTCTGCCGGGCTATTTTGGAGGCCCTCCCCCGGATCGGCTTTTTCCCGGATATCATCCACTGCAACGACTGGCAGACGGGACTGCTTCCCGCTCTGCTCCGGTGCCAGTATGCCGGAGATCCACGTTACGACGCCGTGCGCACGGTCTTTACCATCCACAATCTCCGCTATCAGGGGCTGTTTGACTGGGGGTATCTCAACGGATTTCTGGGTCTGTCCGACTGGTGCTATGACCCGGAGCGGCTGGAGTTTTACGGATGCGCTTCCTGCATGAAGGGCGGACTGGTGTTTGGCGACAGGATCACTACCGTCAGCCCAACCTATGCCCAGGAGATCCAAACCCCTTACTACGGAGAGCGGCTGGACGGGCTTCTCCGCCACCGCCAGAATGTGCTGACGGGCATTCTTAACGGCATCGACACGGAGGTTTACGACCCGGAACGGGATCCGTATCTGCGGGTCTCCTTCTCCCGGGAAAACCGCCGCGGCAAGGCCGTGCAGAAGGCTGCGCTCCAGCAGGAATGCGGCCTGGAGGTTAAGGAGAATACGCCCCTTATGAGCATGATCACCCGCCTTTGCCCCCAGAAAGGGCTGGATCTGGTGGAGCGGGTCCTGCCGGATATCATGCGCCAGGATATCCAGATCCTTTTTCTCAGCAAGGGGGATGCCTATTACGAGGACTTTGTCCGCCAGGCCGCCCAGGCATACCCCGGCCGCATTGCCGCCCGTATAGAGCTCAATGAACCTCTGGCTCACCGGGTATACGCCGGCAGCGACATGTTCCTCATGCCCTCCCAGTTTGAGCCCTGCGGCCTGAGTCAGCTCATTGCGCTGCGGTATGGGGCGATCCCCATCGTCCGGGAAACAGGAGGCCTGCAGGATACGGTGCATCCCTTCAACGTATATACGGACGAAGGCAACGGCTTTTCCTTCCGACCCTATAATGCCCACGAAATGCTCTACACCATTGAACGAGCCTGCGGGTATTATAAGGACAAAGCCCTTTGGAACCGACTGATTGACAGAGCCATGGACAGCGATTATTCCTGGTCCAGGTCTGCTGAAAAGTACAGGGAGCTGTATCGTTCCCTGGTATAAATTGGTATTTAGGAGACAAGAAAGACTACTATGGCAAAAGAATTAAGAAGAATCGGCATTCTCACCAGCGGTGGGGATGCGCCCGGTATGAATGCGGCCATCCGCGCCGCCGTGCGCAACTGTCTGAAACATGACGTTACCCCTGTGGGCATCCGCCGGGGCTATAATGGACTGATCCATGCCGACACATACGAGATGGAAGCCAGTGACGTCAGCGGCATCATTTCCCGTGGAGGCACCATGCTCTATACCGCCCGCTGCGAGGAATTCAAGACCCCCGAGGGGGTAGCTCAGGCGGTTCGTACCTGCCGGTACTGCGGATTGGACGGCATCATCGCCATCGGCGGCGACGGTACCTTCCAGGGAGCTTCCAAGCTTTCTGCTGCAGGGATCAACACCATCGGTATCCCCGGTACCATTGACAACGATATCGGGTGCAGCCACTATACCATCGGCTTTGATACCGCCGCCAATACGGCCATTGAGTGCATCGACAAGCTCAGTGACACCATGCAGTCCCACGAACGCTGCTCCGTGGTAGAGGTTATGGGCCGGGCCGCCGGACATCTGGCCGTGTATGTAGGCTGTGCCGTAGGGGCTGCCGCCATTCTGATCCCGGAACATCCCGTGGACTTCCAGAAGGATATTGCCGAAAAGATCATTCAGGGCCGCTATCAGGGCAAACGCCATTTCATCATTGTAGTGGCAGAAGGTGTTGGACACTGCAACGAGCTGGCACAGCGTATTAAAGAAGAAACAGGCATAGAGACCCGGGTTTCCATTTTGGGTCATATTCAGCGTGGCGGCAGCCCCACCGCCCGTGACAGGGTCATGGCCTCCCGCATGGGCCATATGGCGGTGGAAGAGCTTGTCAAGGGTAAAACCAACGAAGTGATCGTGTATCTGGATTCCCAGCTGAAGGCTATCCCCATGGAAGAAGCCATGAAGATGCGCAAAAAGCTGGATCCCTATATGTATCAGGTGGCCTACGACATCTCTCTGTAAATCAACACACATACAGCAGCAAAAGCTCCTTTCAGGGAGCTTTTGTTTTATTCTCCGCCGCATCCTGTTCCCGCGATCCTATCGCACCAGAAAGCATGCACTTTTTGAGCAGATGCAAAAAGCACCCGGTATGCCTCGGATGCCAAAATGATCATTTTATGGTCTCGCTGTGATTCAATACGGAAGTGCTGTACAGGAACAAAACATCTTTCCCGTGAAAATCCACATACCGGCTCAGCAATGCCGGAGAGATATAGCGGATATCCACAAGGGTGACCCTGGCATAACCTTCCGCCAGCAGCGGTGCCAGGCTGCTGCCAAAGGAATCCCGGAACAGGATCAATTCCCTGTTTCCGGATGCGCATGGGTTTTCTATGGTCAGAAGGGATTTGGAGCCTCCAAGGAACATTTCATAAGGATCCCGCCCCCAAGCTTTTTCTTTATCATACAGGGGAATCTCTGCTTCCGTTTCATAATCATGGACCCGCATCCCCGCCAGCGTATCATTTGTAAGATACCGCAAAGTATCCGGCTCCATAGGCAGGGCGCTCTGCCCGTAATACACGCCATAAAAGGGTGCCTCCAGCGTTTTCTGTACATATGCGGTCCCTGTCTGTGCCCCCATGGTCTCCAACAAGGCTTGTGCTACAGGCTCAAGTGCCTCCTGCCGCCAATGTGCATCGGTTCTGTAATAATCCTCCAAAGACAGCAAGGGGAACAGATCTATGTATTGAGCAAAGCCCGTCCCGGCCTTAAATATATCAATCAGCTTCTCATAGTCCATGGCAGGCCATGTGTCCCCGGCGGCAAAATAACTTTTATCCGGGATGACGGCTGCATATACCCGGGTATCTTCCTCCTGCATGTAGGTTTCATACAACCAGGTAAAGCGTCCGGCGGCATATGTCACGCTTTCTTCCTGCAAGGGATAGTCCAGCTTGGCGGCGCTGTTCTCTGTCAAATAGACTCCGTGACTATCCAGTTCACCCAATCCATAGCGGCTCCACAAAGCCCGCAGCCTTCGAAAGCTCTCCCGCAGGGGGAACTGATCCGGAGCATACTTTTCAAAACCGGTCATAAAAGCGCCGGACAGCAGGCTCTGCCCGTTGATCTCCGGCAGAGAAGCCAGTTTTCTTCGCTCCGTCAGGGACTGTTCGTCCGCCGGCTTGCACCAGGCCCACAGAGCAAACAGCAGTACAAAGATGCCCAGCAGCCCGGCATTCAGCATATGTCTGCACTTTTCCAAAGGCCGCCTCCTAAAATCTGAAATACATAAAGGGACTGAAGGATCCATCCACCAGTGCAGCGGTAGCCAACAGCAGTACCGTCAACAGAAACAAAGGTTCTGCCGCAACCGATGCCAGTCTCCCGGCCCGTGTATCCCCAAGCTTTCTTGCCAGCAGCCGCGGTAAAGGCGTAGCACCAACTATCCCCAGCAGCAGCAATATCCCGTAGCTTTGCAAGTAATACCCCGTTTCCCGGGAAAAAAACATCTCACCTCCGCCACCGAACAGAGCCGCCACCCGGCTTACCGCTTCACGCAGATCCCCGGCTGAAAAAACGGTAAAACTGACCAGAAGGAAAAACAGCACATAGACCCGGGGCCATGCCCGGCCTTTTTCCAGCCGAGGCAGCAGGAACAGTTTTTCAACCACCAGCAGCCCCCAGAAGAGCAGCCCCCAAAGGATAAAGTTCCACCCGGCTCCGTGCCACAGGCCTGTCAGCAGCCAGACGATCCACAAATTCAGTATCTGACGTCCCCGGCCCTTGCGGCTGCCGCCCAGAGGAATATATATATAGTCCCTGAAGAAACTCCCCAAGGTTATGTGCCACCGGCGCCAGAATTCCGTCAGGCTTCGGGAAAGGTAAGGGTAGTCAAAATTCTCCGGCAGAGGAAGACCCAATATCCATCCCAGTCCAATAGCCATATCGCTGTACCCGGAAAAATCAAAATACAGCTGCAGGGTATAGCCCAAAGCGCCCAGCCAGGCCATGACCACCGTAGGAGAAGCACTGCTTTGGCAGGCGGTGACCAGCAGCCCCAGTTCCTCTGCCAGCAATACCTTTTTCCCCAACCCCAGAATAAACCGGCGGGCTCCGTTGGCGGCTCCTTTCCAGCTGCAGCCGGGAACCGTCAGAGCCGGTGCACTTTGCCCGTACCGGGCGATGGGTCCGGCTGTAAGCTTGGGGAACATGCACAGCCAGGTCGCATAGGTCAGCAGATCCTTTTCCGCCGGGATACGGCCGGTGTATACATCCACCGTATAGCTGACGGCCTCAAAGGTAAAAAAGCTGATCCCCAAAGGCAGGGTCAGCTTCAGCAGGGGCAGAGAGACCCCGGGCAAGCCATTGAACGTCCCCAGCAGAAAATCTGCATACTTGAAAACCAGCAGAGGTCCCAGGCTCAGTGCCAGCGACAGTCCCAGCAAACCCCGGCGGCCTGCCTGTGATCTTGCACCAGCCATAAGCCGAGCCAATATATAGCTCTGGGCCACAGTAAACAGCAGTATGGGCACATATGCCGGCCCTGCCCAGGCATAAAAAAGCAGGCTTTCCAGCAGAAGCACTCCCCGTCTCCATCTGCCGGGCGCCAGCATATACAGGGCCAACGCCCCAGGCAGAAAATAATACAGGAATACCAGGCCCGAAAAAGCCATACCGCACCTCTTTTACACGCGCCGCCACGACGCTCTTCCGATCTCGCTCTTCTTTACTCTATGGGAACCTTTACTGCCGTGACGGCATCCGGATAGACCGTTTTAAAATGGGTTTCAAACCCGTCCACAAGATCCTGAAGACCGAATACGCTGACTACATACCGGCCCATGGTCAGGATCACCAGCTCATCCGGAAACCCGCACATCCATTGACGGCTGGCAATGTTGGCCTGAATGGCTTCTACCACATCCTTACTGTCGGCAGCGTCTTTCAGGCCATATGCTCCGCAAGTAAAGGTGTTGACGTTCATCATATGGTGCAGGGAAGCTGCATCCTCCAGTTTGCCAACAAAATTCTCAGGAAAACCCAATTCATATTCCAGTTGGGATCCATCCTCCACGGATACGGCCCCTGGGGCATCCTCCGTATAGGAATCCGCCGACATTTCTCCGCCTACCGCCGGAAACTTGTCCGCTTCCGCATAGCTTTCCCACACCTTTTTCAAAAGCTCCAGACTGCTTTCCGGACCGGGAGCGGCAGTAGGATCGCTTTGAGAAGGGGTACCGGCTTTACAGGCCACCAGCCCAACTGTACACAGAACGGCCAAAATCAGCGCCATGATTTTTTTCATTTTCATATACCTCCGTTTTGCTCATCCGCCGGGATTCGGCGGATGAGTTATTATACAGTAGTTTTACCCGTTGTACAGCCTGTTTTTCCATTTTTCACGGGGGATTCACAGATAGTTTCAAATTGTCGTTTCCGGAATCCGGCTTCAAAAAACAGAATCTCCTTTTTAAGGCAGGATCACAAAATGCATAGCATATGGGTGAAATACGACTGCGCAGCGCTTTTAGTCTCCCGGTTCCTCCGGGATCATGTTCATCATATCTTCCTCGTTAGCCACATTGGTATAAGCGCCGGGCACATCCCCTACGATAACATTTTCGGCAATGGGCGCCTGCGCATACACGGTAACGGTATGACTTTCTCCCGGAAGAATGATGCGCACCGTAGCCGTCATCTCCAATGTGATACGATGCAGCGTCTGGTTGATGCCCGCTGAGCGAAACTGACTGGAAAAAGCCGAGCGCACCGCTCCCGCCGGTGTAAAGCGCATGGTAATGGCAGGCCCCATTCCCGCCAGCAGCGGAATACCCGTTAGAGTGCCTACAGGCACGCTGACTCCCTGCTCCCCCAGAGCCATGATCTTTTTCTGCGCAGAATCGGCGCAGTCCGCAGCAATGGTATTCAGCTTTCCGGCATTAGCCGTAAGCAGATAAACGCCGCCCTCGCTGGCAGTATATACTTTCAGCAGACCGTCCCCCGTATCCCGGGCCGAGAGGATCTCCAGTATGGCATCATTCATGGCCCGGGCCGCTACACTTTCCACCCGGGCGGCACTGAGCCCCACCAGCACCGGCCGCAGGCTTTTATTCATATATAAGAAACTGCCCGCCCCCAGCAGAAGAGCAATCAGCAGGATCAGCAGAATCCTGATTTTTCTTCTTCTGCGCATCTGCTCACCTCCCTTCCCCGCAGTATATGCAGAAAAACGGGAAAGTTGCAGAAACCTAGCTTACATTTCCACCATAAACATGTTGTTTCGCTTGGTAAGGCGCAGATCCTCCCGGGTGAGCAGCAGGGAGTGAGTCAAACCTTCATCCTCTGCCAAAGGAGTATTGGAGAGAATGCACTTCATACATACCGGCAGCAGCATCCGGGCCGAAAGGCCAGACATGAGCCCTGTGCCCCGTCCCTGACGATCCAGTGAACGCATCAGGGTGATGCTCACCCGTTCTATGCTGTTGGACTGGTTTTTGAAGTAATAGTTCACCACCATATCCTGCCGCTGACGGCGCCCATAGTATAGGGCCCGGCAGCGCTGGGGTTCTTCAAAAGAAGGAACATCATAAAACAGAGTCAGGGGTGGATCCTCCTCCTGAGGATCTCCGCCCACCAGGAGGCTGCGCATGAGCCGGGAGGCCCGGCCATCATACAGATACACATACTGCCGGTAAGCAGGTTGAGCCGGATGCTCTTTTTCTTCCGGCGGCTCCAGCGTCTCCATTAGCTGCCCCGGCTCCAGCTGAAGGGCCCGGGCAATCTCCCAAAGGGTATTCACATCCATGGCAATGGTTCCCTGCTCATATTTGCCCAGTGTGGCCTTGCTTTTATGGATTCTGGCAGCCAGCTCTTCCAACGTCAGGCGGTTGGCCCGGCGGTACAGGCGCACATTTGCGCCGATGATCTGATCCAACTGTGACATGCGGCTCTCCCTTCTCACAACAATATGTTTTTTTCTGGTATATGTGGAAAAGTATCAGTTTCTTTTTCACATTATACCTGCTGAAAATTCTCACGTAAATAGATTGGGAATATTATATTCTCATTTGAAGGATTTTTCCCACATTTGCCCCCCGTATGAAAAAAAGTTAGACTAAACGTATCATTTCATGGAGGCGCCTTATGAAGGAAAAGATCTCTTTCTCTCAGGTTCTGGTGCTTGGTTTTGCACTGTTTGCCATGTTTTTCGGTGCAGGAAACCTGATCTTCCCCCCCTCCCTTGGCATTACCTGCGGGGAAAACTGGTTAGGGGCTTTTGGTGCTTACATCCTTGTGGACGCCGGGCTGGCCATGCTGGCGCTTATCGCCTCTTTCCGCTGTGACGGCGGGCTGGAGCAGATCAGTCAATACCAACTGGGCCGGATGCCTTCTCTGCTGCTCATTGCCATGAATGCCCTGTGTCTGGGGCCGCTGGTCGCCATCCCGCGGACGGCTTCCACCACCTTTGAGATCGCCTTTGCCCCCCTGCTGCCGGGGCTTTCTTCCTGGGTATTTGCACTGATTTATTTTGCCATTGTGGTTTTACTCTGCCTCAAGCCCGGCAAAGTAGTGGATATTATCGGAAAGGTCCTTTCTCCGGTAATGTTCGTAGCTCTGCTGGTGCTCATCGGATTGGGCGTGTTGTTCCCCCTGGGTTCCATCGAGGGGGGTCTGGATCTGACCGCTTCCCTGAAAATGGGACTGGAAAACGGATACCAGACCATGGATATGCTGGGGGGACTGCTCTTTGCCGTAGTAACCATGATGAGCGTTACCCAAATGGGCTTCACTCAGAAAAAATCCCGGCTGAAGATCGTTTCTCTCTCGGGTCTATTTGCCAGCGGCGCTCTGTTTCTGGTATACGGAGGACTGGCCTATCTTGGCGCCACCGCTTCCACTCTGCCCGAAATGCAGGGGCTGCCTGCCACAGCCCTGCTGCTTTCCATCACCCATGTGCTGACAGGCTCCTGGGGCGGCATCCTTCTGGGGATTATCGTGGCTGCCGCCTGCCTGACTACGGCCATCGGTCTGGTCTCCTCCTGTGCGGAAACCTTTGTATGCCTTTCCAACGGGAAACTTCCCTATAAGCCCCTGGTCATCGGCTTCAGCCTGATCTCCCTGGTGCTCTCCAATCTTGGCACGGGTACCATCATTGCCGTTGCCTCTCCCATTTTAGAGATCATTTATCCCATATTCATGATCCTCATGATCTTCTCTTTCTTCCAGGAGAAGATCCACAACCGCAACATCTTTAAGGGTGCTGTGCTTATGGCTCTTGGCATTACTCTGATGGCTGAGATAGGCAAACGGCTGCCCACCCCCTTCATTCCCGACTTTTTGCCGCTGTATGAGCTGGGTCTGTATTGGATACTACCTGCCGTGCTGGGTGGTCTGTTGGGGGCCCTGATCCCTGAAAAGCCGAAAAAGCAGGTTCAGGCCGCGCCTTTGTCCCCTCAGACTGAAAAAACATTTTAAAGAATTTGTTCGCCCGGGGTGTACAAACCTCGGGCTTTGTTGTATACTTTGAGTAATGGGAAAGGGAAGTTTATTTTCCCGCTCCTATGCGCATTTTGAATTCAAATCATTAGGAAGGAAGGTTGCTGCAATGATTCCCAAGATGATGGATGCTCTGGTCAAAACGGAAAAAGGACCGGGTCTGACGCTGATGCAGGTGCCCGTACCGGAGGTTGGCATCGGGCAGGTGCTCATTAAGATCCACAAAACCGCCATCTGCGGTACGGACGTACATATTTATAACTGGGATCCCTGGTCTCAGGAGCACATTCACCCCTCCATGACCATCGGCCATGAATATGTAGGCGAGATCGCCGCCATTGGCCCCGGGGTAGAAGGCTATCATGTAGGTCAGATCGTTTCCGGTGAAGGCCATATCGTTTGCGGCCGCTGCCGCAACTGCCGGGCAGGAAACGGTCAGTGGTGCAAGCATACCCGTGGTGTAGGCGTAGACCGGGACGGCGCTTTTGCTCAGTATCTGTGCATCCCCGCCACCAATCTTATCGTCATCCCCGAAGGCATGGACGAGGATGTAGTCTCCTTCTTCGATGCTTACGGCAACGCTTTCCACACCGCCACCATGTTTGATGTGATCGGCGAAGATGTGCTCATCACCGGTGCAGGCCCCATAGGCATTATGGCAGCAGGCATCTGCGCACACACCGGTGCCCGCCGGGTCGTCATTACCGATGTGAATCAGTACCGTCTGGATCTGGCCAAGAAGATGGGTGCTACCGCCACGGTAAACCTCAAGGAGCAGAACCTGGAGGATGTGATGAAAGAACAGAAGATCATCGAAGGCTTTGATGTGGGCTGCGAAATGAGCGGAAACCCCGCTGCCTTGACCCAGATGATCGACCATATGCGCAACGGCGGCAAAATTTCTCTGCTGGGTATCTCCTCCAGAAGCGAAGTGCAACTGAACATGAACAAGGTCATCTGGAACGGCCTGACCATGCAGGGCATCTACGGCCGGAAGATGTATGAGACCTGGTATAAGATGATGAGTCTGGTGGAGGCCGGTTTTGATCTGACCCCCGTCATTACCCACCGCTTCCACTATACCGACTTTGAAAAGGGCTTTGCGGCCATGAACAGCGGCAAGTCCGGCAAGGTCGTCCTCTCCTGGATCTGATAATTATTATAGGAGGAACCACTCATGAAGAAAGCATATGCACTGTATCAGCAGGAGCTGGCCGCCATCAAGGAAGCCGGCACCTATAAGGACGAGCGGATCATCGTGACCCCCCAGAAAAGCCGCATCGACACTACCGTAGCCCACGGTGTAGTGAATATGTGCGCCAACAATTACCTGGGTCTTTCCGACAATCAGGAGCTGATCGACGCCGCCAAGGCTTCTTATGATAAATGGGGCTTTGGTCTTTCCTCCGTCCGCTTCATCTGCGGCACGCAGGGCATCCATAAGGAACTGGAAGGCCGTATTGCCCGCTTTGTGGGCATGGAGGATGCCATCCTCTATTCCTCCTGCTTCGATGCCAATGGCGGTCTTTTTGAAACCATTCTTGGTGAAAACGACGCCATTATTTCTGACGAACTGAATCACGCCTCCATTATCGATGGTGTACGGCTGTGCAAAGCCAAGCGCTGGCGCTACAAGAATAACAATATGGAGGATCTCAAGCGCTGCCTGGAAGAGTCCAAAGACTGCCGCATCAAGCTTATTGCTACCGACGGTGTGTTCTCCATGGACGGCTATATCGCCAACCTGAAGGCCATCTGTGACCTGGCGGATGAATATGACGCTCTGGTCATGGTGGACGATTCCCATGCCGTAGGCTTTATGGGCGCACACGGCCGCGGCACCGCCGAGCACTGCGGCGTTATGGGGCGGGTAGACATTATTACCGGCACCTTCGGTAAGGCTCTTGGCGGCGCTTCCGGCGGATACACCGCTGCCCGGAAGGAAATCATCGACCTGCTCCGGCAGAAATCCCGTCCCTACCTGTTCAGCAATGCCCTTGCTCCTGCCATCTGCGCCGCTTCCCTGAAAACGCTGGATATTCTGGAGCGCTCCACTGAACTCCGGGATCGGGTCCACGAGAATGCGGATTATTTCCGCGCAAAGCTCTCCACTCTTGGCTTTGATGTCCTCCCCGGTGAACATCCCATCGTACCCATCATGCTGTATGATGCCAAGGTAGCTCAGGAGTTTGCACGCCGGATGCTGGAAAAGGGCGTATATGTGGTTGGTTTCTGCTATCCTGTAGTCCCCATGGGCAAAGCCCGTATCCGCACCCAGATCTCTGCCGGCCATACCAAGGAAGATCTGGACTTTGCCGTCCAGTGCTTCAAAGAAGTCAAAGAGGAGATGGGACTGTAAGTCTTATTGCACGGAGCATTCAAAAAAGGAAGCCTGCAGGCTTCCTTTTTATTTTCTTTAATCCCATGGGTACACAAAAAAGCGCCTCCAAAGGAGGCGCTTTTGCTGGCTTATATGGCTTATTTGTGATCCACAGAGTACATATGCTCTACCAGATCCAGAACCTTATTGGAATAACCCCACTCATTGTCATACCAGGAAACTACCTTTACGAAAGTATCCGTAAGAGCAATACCGGCCTTGGCATCGAAGATGGAGGTACGGGGATCGGTGAGGAAGTCACTGGAGACTACATCCTCATCGGTGTAGCCCAGAATGCCCTTCAGCTCGCCTTCGCTGGCCTTCTTCATGGCTTCGCAGATCTCGGCATAAGTAGCGGGCTTCTCCAGATTGACGGTGAGATCCACCACGGAGACATCCAGGGTGGGTACCCGCATGGACATACCGGTAAGACGGCCATTGAGCTCGGGAATGACCTTGCCTACGGCCTTGGCAGCACCGGTGCTGGAGGGGATGATGTTGCCGCAGGCAGCGCGGCCGCCCCGCCAATCCTTCATGGAAACGCCGTCTACGGTCTTCTGGGTAGCGGTGACGGAGTGCACGGTAGTCATGAGGCCTTCCTTGATACCGAAGTTATCATTAAGAACCTTGGCAATGGGGGCCAGACAGTTGGTGGTGCAGGATGCATTGGACACGAACTGCATGTCAGAAGTGTACTTATCCAGGTTGACACCCACTACGAACATGGGAGTATCGTCCTTGGACGGAGCAGACATGATAACATGCTTGGCACCTGCCTTGATGTGAGCGGAAGCCTTCTCCTTGGTCAGGAACAGGCCGGTGGATTCTACCACATATTCGGCTCCCAGCTTGCCCCAGGGGATGTTGGCGGGATCCTTCTCTGCAAACACGGGAATCTCTTTGCCGTTGACCACGATGTTGTTGTCCTTGGAGGAAACCTCACCCTGGAACTTGCCGTGCATGGTGTCATACTTGAGCATGTAAGCCAGATAGTCGGCAGGGCACAGATCATTGATGCCTACGATCTCGATGTCCTTGTGATCCGCTGCCGCACGGAATACCATACGGCCGATTCTGCCAAAACCATTGATACCAACTTTAATAGCCATAATAGCCTCCTTCATTTTTTGTCGAATAAATTATAGCCCTTCAACGAAAAAATTGCAATATCCACAACCGTGTTTTACGGTTTAATTCCGGGGAAAATTCAATTTTTCCGCCACAATGTACAGGGGACGCTGCCTTACCTCATCATATATGCGGCCCAGATAAGCTCCCTGAAGTCCCATAAAGAAGAAGCCGAATCCCATAAGCATACATAAGCCGCAGAAAGCCCACAGCCATCCGGCCGCTCCGCAAGTTAATGTGGCAATGAGCGTGGCAATAAAGCCCAGCCCGGACAGGATGCACAGCCCTATGCCAAAGCCGATGGGCAATGTCAGCGGCTTGCTGGAAAAACCAGTAATGCCGTCTATGGCCAACTTGAGCATTTTTTTAAGGGTATACTTGGTCTTGCCGGCAGCCCGCTCATCCCGAACATACCGCAGAGGCACAGCCTCAAAGCCCATCCAGGCGGACATGCCCCGCAGGAAGCGGCTGTGCTCCCGCATGGTGAGAAATACATCCGCCACTTTTCTATCCAGCAGGCGGAAGTCCCCTGTATCCAGCGGAATGGGATATGCGCTCATGGCCGACAACAGCCGATAATAACAGGCGGCGGTAAACTTCTTGAAGAAGGTCTCTCCCTGTCGTTTTTCCCGCTGGCCATATACGATATCAGCTCCCTGCTGCCACATCTCCACCATTTTGGGAATAAGTTCTGGGGGATCCTGCAGGTCTGCATCGATAATGATCAAAGCTTCGCCCCGGGCATTGTCCATGCCGCAAGTCACAGCCAGCTGATGACCAAAGTTTCTGGAAAAAGACAGCACACGCACGTTCTTGTCCTTTTCGGCTATGTCCCGGAGGAGCTTCATGGTGCCATCCCGGCTGCCGTCGTTTACAAAGAGTATCTCGTAAGGATGCCCTGTGCTCTCCATGGCAGCCTTGAGCCGCGGATAAGCTACAGGCAGCACCTCTTCTTCATAATACACCGGCACGATCAGGGACAACAGCTTTGTATCCATAGATTTCTCCTTTACTCTGTTCGGTATACATCTCAGTATAGCATGCCACCGGCGGCAAGGCAATTTGCACCGGAAGAGTTTGTTTTTTTGCTACATTCCAGTGTTTTGTTTCTTTTATCTTTTATGCAATGGGCAGATATGGAACGGCATTGATATCCAGCCCGGAAACGTGCCCCTGCATCAGCAGATAAAAAGCGGCAGAGCCGATCATGGCAGCATTATCCGTACAGTACTTAAAAGCCGGGCAGCAGAAGCGGATCCCCTTTTTCCGGCACTTTTCCTCCAACATACCCCGCAGGTTCCGGTTGGCGGAAACACCTCCCGCCAGCGCCAATGTGCCATGGGCCGCCCGAACGGCCTTATCTGAAAGAATACTGTTAACCTCATATTGAAAGCTGGCTGCCACATCCGCCCGGCATACGGCCTCGCCCTTCTGTTCCATTGTATGCATATAGTTGACTACAGCGGTTTTCAAGCCAGAAAAGCTCATGTCCAGTCCTTCCCCTTCATTAAAGGCAGAATGAAAGCGGATAGCCTTGGGATTCCCCTCCAGCGCCAGTTTTTCCAGTTCCGGCCCTCCGGGATAGGGCAGTCCCAGCACCCGGGCCACTTTGTCAAAAGCTTCCCCGGCAGCATCATCCCGAGTCTTGCCCAACAGGCGGTACCGGTCATATGCTTCCACCTCTACAATATGGCTGTGTCCTCCGGAAGCGATCAGGCAGGTGAAGGGAGGCTTCAGATCCGGAAATGTCAGGTAGTTGGCTGCAATATGTCCCATGATATGATGGGTGCCGATCAGCGGCACCCCCAGGGCATAAGCCAAGCCTTTGGCATAGCTGACTCCCACCAGCAAGGCTCCCACCAGCCCCGGACCGGCGGTAACTGCTACGGCGTCAATATCCGAAAGGGATACGGAGGCTTCCCGCAGGGCCTGCTCCACCACCGGACCCACCTGCTCCACATGGTTGCGGCTGGCCAGTTCCGGCACCACGCCCCCGAAAGCCCTGTGGATGGGGATCTGGGTGTATACGGCATTGGAGCACACCTGACGGCCGTTGTATACCACGGCGGCCGCCGTCTCATCGCAGGAAGATTCTATGGCCAGAATAAGGGCCTCTCCTTTTGTCTGCAGGGTTTCCTGCTTTTGCCGGGCTGATTCGTTATAAGTCACTGTCGTCCTGTTCCTCTTCTTCGTCTCTGCATATGTCATCCTCTCCATAGGCCAGGGGCTCCCTGGCTTCCAGAGAGAGTGGATCTTCGTTTTCCTTTGCTTCATTTTCCGGCAGGGCAGATTCTTTCAGTACGTCCGGTTTCTGGGTGGCAGGTGTTTCTGCGGACTCCGCCTCCAGTGAAGGCCCTACGGGGCCGTTTTTTTCTGCCGGTACTGCTTTTTCCGCAGCATGCTTCTCTGCTTCTTCCGGCTTGTCTGCCGCCAACGGCATTTCTTCCGTCTGCACAGACAACTCCTGCTTTTTCGATTTGGTCGTCTTTTCTCCTTTGGACTTCTTTTTTCCGGCTGGCTTTTTCTTTTTCTTTCCGGAAAGAAGTTTTTTCTCTGCTTTCTGGAAGGAGCGGATCCAGGCTGCTTCCTCTTCTTCCTCTTCCGCTTCCGCAGCTTCTTTTTCTGCATCTGCATAAGCGGCAAACTCAATTTTCTTCTGCCCTTCTATCGGTTCGTCTCCCTGTGTTTCTTCATTCTGCCGCTTCGCCTGTGCCTCCTTCTCGGCCTGGGCTTTTTGTGCCGCCAGTTCCGCTTCAGCCTTGCGCCTGCGGGTAACGGACATATTCAGCAGCCGGTGCATGGTCACCAGATCCGGCCCTTCCTGCTCCGGTATTTGAGGCTCCTCCTCCCGCTGCTCCTGTAACTGAGGTACAGCCTTCTGTTTCTTTTTTTGCAGCAGCACCAGTGCCGTCACTGCGGCGGCGCCCAGCGCCATAAACAGCAGCAGCATGCTCACCCCACAATGCATGACCAGATCGCTGAACAGCTGCGCCGGCAGCATCTGAATCATGCGGGAATTGTTGGGCAGGATCCAGTTTTCGCTGTTGGGGAACAGAAGCCGATGGAACTGGGTCCAAAAGCTGTTAAAGTTTGTTCCGGCCCACACCCCTGCAAACAGGGCAATGACCAGAAAGGCCCCCAGTGCCCACAAATATCCCACGGCAGTATTCCGCAGCATATGCTCGTTATCCGACAGCAGAGCGCCTATGGCCAGCAGGGCCGTCAGCAGCAGCCCCATGTTTCGTGCGGTTTCAAAGCGCTGCCATACAGTGCGTACTTCTTCCATATGCACATGCTCTATTTCCAGCGCATACATAGGGGTTTTAACGCCGCCGATCATCACGTCCACATCGATGGAATCCACCTTGCCGTTCATATATTCCACCAGTGCCCTGAGTCCCTTGGAGATATCCCCCACGGTCATACCCATGGAATCGCTGAGTTTGAGCTTGATGAACTCCTTTTCAAAAAAGCCGTAGTCGGAACAGGCGATCTGCACCACCGTAAAAGCCAGGCAGAGCAGCAGCACAAAGGCTCCTACAGCCAGCAGGGTGGTAGAAACGGTTCTGTGTGTAGTATGAGGCATAGGTATGCTCCTTGCTTGGTCCTCCGGCGCCTTACATCAACGCCGGTAAAAAGTATTTCCGCCAATAAACTCCCGCAGAATGCTGGTAGGCGGGATCTCATCCTCTATGGAAGCATCCTGCACATAGTTCAGGAACTTGACGATGTTGCGCACCTGATCGTAACAGGGGTTTTCCGGTGCTACGGTCTTCAGCAGAGGAAAGATATGCTTCTTAAGTACCGCCAGTTCATATACCAGGGCGGTATTGAAAAAGTCGTCCGCCTGCTCCTGATAGGGGAATATCCACCGCTGTTCTCCCCGCTGCACACTGTCCCACATACCCAGAGTGCGCTCGACGGAAGCTCCCCTGGTCAGATAATCCCGGACCAGCCTCCGCAGCAGCCGCACATCCGTGGTGGGGATCCTGTTATGATCGTCCAGGCTCAAGGTGGTCAGGGCGGATACATACAGCCGGAACACCCGTTCCTTATCTACTCCTTCCGAAAGCAGCGACGGATTGAGCCCGTGAAGACCTTCGATGACCAGCGTGGTATTTCCATCCACCCGAAGGATCCGGCCGCTGGGCAGGCTTCTGCCGGTGGCAAAATCAAAGGAGGGTATCTCTACCGCATGGCCGGCCAGCAGTTTTTCCATATCCTGCTGGAAGCGCTCCACATCGATCATCTTGATGTGTTCATAGTCCCAGGAACCGTCCGGCTCCGGAGCGATCAGGTTCCTGTCTTTATAATAATCGTCCAGAGAAAGAAGAACCGGTGTCTTGCCCAACACCCGCAGCTGAGTACACAGACGGTTGGCCGAGGTCGTCTTACCGGAGCTGGAAGGACCTGCAATGAGCACGGCCATGGCGCCCCGATCCACTATGTTCTGGGCGATCTGTGCAAAGCGCTTTTCATGGAGCGCCTCGTTGACCCGCACCAGTTCCCGAATGGAATGGTCTGCCACCATGGCATTCAGATCCGCCACGGTGTTGCAGTGCAGCAGTGCTTCCCATTTGTCGCTGCGGGCAAAGGTCTCCGTCAATTTAGGGAATTCTTCATAACCGGCAGGTGCATCCCAGTTTTTCTCCGAGGGCCGCAGCAGCAGCACACCGGGGGCCTGAAGCCGCAGATCCATAACCCGGGCATATCCGGTGGACGGCGCCATTTCTCCATAGAAATAGTCCACATAATCTCCATGGCGGTATACGTCAAAATAGGTCAGCTGCCTCCATTTCAGCAGCCGTACCTTATCCTCCTGTCCGTCCCGCTCAAAAAGAGCAATGGCATCGTCTATATCCAGCCGCTGGCGCTTTAATGGATAATCGGCAGCCACAATAGCGGCGCATTTTTTCTTCAAAGCTGCTACATCTGCTTCAGTCAGACCGCCGCTCTTTTCTATCTCGATATATATCCCGCCTCCGATGGCATACTCCACCTTCACCGGTGCCTTGGGAAACAGCTCCCGGGCGGCCAGGCAGAATACAAACAGCAGCGTCCGTTCATACACCCGGCGCCCCCGGTCTTCGTTATAGCGAATGAGCCGAATTTGCCCGCCGCTCTCCCGAATGGCCCGGCGATGTTTATAGCCCATGGCCATTGGGAGGGCGTCCTGCTCCCGGACGGGTTCATAATTTAAGGTAAATACCTCGCCCCCCAGATCCGCCGCCAGAGGCCGGGTATACAGGCTGTCGGAATCCAGCCCAAGTTCTTTAAGCAGTGTCAGCAGACTTTGACCGGGCCGAGCGTCTATAGATTTTCCTTCTATGGTGATATGCATACCGTTTCTCCTTTCTTGCAGGTACAGGCTCAAAAGCAGCGTCTTTTAGCCCCACATAACACTCAGGGCAGGGATGATCTGTTTCTTCCTGGACATAACCCCCGGCAGGAATGCCTGATTGTCTATAAACCTGGCACCCAGTGCCTGCCCGATCTCCTCCGTATCCCCTACGGCCAGAAGCTCCGTGCCCCGGCGCAATACATCGGTCAGCATGAGCAGTTCCAGATCCATGCCCTTTGCCTGCCGTTCGGCCTCCATGGTCAGAAGCAGCTCCTGCTTCCGGGCCAGCAGCGCGCCGGAATTGATGCCCGTGATCTGAGCCACTGCCAGAGAATGATCGGCTATCTCGTATACCTTGTAATCATGATGCAGCAGTTCCTCCGCAGACTGTTCCGGAGACATACTCACCGAGAAGATATCCTGTCCCAGTTCCTGCAGGGAAACACCGGCAATGCGGGCCATACGCTCCGCCATGACCTTATCCCGCTCCGTGCAGGTGGGCGACTGAAACACCACCGTATCGGAAAGAATGGCCGCCGCCATAAGTCCCGCCAGCTTTTTGCCGGGCATGATGCCCCGCTCCTGATACATGGAGGCAATGATGGTGGTAGTGGCCCCTACGGGCTCATTGCGCACATAAATGGGATTAGGTGTTTCTACATCTGCCAGACGGTGGTGATCGATGATCTCCAGGATCTCCGCCTCCTCCAGCCCGTCTACAGACTGGGAGACCTCGCTGTGATCCACCAGAATGACCTTCTTGCGCTTGGGCCGCAGCAGATGGTATCGGCCCAGTGTACCTATGACCTTCCCCTCCTTATCCAGCACCGGATAGCTCCGGTAGCGGCTTTTCAGGGTTGTCTCTCTTACATTATCCAGATAGTCATCCTCCCGGAAGGAAACCAGCTCCGTAGTCCGGGCGATACGGGAAACAGGTACCGACTGGATAAGCAGCCGGGCCGCCCGATAAGGATCGTAGGGCGTGGTAATGACCACCGTGTCCCCCTTATCCTGCCAGGCCTCCGTATCCAGCTGGCTGTTGCACACGATAACGGCGGCAGCCTTTTCTTCAAAGGCGCGGCTGAGTATCTGGGGATCGTTCCCCGTCAGCAGAATGGCTCCTTCGGAAAGGGGTGTCCAGCTTTCCTTTTGCTGAGGCACGGCAATGACCATTTCCCCGGTAAGGCTGTCTACATCCCCCGTATCTCCCCATATCTGTCCATCCAGACAGGAAATGAGGTTGAACAGGGGGACGTCATGCAGCAATGTCTCTTCTACGAACTGCATATCATACTGAGCAATATCTCCAATGCTCAGCATGCCGAACAGTTTACCTTCCTCATCAGTAATGGGCAAAGCGGAGGAGGCCCGTTCCTCCGAGAGAATATCCCAGGCCCGGTGCACCGTTACCGCCCCGCTGAGGATGGGCGGGTGGTCGTAATCCATATCCTTCACCTGGGTGCGCAGATCATGAATGAGGACCGGCGCTTCAAAGCCGAACCGTTCCAGAATATGGGCCGTTTCCTCAGAAAGCATCCCCAGCCGGGCGGCCATATAATCCCGCTCCCCCAGGGCATTGCGCAGGGCAGCATATGCAATGGCTGCCACGATGGAATCCGTATCCGGATTCTTGTGTCCTGTGATATATACCGGTTCCACAGCGTTCTCCTTTTGTGTTTTCTCTTATTTTATACGCTTACGGCTTTATTATAGCAGAGGGCTGCTCCATATGCAAAGCCCCGGAGCAAAAAAGCCCCCCGGCAAACCGGAGGGCATGCATATAAGATTTATGCGTCGGAACGGGCAAAACCGTTCTTCATACCGCAGCTGGCGGTATACAGCACCTTATTCAACAGATCCACAGTCAGTTCCCGGGCTTTATCGGCTATGATCCGGTTGCAGTCGGTAAGATAAGCCCGGCTGTCCTCCATAGCCTGAGAAGCAAATTCACGATCGAACTTCTCAATTTGGTTATGCCCCAGGGCCGCCAATTTCAGCTGATATCGTTCCACATGGGGGATACACTGGGAATAGTGGCTGTCTGCCATGGCGGCGATCAGCCGGTTGGTCCAGTAAAAGCTGCCCGTATCTGCATCCTTTCCCGTGCAGGCCAGATAAGTGGGAGTATCGTTCACGTGGGTATAGAAGGGCACCACCTCATTAAAGGCATTGGAGCCCATAGCCACCCACTCGATACCCTGAAGCTCCCGAGGCATATAAGGCCGCAGCTGCGTAATGGAAAGAAAATTGTTCCGATTGATGCCGATGGGCCGGTACATGCCGTGCCGGTTTCCTTCTCCCCGGCGGGCATAAGGATCGAACTCCGTTCCCTGATAATAAGAGGAAAGCACATACTTTACGTCCTCTACGGTGATCCGCCGCTCTGGGGTCATGGCCCAGGGCAAATCATCGGACTGGGGAGTATAATCGGCCTCTGGCCCTTCCCACACATAGGTTCTGGGGTTCAGATGCCGCAGCATGAACCAGGCTCGGGGCGTGTTATATACATGATCGGAATCGCTGTGGCTGCCAAAGGCGCCCCGCGCATCAAAATCTCTAAGAGTGCGAATGTCCCTTTCCGGCTCCCCTGCCACATCCAGGTGGTTCAAAGCTACAAATTCCGCCAGATCCGGAGCGCACAGATGCTCTTTCTTCTCCCCGTAAGCATCGGCAAAGTCAAACCGATCCAGCCCCTGCTGGTTGGGCATGACCACATAGCAGTCGTCCGGCACCCGTTTGGCCATCCAATGATGACCGCCGATGGATTCCAGCCACCAGACCTCGTTGACATCCTGAAACCCGATGCCGTTGATCTCATAGGTACCGTAGCGCTCCAACAGGCTCCCCAGCCGCAGAACACCCTCCCGGGCAGAACGAATATAGGGCAGCACCAGCGTTACCATATCCTCCTCCCCGATACCCTCTTTGTGCAAGGGGTCTGCTCCCAGCACCCGGGGGTTGGAGGTCAGGGTTTCCGTAGCGGTCATGGCCACGTTGGCTTCGTTAATGCCTGCTGCGGCCCATATCCCTTCATCGGGCAGGGCGTTGGGCATGGCAGTGTAGGACATGGGTTCTTCCGGAAGATCTATCTCCACCTTGGAGATGACACTTACATACCGCCGGGGCTGCTCCCCGGAGGGGACGAATACGAACTTTTTTGGGGTAAAGCTGCCGGAACCGGAATCCTCGTTCCGAGCCATAAGAGTAGAACCGTCATAAGACGCTTTTTTACCGACCAGAAGGGTGGTGCAGGGCATTTGATTGATCCTCCTTGCCTGACTTTTCTTGCCCTTATTGTAATGCAAACCGCTTCCCGGTGCAAGAGGAGGGAATGGAGCAAAAATGTGACTTGCGCTTTTTTGATCCCATTCCAGACGAATGGCTTGTATGAATTTGTTAGTGCTCTTCGATTCGAAAAGATACTAAACTGCGCTCCGGAAAAGAGCTTACATTTCTCCGTTATACGAGAAGCATTGTTTTCTGTTTTCCCGGAAAAGGATCTGATCACCGGAAATATGCGCGGTCACACAGGGTTTACTCAAATTGGAAGTGAAAATCTCCCTGCCCCTGATCCGGAATGAATGGAGGCAATAGGTTCAGATATTTTGCAAGCTCTTTTAAAGTCCTCTCTGGCGGCTGTCATCCGCTCCCCGGTTCGGATATCGGCTTTTCTTTTCAAGCATAAAAACTGATTCTGCTGTCTTTAGGACATATAAAAGCATCTGAAATCATTATCGCAACAAGATGGACAAGTAAAACTATCTTCCATGGCTACTCCATCTCCGCTGAAGCCGCCGTCTCATTGAAGAAGGCGTGCTTTACTTTAGTATCCCGGCCTGTTGTGCTTTGAAACCACACAGAAGCCGAGCCGGATTTTTGTTTTAAAAAGCGAGCTGTAAAACGAAGGAGCCCCGGTAATTGGGCGAGGGTCATCAGAAAGTAATATTGTATTTTCTCAGGAACGGCGTGGCTTTAATCACGCCATTTCTGTTTGTAAAAAAGCTCACTGGCTTTGCACATATGGCATAGCCAGTGGGCTTAATACAAATTATATAGTTCGGCAATCAGACCGCAAGCCGGAAGTTATCAATTAGTAAATCTTAAATAATAAAAATTGTTTCCATCCATAGCATCCGTTTTCTTAAATCGATGTCGTAAATAAAAACGTTCTGCTTGAATATTATCCTTATGGCACCCTAAGGCAATGGGACGTTTACCAAAGTCACGATAAACAAGTTGTATAGTCTTTTCCAATATTTCTCCGCCAATGCCACAACCACGATATTCTTTATCAACTACAAATCCCATCAAACGGTAAAAAGGCTCTTCACTCATTTCTGGCGGATCTGTTTTCCAAGGAATTGCCTCTCCCAAAAGAATGAGCCCAATCGACTTTTCATGATACTTTACAGCGAAGGCATGCCCCATACAATGATGATTAACACCGTAATCCGTAATATTCATTATGGTTGAAGCCGTATCAACAAAATCCTCGGGTATGTCGTCTCTATCAACATTACAAGCATCCGAAAAATTCTGATGTGTCAATTCCTCAAATTCCATATTCATAATCAACGTCCTGAATTCCGATTTGTCAACTCTTTCCTTGTAAAAACTATAGCATATGGAGTACCTTATATCAACGCCTTCTTCAGGGTAAATCAGTATACCTGAAAGTCATGAATACATCTATTGATTTTTGTGCCGGCAAAAAATAACGGGCATCCAGCTTCACCAGATACCCGCTATTTCATTGCAAAATCTGTCTGACAGATGACATGGTCGTATTTTTATGAGCACCCTTCTAAAAACGTGGGGTTCCTTCCATATCCGTTTAATTTACTTGTTCAGTGCTTCCTGCACAGCTACAGCCACAGCCACGGTAGCGCCTACCATGGGATTGTTGCCCATGCCGATAAGGCCCATCATCTCCACATGAGCAGGGACGGAGCTGGAACCGGCAAACTGTGCATCGGAATGCATACGGCCCATGGTGTCGGTCATGCCATAGGAGGCAGGGCCGGCGGCCATGTTATCGGGATGAAGGGTACGGCCGGTGCCGCCGCCAGAGGCCACGGAGAAATACTTTTTACCGTTTTCGTTGCACCATTTCTTGTAGGTGCCGGCCACGGGGTGCTGGAAACGGGTGGGGTTAGTGGAGTTGCCGGTGATGGAAACATCCACATCCTCATACCGCATGATAGCCACGCCTTCGTTTACATCGTCTGCACCGTAGCAGCGCACCTTGGCCCGCTCTCCATCAGAGAAAGCAATGGTGTTGGTGACCTTCAGTTCCCCGGTGTACTGATTGTATTCCGTCTCGCAGAAGGTAAAGCCGTTAATACGGGAGATGATATAGGCAGCGTCTTTGCCCAAGCCGTTAAGAATGACCTGCAGAGGCTTCTGACGCACTTTGTTGGCGGTACGGGCAATGCCGATGGCACCTTCCGCAGCTGCAAAGCTTTCGTGACCGGCCAGGAAAGCAAAGCAACCGGTCTCCTCACGCAGGAGCATGGCGCCCAGGTTGCCGTGGCCCAGACCGACCTTACGCTGATCGGCTACAGAACCGGGGATACAGAAGGACTGAAGTCCCTCGCCAATAGCTTCGGCGGCCTCTGCGGCAGACTTGACGCCCTTCTTGATGGCGATGGCGGCGCCCACGGTGTAAGCCCAGGCGGCGTTTTCAAAGCAGATGGGCTGAATGCCCTTTACGATACCGTATGCATCCACACCTGCGGCGTCGCAGACGGCTTTGGCATCCTCCACATCCTTGATGCCGTACTTGTTGAGCACGGGGAGGATCTGATCGATTCTTCTTTCGTATCCTTCAAAGGTAATCATAGCTGCACCTCCATTATTCTACCCGGGGGTCGATGACCTTGGCGGCCTGGGCGAAGCGGCCGTAGGTGCCGATGTTCTTTTCGTAAGCTTCTTTGGGATCCATGCCCTTCTTGATGGCATCCATCATCTTGCCCAGATTCACAAACTGATAGCCGATGATCTCTCCGCCCTCATCCAGACCTACCTTGAGCACATAGCCCTCGGCCATTTCCAGATACCGGGGTCCTTTGGCTTTTGTGCCGTACATGGTGCCCACCTGAGAGCGGTTGCCTTTGCCCAGATCCTCCAGTCCTGCGCCGATGGCCAGACCGTCATCGGAGAAAGCGCTCTGGGAACGGCCATAGACGATCTGCAAAAACAGCTCCCGCATGGCGGTGTTGATGGCGTCGCAGACCAGGTCGGAATTCAGAGCTTCCAGAATGGTCTTGCCGGGCAGAATCTCCGCTGCCATGGCGGCGGAATGCGTCATACCGGAGCAGCCGATAGTCTCTACCAATGCTTCTTCAATGACACCGTTTTTAATGTTCAAAGAGAGCTTGCAGGCGCCCTGCTGAGGAGCACACCAGCCAACACCGTGGGTAAAGCCGCTGATGTCGGTGATCTGCTTGGCTTTGACCCATTTCCCCTCTTCGGGAATGGGAGCCGGATCGTGGGTCGCGCCCTTCTTGACGCAGACCATGTTTTCCACTTCGCGTGAATACTGCATGTAGTCTTTCCTCCTTAAAATATAGATGAATCAATACTTTCCCAATTTTGAAAAAAGTATATCACTAAAAAAACGGATACGCAAGGGGACGATTCTGTGTTATACTGATTTTTGTCGAAGAAGGCGTGGCTTTTTCGGACATCTATCCGATTCTTTGTTTCTGTTTTTTCCTCCCCTATGGCAGAAACATGATCTATATCAGAAAGGAAGCGCCCCCTGGCGCAGCGCACATATGTTCCGTTCGTTTTTTGCCGTATTTGTATTTGATCTGCTGCTGGCCATGTACGCCACCAGCCCCCGGGGGAACCGCCGCTTTTACGCCGTGGTCAAAAGCCTGCTCATGCCCCTGCTGTTCCTTTCCTGCTGCTATTTGGTGGAAGAACCGCCCATGCTGCCCATGTGGGCCCTGGCTTTTGGCTTTATGGGGGATGTGCTGCTGCTTAACGGCCCCAGCAAAAAACGTTTTGCCCTGGGAATGCTGGCCTTCGCCGCAGGACACATCAGTTATACGGTGTGCTGCCTGAAATATGTAAAAGGTGCGCAGCCGGTAGATGTGGCCATCAGCTGTGTGTTCCTGCTTTTATATCTGCTGTTTTTCTTTGCAGGGCGTCCGCGGCTCACCGCCCTGAAAGGGCCCCTGCAGGGTGCCGCCTGCGTATATGCCTTTATGCTGGCTTTAATGGGCTTTTCCGCCACGCTGTGTTACCTGACCACCCGTAATCATTGGGCCGGACTGACCCTGCTGGGCGCGGTGCTGTTCATTCTTTCTGATTCACTTCTGTCCATGCAGAAGTTCCGCAAACAAACCAAATGGGGAAACACAGCCGTTATCGGCACCTATGGGGCGGCCCAGGCCTGTATGAGCATTGGTTTGACTCTACTGCTCTGCCCCCCACTCATGTGATCACTTAATAAAGGAGGCTCCCATGGAACTGACCATACTTATCCTCTTTCTCTGCGCCCTGATTTTGGTCCTTCTGTTTCTGCTGCTTATGATGGAGCTGCGCCGGGGCCGCCGCCGGGACAAGGCCGATGCGGATCTGCGTGTTATGATCGAAGAGCAGCAGCAGGAGCTGACCCGGGACCTGAGCGAAGCCCTGTCCAGCCAGCGGCAGGAGCTTTCCGATGCTTTTCGGGGCTCCTTTGCCGATTACGGAAAATTCATGTCCGATACACAGCGATCCGCCTTTGAACAGCAGGACCGAGCCATGCAGGCATTCCGCCAGGGAACGGAGAACCGTCTTGCCGCTTTTGAGAAAGCCAGCAGTGCCCAGCTTGCCGTGCTGCGGGAAACGCTGGAAAACCGGCTTTCCGTTTTTGAGAAAACCAACGCCCAGAACCTTACGGCCATCCGGGAAACCATGGAAAGCCGCATTGCCGCCCTTGAGAAGCGCAGCGGAGAAGACATGACCGCCGTACGCAGCACCATGGAGCAGCGGCTGACAGGGTTTGAAAAAAACAGCCTGCAGCAGTTGGCGGATATCCGCACCACCATGGAAAACCGTATCACCGCCATGCAGCAGGACAATAACCGCCGCCTGACGGAAATGCAGCAGGTGGTAGACGAAAAGCTCCAGAAAACTCTGGAAAACCGCATCACCAAGAGCTTTGAGCTGGTGCAGAAGCAGTTGGAAGAGGTATACAAAGGATTAGGCGAGATGCAGACCGTGGCTGCCGGCGTAACGGATCTGAAAAAGGTGCTCTCCAATGTCAAGACCCGGGGGATCCTGGGAGAGATCCAGCTGGGCTCCATTCTGGAAGAAATACTTTCTCCCGAACAGTACGCCCGGAATGTAAACACCCGCAAAGGCAGCCGGGATGTGGTGGAATATGCCATCAAACTCCCCGGCACGGGCGAGGGCCCCGTATATTTGCCCATTGACGCCAAATTCCCCGGAGATACTTACGCCGCCCTGGTAGACGCCTACGATACCGGCAGCGCCGAAGCCGTTTCTGCGGCAGCCAGCGCCCTTACTGCCCGGCTCCGCCAGGAAGCCAAGGATATTTCCACAAAGTACATCGATCCCCCCTGCACTACAGATTTCGCCATACTCTTTTTACCCTTTGAAGGACTGTATGCCGAAGCTGTGAACCGGGGCATGGTAGAAGAACTGCAGCGCAAATACAAAGTCAATCTGGCAGGCCCCAGCACCATGGCGGCCCTGCTGAACAGCCTGCAGATGGGCTTCAAGACTCTGGCCATTCAGAAGCGTTCCGGAGAAGTCTGGTCTATCCTTCGGGCGGTAAAAACGGAATTTGACAAGTTTGGTGAGGTGCTGGAAGCCTCTCAAAAGCATTTGCAGCAGGTCAGCGGAGATCTGGATCAGCTGATCGGCACCCGCACCCGCCAGATCCGCTCCAAGCTCAAAGGTGTGGAAAAGTATGAAGAGGGACTCCTGCCCGAAGAAACCCCTTTGGTTTGAGCTCACCCTGCCTGCAGTTCTAACGAAGGTATAAAGCATGCTCCTGTATTTTTCTGCCACGGGCAACTGCAAATATGTGGCCCAGCGGCTGGCCGCCGCGTATAATGAGAAAGCGATATCCATACTGGACTGCCTTCATCAGGAACAATATGATTTTTCGGAAAGCACCATAGGTATCGTTTTCCCCACCTATTTCTGGGGCTTGCCCAGCTTGGTGCAGGAATTTCTGGAAAAGGCTTCCTTTCAAACGGACTATCTTTATTTTATTGCCACCTATGGTACCACTCCCGGAGCGGCCGGCCATATGGCGGCCCAGGCCATACGCGGCCGATCCGTCGACGCTTTTTATTCCGTAAAGATGCCCGACACCTGGACACCCCTGTTTGATTTGTCTTCCCCCGGAAAGGTCGCTGCGTTTACAAAAACTACGGAAGCGGAGATCGATACTATCCTCCGCTGCGTTCAAAGTCGGTACACCAACAGCCATATGTCTCCCCGCGTACCGTTACTCATGGCAAAGTGCTTCGCCCAGCCCTTTTATCATTCCAAAGCCAGGCGGACCGCTCACTTTCATGTGGAACAAAGCTGCATTGGCTGCGGCCTGTGCCAGAAGATCTGTCCCGCTCAAGCCATTCGGCTGGAAAACCGAAAACCCGTATGGGTCAAAGAAAAATGTGTCCTGTGTCTGGGATGCCTGCACCGCTGCCCCCGGTTTGCCATTCAATATGGCAAGCATACCCAAGCCCACGGGCAGTATGTTAACCCTCATGTAAAGCTGTAGGAGAAAGAAGCTATATGAAAAACACCGCATATTCCCGAATCACACGCCTGCTTGCCTTCTCCCTTTTGGGGCTATGGCTGCTGTTCAGTCTTTGCCTTACGGTGGTCACCGCTCAGGAGATCTATGATGCGCTTTATGAACAAAGCTATGCATATGCGGCTTCCGTAAGCCAAAGCGGTTCGCTGCCGGAGTTTTATGATCCTTCTTCCGTCCGCTATGGATACCAGTACGAACGGCCGGACTTTTTCGAATATGAACTGCTCCTTGCCATGGGTAGAAAACTTTCCGCCTCCTATCACACCATTGGTCACTATGACACCGGAGACAGGGATAAGCTCATCCGGAATATTTCCTATCCTCTGGAAACCGCCATTTTACTGTATGACGCCAAGGGCGATCTGCTGCACAGCAGCGCAGACGATATCCTGTATTTTCCTTACTGTACCCAGGAAGAATGGCAGGCCGGAATGGATGCCGTTTTTGGACCCCGCTACGGCTGGATCGACATCAGCCAAGGAAAAAACGCCGACTGGAAGGAGGATCCCTACCGCCGCTTCCGAACCATCTATGCCGGGGTACACAATCTGGAGGATCTGGCCGCCCTGCGTGTGACAGGATATTTTGAAGGCACCGAGCTCAAGCCCGTGGTGATGCACTACGTTACCGAAAGCCTTATCTGGAACGTGGTAGAAGAAGACGATCGCTTTTCTCTGGAAGGGGGCACCTCCTCTTTTCTTCTTTCCCAACTGGATAAGGCTGAACTGCTGGACTGGCAGCTTCAGTTTGATCACAGCGATGCATATGAAAAAGACAGCCTTGTGACCGTCTATATCACCTATCCGGAAATGTGGAGTTCCTCTGACGATCCGCTTACCTACGGCGAACAGCCCTATGAAAATCTGGCCGCTTTGACCCAGGCTCTGGATCTGCCATTTGAAAGCACCGCCGAATATTACAGTCACAGTCGTTTTTCCCTTACGGAATTGCTGTTATTCGACCATCGTTCCTTCCCTGCACTTTCCACAGATGGGCAGCCGCTGCAGGAAAGTGAAGATACACCGGCCCTCTATCTTGTGACCGCCGTAAGAAGCAATCCGCTTGCCTGTGCCGCGTCCGCACTGCGCAATCTCTATGCCGCATCCGGTATGGTAACACTGCTGCTGTTCTTACTGCTGCGCAGCAGTATCAAAAAACGGTTTCTTATAGATGCCCAACACTAAAAATGGTCTTGCCCCGCATGCAGCGGTGCCCGGATACAATGCGATTTGTATCAGGCTGCTCCTGATGCGTCAAAGCGTCCTCCGCATTCTCAACGCGGCAGCAGTCCTTCCGTTTGGGTTCTCAATTTTCCCGCCAACTCTTTCTCCAAAAGAGCCGCGATCCGCTCCAACAGCGCCACCGTGCCCACATCATAGCCTCCTCTGGCAAAGCGGCAGCGATCCCCTTCCATCAAAAACAGCAGCGGAAAATCTCCCGGCTCCAAAAACAGGGTTCGAGCCAGGAGTGCCTGTGCGTCCTCTTCATCCCAATACAGATGAGCCTGCGGGCAGGTTTTCAAAAAGCGTAAAAGCGTTTCCTCCTTTGCAGAAGTCCCTGCAGGCAATACCAGACACAGTTCTGCCTTCCGCAGCAGGGTCTGCCCTTCCTCCCGCAATTCGTTGAGAATGTGAGCCGTAGGTTCTTCTCCGGGGCGGATAAACAGCAGCAGCGCCAGCCCTGCATCCGGTATGGGCACGGTGACGCTCTCTTTCTCTTCCATCAGCGATATCTGCGGTACAGGGACGCTTTGCAGCATATCCTTCAGATCCGCTGCGGGCATGGTCAGGGACTCCTGATGCATTTCCCCTTCCTTCAAAGCAAAATACCGTCGCATAAAGCGCTGTGTGCCGTTGGGCAGCCGATGCACACACATGAGCCGGTACTCTCCCGCAGGCAGATCCATGGGAGTGCCCGTCTCCCCGTGGGGCAGAAGCATAAACCCTTCTTCCTTCCGAATAGCCAGGCTCCAGTTCCCGTCGTACTGCCAATTTCCCTCCCCGGTTACCAGCAGGGTGCCCGCAGGCCTCGGAAATACCCGGGCGAAGGTTTCTCCCGCAAGATACTCCGCTTCCCCCGTGCACGGATTCAGCCGAGCTCCCACCCCCAGATCCCGCAGCAGGGCCACAGCCGAAATATCCTTTTCTCTGCTTTCAAGCCCCCATACCCGGCACCATTCTTCCAGGAAAAGAGTCTTTTTCCATACTGTTTCCATGGATACGGGCGATGCTTTCACCTGCCGCCGTTCCTCTTCCGTAAGGGAAACGCCCAGTTTTCCGCGCCAGGGATATAGTTTTTCCAGCGCTACCCTGGGGCAGAGCACATATCGTTTGAACAGTTCTTCCCGGCCCTTATAGTCGGGCAGATACTGCATGGCTCCCTTTAGATGTGTCAATAAGGCAGATGCTGGGGTATCCCGCAAATCCTTCTCCCCAAGGGTATCCAGCAGCTCTTCAGCCCAAAGCCCTGCCAGCGCTTCTCCTTCCCGAAGATAAGCTCCTATCTCCCCGGCATTGCCGCAGGCGGTTTTCAGCCAGGGCAGTTGACGCTCGGAAGGCATGCAGGCTTCCACCGCTTCTTTATATTGTGCCTTCTGCCGTTTATAGCGCATCCCTCCCGCCTGTATGCAGAACGTTCGGTTTTCTTCTTTGGCTTCTTTGGATACGGCAGGGCCGGGATTTATGCGCACCGGAGGAGGATAAAATTCCCCCTCTTCCGGCTCCTGCTGTGTTTTTGTCAGGGGCAAACGCACAAAATCATCCTTCCGGGTATCTGCATCCGCTGCCGCCAGCAGGTTTTCACAAAATGCCTCCACGTGCAGGCTCCCCAACCCACATACAATGGACGACCGGCCCTTTTCATCGGCGGTAAGGCGGGCCATGTCTCTGTAACCGGCCATGTTCAGTATTTGCAGATGCAGCAATGCTCCTGCTGCGGGAGTACCGTCAGGCAGCAGGGTCTCCACCGTCAAGCGGCGCACCGGGGCATATCGGTGGGTCTCGTTATACAAATAAGCGTCCCCCCACTTTTCTATCAATGCCTCGCCCTTCAGCGCCTCTCCCCTGAAATCAGAAAAAGTACGGGTATGCATGAGCATGGAGCGGGCGAAAGCCGCCAGAAACCACCCCTTGTCCAATACGGGCTCCGGTTCACAGGCCCCCATAAAGTGCCATGTTCCGTCTACATATACCTCTACCCAAGCATGGTTATCGTCACAGTGACTCCACCAGGGGGCGTAAATCTGCCGGGCGGGAAACCCCAGACTCCGCAGCGCACAAACAGCAAAGGTGGATTCCTCCCCGCAACGGCCCTTGCCTGAGCGGTAAGCGGTCATCGGCCCTTCCGTGCGGCCGTCGGAAGCCTGATAACTCACCTGTTCACAGCACCAGCGGTTGCAGCAGAGAACCGCCTCCCGCTGGTTCATCCCCTGTACTCGGGGCCACAGCCGTTCCCGAAAAAAGCCGCGAACAGGCTCCAGCGTCTCGTTGTTCACCCGAGGATACAGCACAAAATGCACAAACAGGTCTTCCGGCAGCTGCCGGTTCCACGGATCCCTGTCTCTCAGTTCCAATGCCAGACAGCACTCTTCCAGCAGCGCTTCATACGGTGCCAGAAAAACATCCCCCAGTGGCAGCGTGCCGTATAAAAACTCCGCAGCCACCCGGAGATCCCCGGAAAGCCCCTCTGTCTTTTCCGTTATACCGGCAGGCAGCTCTTGTATCCGGTGCAAAAAGTGATTATGCGCGTGACGGACAAAGTCTTCTGAGAACATAGCTTACGCCTCCTCCAAAAGCACCTTGAGTACCGTATCATCCCCGTCAGGAAGTACAGGATCCGGCCCCAGATCTGCAAACGCCATATCCGGATAGTCACTGTGCACCCAGCTGACAGAAAGGGGGATCTCCCGCCCATCCTGCAGCAGGCGCATGGCGCGGATCTTTTCTGCGGGAATACCATACAATGGCAGCGGACCAAGTGCGTTTTCATAGATATGCAGGTACAGCACATTTTCCCTGCGGGTGATGCGTCCCCACTCCGGTTTTTCCATGCCGCTGGGGCCGCAGCCGCGGATACTTTCCCCGTTTATTTGCATCCATTGCCCCAGATATTTAAGAGTATCCATCGCCTGCCGGGGGATACGTCCATTGCCGTCCGGGCCTACGTTCAAAAGGAAGTTGCCTCCCTTGCTGACACATTCCACCAGTTTTTTCAGCAGAAGCGGTGCCGGCTTATACCAGGTATCCCCGGCACAATAGCCCCAGCTATGATTCATGGTGGTACAGGTCTCCCAATACAGAGGACGCCCCTGGGGGTCAAAAAGTCCTTCCGGCGGCACCATGCGCTCCGGGCTGACAAAATCTCCGTGGCAGGGAGCAGGCTCTCCCTGTGCCAGAGAACCAAAGCCCTCCCCGCTGACTTCCAGACGGTTGTTCAGCAATATTCCGGGCTGAAGGGTACGCACCATATCGGCCAGTTCATCGGCCCGCCACGCTTCTCCCCGCAACTGATTATAGGAAAAGTCGAACCACAGCACATCCAGCCTTCCATAGCGGGTGAACAGTTCCTTCACCTGCCCATGCATATAGGCAAGGTAGCGCTCAAAATCCCGTTCTTCATTGGAAGCAGCAGGATCGCTGCGCATGGGATGGTACCTATCTCCATGATGCGGAAAATCCGGATGATGCCAGTCGATCAGGGAATAATACAGTCCCACCTTTAAACCGGCCTCCCGGCCCGCTTCCAGAAATTCCCGGACGATATCCCGCCCCATAGGAGTATTGGTGCTCTTAAAATCCGTCAGTTCACTGTCAAACAGACAAAAGCCATCATGGTGCTTGGCGGTCAGAATCACATAGCCCATCCCCGCCTCTTTAGCCGCCTGCACCCAGGCTTTCGGCTCTGCTGCAGAAGGATCAAATTCCCGAAAGAACGGCATATACTTCTCCTCCGGCATCCGTTCATTGCTGCGCACCCATTCCCCCCTGGCAGGAACGGCATAAAGCCCCCAGTGAATGAACATGCCAAAGCGAGCCTGCACAAACCATTGCATACGCTTTTCATAAGCGGTGCGTTCAAAGCGATACATATTTCCTCCTTGCCTGTTAAACGGTGTTTTACCGGTCTTTCTTTTGAAGCGTTTCCACCAGGGCACGCACCAGTGCTGTATCTACCCGTTTTACCTGAGATTCCGGCGGCAGCACGTTGCCGGAAAAAGCAATGCCCCGTGTATTTTGAGCAGAGCAGTCTTCAAAACTGCTATGAGCAGACATATGAACCTGTCTGCAGCCGGTCAAACGCAGCACTTCCTGCAGATTGTGCAGGCGAATCCCCGCTCCGGGCAGTATCTCTATGCGTCCTGCGGCATACTCCCGCATATGGCGGATGCAGGCCGCCCCCGCCAAAGCCGTAGGCGCCTGACCGGAGGTGAGTACCCGGGTAACGCCCTGCTCCATAAGCACATCCAGCGCCTTCCGCCAATCCGGCACTACGTCTACAGCTCTGTGGAACACACTTTCCCGTCCGTAAGACCGGGTCATCTCTGTAAATACTCGTATACGGGCAGAATCCGGCGTACCATCCTCCCTGAGAAAGCCAAAAACAAGCCCGGCGGCCCCTTTTCTCAGCAGGGCTTCTCCTTCCCGGCAGGTTACGGAAAACTCCGTTTTATCATAGCAAAAGCCCCCGGCCCGGGGCCGCACCATGGCCATAACGGGCTTTCCGGGTGCTTTATCCAACACCTCTTCCAATGTTCCCAAAGTAGGAGTCAAACCGCCGAAAAACAGACAGCTATTAAGTTCTACTCTGTCCGCTCCTGCCGTAAAGGCAGCAATGGCATCCCCGGCGCTGCCGCAGCATATCTCCAAACATTTTCTCTCCATATCCATAAAGGGTCTCCTTCGCTTTCTGTCTCCATGATACCCGGGCAAGGGAATCTTTGTCAACGAATGACCGCATCGCCGGTTGTATTCTCTCCCAATGTGCAGCAAAACCGATACCGGCAGGATTCGAAAATACCCTTCTCACTTATCCTTATAAACGTAAACGCAGGTGGCAAAAAGATCAGCCGAATTGGCACATCGGTATTTTCCCTGCACCGTGCCCCATATGTATATGCAAAAACTCGCCGCCTCACAGGAGGGACGAGTTTTTACTTGATCTTATCGATCGCTTCCGTATTGTTCCAGCTTCTTTTTGACCCGCTGAATGGCATTGTCGATGGATTTAGGGCTTTTATGGAGTATCTCCCCGATCTGTTGATAGGAAAGGCCCCGAAGATACAGTTCCAGTGCCTGCTTTTCCAGCTTGCTCAGCCGCTGGTCGATATCCCGTGTCATGGCCTGAAAGTTCTCACGGCTGATCAGCAGAGCCTCCGGATCCATGACTTCCACGCTGGCTACCATATCCAGCAGGGTTTTATCCTCCTCCGGCTCGAAGGCAGGACGGTTCAGTGAAATATACGTATTCAGAGGCTGATGCTTTTTTCGGGTAGCCGTTTTGATAGCCGTCAGGATCTGCCGGGTAATGCACAGCTCCGCAAAGCTGCGGAAGGATGCATTTTTACCGGGATCGTATTCACACACGGCCTTATAGCAGCCCAGCATCCCCTCCTGCACCAGATCTTCATGGTCTGCACCCACCAGAAAGAAGGTGCGGGCCCGAGCCCGTACCAAGGGTTTATATCGGTCATACAAAGCCCATTCGGCGTCTTTATCCCCCTGCCGCAGCCGTTGGATAAGTTCTTCATCGGTGCGCTTATCTTCTTCCATGAAGCCTCTCCTGCAAGACCTTATTCCTGCATGGTCTGGGCCCTTTTCACGGCCTCCTGACGGCGTTTTTCAAACATCAGAATCCCGGCTGCTACGCCGGCGTTCAGAGAATCCACGTGCCCTCCCATGGGAATGGAGACCATGAAATCACACTTTTCTTTGACAAGGCGGCTGATACCCTCTCCTTCGCTGCCAATAACCAGCACCAAAGGCCCGGCTAGAGGCATGTTATGCATGGATTTCCCGGACATGTCTGCGCCGGCCGCCCAGAGCCCCGCCTTTTTCAATGTCTCCAGAGCCGCCGTCATATTCACTACCCGGGCAATGGGCATGTATTCCGCCGCCCCAGCGCTGCTTTTTACCGCCGCTGCCGTAAGAGAAGCACTGCGCCGTTTGCCAATGACGACCCCATGGGCCCCGGCACACTCGGCGCTGCGGATGATGGAACCCAGATTGTGGGGATCTTCGATGCCGTCCAGAAGAATGATGAAAGGATCCTCTCCCTTCGCTTTGGCTGCCTTGAGCATATCTTCTATCTCACAATACTCCACGCCGGGCGTAAAGGCGCAGATACCCTGATGATTGGCTGTTTTCCCCCCGTGGCCAAAGGGCATGCAAACCTCGTCCAGCTTCCGCCGGTCTACTTCCCGAATGACAAGCTTCCGCTCCCGGGCACCTTCCAGGATCTCCCGCAGAGAACCATCCTGTTCTTTTGTTACCAGGATCTTATCGATGCTGCGGCCGGATTTGATGGCCTCCCGTACGGCGTTGCGGCCAAAGAGCATAAAGGGAAGTTCATCCTGCTCCTGTTCCCTGGCACCATAAGGAGCTTCTTTTGCAGGACGGCTTTCTTTATTCTCCTGAAAACGCCTGCCTTCGTAGGGCTTGCTGTCTCCATAGGGCTTTTTTTCTCCGTAGGACCGTTGGCCAAAGTTCTTTTCTCCATAGAACTTTTTCTCACCGTAGGCCCGCTTTTCTCCGTAGTTTTTTTTCTCCGGATACTGCTTTTCCCCGTAGGAACGTTTTTCGCCGTAACCGCTGCGCCCGCTCTCCCTTTTCTCATAGCCGCCTTTAGTATAGCCGCCGTTGTTCCGGTTGTTATTGCTGTATGCCATGTATCTTCTCCTTTAAAATTACTTCCATAAGTTCACCTATGCGTGCCTCCTGACCAGTACAGAACAAATACCCCATCAAAGCTTCCAGTCCTGTGGCCAGACGATATTCCCCCACCTTTGCATTCCTGGGCACGGTGCCGCTATGGGCATTGCGGCCCCGTCGGAAAATATCCTTCTCTTCTTCACTGAGCATGGACTCCACCCGAAAATAGGCCGATGCCTGTCCGGCTGCCGATACAAGAGAACTGGAAAGCAGGTGCAGCTCATGCACGCTGCCCGGCCGAGTCTCCACCAGATATGTGCGCACAAACAAGTCGTAAACCGTATCGCCGATATAAGCCAGCTGCAGGGGCGGAAGCTTTCCTGCTTCCCCCGGCACAAAGGACAGCCAGCCTGCCATGCGCTCCATCAAGGACATATGCTCCATCAAGGCTCGTTCTCCAGCTTCTCCAGGATCTCTCCGGTATTTGCCTGCCCCGGGGTAGGAGTCAGGCAATAGCCCCACTTTCCGTCGCTGCCCCGGGCATAGCTCACATCTGCGGGGAGGGCGGGAACTTCTACAGAGTCCAGCAGGTTATAGTTGCCGTCCACCAGTGCCACGGTATCCCCGTCTTTGCTGAGGCCAAACCCCGTACAGAAGGGATTCTCCTCCGTGCCCTGCGTACCGCCGGCAAAGTAAACCAGCAGATATTCCCCCGGAGCCAGTTCCACATCGGGAAGAGTGTACTTGTAGCAATTTTTAATACTGTCTGACAGACCGTATCCTTTGAGCCGAACGGTACGGCTGGGG
>UQYI01000017.1 GCA_900545265.1 uncultured Eubacteriales bacterium
TGTAGCCCCACGACTTCCCATATGCTTTCACAATAACACCTCCTTCGCCCGCATCAGGGCATAAAAACAGCGCGCCTGCCGACCCAAGCGCCACTTTGGGTAAACAGACGCGCTATGTACTGATTATTGCAAGGATGTCGTCTCCTTACCGGAAGATGAACCGAGCAATAGCTGCTGAAATTGACGGTTTCAAGAGGGCGGAATACAAGTAGTTTCGCTGTTCGGGTGTCCTAAAACCATTGATATTACTGTGTTTTTTGAAAAATGCTGTATCACCACTCGCACCATGCGGAGTATCATTAAAGGGTTTGAAAGTCCTTTGATGATACTCCGCATTTTTTATTTGCGGAAAAGGTCACACAGCGATCTGTGTTGGGGCGTAGCTTAGTGCTACGCCTTTTCGCGTTTCCATGATAATGTCGATTTCCGGGATCTTCCGGCGATCCGGCACATCGAAAGCGCCAATGCAGTTGTAGTGAATGACTACGCGCTGGTTAGTTATGCCGTCCCGCTTTTCAGCGTGGTACACATCAATGTGGTCGATCAACTCACCCACCATGCGCCGGGTAATCGTGGTAGCGTCAGTATAGCGCCGGATGGTTTCCAGAAAGAAATCCATATCCATTTTCTTGCCGTCAGCCTTTTTCAGTTCCAGCCGCAGGGCCTTGATCTTTCCGGCGGTCTCGCCTTGTTCCTGTTCATAGCGTTTGGACATTTTGGCAAACCGGGCATCGTCGATTTTGCCCGCCACATTGTCCTCATAGAGTCGTTCAAAGAGCATATCCAGCTCCCGGTCACGGGCGGTCAGAGCGTCCAGCTCCCGCTGCTTGCGGATGCGTCCATTTTCCTCCACCTTTGCCGAGTGTCCGATCATAACTTTTATAAAGTCATCTTCGTATTCACTGGCAAAGCAGGCCAGCCGCTTAATCTCATACAAAACAACCTGCTCTAAGAAGTCCTGCAGGATGTAGTGCGTCGCACTGCTCGTTGGCAGATGTGCTGATTTGTTCATCCCGCAAGCTTGCCAGCCAAAATGCACTCCGCACACAGCAGCCTGTTTTTGATCCTTTTTAGAGCGGAAAATACTTTTTTCTTTTCCCAGAAGAAAATATGTGCTATTCTATGAATGGTTTTACATTCTGACTGCAAGGAGGCTGTTTATGTTTACCCTGATTTTCAACGCTTTGCTGTCCCTCGGTTCTCTTCTTTTCGTGTATGGGATTTTTGCCATAGCATTTTGGATCCTTCTGCTCATCGGGCAATGGTTCATCTTTACCAAAGCCGGCGAAGCAGGCTGGAAATCCCTTATTCCGTTCCTGAACGGACATGTTTGCTACCGCATCTGCTGGAAACCCATGTATTACTGGATCTTCCTGCTGCTGGGTGCGGTGACCTCCTGGATCAGTTCCAATACAGACGGAAACATTTTTCTGTTGTTTCTATCTTTTGCCTGCACCGTTGGTGCATTGGTGATCCATGTTCTGTTTAGTATCCGGCTTTCCAAAGCCTTCGGTCACGGTGCGAGCTTTGCGGTAGGTTTGATCCTGCTGCCTTCCATCTTCACCATGATCCTCGGGTTGGGCAGTTCCCAATATGTGGGGCACCCGGACAGCGCTTCCTCCGATACTGTGATCGTAGAATAACTCGGTACAGGCACAAAACGCAGGCTTTTAGGCCTGCGTTTTTGCGTATGCGTATATTCCTTATGCGCTTATGATAGCACCCTCTCGAGTCATACCTGGCACGAAGCAGTATACGCTTTTTTCCCTATCTTTTTTTCCAATCTCCCTGTCATGCATCCGTCAGTTCGGAAACTATCTCTCCGGTATCCGCTGTCTCAAAAGCTTCCTGCAGGGCAAGCCCCAGATTACTGTGACGCTCCAGCGAATGCCTGCCTTGGGCAATATAGATCCAGGAATCCTTGTAGCCGCTCATAACACAAAAGTCTGATTCCGTAAGAAAGCGCACAAAGTCCGGGATATTCTCCCGATACTGGCGTACAAAAGCCATGGAGTCCTTTTCCTTATCGGCATTGGAGCTGTTCAGCTTCCCATACAGAGCGTGATCCAGATTGCAGGACATATAGAAAATCCTATAAGGTACGCCCCAGATCTTCTCTGTGTGGATCAGAGCCAGCAGGTTCTCCTTCTTTTGCCGGTTCCGCTCCTCTATCCCCGGCTTGTTGGCCGTATATATCCCCTCGGGAGAATAGCGGGTACGGCGGAGTGTGTCCTCCACATATACATAATCCGGATCAATAAAGGCTCCATCCATATCCGAAACATGCAGTATCTCCCTGAAATCCCCTTTGCGCAGGTGATTTGTCTGCGCATACCGTTGGATCAACCGGCCCACCCGCTGAACAATATTTTCCGGCCCGGCCCGGTGTCCGGTTGTGATATCTCCACGTACGATATGCACATACACCGTTTCCGCCTGATACAATCGCTGCAGCAGCAAACCTAAAGCCGTTTCGTCTGAAGGCCCTTCCACGATAACGAATACGATCTTTCTACGCGTCATGGGCCTCTCCGGCCTCCCTGAAAGCAAAGGCGATCTCACTATCGTTGGTCGGAGCATATATCTCCCGGGGCTGTTCCCCCAGCAAAATATCCCGGTAGTAAAAGTCCCGCAGGTTTTCCGTTCCCTTCAGTCGCCCCAACCGCATATATCGATCCTCCGGATCCGTGGTGGTAAAGGCGATAAATCCCCTGTCCAACGTTTCCAGCGGACGCAGATTGTGAGAGGTGAACAGAAGCTGCCCCTTTCCCCGCTCAGAGAGGATACGCAGCAGCTCCCCCAGCAGGTATTCAAATACTCCCGCATCCATCTCATCAATGGCTACGGTAATGGAAGGCCGGTTATACAGGGCAATGAGCAGATGCAGCACGGATATCAGCTTTTTTATCCCCTCTGATTCATATTGCAGAGGGATCTCCCGGCTATTTTTGTGAGACATGAGCTGCACACTGACTCCCGGCGTGCCGTCGGCAAGTATCTGTGCCCCCAGATCCTTCAGGGCGATCGTCAGGCCGGGAACGATCTTGGGCAGCACCAGATTCATGCTTCCTATGCCCCGCTGCACCCGCTCAAAGACGGGTTTCGGCAGCAGCGCCGTACCGCTAAGAGGGATCGTCACCCGGCAAGGAGGCTGCCCCGGTGCAAAGCGAAAGGTCATGGGCAAAGCATCCAGGCTGATGCGCCCGGCGTTGGACGTGTCTATAACAAAAAGCTCCTCCCTGCCATAGGTACGCAGCCGGGCCATGATCTTTTTTTCTATAGAATCCGGTGCTTTTTGAGACAACAGTGTCTCAAAGGCTTCACCGAAGAAAAAGGATGTTCCTTGGGCATCCGCCAGTTTACGAGCCACCAGCGCATCTACCAAAGCCGTCCGTTCACCGCCTATAAGGGCTTTACACCTTGTTTTAGGTCCGAAAGGCTCTTCCTGCCCGGCTTCCAGCAGCATCTGCATGCGGCCGCTTCCGTTCCAGGAAAGACTTTCTCCATAGATCAGAACGCCGCAGTTCCCAGATATCCCTCTTTGTTCTTCGCCCCGGTCTGTCTGTTTCTTTTTCAGCTTCAGGGTATATACGGTTCGTGTTTCCTCCTCTTCCTCCCGCAGCCGAAAGGTAAAGGAAAAGGCTGCATTGGCAGCGTCTACATGTATGTACTCCCCCAGCCGGACAGGGATGCTCTCCCCGGACAAAGCCAGCTTCAACAAAGAAAGAGCTTCGATCACGGCGGTCTTGCCGGAACCGTTCTGGCCGTAAAGCCCCAGGATCCCCGCTTCATATCCGCTGCCCGGGTTTTCCAGACTTAGAAACCCATGCTTTACGTTTTTATAATCCCGAATCTCCAAACCCGTCAGGCGTATCTGCGCCCGTTCCAGTTCCATGGCAGTCCTCCTGCTTCTCTTTAAAGGTATGAAAGCTTTGCAGTCTTTCAGTTTGATGGTACACCGTTTTCCCCGCTCCGTCAAGGAAATCTGCCTCATTGTATATTCTTCCTGGGGCTGGACATATACATCCATGGGGTATATACTGTATAAATAATCCGGAATTAAAGGAGGCTGTTACCTTATGTCTGAGATCCTTGCCCAGGTGACCCGCGGCCCCATGGTGGAATCCGTACACAGAGGCTCGGTAGCCGTTACCAACGGCGCCGGCGAACTGCTGTACTGGGCCGGAGACCCCGGCCTTGTCACCTATATGCGTTCCTCCGCCAAGCCTTTACAGGCCATGAACGTACTGCTTTCCGGTACGGATAAGCTCTTTGGCTTTACCCACAAGGAACTGGCCATTATGTGCGCCTCCCATTACGGAGAGCCCATGCACAAAGAGGTCATCCAAGGAATCCTGCATAAGATCGGCCTGCCCAAAGAAGCCCTTAAATGCGGCTTTCAGTATTCCATCTCCGCTGCCTATAAGGAAAAACAGCTGCAGGAGCACATGGTCATTGATGAAATGAACTCCAACTGCTCCGGCAAACACTGCGGCTTTTTGGCCGCCTGTGTCCAGAAGGGCTATTCCATTGAAGATTACTATCTCCCTGAACACCCCGTTCAGCAGGAAGTGCTGGGGATCGTGGCCCGCATGAGCGGCGTACCAGCCGATTCAATCCTCCTTGGCATTGATGGCTGCGGCGTTCCAGTACACGGGCTGCCCGTACAGGCCATGGCCCGTTCCTTTGCCCGGCTCACTACGCCGGAGGATCTCTCTCCGGAATATGCTTCCGCCTGCCGTACCATTGTGACGGCCATGAACGAGCACCCGGAGATGATCGCCGGCACCAACGGCTTCTGCACCGAGTTTTTAAAGCATACCGGCGGCCGTTTTGCCGCTAAGACCGGAGCCGAAGGCGTTTACTGCATCGGCGTGAAGGATCTGAATATGGGTATTGCCCTGAAGATAGAGGACGGCAACGGCCGTGCGGTGCCTGCGGTGATGCTGGATATACTCATGCAGCTGAACCTGCTTTCCGAAGAAGAACTCCGCTCGCTGGATTCCTTCGCACATCCGGTGGTCAAGAACGTTCGCAAAGAAGACGTAGGCGTTATCCGTCCCTGCTTTACCCTGCACAAGGCTTGATAACAAACGTTCCATACTCCATACAAACGCAAAAGCAGCTTCTTCGGGAGCTGCTTTTAGTATGCCCCAAACCAAACCGCTTTTACCCCGGGGCTGGCCTCCGGACAGGATACATGCTAAAATAGGGTTGTATTACATCTTCGGAGAGCTTTTATGAACGTTTTTATCCGTCCCGCTGAAACAGCAGACCTGCCCCGGCTCCGTGAGATCTTTGCCTGTGCCCGTGCCTTTATGTCCGCTCACGGAAACCCCACCCAATGGGGCAGCCGTTATCCTGAAGACAGCACCATTACCAGACAAATGCACGCAGGCTGCCTGTATGCCGTGGAATCCGGCACCGGCCTCCATGGAGTCTTTGCCTGCGTACCCGGGGAAGAGCCCACTTATGCCCACATAGAAGGAGGCAGCTGGCTGGATCCTTCCCCCTATGTAACCATACATTCTCTGGCCGGGGACGGGCAGATCCCGCATCTTTTTTCTTATGTACTGGATTTTTGCCTGAAGCAGTGCCCGCATGTGCGCCTGGATACCCATCGAAACAACCATATCGTTCAACGTCTGGCAATGGAAAACGATTTTTCCTACCGGGGCGTTATCCTTGTTCGCGGGAACAGCCCCCGCCTGGCCTTTGAACGCCTGCCGGAGAGCCATGCTCTGCCGCCGGAACCCAACGCCCTGCTCCGGGCCATGGGGATAACGGCTCAAGGAGTTACCCGCTTTCACTCTGTGGAAGATGATGCCCCCTACAATGTATGGAAAGCAGACACACCGGCAGGCATCCGCGTTTTGAAAAAGGCCAAGGCTTATGAAGGAGAACTCTATGCCCGTTTTTTGCAGCAGACAACTCCCTGGACTCCCCGCCTGTACGATACCCTGCGCCTGGGCCGGGACACCTATCTTCTGTTGGAATATATACCCGGAAGGGACCTGTGCCTCTGCACCCGGGAGGCCCTGACATCCGCCGTTACTGCTTTAGCCGAATTGCAAAAAAGCTGGTGGGAGCGCCGGGATATGGAAACCGCCGGGTTTCCCTATGCACAGGCCCTTCAGGAGCGTACAAACCGTGGCAAGATCGTTGCCGGTCTGCGAGACCCCGCTTTGGATGCCGCTTATAAGGAATATCTTTCTCTTTTCCATACGCTGCCCCGTACTTTGTGCCACGATGACCTGCTGCCCTTCAATCTGCTGCTACAGGGAGAGCGCTGCACCTTTATTGACTGGGAATACGGAGGCATGCTGCCTTACCCAACGCCCCTTGTGCGCCTGCTGGCCCATGGAACAGAGGCACCCGATGGTTTATTTTATTTGAAGGACGAGGACAGAGCCTTTGCGCTGGAACTGTACTACCGGCTCCTGCCGGAGCCCATGGGCATCCCTCGAGGAGCCTATTACAGGCACATGAACTGCTTCTTTTTCTACGAATACTGTGAATGGGTAGCCCTTGGACTGCAGCATGATCCTGAGCAAATACCTCTGTTTGCACCCTATCTGGAAAAGGCCCGTTCTCTGGCCCGGCAGCTGGCCGATCATGCCTGAAGAAATTGACAAAATGGCAGCATAGAAGGATCATGTGCCGTTTAAGGAAAGGAAAGTCTGCAGAATTTTTTTGAAAGCGGTTGGCTGAAGAACGCCGCTTTTATTCTCATACACTCCTCCGCGCAACCCCGCGCTTTGGCTTTTGCAACAATGCTTTTTTGCACTGCTGTCTACTCCGTCTGCGAAGGAAAGCGGATACTTCCATAAAGCCCCATTTACACGAATGATTGTTTGGTGTATACTGTGAATAAAGAAGATGTCTGCCGAACCGGGAAAGGAGGGCTGCCAATGGAACGCACCTATATTGCCATTGATCTGAAGTCCTTCTATGCCTCGGTAGAGTGCGTAGAACGGGGGCTGGACCCCCTTACGGCTCATCTGGTAGTGGCGGATAAAAGCCGCACCAGCAAGACCATCTGTCTGGCAGTATCCCCGGCCATGAAAGCACTGGGAATTCCCGGCAGGCCCCGCCTGTTTGAAGTGGAGCAGCAGATCCGCACCCTGAACACTTTGCGCCGAAGCAAAGCCCCCGGCAAGCACTTTTCCGGAAAAGCCATGGACAGCGTCTCCCTTTCAGACCCGTCCATGGAAGCGGATTTTTTTATTGCCGTTCCCCAGATGGCTCATTATATAGATATCAGTACCCGGATCTATCAGCTCTATCTGCGTTTTATCGCACCGGAGGACATCCATATATACTCCATTGATGAGGTATTTATCGATGCAACACCCTATCTGCGCCCCCTTGGCATGACGCCCCGGCAGCTGGCGGAGACCCTGATCCACACCGTGTTGAAGGAATCCGGCATTACCGCTACGGCTGGCATAGGCCCCAACCTGTATTTGTGCAAGGTTGCCATGGACATTGTAGCCAAACATCTGCCCCCAGACAGACATGGGGTGCGCATAGGGGAATTGAGCGAAATGGATTACCGCCGTCTTCTGTGGGCGCACCGGCCGTTGACAGACTTTTGGCGGCTGGGCCGAGGCTATGCTAAAAAGCTGGAACAGCATGGCCTGTATACCATGGGCGATATCGCCCGCTGTTCTTTGGGCGGTCCGGGAGAATATTACAACCAGTCACTGTTGTACCGTCTGTTCGGTGTAAATGCAGAGCTGCTCATCGACCACGCCTGGGGGCTGGAGCCCTGCGGTATGGCGCAGATCAAAGCATATCGTCCATCCGCCCGAAGTCTGGGCAGCGGCCAGGTGCTGCAGGAACCGTATCCCTGTGAAAAGGCACGGCTGGTGGTGCGTGAAATGGCGGATATGCTGGCACTGGAACTGGCCGGCAAAGGGTTGACAACGGCCCAGTTGACTCTTGTCATCGGATATGACCGGGAAAGCCTGCTGGATCCCCAGCGAAAGGCAGCGTACAACGGTCCTGTTGTGACCGATGCTTACGGGCGCCAGATACCCAAGAGCGTTCACGGCACGATTCGACTCAACAGCCCTACCGCTTCTTCTTTAGAACTGCTGGAAGCCGTGACCCGGCTGTTTGAAAGCATTGTACACCCGGCGCTGTTGGTGCGGCGGATCAATCTTTCTGCAGAAAACGTATTGTCCCGGGAAGAGGCCGCCGCTCGATGCCCTCAACAGCTGAACCTGTTTGCAGATGCAGAAGCATTGGCCCGGCAGGATCGGGAAAGGGAAAAGGAATCTCAGCGGCAAAAAGCGCTGCTGCATATCAAGAAGAAATTTGGCAAAAACGCCATTTTAAGAGGAATGAGTCTGGAAGAGGGCGCTACCGCCCGCCAACGCAACCAGCAGATAGGAGGGCACAAGGCATGACCCCATCCTTTTCTTATGAAGATATTTTGCATGCGGCCCGTCCCCCCGTTCCCCAAGAACATCCCCCCATGCCTCTTTTGGATCGCGCCGCCCAGTTTGCTCCTTTTGCCGCGCTTTCCGGGTATGACGATGCCATTACGGAAGCCGGCCGTCTTACCCAGACCTGCCGGGAACTGACGGAAGATGCGTTGGAAGAACTGAACCGATCCCTTATGCGGTTGCTGCAGGATCCAACTCGTCCAAAGGTAGAACTGCTCTGTTTCTGCCGGGATGAATATAAAAGCGGCGGCGCTTATACGACCGTTTGCGGGCGGATCCGCCGGATCGATCACGCTGCCGGGCTGTTGTATCTGGATTCGGGAAAAAGTATTCCGCTGCATACGATCCTGGATTGCCGGAAAGCAGAAGAAATACCATAGACAACCCCATTATGGCATACAAAAAAGCACCCGAAAGGGTGCTTTTTGTGGCGCAGAGAAAGAGATTCGAACTCTTGATGACGTTCCCGCCATACACGATTTCCAGTCGTGCGCCTTAGACCAGCTCAGCCATCTCTGCAATGTCCATGAGACATAATACACCATCTGTGCAAAGAAAGCAAGTCTTTTTTTGTTTCGGCAGAAAAGAATTCTTACTTTTCTTTTCTTTCCGGGAAGAACTGATAAAACGTGCACTTCATTCCCCCGTTGGAAAGTTTCCGGCGTTTATCAGCCCGTTTGCCATAGACCTTTTCAAAATCTTCCATACCGCTGATAATACCGATCTGCCACCGGGTCAGCTTATCAAATACCCGGCGCATATCGGCATACAGGGTCTCCGTCTCTCCCCGGGTCAGCATCCGCTCCCCGTAAGGCGGATTGCACAGGAGCACACCTTTTTCATATTCAGTGCGCAGTTCCTGCACCCGGCGCACCTCAAAGGGCACCTCCACCCCCGCCTTCTTCGCATGAATACGGCTCAGAGCCACGCTGCGTTCGTCCATATCATAGCCTCGGATAGGCAGTTTGTCATGGCGGGCACAGTCACGGGCTTCCTGCCGGGCCAGAAGGAACAGCCGGTCCTCCATAAAAGGCCAGTCCTCTGCAGCAAATCGCCGATTCAAAGAAGGGGCAATATTATTGCCGATCATGGCCGCCTCAATGGGAATGGTGCCGGAACCGCACATGGGGTCGATCAGTGGCGTATCCGGCCAATATCTGGAAAGAAGCACCAGCGCCGCTCCCAGCGTTTCCGCCAAAGGTGCCGCCACATTATAGGTGCGGTATCCCCGCCGGGACAGGCCTGCCCCGCAGCAATCCAGCGCCACAGTGACCTCGTCCCGCAAAAGCCCGATCTCCACAATAACTTCCGCCCCGGTCTCCGGGATCAGTTCCGTGTGGTAAGCCGCCTTTAAATTTTCCACAATGGCCTTTTTGGCGATGCTCTGGCAGTCGGATACGGAAAAAAGCGTACTCTTGGCACTTTTTCCATTCACATGGATGCGACTGTTGCGGCTCAGGTAGGGGGTAAGCTCCAAACCCTTCACCCCTTCGAACAGGGCTTCGAAGCTCTTTGCCTCAAAGCTGCCGATCTTCAGCAGCAGCCGTTCCGCCGTACGAAGATACAGCAGTGCTTTTGCCATATCTCCAAAATCTCCTTCAAAGGAAACATTGGCGTCTCGGGCAGAAACATTCTGCATCCCCAGCTTCTTCAGTTCAAACGCCACGGTGCTTTCCAATCCCAGCTTGCAGGTGGCAATAAAGGTCATGCTCATTTTTCCGGCTCCTTTTCCTCTTCTCCTGTGTCTATGGCGGCAAACAACCGGTTCAGAGCATTCTGCATCCGGCGCATAGTCACCCCAAACAGACCGCATATCTGCTCCGGATCATATTTCTGCTCCATGGCATGGAGACTCATGGCAGTCAGGGCCGCCTCCATGGCCATTCGCTGTTCCCGGTTCATCCGGGGATAGTCTCCCTCCAACGCCTGCACATAATGATAGAACAGACGCCGGGCTACTTCTTCCGTTCTTGCAGGCAGCGCATACCGCTGGCTGAGCCCTTCCAGTTCTTCAAACAGATCCCGATAGCTTCCCGGCAGATCAGCGGGAAGGGACAGGGTCTGCACCGCCCCGTAGCGCCACATGCCTTCATAATACAGACTGTAAGGGCCCTCGGAACCCAGGTTCTTCAATGCACCTATGGCCAGCTGCTTATCTGCGTCGCTCTGATCCTGCCGCAGCAGAAAATCCCGGCATACCCGCTCCGCTTCCGGATCCCCCAGAATGCCCAGCACGCTGAACACCGCTTTCTTTGCCTGAAACAACGGGGAATATACCGCCCAGCACAACAGGTCGTGGAAAGGCTTTTCTTCCTCCCATGCCTGTTTCGTAGCCTGCGGCCCCTTCTCCAGATAGCCTTTCAAACGCTCGAACCGCTTGAAGGCTTCGCCGTAAGGTACATCATAATTGGTGGAAATATGGCTCCGCCCGGCAGTTTTTCCGTTGGAATGTTCCACAAGCGTCCGGTAATAGGCCGCTACGGTATCTTCCGGATCTATGGAAAGGATCTTGTCATACCGGGCCAGAGCTTCTTCCTCTTTACCCAGCATATACTTGGCAACTGCCTCTTCGTGCAGAGAAAGGGGATCATAGGGCAGCAGCTCTGTAAGCATTCCGGCGCACTCCTCTGCACGCTTATAATCCTTTACCTCCAGGAGCATGGCGCACATATTCCCCAGCACCTCTGTATCTGCACACTGCGGTATGGGGATGGAATCCATCATTTCCCGGGCTTCCCGGTTTTTGTGCTCATTCAAACGGATCAGCGCCAGCAGGCATTTGGCTCGCACATAGCCCAAATCCTTTTTCAGAATATTGAATACCCGCTGTTCGGCTCCTTTGAAGTCGCCCACGCAGAACTGATCCAGTGCGATCTCCATCTGCAGCCACAGGGAACTGGGATACCGGCTTTCCAGCCCCAGCAGATGTTCCAGACTCTGTTGGTCCAGGCCGGAAAAGTGCATGGCCTTGGCATAATGCAGATGGGCGATAAGTTCCGGATCCTCTCCGTCCTCCAGCCCCAGCTGCCAGTGCATTTCACTCCCATCGGCCAGCAACGCCAGATACTCCCGGCATTCCTGGCTGTAGTCTCCCTCTGGCCATCGCCGCAAATATGCTTCAAAACAGGTGTGTGCGGCAGAAAATTCCTCCATGGCCATGTAGTTGCTGGCCATGCCGAACACCCCCTCTTCGGGCATGAGTTCCAGAGGTGCAGTGGTCAACAGCAGCCGCAGGCTCTGGTCAAATCGCTGCATCCGGTTAAGCACCTCTGCCTGCATCACCTGAAACGGCACCCGCTCCCCGGGCCATCTTTTTTCTGCATCCCGCAGCATCCCCAAAGCCCGGATCAGCTCTCCGCCATCCATGGCCTTGCGGGCAGCCCGCATGTAGAACCCGGCGTCCTGCTGAAAGGACAGAATGCCTTTCTGATCTGTTTTAGCCATTTTCAGAAGAAGCCTCCTTGAGCAGCTCCGTCAGCGCCTCTTTGTCGAAAGCATACTTTTTGTTGCAGAAATGGCACACGAGCTCCGCTTTTCCATCTTCTTCGATAATAGACTGAAGCTCCTGTCTGCCCAGAGAGATCAGGGCCCGCTCCATACGCTCCCGGGAGCAGTCGCAGCTGTACCGAGGGCACAGTTCCTGTGTATAGTCCATTTTCATGCGGCCAAAGATGGAATCCAGTATCCCCTTCAGGCTCTCACCTTCCTGCAGTCGAAGGGCCATATCCTCCGCAAAGGGAGAAAGACCGATGACCTGATCGATTTTATCCTCCGGACAGCCGGGCATGGCCTGAATGAGCAACCCACCGGCGGAAAGGATCTCTCCGGTCTCCACATCTTCATGGACGCCCAGATATACCAGAGAAGGCTGCTGCTCGGAAACGGTAAGATACTGGGCAAAGTCCTCTGCCACCTCCCCGGAGATCATGTTGCAGGCCCCCACATAGGGTTCTTTCAGCCCCATATCCCGCACTACTGTCAGCTTGCCCTTGGTGCCCACAAAGCCCCGCACAAACAGCTTTCCATTGGGAGCAGGGGGCAATTCTGCCTGCGGACAGGCAGCATATCCCTTGACCAGCGCGCCGAAGCGGCCGGTGCAGACCATGTTGCCACCGGCTCCGTCTCCGGCAAGGATGGTGGTGACGCTGTCTGTTTCGTTTTTCAGATCACTGGCCAGCAGCGCCGTCATCAGCAGCTGCCGCCCCAGAGCTGCCGAACCCGTTCGGCTCAAGCTATGGATCCGCCGTGCTTCCTTTACCAGTTCCCGGCCGGAAATGGCTGCAAAGCGCAGACTCTTCTCCCCCATCATGCCTCGTAATATCTTATCTTCCTGCATAGCCGTATGCACTTCCTTTCTGCTTTATTGCAGGTCTTTGGGCCTGCGGGCCGCGAATTGCAGCCGTTCTGTTCTTCCCCCGGGCGCATGCCGGGTAAAGGCTTCATAAACTTCTATCTTTACAAATCCGGCACGCTCCAGTGCCTTTGTCAATTCTTCCTTCGTATAAGCCCGCTGCCAGTGAGTCTCCTCAAAGCGGGCATATCCTGTTCCCTGTTTTACAAAGCAGGTAAGCTCCATTTCCAGAAGGGGGCTGTTCGGTTCCATGGCGTTTTCCCACACATATCCCCAATCCGCTCCCGTATCTCCAAAGGTGCGTCCCGACAGAACATACCGCAGCTTATAGTCGCTGGAAACATCAAACAACAGGATCCCGCCAGGCTTCAAAGCCCGGTAAGCGGCAGCAAAGAACTCCTCCGCTCCTTCGGTAAGGTAGTTTACCCCGTCGCAGGCGGCCACCACCGCGTCCACCGGCCGATGCAGGGAAAGGGTACGCATATCCTCCCGAACAAAAGGACAGGACAATCCCATTTTTCGCAGCTTCTCTCTTGCCGTCAGGAGCATATCCTCGGATATATCCAGAGCGGTGACCGAATACCCGGCCTTTATCAGCCGCCAGGTCAAATTCCCGGTACCGCAGGCACATTCGGCCACAGTCTTTGCCCCAGCCTCCTGCAGCAGGCCGTCCAGATACCGTTCCCAATCCTCATAAGCTACGGTTCCCATCATTCTGTCGTACCAGGCGGCAAAAGCAGTATATTGCTCCATGCGATTCTCTCCGTTCTTTCTGTCTTCAGCGCAAGCCTTTTTCCAGATCTTCGGCATACTCCATCAATCGCTGCAGACGGTGGTTCATGCCTGATTTTTTTATATCCGCCATATCCGCCAATTCCTGCAGGGATGCATCCGGGTAATTCAGCCGCAGCTCCGCCGCCTCCCGCACAGCGCTGGGAAGCTTATCAAAATGGCCGCAGCGCAATATGATCTCGGCTGCCTGCTGCTGCTTGAGGGATGCAGCTACCAGCTTGTCCAGATTGGCGTACTCGCAGTTGGTAGTACGGTTGACATAATTTCTTGTTTCCTTTTCTGCCCGAACATTTTCCAGATCCAGCGCAGCAGCATTGGAACCTATCAGGGCCAGAAAGCCGGTAATATCATCTCCGCCCTTCAGATAGACCACAAAGCGATTCCTACGCCGGGTCAATCCGCATTGCAGACCAAAATGTTCCAGCAGCGCCGTCATATCCCGACCGAAGGATTCCGTAGGGCACACCAGTTCCAGATGGTATTCCCCTCTTGGATCCGTGCAGGTGCCGCAGCCCAGGAAGCATCCCCGCACAAAGGCGCGGGCAGCCTCCTCTTCTTTTATCAATCCCTGAGGCAGACTTCCGCACAGATGCAGGGAGCCTTCTGTTTCTTCCATGACGCCTGTCCCCAGCAGCAGTTCCATAAGAGTCTCCCCTTCCAGACGCACCACATACAGGGCCGTCCGCCGATGCTGCTGCTCCGCCTTTTCCACGGTGATCTCCAGTTTATACAGGGAAGCGGACAGGGATGCAATATGCCGGGCTACCTCTTCGTTTTCTGTGCGGTACACAAGGCTCCGCCGCCGCCCCAGCTTCAGACTGCCGCAGGCAAAGGTCAGGCCGGAAAGCTGTGCATTTTTCAGCCGCGGTTCCCGAACGCGCTGGCGCACCAGTTCCTCTTTTATGCGGGAAGCAAAGCTCATAGGGGCCTCACCCTGCTTTCCAATTCCTCCTGCTCCTCATGGAAATCCCTGTGATACAGCCGCACGGGGATCCCTGCTTCCCGCAGTCTTCGGGCGCAGCCCTCTGCAGCATATACCGAGCGATGACGGCCGCCCGTACAACCGAAAGCAATGCGCAAGATGCTCTTTTCCTGCTTTTCATACAAAGGCAGCGTTTTAAGGATCAACCCCGTTACGGAATCCAGAAACTCCGCCACAAAGGGCTGTTTTTCTATAAACTCCGCCACAGGCTTGTCCAGCCCGCTCATGAGCCGCAGCTCCGGAACGTAATAAGGGTTTTCTACAAAGCGCATATCAAATACCAGATCTGCATCCACCGGCACCCCCCGCTTGTAGCCAAAGCTGCACAGCACAAGGCTGGTCACCGGGCTGCCCATCTCCGGCAGAAGTTTTTTCAGCAGCGCCGGAAAGCGCCTTGCTTTCACTCCGGAGGTGTCCATTATGTAGTCCGCCCGGGATCTGAGCTCCTGCAAGTATTCCCGTTCCAGCCGCACACCGCTTTCTGCCTCGCCGCTTTCTCCCAGAGGATGGCGGCGGCGAAGCTCGTTATAGCGTTCCATGAGCACCTCATCTCTGGCATCCAGAAACAGTACTTCATGGGGGCAGGTGAGCCTGTCTATTTCCTGTATGGCTTGCTGAAAACCGGTGTTAAGCAGGCTTTCCCTTCCGTCTACGGTGACGGCCGCAGCCCGGATGGGCGGGTTTGCCCGCTCGCACAGCGTTTGGAAATCCAACAGCATGCTACTGGGCAGGTTGTCCACACAATAATACCCCAGTCCCTCCAAAGACTTCAGAGCAGTGGATTTACCTGCGCCGCTCATACCGGTAACGATCAAAAGATACATGCCGTTTCCTCCAGCAGTTTTACTTCCCGCTCCAAGGCAACGCCCGTCTGCTCCATGACCCGGCTGCAAACCTGTTCCATAAGGGCACGAATATCCGCTTCCCGGGCGTGCCCCAGATTCACAATAAACCCTGCATGCTTGGCAGAAACCTGCGCATCCCCTACCCGCAGGCCCTTCAGACCACAGTTTTCTATAAGAGCCCCGGCAAAATGTCCTTCCGGCCGCTTGAAAAAGCTTCCGGCAGAAGGATACTCCAAAGGCTGCTTCTCCCGGCGGGCCCGGGTACATTCCTCCATGACCGGGCGGGCCGTACCGTCATCCGGTGCCAGCTGCAATTCTGCCTCCAGTACAATGGCGTTTGGCCAGGTATAGGGGCTCCTGCGGTAACCGAAGCAGGCTTTATCTGCCGTTTCCCACACGGGACCTTCTTCTTTAAGAAGGCACACCCGATGCAGCACATCGCTGATCTGGGAACCGTAAGCCCCTGCATTCATGGCAACGGCGCCGCCTAAAGTCCCCGGAATGCCGCAAAGCCGCTCCAATCCCTTGAGACCCCGGCGAAGAGACTCCCGGGCCAGCAGGGTAAGGGATATCCCCGCCCCTGCCCGCAGCAGGCAGCCCTCAAATACGGGGGGCTGGGTCTGATTTTCCAGCTTCAGGAGCAAGCCGTTAAAACCTTCATCCGGCCCCAATATATTGCTGCCGTTGCCCACCAGCGCGCATGGAATATGCCCTTCCCGGCAAAGCGTCAGGGCTTGCTGCAGCTTTTTCGTATCCCCCGTGCACAGAGTCAGCAAAGCCGGCCCCCCTATTTTAAAGGTGGTCAAACTGCTTACGGGTACCCCCCTCTCTGCCCCCAGGGCACAGAGCGCTTCCATATATGCTTCCATAGAATATACCATGATACCAGTATAGCAAGTTTACCCCGGGATTACAACACGGAGCCTTTCAAAAAACCTTTTTTCTGCCTGCATATCTCCCTGTAAAGCGGCAGCTGCCTCCTCCTCCAAAGCTGCCTTGTGGCTGTAATAGGCAAAGGGATCCGGGGTCGTTACATGGGCATAGGCCTTATTTGTCCGTTCCAAAAAAGACAGGGAAAAGCTTTGCCCTCCATCCTGCAGCACGGAGAAAGCTCCCAGTGCCGACAGAGCCCGCTGGCTTTTCTTCTGCAGCAGAAATTCCATAAACCGCGCCAGGCATGCTTCACTTCCTTCTCTCCCTCGGCGAAACACCCCCATGTAGCATACCTGATCCGTAAAATCTCCTGCCGGAACCGCCGCCCACTCCGGTCCGGCTTCCCGGCGAACGAGATCCCCATAGGCCCGCAGATCTGCCAAAGCACATTGGGCCTTTCCGGCCAGGAATTCCTCCCGGGTTTTATCCGCCCCGGAGAATCCATAATAGGCACCGGGGATCGCCTCAGCATATCCTCCTGCGCCCGAAGACGGTTTTTCCCCGTATTCCAGAGTGGAAGCGGCATATGCATAGCCGGAAAAGAACCAGGGGCAGGCATATTCCCCTGCTGCCAGCCCCGGACGTAAGACAGGCAGTTCCCTCCATTGCATGGGCCGCAGCTGCTCTTGCGGCAGTGCTCCTGTAAAGAAGGAAATCAGATCTGGTTCCCGCCCCATGGACAGCCGCTCTTGAAAGTCCTCCTCTCCCATACCCGCCACTTCAATACGCAGCCCATAATGAGCGGAAGAGAATTCCTCCGCCAGTGCCTGCAGGAGTTTTGTAACGCTGCCCTGATAGGTTTTTTGACTGACCACATGCCATAACACAAAGGTTCCCTCATAAGCCGGAGGGCTGCTCAAATGATTGGCACGGTAAAATTCCTCTCCCCGTCCTTTTTGCAGCCGGGCTGGCATAAGCAGCAGATAGCATAAGATTCCCAGGCCCAGCAGGGCCCGGCACAGGTTGGATCGCTTCATATATAAGCTTATGCGCCCAAACTCGTCTTCATCTTTGAAAAGAGGCCGCTTTTTACGGAAGGGTACGGATTTTCTGCGGCGAATACATAGGGGACCAAAAAAGCAAGAGGTATGCACATGGAGATACACGCAAGCAAAAAAGGCCCCCGCATGCACGCCCGGCTATGCGGGGAGCTGGATCACCACAGTGCCGAGCAGGCCCGGAATATGCTGGACACCATGCTTCACGACATCACCATCCGGGATCTGACGCTGGATCTGTCCGGCGTGACCTTTATGGACAGTGCCGGCCTGGGCGTGATCCTGGGCCGCTACCGCATACTGAGTCTGCGCGGCGGAAAACTGACGGTATGCGGCATGTCTTCGGCCATAGACCGGATATTCCGCATGTCCGGACTATATGCCATTGTGGACCGGCAGTAAGGAGGCAAGCCCATGGATAACTGGATGGAACTGAGTTTTCCCAGCCTGTCGGTAAACGAAAGCTTTGCCCGCAGTGCCGTAGCGGCCTTTGCCGCCTCTTTAAACCCCACTCTGGACGAACTCAGCGACCTGCGCACGGCGGTCAGTGAAGCGGTGACCAATGCCATTCTGCACGGTTATGACAACCGACCGGAGGGACGGGTATTCCTGCGCTGTGAAAAGCAGGACCGAACCATCACCGTCACCGTTCGGGATACGGGCTGCGGTATAGAAGATATCGAACTGGCCCGGCGTCCCTTTTACACCAGCAAACCGGAGTTGGAACGCAGCGGTATGGGTTTTTCCGTAATGGAGGCCTTTACGGACAGGGTCAGTGTTCTTTCCCACCCCAGAGAGGGCACCACCATCACCATGGAAAAAACCATGGGACAGCCCCAGGAGCCGGAAGCCGGTTCTCTATGAGGACGCATGGAGGATTTCTGCGCCCGGATCCGGGCTATGCACCGGGGAGATACGGAGCAGGAAGCGGCTCTGTTGCAGGAAAACCTGCCCCTTGCCTATGCCATTGCCCGCCGCTACCGAAACAGCGGCATCGAAGAGGAGGATTTGCGCCAGCTGGCCAGTCTGGGGCTGCTGAAGGCCCTGCGCCGCTTTGACCCGGATCGTGGGCTGTGTTTTTCCACCTATGCAGTGCCGGTGATCGCCGGGGAGATCAAACGCTGTCTCCGGGATGACGGCCCCGTACACTTCTCCCGGGAAATCAAAGCCCTGGCCAATCAGATAGACAGGCTCCGCCACCAGGGGGATATGCCCCTGGAAGAATTGGCCCAGGCTTTGAATGCTGCGCCGGAAGATGTGGCCGCCGCTCTCATGAGTCGGGAAGGCCCCCTCTCCCTCAATGCACCGGTAGAAGAGGACGGCGCGCCTTTAAGCGAATTATTACCGCAGAAAGGAGATGGATGCGAGGAAGCGGCCGTCCGGCAGGTGCTGTTGGACGGCCTGCTGGCCTCCCTGCCTCCTTTACAGCAGCGGCTGCTGTATCTGCGTTACTTTAAGGAGCTTTCTCAGGCCCGAACGGGAGAGCTGCTTTCCCTCTCCCAAGTACAGGTGAGCCGTCTGGAAAAGAAAGCTCTGTTGGCCCTGCGGGAAAAAGCAGACTGCGTCTATGCCGAAAGCTGACCACCGTGCACATGCTTCCACCCGACATTACATTTGTGCCTTACAACGCCGCATAAAAGTCACTGCACGGAAGGATACGAATCCATTGCAATGCACTTTTATATTCCGATATTTTATGATAAAAGAAGGAGCAGCTTTTGCTGCTCCTTTTGCTCATTCAGTTGTCAGGAACGAGCCATGCCATCCACGTTCAAAATGACGCCGGTTATGTAGGAAGCCTCATCGGAAGCCAGGAATGCAAAAGCGTTGGCTACATCTTCGGGCTGCCCCATGCGCCGCAAGGGAATTCTCTGAACCATGGGCTCGATGATTTCCTTGGGAACGGCCTTCATCGTATCCGTCTCCGTGATACCCGGCGCTACAGCATTTACCCGGATCCCCTTTGGTCCCAGTTCTCTTGCCAGAGAGCTCGTCATGCCGTTGACCGTAAACTTGGATGCAGGGTATGCAAACCCGCCGGGCTGACTGGAAATACTGACCATGGAAGAGGTGGTTAGGATCACGCCCTGCCCTCTGGCTGCCATATACTCGGCCGCAACACGAGTTGCAGTGAACACACCCTTTACGTTCAGATCCATGACCTTGTCATAGGTTTCCTCCGTGTATTTCAAAAGCGGAGTGCTTTCCGAAATACCGGCATTGTTGACCAGAATATCTATGCCCCCGTATTTGGCGACAACAGCATCCAGCGCTTCTTTTACAGACTCCAGGCTGGCCAGGTTCGGGTGATCCCCGATACCGGTGCATCCGGATGCTTTTCCTTTATCTTTGCCACCGCTTTGTCGGCAGAAGCCTGTGTGCTTGCCGTCAAGATAACCGTGGCGCCTTCCGAAAGGAACTTTTCTACCGTAGCAAAGCCGATGCCGCGGCTTCCACCTGTAATAACGGCAACTTTGTCTTTTAATTTCATAGCGTTACATCCTTGCTTTTTGTTAAGTATAGCACCATTTGGGCCTATAGGCTGTGACATTTTGCAGATTGAAGAAAATTCATTGCATCGGATCCACATTCACAGTATCCCCCGGGACAAAGCGGTTTTATATCCCCGATTTCAATAATCTACGGTGCTTTCTGTCCCGGCTATGAGACGCTTTATATTGTCCTTGTGGCGGATGACTACCAATACAAGGCACATAAGCGCAAAAAGCCACAGCATGGGCCGCACGGAACTGCCTGCAATGCACAGGATGCAGAAAAGTGCCGCCGCCGTCAGGGATACCAGGCTGATCTTTTTGGAGAAAAGATATACAATTACGGCAAATACCGCCACCACCGCCGCTGCCAGCGGGAAGTTGATCCACATAAAAGCAAAGGTGCATGCAGAGCCCTTGCCGCCCTTAAAGCGGAAAATCACCGGATAGCAGTGCCCCAGCACCACAAAGGCTCCGGCCATATATCCGCCGGTTGAAACGCTCAATGCAGCATCCGAAGGGAACAGCCCCCAGGCCCCGGCCATCCACCGGCCCAGCAGCACCGCCAAAACGCATTTGAGCGCATCCCCCGCAAAGGTGACCAGCCCCCATTTAGTACCGAAGGTACGGGTCATATTGGTGGCTCCGGGGTTGCCGCTGCCATGATCGCGCACATCATCCTTAAGAATGCGTCGGCTCACCACGATGGCTGTTTGAAAATTTCCCAGCAGATAGCCGATAACGGCACATATGGCCGCTGTCTGAAATACGAAACCCTGAAATACTTCCATCAATCCTGACTCCTGTTTCTAAAGAATATGCGCATGGGGGTTCCGGCAAAGCCGAAAGTTTTGCGGAAGAAGTTTTCCATGTAGCGCTTATAGGAAAAGTGCACCAGCTTTTCATCGTTGACAAAAATCACGAAGGTAGGCGGCTGTACCCCCACCTGAGTGGCATAATACAGTTTCAGCCGCTTGCCGGACATGGCCGGCGGCTCCGCCATGGAGACCGCCTCGTTGACCACATCGTTCAATGTGCCTGTAGTGATCCGACGGGCAGACTGGACATAACTCTCTTTGGCCAGCTCCAGTATCTTATGCACCCGCTGCCCTGTTTTTGCGGAGATGAACAGAAACGGCACATAGTCCATAAAGGCCAGATCTGCCTGCATATCCTTCTTGAACTTGTTCATGGTATGAGTATCCTTTTCCACCAGATCCCACTTGTTCACCAGCAGTACGGAAGGCTTCCCCTCCTCATGCACGTACCCGGCGATCTTTACATCCTGTTCAGAAAGTCCCTGACTAGCATCGCAAACGATGAGCACCACATCTGCCCGGCGCACAGCTGCCAGAGAGCGGATCACGCTGTAACGCTCTATGGTGGCATCCTCCACCGCCCGTTTCCTGCGAATACCTGCCGTATCTACCAGCACAAAATCCTCGCCGTCCACAGTGAAAGGGGTATCTATGGCATCCCGGGTGGTGCCGGGAATATTGGAAACGATGCAGCGCTCCTCTCCCAGCAGGGCGTTGACCAGCGAGCTTTTGCCCACGTTGGGTTTTCCCACCACAGCTATGTTCAACGGGTGTTCTTCCGGTTCTTCTCCATCCTTTGGAAAGCCTGCGCACACGGCATCCAGCATATCTCCCAGGCCGATCCCCTGCCCTGCGGAGATAATAATGGGATCTCCCAGCCCCAGCGCATAAAAATCATACACGGCCTCGTGGAACTTGGGAGCGTCCAGCTTGTTCACCGCCAGCACCACAGGCTTATGGCTGCGGCGAAGCATGGCGGCTACCTCCTCGTCGGCGGCGGTAAGCCCTTCCCGTCCGTCGGTGAGAAACAGTATCACATCGGCGGTCTCAATGGCCAGTTCCGCCTGCCGGCGCATCTGTTTTGCAATAATATCTTCACTCTCCGGCTCTATACCCCCTGTATCGATAAGGGTAAAGGTATAATTCAGCCACTCTGCATCGGCATAAATACGATCCCGGGTCACACCGGGAGTATCCTCCACAATGGCCAGACGGCGGCCGATCAGCCGGTTGAAAAGAGTGCTCTTGCCCACGTTGGGCCGGCCTACAATAGCGACTAAAGGTTTGCTCATATACACGGTTCTCCAAACAAAATGTCGATCAGTTCAAAACCGTCCCTAAAGGGGACGAGCCGGGTATGCAGGATTTGTTCCACTTCCGAAAGGGTCTTTCCGTCCAGAAATACATCCTCCACCTCCCGCAGCATGGTTTGCGGAATCAGCAAAGGCTGAGGGCAGTTTTTCTCAAAACGGGCTATTAGATCTCCGCCGGTGACCAGCCCTGCCACATGGACGTTCCCCCCGAAAAACCGGTTTTCTACCGGTATGGATTCCACAAACACGTTGTAAGGCTCCAAACACCTGTACAGCTTTTTGAAAAAGGGATTGGCCGCCACCCCTCCTGCAATGGTCAGCCGCCGAGGCGCAGGCAAAGGCGTTCTTTCCGCCAGAGCCTCTCTGAAATCCCGCTCAAAAAAGCGAAGCAGTCCCACGCCATTTTCCAATTGGGGAAAGTCCCCATATTCTTCCAGGGGCGGCAGCTCCGTCTCCGCCGTGGTATACCACTCATCCGACAGGAAACAAAAATCATCTCCCAGCTCACGGCGGCATTGATCCGTGACCTTTCGGCCCCAGGCTACTATCACTTTTGCCTCTTCCGCCGTAAATCCCCGCAGCGGATACAGCCCCCGCCGATACCGGGTAAGTCCTACCGGCACAATAGCCAGAGAGCGGCACCAGGGCCACAGGCTTTTCAGGTCGAGCAGGGTCTTTTCCAGCACGGCTCCATCGTTCAGCCCCGGGCACAGCACCACCTGAGTATGAAAAGTCAGTTCCGCTTCCGCCAGTGCTCTCAGCCGTTCCATTATGGTGCCTGCGGTAGGATTGTGCATCATGGTGCAGCGTACGGCCGGTTCCGTGGCATGGACGGATACATACAAAGGGCTTACCCTGCGCTTCAGGATCCGTTGGAACTCTGCCTCCCCCACATTGGTCAGGGATACATAGTTCCCCATGATGAACGACATGCGCCAGTCATCGTCCTTTACGTTCAGGGAACTGCGAATGCCCTTTGGCATCTGGTCGATAAAGCAGAACACGCATTTGTTCCGGCAGGTTTGCATCCTGTCCATAAGGCTGGTTTCAAAGCACAGCCCCAAGGGTGCGTACTCTCCCTTTTTTATGGTACAGCACTGCTCCTCCCCCTCCCGCAGGAATGTGAGCTTCAGCTCTGCACAGGCGGAAAGGGCTTCGTAGTCTACCAGATCCCGCACCTGTTCCCCGTTGATGGTCAGCAGTATGTCTCCGGGCCGCATCCCCGCCCGCTGGGCCGCCGAGAACCTGTCTACTTTTGTTACGGGCTGCCCCTCAAAATCCTTTTTCATCATAGATAAATATAAGTATACCACAGCCGTTTTCCCCTGACAACCGATAGCCTGTGAAAACTTCCCCGATCTCTGCATACTTCAACAGTGGCCCCTTTCCTTACAGAACTCCTTCTGCAAGACCGTTGTGTTCTTTCGGCAGCGCTTTTCTCCCAATAGATGCTGCAGCCCGGATGTGCTATATAAAAAGATTCAGTACATATCCGATGAACCAAAGTGAGGTTTAAGTGCAATGTTTTCTGATAAAGATCTTCGAAATCTGATCATTCCTTTGTTTATTGAACAGTTTTGCTTATGTTTGTAGGCATTGCAGATACATTCACAGCAAGTTTTGCCAGTGAAGCGGAGGTTTCCGGCGTTTCACTGGTCAGTTCTTTTAATACGGTGCTGATTTTTCTGTTTACGGTTTTGTCCTCCGGCGGTGCCGTGATCATCAGCCAGTATATCGGCAGCAGGCGCAATGATCTGGCCTCCCGCGCTTCCGGCCAGCTGCTAATGCTTTCCTCCCTGCTTTCTGCAGTATTGACGGCGCTTATCCTTCTGTTTCAGACCCCACTGCTGAAGCTGCTGTTCGGCAGGATCGAAACGGATGTGATGACGGCTTGCAGAACATACCTGTTTATCACCACCCTTTCCCTGCCTTTTCTTGCCGTGTATGATGCAGGAGCAGCTTTATGCCGCAGTATCGGAAAAACCAATGTGACCATGTATATCTCCATCGCAGCCAATGTGATCAACGTAGCGGGCAACTGTATCGGCGTATTCTTGCTGCATATGGGCGCGGCAGGCGTAGCATACCCGTCTTTGCTCTCCCGTATTCTCTCTGCCATAGCGGTGACGGCTTACTGCTTTCGCAGGGAAAACCCGGTGCACTACAAATTATCGGATATTTTTTGCCTGGACGGCGCACTCTTGAAAAAGATCATGCATATTGCACTTCCAAACGGTGTGGAAAACGGCGTGCATCAGCTGGTAAAGGTGGCTTTGTCCAGCATGGTTGCTCTGTTCGGCACCTATCAGATCGCCGCAAACGGAGTGGCGCAAAGCATATGGTCCCTGGCTGCCATTATGGGACTGGCCATGGCTCCCGTATACACCACGGTGATCGGCCAGTATATGGGGGCAAAAGATATAGACGCAGCCAACTTCTATTTTAAAAAGCTCAACAGAATCACACTGCTGCTGTCCATCCTGTGGAATGCACTGATTTTTGCCCTCACACCACTTATTGTGCGCTATTCGGCCATTTCCCCGAAGCGAAAGAGCTGGTGCTCTGGCTGGTCCTCATCAATAATATTTTTAACGGCCTGGCATATCCTTTTGCCGGTTCTCTGGGCAGCGGGCTGCGGGCCGCCGGGGACGTAAAATTCACAATGATCGTTTCTATTGTTCTGACCATTGCCACGCGGCTGCTGTTTTCCGCATTGTTTGGCCTGTGGCTGAATTGGGGCGTCATTGGCGTAGCCATTGGCATGAGCATGGATCTGGTATTCCGTGGCGGGATCTTTCTATGGCGGTATCGTTCACAAAAATGGACGAAATTCCAGTTGATCTGACCTCTCTAAAAGGAAAAACAGACAAAAAATCCTCCCGGGAGATGTGCCTCCGAGAGGATCCGTTTTTTGTACAGCTTTCACGGTTGAAGAAGATTCCCGTTTTCAAAATAATCTATACGCATAGCCCGGCGAACGTTCCGCAAGGTTTGTGCGGCGGTCTTCTCTGCTCTTTCACTGCCGGCACGGAGGATCTCATACACCTCCGGCAGCCGTCCTTCCCATTCCTTGCGGCGTTCCCGAATGGGCCGGAGTTCCTCCTGCATGACATTGTTGAGAAAGCGCTTCACCGTTACATCTCCCAGACCTCCCCACCGGTAATGTTCCTTCAGCTCCTCCAGAGAACCGTAGGCCGGCAGGAACCGGGCAAAGTATTCGTCCCTGCAGAAAGCATCCAGATAGATGAACACCGGGTTTCCTTCTGTATGGCCGGGATCCTCCTTCCGCAAATGAGTGGGGTCGGTGAACATGGACATGATCTTCTTCTGGATATCCTCCGGCTCATCGGAAAGATAAATGCAGTTGCCCAGCGATTTGCTCATCTTGGCCTTTCCGTCAATCCCCGGCAGCCGCAGGCAGGCCCGGTTGGTAGGGAGCACGATCTCCGGCTCCACCAACGTCTGGCCGTACACATCGTTGAACTTGCGCACTATCTCCCTGGTCTGTTCCAGCATGGGCGCCTGATCCTCCCCCACCGGCACGACCGTAGCCCCAAAGGCTGTGATATCCGCCGCCTGACTGATTGGGTAGCAGAAAAAGCCCACCGGAATACTGGCTTCAAAATTTCGCTGCTGGATCTCCGCCTTTACGGTCGGGTTCCGCTGAACCCGGGACACCGTTACCAGATTCATATAATAGAAGGTCAGTTCCGTCAGCTCCGGCACCATGGACTGGATAAAAATACAGCTCTTTTCTGGATCCAGCCCGCAGGCCAGATAATCCAGCGCCACCTGCATGATGTTCTGCCGCACCTTCTCCGGGTGTTCGGCATTATCTGTCAGAGCCTGTGCGTCGGCGATCATAATGTATATTTCATCAAATTTCCCGGAATTCTGAAGATTCACCCGTTCCCGCAGGGAACCTGCATAGTGCCCTACATGAAGGCGTCCCGTGGGCCTGTCGCCGGTCAAAATAATCTGCTTCATTTATTTCACTCCTGCATTTCCTGTTTTTATAAAATATACGCTTTTGGAATTCCGCCGTCAACTATTTCACTGCGCATTATGCGGTATGGATGCACTTTTTCTTATTTTCTGAACGTTGGCGTTCATAAGATGCCGGCCCATATGCCGATACACGAATCCCTTCACCGGGGAAAGCGCCTGCCTGTGGGCCCGGAGCATATCGTCCGGACTGTCATAAAGTCCGAAATCCTGGCGGATCCCAAGACTCTGGATATAGGTATCACACCCCTTCCACTCTATAGCAGGTGTCTGGAGGCTCTCCGCCGCCACGCCATACCCGCAAAAGGATCCCTTGCAATTAGGAAAGCGCCCCTGCAATCCCCGCAGATAAGCCCTATCCAGAATCAGTCCCTCCAGTGCATACCAGCGACCGTCATACAATACCTCTACCCAACTGTGAAACACATCCCGGGGCGCCAGTGCATATACCAGCCCCGTCATTGCCCCCTTCTGAAGCTTTTTATCAATAGTGAAACCGTGTATCCGGCAGGGGATCTCACAGGCTCGCAGCAAGGCCATAAACAGCGTACCTTTTGTATTACATTGGCCGTACCCATCCGCCAGCACACGGGAAGCAGGAATCCCGTCATCCGTATTGTAGCCGAAAAGGATCTCATCCCGCACAAAATTATATATTCCCTCTATCCGGTGATAAGCATCCAGTTCTCTCCATTCCCGTCGGGTAATAAGCGCCTGTATCTCCGGTGCATTCAGATCCAGCATGGGCGTACAGGCCAATAACTTTTGCATCTTTTGTCTCCTTGTTTCTTCGGTTAGAGCAATTATACCGTATGCTGTCCCTGTTTTCAACCAAAAAGCAAACGACCGGAGCGCATCCTTCGCTCCGGTCGCTTACCGTAAGATAAAATGAACGACAGTCCTTGGATAAAATTCCTTACTTCTGGGGCTGAATTTCCAGCATATGCAGGGCTTTCATCACCATACCTTCCCGGAAAGCAAATTCCGCTTCCGGTGATAAGGTAGGATCGCCCAGCGCATGGAGCACGCTCTTACCCTGCAGGATGCGGTTGGATCCGATCCCTTCGGCAATGTTGATCAGGTTGCATACATGGACAATGGGGATGCCCGCCCGCTCGATCTCTTTGGTCATCACTGCACCGCAGCGAGTGGAGGTACCTCACGTACTGGTGAGGATAACGGCATCTACCCCATCCTTCTTCAGCAGTTCGGCAATGCCCCTGCCGAATTTCTTACCGTTTTCCAGAGTGGTCATGACCCCGGCCGTGGTATAGAACCAGTCGGCCAGTTTTCCGATGACGCCTTTCTTTTCCAGATCCCGCATGGCATCCACAGGCACCAGCCGGTTCGGATCCGCCAGCACATAGGAATTGTCATACCCCTGATGCTTGACTTCATACTCCTTAGGATCCAGCCGCTCCTTCCTCGCAATGGGGTAGACGGCAAACTTTACGGAATTTACGGGCACCATTCTGTCGGGGTTGCCCAGCGGCACCAGCCCGCCATCGGTGACCAAGGCGATCTTGCACTGGCTCAAGGGTTTCTGCAGTTTGGAAGCAGGCAGTATCTCCCGTTGAGGCATAGGCACTTCCGTAACAAACTTCCGCCCGAAGAACTTGTCCAGTGCCATATTTATAGCCCGTGTTGGACCGGAGATATGATAATTGATGTTCCGCACGGGGCCTGTGCCCAAGTATCCTTCTTCTTTTGCGGTGCCGATCTCAGCGCCGGAGGCCAGCTTCAAGGCAAAATCGGTCACATCCTTTACCGCCTTGGCCATATGCCGGGCATTGTTTTCCGTGCCGATGATGTAGCAAAGACCGCTGTAAAGCTCTGCTCCGGGGTTCTCTTCAAAAAGGCCCGTAACGGCAGGGATCTTCAGCTGCTTGCGCACGGCAGCCGTAACGGAACCACAGGCAAGGCCGTAACGCCCTGCATTGAACCCAGGGCCTGCAATAAACAGATCCGGTTGGAAGGCGGCTATCTTTTCCACCACCTGTGCGGTAACGGCTTCCAGATTCTCTGCAATAAAATTGTCCCCGCAGCAGATGGTGCCCACTATCTCTCCGGCATCTCCCAGGAACTTGTTGATGAGCAGGCCGGGGCCCATGGCCTCTTCCTTGACCACGATGCCCATACCGGCAGTATCTTCGCCGCCGAACTGAGCATAGAACTGGTTGATATAGTGTACGACTCTCAGCTTTTTAGTCATCATGAGGCATCCTCCATCCGGTAGTTTTCAGATCCAGATCCTCCGTCATATAATTGGCGCCCTGGGTGGTATTGCCTCCCACCACGGTGCCGTTTGTGGTGATGGTGAAGGGCCCGTGCAGGTCAAAGGCCATCAACGCAGGTATATCGTGTACCCCGATCAGAGTTTCGATATGCGGGTAGGTCATGGTCTTTACATCCCCGCTGTGCACCACCGCATCCACCCTGGGATCGGAAATGACCAGCAGATCCCCGGGTTTTTCGCTGGAAACACCGGGCATAACAGACACGGCCTTCATACCCAGCCGCTCCGATCATATGTGAAGCATCTGCTGTTCCAGCTGGCAGTGCCCCATACCACACTTGGTATTAATGGTGATATCTGCGTGGAGATAGTCACGGGCAAATTCTGCCGCCATCATGGAGGAAACCTCTTTGGCGGTGGTTTCGGTCTTGCCGGCCGTGACGATCATGCCTACAAACTCGATATCCTTGCCGTGACGGGCATACAGCTCCCTGATCATCGGCTCTTCCTGCATGTAATACAGCAGGTTCATATAGCGGTAGATCATGGCGCCGTCCAGCATTTCGTTGGGATGGATCACAAAGGGCAAAGTGCCCATGCCGCTTTGACCATACATGAAGAACTGCTGCACATCAAAGCCGGCCCACTGGCTGGTCAGATAGGCCACCTTGGGCAAAGGCTTGCCATCGGGGCCGGGGCCTACGGGCGTCAGTTCATATACCTTCTTCTCGTTCGGTTCCCTGCCGATGCCCAGCTTGGCCAGCCAAACGGCTACTTTCAAGGCAGCCAGCTTCTGCGCCTGACAGTAGGCAGCGGGGGTAACGCCTTCCTTAGGCCGCACATCCAGAATGATATGAATGTGGCGGGAAAGCATGGAAATATCTGCAATGGGTCCCCGCATATCCAGCAATCCCTTAAAGTTCGCCTTCAGCGGGTACAGCTCGCTGATGAGCACGCCCCGCAGCGCCACGGTGCGGCCGTCTCCGGCGGGCACCAGCTTCCCCAGATAGCCGGGAAAGGTAGCGTCCGGGTCGTCAGCCTTGACCCGGGGCTGGGTGCAGTCTGTCAGCCCCAGGATACGCACATCGTCTCCCGGAGAGGCGATGAATATCTCCACCGTATCAAAGGAGGATGTATCAAACTGGCTGATAAGCTCCTGCTTGTTTATGGTCAGCTCGCTGCCGCACAGCTGCGTTTTTTCTCCGAAGGAAACCTTGGTGATGTCAATATAGTCTATTTCCAGTCTTTTGCTCACTTGGATACCTTCTTTCCTGTTTTTATGGAAAGGCTCACTCGTTCTTGAGCCAGACATTCTTCTTGGTAAGGAGCAGCGCCACGGCAATGGTGCCGAAAATGCTCACGATATCAATGAAGCCGCTGAGACCGGAGAACACATACGTGAACAGCACCCGCACCAGAATAGCTACACCCAGGCCCAGAGGGATCATCTTGGGCTGACCCCAGGATACCATGATAAAGCAGGCACCCATAAGGGCGGGAAGCATATAGTTCATGGAGCCGGAAATGCTCTCGGGAAGTGCCGCCAGAGCTGCCGCACCGCCGATAACGCCTACAGCCAGAATAGCGATATTGATGAAAGTGGAGATAGCAGAACCTATATTGGCACAGATCTCTGCTTCGGGTGTACCGGGCTCTACGCCGGCAGCCTGCTCAGCCGCAATGGAGCAGGGCACACGCATGTTGGAGATCTGCCCGGAGATGTTGGACATATAGGTACCTGCAACACCCAGAATGGGGAAAAACTGGATGGGCTGCATGACCCAGGAAATGCCCACAATGCCGGCAATGGAGAGCCAGCCGGAGATTACCGGACCAGCCTCGGGCCACCAGCCGTAGAAGATGCCCAGGTACAATACCGGCAAAAAGCCCAGAAGCAGGCCCGCCAGATTGGTGATCTTGCCCCACTTGTGGATATAAGGCAAATAAATGACTTCAAGCTTTTCCTTGCTGTTGCTCATACGATGCTATCCTCCGATCAATGAATAAGGGACACAATGACGATGGCGCCAATAAGGGCAAAGGTCAATGCCCACTCCCGAAGCCATCCGGCCTTAACCTTGGAATTGATGAGATAAATGATGACCATAATGGCCGCACCGATCAGGCAGGCCACGGAGTTCATGTTCAGGGAGAATACATGACTGCTGGCCAGAGAAGCCATACCGCCCACCATGGCGCCGCCGGCAATGGCATTCATCTTGGCAGGATTGCCGCCGGAAAGCTTGTGCTGCACCTTGTCCATCTTGTCGGTAAAGAGAATGGAGAAAATGATCCAGCCCAGAGAACCGGTGATCATAACGTACACGCCGTTGATAAAGGCCTGGGAGGTCATGGCTTCCGCAGTGGCTCCGGAAGCGGTGACGCCGAAGTTGAAGGCCATGGATTCAAACACCACGTTGCCGATGTAGGAAAGACGCATCCAGGAGATGGGGCCGCCGGCGATGCCCAGCAGTGCCAGCATGCCGGAAAGAATGGCCAGAGACGGTCCGATGGAAGAGACGGCACTGGCACGAATGGCAGATTTGAGCTGCGCCTTGGTCATGCCGATCTCCAGACCGCACTTGTACGCCTTGCGGGCGAACATGGCCGCCTGTACGACCACCACCAGGATGGCCGGCACCACGCAGAGCCACATAGCCAGGCTGCCTGCGATTTTCAGGTAATCCATTTTTGTTCCTCCTTAAAGTACCCTGTTTTTCCAATATGCGCCGATAACAGGAATGGCGCATAATTAATTGGTTGCTATCATTATAGCGCTTCCATCGTTCCTATCAATACTTTAAGAAATTGTTCGATTATTCAGAATTGTCACGCAATTTCGACAAATCGAATTGTGTAGACTGCACGGCATTTTCCGTCTTATAATGCAGAAATGGCACAATGCTTTTCCTTGCGCCCATATCTTTTTTCTCTATGCATTCGAGGTATGCTTTATTTATGGTTATTCGGATTTTTATGCAAAAGCTGAAAAGATTTTTCCTATCCCGCTATGCCTGGTGCATCGTGCTGTGCGGCTGTGCCGTTTACGGTACCACTCTGGGCGCCCTGGGCTACACTGTGGGCAACTTCTTTTTGCCCATCAGCCGTGAGTTCGGCTGCGGTATCGGGGAGGTTTCCTTATATGTGACCATCAACAGCATAGTCATTGCTCTGTTCATTCCTTTGACCCGTGCCTTTACCGCCCGGCATATGCGCCTCTCCCTCAGTCTGGGGGCCGGGCTGCTGGTGCTGGCCCTGCTGGGCATGTCGCAGGTTAAAAGCCTGTGGCAGCTGTATGGCTGCGCGGTAATTCTGGGCGCCGGCAGCGGCTTCTTCAACGGTGCTACAGTACCTACCCTTATCGACAGCTGGTTTTATAAGAAAAAAGGAACGGCTCTGGGCATCTGCCTTTCCAGTGCAGCTTTGATAGGCGCCATTATGAACCCGGTGCTTTCCGGGATCATTGCCGCTTCCTCCTGGCGCAGCGGATATTTGTTTCTGGCCGGGCTGGTGGCGGTTGTGCTGCTGCCCCTTATGGCACTGGTCATCCGGCCGGATCCTGCCTCCATGGGGCTGAAGCCGTATGGCTTTGATCCTGCTGCCGCCCCCGCTCAAAGCGGTAAAAGGGCAGACAATGCGCTGAGCGGTCTGTCCATGAAGGAAGCGCTGGCCAGCTTTCCCTTCTGGGCGATGATGCTCATGGCGCCAGCTTTTTCCATCGGATTCGGACTGACTTCCCACCTGCCCACCTATGCTTCTTCCATCGGTATCGGAGCCTCCGCAGGAGCCATCCTTACCTCCGCCTCTCTGGTAGGCGGTATGCTGGGCAAGCTTACACTGGGCATGCTCAACGACCGGTTTTCTACCAGAGTCCCTCTGTGTGCCGCCCAGTTATGTGTGGTGCTGGGGGTGGAGGTGCTGTTTGTCAGTCAGGGCTCTCCCCTTCTGCTGGGGCTGGGTGCGCTGATCTTCGGCTACGGTTCCTGCACTACCGCCCTGATGCCCGCCATGCTTACTTCCGCCCTGTTTGGCCAACGGGATTACAACCGGATCCTTACCTGGTTCACCACCTCCAGCAGTCTGTTGGGCGGCTTCGGCAGCACCCTGTATGGCCTGCTGTATGACGCCGCCGGGGATTACGTCTCCTCCATGCTGGTGTGCATGGCCGTAGCTTCCCTTTGCCTGCTGCTGGGCCTTGCCAGCCTTTGGGTCGCCGGAAAAAAAGATTACGCCGGCAGGATATGATCTCTGCTTTTCCTTTTTTGCCTCACGGTTGACAAATTTCTCCCTGGATTATAAAATCATTAAAAACCGGTATGCTTCGGAAGGGACGAAGTTTGCCCGTATCAATGGGAGGACCCTATGGAACCCCTGCTTGCCCGCATCCACCAGCTCAATGCTCTGTTCCGTCAGCAGCTGTTTCAGGATATCACGCTGCCCGATGTGGAAGCGGCCCTTTCCCGGATCGTAAGCTGCAACATATGCTTCTGTCTGCCGGAAGGGGATATTCTTCATCTCAATCCGCGGACGGGTTTTGCCCCTGCAGATGCTGCCGCCCATGCTATGGCCAGAGATGCCGGGCTCAGCCGGTATACGCATGCCCTCTCCGGCCCACTGGTGAACCGCCCCGTAGAAGAGCCTTTCTGCCTGCTGCTCCCCGCCGGACAGCATCCGGAGCCTCGCTATTTTTCCTTTTTCCCCGCCTATGGGGACTGCACCTATATTGCCTGCCTCATAGCCTGGCATCCGGACGGACAGATGCTCTCTCAGGATGACGCTGTTCTTTGTGAAGTCGCCTCCAGCATTCTGGGAATGGTCTTCTGCCGGGCACGAAATAAAAACGACGAGTGGGATCGGATCCAGATGGCGGCGGCCCAGGTGGCCGTCAGCGTCCTGTCCTATTCTGAATACAGCGCCGCCCGGGAGATTTTCCGTCACATCCGCAAGGATGAATGCATTCTGGTTGTCAGCAAGCTTTCCAAAGAGATCTATGTGACCCGCTCCATTATCTCCGGTGCACTGAAAAAACTGGAAAGCTCCGAGATCATCGTTGTGCGTTCCCTTGGCACCAAAGGCACCTATATACGGGTCATCAATCCCTTTATCTTTAATGCGCTGGATAACGAAACGCCCCTGATGCACAGCCATACGCCAGCCAAATTTACCATCCGCTGAAGATGTAATTTCATACGCTCTCAAATAAAAACGGATCCTCCTGAAAGAGAGGATCCGTTTTGCATGACAGTTTCAGACCTGCTTTGCGTTTCTATAAGAAAGCAATATATGGCACGGGGCAAACACCAGGGCCGCCAGAATCAGCAAGATCGAACGGCTCAGAAACCCGCTGGCCAAAAACAGCAGCGAAGGCAGAATGGATAAGGCTAACGCCCTGAACAGGCTGCTCTTATTAAAGCATATCCCCCAGATAACACAGTATGCAAGCAGCAATACCGCATCTAAAACAAGATATAAGGCAAAAGCCTCGTCTGACGGCCAACCGAAGCAGGTACCTGGGACCTGCAGCCACATAAAGATAAAGCAGCCAAAGCGGCCTATCTGTTCCAGCGTTTCCACCAGATGATTGTGCCAGGCGTTTTCAAAACCTTCCCTGTGACGAAGGGCAAACAGGATGTTGGGGATCAGCAGGATTCCTACAAACAGCAGCCCCCATAGATTCACGATCTTCATATTTTTCTCCATTATGATTTTGTACGTGGTATAGCGGTTTCAATCCGCTCCCGTGATACCAACCTCATTCTTGTGAACTGCTCATTTAGGAAATGTAATCATTTTCATCATACATGAAGCGCACATAGAGCCAGTATCATCTATATATCCACTGCCCAACTTTTCGGTTTCGTATCATTCTGCATTTTTCGATATGCTTTTGCAATTTCTTCTTTTTTACTGCCATAGAAAAACGTCTACAAGCCGTTTCGTGTACTCCTGCAAAACGAACTCGAATAGGCAGCGATTTCCGTCATATTTGCAGGTATAGCAAAAGACTCACCACATTGGGTGAGTCTTTTTATACCAACTAATGTCAGTATTATGGCGCGCCTGGCAGGATTCGAACCTGCGACCTACCGGTTCGTAGCCGGGCACTCTATCCGCTGAGCTACAGGCGCATTCCCGGAACACTTATTTATTGTAGCCATCTTTTCCGGAAAAGTCAATAGGGAAAATCAAATTCCGCACACTTTTTACTTCTTTTCTTCCGGTGCAAAGTTGAAAGGAAGCTCTTCCCCGGCGGTAACGACTTTTTCGATCCCGGCATTTTTGATCAGTCTGGAGCAGATCAGGCAGGGCTGAGGCGTGGCCAATTTCTTTCCGTTCTCAAAGCCAAAAAGATACAGGGTGGAGCCCAGCATCTCGTTGCGGCTGGCAGAGATAATGGCATTGCATTCTGCATGAACGGCCACGCATTTTTCATACTGCTCTCCATGGGGTATGCCATGGGCCTCCCGCCAGCAAACGCCTACATCGCAGCAGTTATCCTCCCCACGGGGAGCGCCGTTGTAGCCGGTAGCCACGATCTCATCGTTCTTAACGATAACGGCCCCGTACTGCCGCCGCAGACAGGTGGAGCGTTTGGCCACGGCGGCGGCGATATCCAGATAGTAGTCCTTTTTGCTGACCCGTTCCATGGGCACCTCCGGTTTTTCTTTTATTTTCGCAGGGAAAGGGCGATTCGTCAACCCCTCTCGCCCTTTTTGCCGCCTTGACCCTCCGCCCCGATATGCTTTAATGAAGACAAAGTCAATTTTGCAGGAGGTATTTTCCATGGAACAGGTACCGATCATCGAACACCGCTGGCCCGGCCTGCTGGGCGCTGCCATCTTTTCTCTGGGAGGAGGGATGCTGTATATACTCCTGTATCCTTTCGCCTTCTGGAGTGCCCTGGGCGGACTGACCGGGATACTTCTGGGCCTGTGGGGTTATAAGCTTCTGGGAAAAAAGAGCAGCGGGTTTGGCGTGGCCGCAGCGGCAGGAACCACACTGCTCTGGCTGCTGGCGGCCTGGTATCTGTGTCTGAGCCGGGATGTGTATGAATCCTTTGCCGACTGGTATGCCAAAGGGCTTGTAGAATACCGCATTTCCTATTGGCAGGCGCTGCAGGGTGCATTCCTGTTTTTTCAGGAACCATCGGTGGCCGGAGCCTATATCCGGGATCTGCTGCTGGCAGTGCTCCTGACCGCTCTGGGTGCATTCGGCAGCGTGATCTTTCTTCTGGGCCGGGAAGAGCCTTTACCAGCGGAGGGACCTGCTACCCCTGCAGAAGAAGAGGAGGAAGAACCACCCGTCGATCCGGATGCGCCTCTTCCTCCCGAACCTGAGGGGGAGGACTTTCTGGTAGCGCCGCCCATGCCCGGGGTAGCCCGTCCTCTGGTGATCCCGGGGATCCCGGAAGACCGGCATCCGGAATAACGCCCTTTTGCAGATTCACGCTTCCGGCATTTTTCTCTGTCCCCTTCTCCCTGTGCAAAAGGCTCCTCCGTATAAACGGAAGAGCCTTCGTTCACATTTTATATACTTATCCCGCCTGACGGCCCAGTTGCCAACCTGTGCATGCCTCCGGTCCATCTCCCAGCACTGTCAGACTGCCGTCTTCATGGACACACAAGGCCCAGCTGCCGGAAAGAGCCAGCGCCTGCACCTGCACCTGGGCTTCCAATTCTTCGGCCAAGGTCTGTACCCAGGGCCGCAGTGCCTGCACGGTCAGCGTACCGTCGCTTTTAAGGCCTGCCAACAAGGTTTCGGAACTGTACAAAGCCAGAATGTTCTTCCATTCGGAAAGATCATACTGCTCGCAAAGCACCGTGCCTTCATTGGTAAGCCCGGCGCTCCATCCCAAATTCAGGGCCATGCTCGTAAGCCCCTTCCATTCCGAATGCGGTTGAGAGGCCATAGTACACAAAAAGCTCCCGTCCTCCCGCAAAGCGCCCAGAGCGCTGTTTCCGGCCGCAATGGCTTTTATGCTCTGCCAGGAAGCAACTGACTCCATGGATCCATAGCCGCAGTGAAGGATCATCCCCTCCCGCGTCAGGCCGTAGGAATCAAAATCCCCCGTAGCAATGGCCATCACATTCTCCCACTGAGCGGTATCGCACTGTCCGTATTCGTTGTCCCCGGTAGAAAGTACCTTCCCTTCCTTTGTTAAAGCAAGCGAATGCCGGGCACCGGCAGCCACGGCAGAGACGTTTTCCCAAGCCTGGGTATTGCATTGCCCATAGGTATTATCCCCGGCGGAAAGGACTTTTCCTTCCCCCGTCAGTCCCAAAGCATGCGCCCAGCCCGCCGCCACCATGCCGGAAACATGCCCCTCCTGCAGGGTCTGCTGCCGCTGTACATCCGCCCATTGTTCCTGGGTATACCCCCGGCAAAGAAGAATTGCTTTTTCCGGATCCGTTTCCCCGGTCTTTTTTATTGCAGCGGCGGCCGCCCGATCCCGGGCATCCCGATAGTCTCCCAGTTCCCAGAAAAGAGAGAAAGCTTTGTCCAGTTCTCCGCCGGTTTCCGCCTGCTCCGCCATGGCGTACCGGCAGGCATCCAGCTGCTGCAGGGCGTCCCCATAGCCTGCGGCCTTGCGCAGGTCTTCCTCCGCCCGGACATAATCCCCGGCTGCCATGGCGGCCATAGCCAATTCGTACCGGCATTGCAGGGCTTTCTGCGGGGCATCCTCATAAGCACCCAATTCCAGAAACAGGCTCTCTGCCTCTTCATAAGCGGCGGCTTCCAGCTTCTTTCCGGCATAAGCATATTCGATCCGCTGCTGCAGTCCGGTTTCACCCGCATCTTCCCCGGTGCGTGCCAGTCTTTCGGCCGCCTCCATATCCTCCCGCTCCATGGCAGCATAAGCCCACCGGGCATACAGGGCCGCTTTATGCGTCTCCCAATAAAACAGCCCGCCCAGCAGCAGCGCCGCCAGCAAAGTCAGCAGCGGAACCGTCATGCGCAGGAACCGGCGGTCTTTTTTTCTTTCCTGCCGGATACGCTGCCGCCTGTCCTGCCGGGTTTGCTTATTCTTCTTTGCGGTATGCTTTTCCATGCCGGATGCTCCTTACAGGTACTTCCACAGATAGTTGCTCATATATCCCGAATTGATCCCCGAAGCTGTAGACAGGATGAAATACACCTCATCGATGCCTTGCCGCTCTATATACTCACTGACGGTACACCCGCCCCGTTTCAAATCAAAATACTCCCGACGCAGATCTACGGAATGAACCTCGCTGTAATACGGCATCAGATAGGGGATAAAGCAGTTGCCGTAGGAATCGCTGATGACCAGGCACTTGCGCCCGCCGCCATCGGCTCCGGTGACAAATTTGCGCCACGGTCCCCGGGTACTGCCCAGATAGGCCTGATAGCTGTGCCGGGTGGTAATCATGAACACATCCTTCTTCTCCTGCCCGTTCTTATCAATGAGATAGCCTTCCGTAGGCAGCAGAGGATTGATGACGTCTATAGGTTCCCGTTCATATCCGTTTTGAGGGCCTCCGGAGCCTACGAAATCTTTATAATGCACATAGGTATAGTCCTCATAGGAAGCTGCGGATATGCCCTGGGTAGCCAGGATGGCCTGTGCCACATAGCAGGCAGCCCGGGGCGTCCAGTGATGATCCGTATGGAAATACAGGTCCTCTCCCGCCAGCAAATGGCTTTCCAATACTGCCTGAGCACTGACGATCTCCACCCCCTCGTGCACATAGCGGCGCAGCGTTTCCTCCACATCACTGCCCCAACCTATATACATGCCGTTTTGCAATGGATGAGATATTCCCGGAAAAGGAATCTGAGAAAAATACACCCGGCCGTTCTCCGGCAGCAGGGAGCGGTAAGCATTAAGCACTTCCACGGCATTCTGCATGGCGGCCTTTTCAAAGGTATACACCGTGCGCACGGAACCGTCCGCCCGGGTCTGCCACAGGGTGCAGTCTTTGTCTACCAGCGCCACCGTACCGGGGCTTCGTGCCGGTACGCTTGCCGCAGGTTCCGGGCTGCCTGTCGGTTCCGCCTGGGGTGTCTGCTCCGGGCTTACGCTTTCCGTCGCCTGCGTAGGCTCCGGGGCAAAAGTTTGCACCGGCTCTTCCGTGGGTACCGGCTCCTCTTCCCCGCCTGCCATGGCGGCCACCTGTTCCTCCAAGCGTTCCTCATCGGTTTTTTTCGGAGCCCACAGAGTCATGGCCTTTTCCAGCTGATTGGACGCATCTATGATCCTGTCCCGTTCCACCATACCATCGGAAAGAAAGCTTTCCAGCCCCGTCATGAACTCCCCGGAAAATACGCTTTCCCAGGAAAGCACGGGAGCTCCGGCCAGCATGCGGTTCTCTTTCAACGAAGCCCGGCTCTCCCGGGGTGCCGTCAGACACAGCAGCACCCCCAGCCCCAGCAGCAGGGCCAGAAGCAGATAAATGGGAATAAAGGCGATCCTGTATTTTTTCATTTGTTAAAACCTGAAGTAGATAAAGGGATTATAGCTCTGGCATACCAGATATACCACCGAAAGTGCCCCCAGCAGGCAGGCACACATCGTCCCCGTCACATAGATGGTTTTTCGCCAGCGTTTGTGCCCCCACAAACGCTTTTTTAAGGCCGGCAGCCAGGGGAAGCACCCCACCAGTGCTGCCAGAAGGAACAGCCCGTACCGGCCCAGCACCGTCAGGGCTTTTTCGTCTATCCAGCCGCCCCGCAAAGAAAACATCGCAGACAAATGCTGCTCCAGAGCCCCAAAATCCGTGTAATAAAAGAGTACCCAGCCCAAGTTGGCCAGCACAAAAGTCAGCAGCCCCCGAAGCAGCGCCGGAACGCTTTCTTTGAAAGCATTAGGCAGAGCCTTGTCTATCTGCTGGAGCACAAACCAGTACAGTCCCCACAAAACAAAATTCCAGCTGGCTCCGTGCCAGAGCCCCGTCAAAAACCATACGACAAACAGATTCAGCGTGGTCCGCAGCCGCCCCCGTCGGTTGCCGCCCAAAGGGATGTATACATAATCCCGGAAAAAAGCTCCAAGAGAAATGTGCCAGCGCCGCCAGAATTCCGTAGGCGACAGACTGATATACGGGTAGAGGAAGTTCTCTTTATATGTGAACCCCAGCACTTTTCCCAGTCCGATAGCCATATCCGAATAGGCGGAAAAATCATAATACAGCTGCAGTGTATACAGCAGGGCCCCCAGCCAGGCACCGCCCAAAGACAGAGGATCCTTTCCCCCACCCAGAGTGCACCCCTCCAGCGCTGCCCCGCAAACATTGGCCAGCAGCACCTTTTTAGCCAACCCCACAAAGAACCGATCCATACCATCTGTAAAGCTTTTCAGATTGGAAGTGCGCTTTTCCAACGCCCCGGCAATATCCCCGTACTGCACGATAGGACCGGCAATAAGCTGAGGAAAACAGCTTACATACAGCAGCAGCCGAAAGAAATTCTTTTGAACGGGCACCTTTTTCCGGTACACATCCACGGTATAGGTCAGGATCTGAAAGGTATAAAAGCTAATGCCTATGGGCAGCGCCGGCGCCTGAAAAGACAGTGAAATATGCAGCAGCTTCCCCAGGCTTTCCAGCAGGAAGCCCGCATACTTGAAATACACAAGACCCGCCAGAGAGACCACCGCCCCCAGCAGCAGCCACAGCCGCCGCCCATGCCGGGAAGGACAGGCCGCAATGCCCAGCCCGCACAGATAATTCACCAGGGTGGCCAGCACCATGAGCCAAACCATGATCGGCTCTCCCCAGGCATAAAAAAGCAGGGAGAAGAGCACCAGCACTCCGTTGCGCCAGTGTATATTGCCGCTGATAAAATACAGCCCCAGCAGCAGCGGCAGAAACAGCAGCAAAAATGTCAGCCCAGAAAAAACCAAATTTTCTCCCTCTTTTTTAGTCTGTATTCAGTGAAAAGTATACCATTTTCCCCATATTCCGTCAATGGACGGCGTTTACCGCAATGCTCAGATTCATCTGCGGCCTGACTTGCATGCCGGAGATTTCGTATAAAAAAGCTGCTCGCCTGCCTGCTTCACAAGCTGCTTGCGCCTGTATACAGCTGCGTTTATAATAAATACAACAGTGTAAAAATGCTTTATTTGTGCTGAATATGATAAATACGAGGTGAGAACATGTCGCTGCGTGAGGAATTGGAACAGCTTTCCAACGAGCATTGGCAAAATGAGCAAGTACAAATCCGGCCGGTTTTGACCCAGCATGATCTGATATATGCCGCATGCGGCTGTCAGCTGACGGAGGAGCAAAAGAAATTCGTAAACCCCGCCTGTTTTTCCATCGGCAGGGCCTATCTGTCCAGAGAAGATAATTACCCGTGCATAATTTATAACGAACGTAATGAACCCATCGGCTTTATCAGCCTGCTCAAATGGCTGGGCAAAAGGGATGCCTATTCACGGAGTTATTATATCGACTGCCGTCAGCAGCGAAAGGGCTATGGAAAAAGCGCTGCCCGGCTTGCCATCCATATTCTTAAATCCGCAAACCCGAAAAAACCGATCAAGCTGGCGGCAGAAGCGAACAACAGATTGGCTCACGCTCTGTACGCCTCGTTGGGCTTTAAAAAGCTGGATGAGATGGATGGAGGCGATATCGTATTCAGTCTGTAGACCATGTCCTCTGCCGATTTCTGTACAATTTCCTTGCAAACCGTCCTTTTATGCGATACAATACTGCCCTATGAAAAAACAGGGATTTCTTAAAAAATATGTAGGAGATAAAGCCTTCTACAAAATGGTTCTGGCGGTAGCGCTGCCCATTATGGTGCAGAACGGCATCACTCAGTTTGTAAACCTGCTGGACAACCTTATGGTGGGTGCCATCGGCACGGAACAGATGAGCGGTGTTTCCATTTGCAACCAGCTTATCTTTGTGTTCAACCTGTGCATCTTCGGTGGCCATGCCGGTGCGGGCATTTTCGGGGCCCAGTACTTTGGCAAAGGGGACACGGAAGGGGTGCGCCGGGTATTCCGCTTCAAGCTGTGGGTGAGTCTGCTGCTTACCGTCCTGGGCGCCGGGATACTGTATATATTCCGGGAACCGCTGATCTCCTGGTTCCTCCACGAAGGCAGCGAACACGGAGATCTGGCCGCCACACTGGTTTACGGCAAGGAATATATGCAGGTCATTCTTATTGGCCTGCTGCCCTTTGCCCTTTGCCAGGCCTACTCTTCTACTCTGCGGGAGACGCAGCAGCCCATGCTGCCCATGAAGGCGGGGATCGCCGCCGTGCTGGTAAATCTGGTAGGCAACTATATTCTTATCTACGGCAAGTTCGGCGCTCCGGCCATGGGCGTAGCAGGAGCCGCTGTCGCCACGGTACTTTCCCGTTTTGTGGAACTGGCCATCGTTATTCTGGCAAGCCACCGGCAGCCGGAAAAATATCCCTTCACCAAAGGTCTGTACAGGACCCTGAAGGTACCCGGAGAGCTGGTGGGGAGTCTTGTGCGCAAGGGGTTCCCCCTGATGCTCAACGAAGCCCTTTGGTCCGGTGGTCAAACAGTCATGACCCAATTGTATTCCCGCCGGGGGTTGGCGGTTGTGGCGGCGCTGAATATCTCCAACACCGTCAGCAATCTGTTCTTCATCGCTTTTATTGCCCTTGGCAATGCGGTAGGCATCGTTATCGGCGGCCTGCTGGGAGCCGACAAGCTGGAGGAAGCCCGGGAGACGAACACCCGCATGACCGCTTTTTCCGTGGTCATATGCGCCGTTCTGGGGCTGATACTGCTGTGCACAGCCGGACTTTTCCCCATGCTCTACAACACAACCGAAGAGGTGCGCTCCATTGCCGCTTCCTTTTTACGGTTGACGGCGGTTTGCATGCCCATTTACGCTTTCAGCAACGCCTGCTATTTTACTCTCCGCTCCGGCGGATTGGTAAAGCTGACCATGCTGTTTGACTGCGGCTTCGTCTGGCTGATCTCCATTCCCCTGACCTACAGTCTCAGCGTATTCACGGGACTGCCCATCGTGCCAATCTTCGCCATTGTTCAGGCCAGCGAGCTTATCAAGGTGCTGCTGGGATGCACTTTTGTCAGACATGGTAAGTGGCTGCGGAATATCGTAGACAATTAACGGAGGTTTTTCATGAAAGAAAGTAAAAAGCTCATTGGTGAAATACTGCAGGACGTCAAGCGGGATATGAGTGACGAAGAAATTCTCGCTCTGCTGGCAGGCAGCAAAATTTCCGTAAGCCCGGCAAAGGAAAGCCGGGAAAAGGATACTTTCGGCCAGCGGGCGGCGGATAAGATCGCCAAATTTGCCGGAAGCTGGGCCTTTATTTTCTCTTTTATTGCGGTACTGCTGCTCTGGATGGGCGGCAACGTGCTGCTGGCCTCAGGCGCTTTTGACCCCTATCCTTTTATTCTATTGAACCTGGTGCTCTCCTGCGTAGCCGCCATTCAAGCGCCGCTGATCATGATGAGCCAGAACCGGCAGGAGGAAAAGGATCGCCGCCGGGCCGAGAACGACTACAAGGTGAACCTGAAAACGGAGATTCTCATTGAGGATCTTTATAACAAGGCCAGCCGTATTCTCAGCCATCAGGAAGCCATCCTCCGGTATATCAAAGCCCAGGAAGCTGCCGAAGCTGCGGTGTCCTCCGGGACGGCCTCCGCTGAAAACATACCCCGGGAATAGGACCGCCAGCAGGCGCTCTCCTTCTGCTTGAATTTGCGAATGATACAGAGAACAAAATACCAGCAATATGCGTGTGCCCGCAAAGAGCACACGTTTTTTATTCCATGGCAAACGATAGGCTGTCCGCAGATGATTTTACGTTGGTTCTCAGTATTCTGCCGGGTTTCCCGCTGCTTTTGGTATAGATCATTCGGCGTGCAAAAAAGCACCGAAGACCTCTGGCTTCCGGCGCCTTTTGCGTTTTATCTCTTTCTTTTGCGCTCCGATTGGTTTATGTTTCCTGTCAATCTGTCGGAGCGGTGAATGTAAGCTCCAGGCAGACCGTTCCCTCTTCCGTTACCGTTCGCTCCCAAGGAACCGCTTTCAAAGGAAAAGTATACAGATGCGTATCCCACCGGCCGGAAATGGTCCAGCCCTGCAGGGCTTCCGCCTTTATTTCCAGAGTTTCCGGATCCTCGGTAAAGAATCGCATTCTATACCGCACGTTCACCTTTCCCCCTGCATGAAAGGAGGAAAGCTCAGTGATCTCCAATCGACAGCCGGACAGCGCCGAAACGGAATTCCCCGTTGGATCCGTCAACGAAAAAACCATCTGTTTTTCGGTACCCGCTGCGGAAGCAGAATGAGCGCCGGCAGCCAAACCGGCCCAAAGGATCCCTGCCGTTACAATCAACAGCAGACAGACCGCCGCAGCTATAGGCAGTCGCCGCCCGGTCGGAGAGGATTTTGCCCGCAGCCGATCTTCCGTTTGCACTATGCGTTGATGAAAGCTTTCCGGGACGGGAGGAAAGGGAGTCTTTTCAAACAGGGTATCGTCAGTTTTATTCATTGTACAATCTCCTTATCTGCCAGCAGGGCTCCCAGTGCCTTTCGGGCGCGGGCCAGCCGGCTCTTTACGGTGCCCGAAGGGATGGCCAGCACGGCAGCGATCTCTCCGGTGGTATAGCCTTCATAGTAGTACAGAGTCAGCAGCAGCCGCTGACTTTGCGGCAGTTTCCCAAAGGCAGCGGAAAAATCCGGGTCGGGAGGGTGCATTTCATCGGCGGATTCTTTTTCCGCATCCAAAGGCGCCCAAAACTTCCGGCAGCGCAGCAGTGTGTAACACTCATTCTTCAGGATACGCAGCAGCCAGGGAGCAAAGCGTTCGGTATCCCGCAGGGATCCGAAGCATGCATACGCCCGTGTCAAAGCGCTCTGTACGGCATCCTCGCAGTCGGCGGTGTTCTGCAAAAGGGCATAGGCCGTCCGAAAAAGAGTGGGCTCCATGGCCTGCACCCGCTCAAAAAACCAGTCCGTCCGGGATATCTCCTGCATGATGGCTCCTTGTAGATAATGTATAGTCGCAATTAGGGATCCGCTCCGTAAGTCGTTTCGGCAGCAGGAGCGGCTGCGGTTCCATAAGCCGTTTGCTAAGCGTCTCGGATCCGCGGTGTCTGTGGAAGATCTTCTGTACTATAGACGGATATAAGTCCCTTTCGGTTCCCTGAACCGGAAAAAATCATATTGAAAAAGGGATGCTTTGCAAGAAAAGGGCATTGTGATATACTAAAAGCTCCAAATTCAGAAAGACAGGACAGGAAACATGAGGACCATAGGCATCATCGGAGGCATGGGCCCCCTGGCAACGGTGGATCTGTATGCCAAAATCGTTTATGCCGCCCAGGGCAAAAAAGATAGAGACCATGTGCCCGTGCTTCTCAGCGGACGGCCGGATATCCCGGACAGGGCTGCTTCCATCTGCGGAACAGGTCCAAGCGCCCTGCCTGCTCTTCTGGAAGAAGCCCGGCGGCTGGAACAGGCGGGAGCAGATGCGCTGTGCCTGGGATGCAATACGGCACATTTTTATTATAACGCACTGGCAGCGGCAATAGGGATACCGATTTTCCATATGCCCCGGCTGGCAGGCACATATTGCCAGCATAAGAGGCTGCACAAGGTGATTCTTCTGGCAGCTCCCGGTACATATGAAACGGGGATCTATGAGAAGGCCTTTTCCGGTACCGGCGTAGAGATAATACGCCCGGAACCGGCAGTACAACGGTTGACAGCCCAATGCATCTATGAGGGGATAAAAGCCTGCCGGCGGGACTATGATGCAGGCGCTCTTCAGGCGGCGCTCCTGTCCCTTCTAAAGAGGGAACAGGCGCCCCTGCTTCTGGGCTGTACGGAACTGCCCATTGCCTGGCGCTGGTACGGTCTGCCCGGAGAGACCATAGACCCGGGCGAGATACTGACACAGGCCGTAGTACGCTGGGCGCAGGGCGGAGCGGGCGAAAGCTTTTTCCCTCAGCCGCATTAAAAGCGCTGAAACCGCCGCCGGATAAAATCAAATCACACAGTGGGCAGCGGATTTTGCTTAACTTTTCTTACCTTTTTCTTGACAGCGCCCTGCCGAAGGGATAAACTGATAATTAGTGAAGACTGTGAAATATCTTCGCTCAATTCAAGAAAAGAGAGGTGAACACCATGGACGCTGGCAGTAGCAGTACGGGCACAAGCGGAAGCAAGGTTCCTTTAGGCCCTGCGGACATAGGTGGATCGCCTCTGTTCCTATTCCTATAAGTTTCCGGGTTTTCCTTGTGTCTTTGCTCTTGCCCCGGGTTTGAAACGGCTTGGCAAGGCTTTTTGTTGTACCCTCTCCCGGTATGGCAAAGCCTTGAAGCTGTTTGCATGCCTATTCTATGGAAGGAGAGGAAGAAACATGGATAAAAAGTATTCTCTGGAGCAGACTATCAGCTCCCTGCTGGAAAACAAACGCTATTCCTCCGTAAAAGACATCCTTGTGACCCTGAATGCAGTGGATATTGCCGCTATTTTCGGGGAGCTTTCCGAAGACGCTCTGCCCCTGCTGTTCCGGCTTCTGCCCAAGGAACTGGCGGCGGACGCTTTTGTGGAAATGGACGCCGACCGGCAGGAAAGTCTTATCACGCGCTTTTCCGATACGGAGCTGAAAGCCGTGATCGATGAGTTGTATATTGATGATGCCGTAGACCTGGTGGAAGAAATGCCCGCCAATGTGGTCAAGCGTATCCTCAAGCAGGCGGATCCCGATACCCGCAAGCTCATCAACGAACTGCTGAAATATCCTGACGACTGCGCCGGCAGCATCATGAACACGGAGTTTGTGGAGCTGCGCACTCGCCAGACCATAGCCGACGCCATCCGGATCATTCGCCGGGAAGGGCTGGAGAAAGAAACCATCAACGATTGCTTTGTCACCAATGCCGACAGGACCCTGGCGGGTATCATCTCCCTGCGCACACTGATCCTCTCCAAAGATGAAGATCTGGTGGGAGACCGCATGGATACCAACGTCATTTCCGTGACCACCATGGAGGATCAGGAATCCGTAGCGGAAAAATTCAAAAAATATGACCTGACCGCCATGCCTGTAGTGGATGGAGAAAACCGTCTGGTAGGTATTGTCACCGTAGACGACGCTATCGATGTCATGGAAGAGGAAGCCACGGAGGATATCGAGAAGATGGCCGCTATGACCCCTTCCGATAAACCCTATCTGAAAACCTCCGTTTGGGATATTTACAAGCACCGTATTCCCTGGCTGATGCTGCTCATGGTGTCCGCCACCTTTACGGGGCTCATTATCACAAAGTTCGAGCATACTCTGGCAGCACAGGTTGTGCTTACGGCTTATATCCCCATGCTCATGGATACCGGCGGAAATTCCGGCAGTCAGTCCTCCGTCACCATTATTCGTGGTCTTTCCCTGAGCGAGATCCATTTTAAGGATATTTTCGCCGTTTTGTGGAAGGAGATACGGGTGGCTGTACTCTGTGGCCTGAGCCTGGCCGTAGTGAATTTTGCCAAGCTTCTGCTGCTGGATCGGGTAGGCGCCCAGGTGGCGCTGGTGGTGTCGCTGACGCTGGTGGTCACCGTAACTACCGCCAAGTTTATAGGCTGCACGCTGCCTTTGCTGGCCAAAAAAATTGGTTTTGACCCGGCGGTCATGGCTTCTCCTCTTATCACTACTATTGTGGATGCACTGGCCCTGCTGACTTACTTCGGTATTGCCTCTTCTCTGCTGCATATCTGAGCCTGCAGAAGCCACCCGGCTTACGGTAGGCAGATACCGCGCCGAAACTATTCACCTGTTCAGGAGCTGCAAAAGAACGCAAATCGTTTTTTGCAGTTCCTTTTCTATGAGCAGACGGGCATGAAAGCAGTTTGCAGACAATATTGCCAGAAAAACGGAGGCTGCGTGAAAACGAAACATGGGGGGCGCACTGCGTGCCTTTCGGCACGCCTGCGGGACAGCCGTCCCGCAGAGTTCCGGCGGCAAAGCCGCCGGAACGTGCGCCCCCGCTCTTTCGTACACGAACCCAAATCCATAAATCAGCGTCTTTGTCCGCCCACTATGTATCTGCTGGACGGATAACCGAATCCGCTATTTCTTTTTACCGTTTTTTCCTGAAAACTCTTTTTGGGAAAGTTCCATGATGCCCGTTATGAAAACCGGCAAGAATCTATTTCCCCGCTCCATGAGAAAATCACCATTGTGGAGATTCAAAAGCAACGTTTTTCTCTGATGGCACAGTCTGTTTCCATACGCAAAGCAGGGAAGTGAAAACCTGATGACTTTCGCCGCCCCGCTGTCTGATATGTCATTTTATGCCGGGAACCCCCGCAGGATCTTTCTGGCATCTCCGTCCTTACGGGTATAATAGTTTCGGTCAAAATATTCCAGTATGGCCAGTGCAAACTTTCGGCTGGTACCCAAAGCATCCCGCATCTGGGCCAGAGTGACGGTTTCATTCTCTGCAAACAGTGCTTTAGCTGCTTCCAAAGCTTTCCCGTAGGCCGAAGGACTGTAGCACAACTGGGGAGAAAGCATGATCAGCTCTCCGCTGGAAAGAACACTGTCCAGTACCTGCTTAAGATCCGCCTTTTCATTGGCGGCAAACAGTGCCGAGATCTCTTCTACGGTGCCGGGTTCGATCCCTGCTTTTTCATAGATATCCAGGAGTTTTGCTTTAATAGCCGTTTGCCGCTTGGTATAATGGACGGCAAAATCGCTCATCGCATATCGCTCGCCCTCCCGGCGGATCAGCCCTTCCCTGCACAATTCCGCCAGCAGCGCATCGGCGCAGGTCTGCTCCATGGATTTGAACACCTTCTGCCTCAATTCAGCCGCCTTCATGCCTGCATGGAGGGGGTTCTGCTTGTGATATCCTGCAAGCTGGTTTTTAACGGAGGCCGCTACCGTATCCAGCACGGCGGAGGCCACATACCGGCCGGGCAGAGGTTCCACGATCTTTCCCTCCTGCAACAGCGTTGTAAGCTCCTGTTCCAGCGTTTCTTCGTTCTCCTGCAGTTTGGCCGCCAGTTTTTTCTTATCCGGCAGGTTCAAGGCCATCTCCCGCAGCAGCTGCAGCACCTGATCCCCCTGAGAACCGCTTTCCTTGATCTTCAAAGCTTCCAGCACGGCGGGCACATTGCGCTTATGCCGCCGGGGCATATCGTCCAAAATCACCCCTCCGCCAATAGTTTCCAAAGGAGAGTAGAAACGAATAACAAATCGGTCCCCGTTCTTACAGGCAATATTCTCTGTCAGGCGCAGCTGGGCATACCCCGATTCCCCCGGCTGCAGTTCGTCCCTGTCCAACAGCACCACCTTGCACAACAGCACCATGGAGCCATGATACAGATGTACCTGCATATCGTTGGTAATGATCCGTTGGGAATCCGGAAGATTGGTAAGCTTTACATCCAGCATTCTGGAAATAGGTACAGAACCGGGTTTGGCTACAGTATCTCCCCGCTTCACATCGCTCTTTTTCAGTCCGCCCAGGTTCACTGCTACCCGCTGGCCTGCATAGGCTGTCTCCACGCTCTTACCGTGCACCTGCAAATTCCGAATCCGGGTGGCCGCCCCTGAAGGCACCAGTTCCGCCGGTTCCCCCTCATGCAGGCATCCTTCTATAAGCGTTCCCGTAACTACCGTGCCAAAGCCGTCCACAGAAAATACCCTGTCTATAGGCAAGCGGAAGGGGATCCGGGCACTTTTTTCCCCCGCCTTCTGCACCAGCTCATAGAGCTTGGCTTTCAGTTCGGGAATTCCCTGCCCCGTATAGGCCGAAACGGTCATGATAGGCTTGCCTTCCAGAAAAGTGCCCTTCACCCGCTCGGCGATTTCCTCCTGCATCATCTCCAGCCATTCCGGCTCTACCATATCCGCCTTGGTAATGACCGTGACCCCGTCCTGTATGCCCAACAGCGTCAGGATGTTCATATGCTCTATGGTCTGGGGCATGAACCCTTCGTCAGCCGCCACCACCAGCATGGCCAGATCGATGCCTCCGGCCCCTGCCAGCATATTGCGGATAAATTTTTCATGGCCGGGCACATCCACAATTCCTGCCTGGGTGCCGTCCGGCCAGTCCAGATGGGCAAACCCCAGTTCAATGGTGATCCCCCGTTTCTTCTCCTCCTGAAGCCGATCCGTATCTATACCCGTCAGTGCCTTAATGAGAGCGGTCTTGCCATGATCCACATGACCCGCCGTACCGATGATTACGTGCTTCATTTACAGCAAAGCCTCCTTGGCTCTTTGGGCGATACAGGGGTAGTCTTCCTCGCAAAGGGTACGCATATGAAGCAGATACCGTCCGTGATCCACTCGTCCGATAATAGGCGGTTCTCCCCGGCGCATAGCCGCCTCCAATGCTTCCACGGCTTTTTCTCCTGGCAGAATGGACACGGCACAGCCGGGCAACAGTTCCATGGGCACGCTGCCTCCTCCTACCTGATCCTCCACATCCACACATTCACAGGCCACGCCCTGCTCCCGCAGCCGGCAGCAAAGCTCCTCTCCCTGGTTCTTCAGCCGCTCCATCGGCCGGAATATCCGTTCCATGGTGGGGACCTCCTCCATGGCCGTTTCTTCCGTATAGGCGCGCAGCGTGGCTTCCAGAGCCGCCAGAGTCATCTTATCCACACGCATGGCCCGGGCCAAGGGATGGCGACGGCAGGCATCTATATATTCCTTTTTACCCACCAATATACCGGCCTGGGGCCCGCCCAAAAGCTTATCTCCGGAAAAAGTCACCACATCCATACCCGCTGCAACACACAACTGCACCGTAGGTTCATCGTGAATACCCAGAGGATTCAGATCCATCAGGGAACCGCCGCCCATATCTTCCAGTACAGGCAAACCGTATTTATGCCCCAGTTCCGTCATCTCCCGGCGCTCCACCACTTCGGTAAAGCCCACGATACGGTAGTTGCTGGTATGTACTTTCATCAAAGCCCGGGTGTTTTCCCCGATGGCCCGTTCATAATCCCGTATATTGGTCTTATTGGTGGTGCCCACCTCCCGCAGGGAAGCACCGCAGCTCTCCATGATCTCCGGCACCCGGAAGCTTCCACCGATCTCCACCAGTTCCCCTCGGGAAACCACCACCTCGCCCCCCTGGGCCAGAGCCGAAAGCAGCAGCAGTACTGCAGCCGCATTATTGTTTACCACAAAAGCTGCTTCCGCTCCCGTAAGTTTGCACAGAAGTCCTTCCACATGGGCATAGCGATGCCCCCGCTTCCCGGCTTCCACATCATATTCCAAAGTGGAGTAATCCCTGGCTGCTTCATAGGCCGCCCGGGCTGCCCGCTCCCCCAGACAGGCCCGGCCCAGATTGGTGTGCAGCGTTACACCGGTGCCGTTTATCACCGGACGCAAAGAGGGCCGATGCAGAGCATGCGCCCGGCGGGCGATGCTTTGACAAAGCTCGTCCAGTTCCGGCAGCGTTTCCAGTTCCCCGGAAAGCACCTCTTCCCGAAGGGTGCTGACACAAGTGCGTACCGCCTCTACCAGATCCGTATGCGGAATATCTACACAAAGAGCTGCCAGGGCGGGAAGCCGCAGCAGATCATCCACTTTGGGAAGGCGGCGCAGTAAAGTTTTATCCATGATCCATTTGCTCCTGCAGGTTATTTATATCTGTTTTTTAATTATACCAGCTTTCCCCGGCAAAACACAAGTGGGAAAGGCCGTTTGCTTGTCCCCGAACAGAATAGATTGCGAACGGTCACTGTTGAATCCCCGTTCCTGTGCTTCTACGAACACACGCACAGCTTGAGGACAGATCGCCCCGTAAAATTGGAAGCTGCCTGAAAGCCAGGGGTGGGGCGCACTGCGTGCCTGACGGCACGCCTGCGGGGCAAATGCCCCGCAGAGTTCCGGCGCCTACGCCGCCGGAACGTGCGCCCCCGGATTTCGCATACATCCCCGCAGCACTTCTCCCTCGCCTGCCGAAAACTACTCTCCGCTGTGGAACTGAGCTCATTATTCCGCCCTCAAATGTTTATGAGAGACAATACCGCCGCCACCCCCTCTACGCAAAAAGAGAAGCGCTGTGCGCTTCTCTTTTCTCCTGCAGGCAGGATCTTATTCATTTTCCAGCAGCAGACGGCAGGGCTCCTCTCCCTCCATCTCATAGACACGCTCCACATCCTCGTCCATATCCTCCAGATAAGGTACATCCCCCTCATAGCGTACACAGGTGCCGCAGGAGGAAGACAGGCTCCGCGGAACAGGAGCCATACGAGCCGCAATCCCCCTGCTCTGCAGAGTACGGCTGGTGAGCAGGGCGCTCAGATGGGTATGAAAAGTAGCGATATACCGGTTCAAAATGCTGCTTGTCCCTTTCTTTTTATTTGGTGAAAGTCAGGTGGAAGTCTTCTCCTTCCGGAGCGCAGATCACGCTGTACCCCTGAGAACGGCCATACCGGGTCACATTCTCCACGGAACACATATTGTCTACCAGCACTTCCAACTTGGCGGGAGCATTGGCCTTGACTTCCTTCTGTACCATGACCACAGGCATGGGGCAGGAATATCCTCTTGCGTCGATCATTGCAAAAACCTCCTTATGCGTTTTGGGTTTTCTTCTGGCGGGCGATGTTGATCAGACTGATGACCAGCAAAATCACCAGACCGGCGCAGACCACGATCTTACCCTTATCGGAAATACCGCCTACCTTATAAACGCCATCCACCACAGAATCGGCGTTTCCGGCCAACCCAAAGTTATGGGAGATAGCGGCCCCGGCGATCATGCCGAATACGGTCACGGCGGAGTCACCGTTGCCTTCACCGGCCAGGATCAGTTGACGCAGGGGGCAGCCGCCCACCAGTACGGAACCCCAGCCAACCAGAACCATGCCAAGCAGGTTCCAAAGGTGTGCGCTGTGGGCAATAGGCTGATTCTGGAAGCTCAGGTTGAACTTGCCCTGAATGAGGTTGCCGATCAATACTACCACAAAAATGGCTACGAAGCCATACAGAAGCTTGAAATCTTTAAACATGATCGCATCACGAATGCCGCCTACCATGCACATACGGGCCCGCTGCGCAAGAGCGCCCACCACCAGGGCGATACCGAGTGCTGCCAGCAGGGGCGCATGCTTGGAGCCGGGACCCTCTTCGCTGGCCTTAAAGATAGCAGGTACCGCAATCGCCAGCACCAGCAGCACTACCATCAGGAAGGGGAGGATGCTGCCTTCGGTCTTCCCCACGGAATAAGCCCGCTTCAGGGAGAAGCCGTTCTTCAAAAATACGATGCCGATGCAGATGCCGATAACGAAACCGGCCAACCCTACCAGTGCATTCAGATCCCCGCCGCCCAGACGGATGACCATACGCAGGGGGCAGCCCAGGAAGGCCAGAGCGCCGATCATGACCAGTGCGCCGATCAAAAACCGGGTGGCAGGAGAAGAACCGGCCTTAGGCTTAAACTCTTTGGTGGCAATAGCCATCAGGCAGGCGCCCAGCACCAGACCGATGACCTCAGGACGGATATACTGCACCTTGGCAGCGGAATGAAGTCCCAAACCTCCGGCGATATCCCGCAGGAAGCAGGCGATACAGAACCCCATGTTGGCGGGGTTCCCCAGCAGCGTCAGCACCAAAGCGGCGGCGCCTACTGCAAGGCCCGTCACCAGCACTATCCAGTTGACTTTTTTCATGACAAAACCTCCCATGTATTCAGCGGTTCCTGTGAAAACCGCTTATAATATTATTATAAGAATAATGCCGAAATAAATCGAATAGTCCTTGCCGATTTTTCCCGGTTTTGATCGTTTGTTCCGATAATACACGCAGAACGTATTCTCTTTTCGCTCCGCCGATCCGGTTCCATGAGGTCCAATAAAAAAACTCCCCAAAGGGAGTTCATTTGCATGCACCGCATGCCGTTCTGCCGGGCTCACAGCCGGGCCAGTTTAGGCGCTTCGTTTTTAATGAAGCTCAAAAAACGCTGTTCCAGCGGCGTCAGAGACATATCTTTCCGCCAAGCGATATAGATGTGCCGGTAAGCCCCTTCTTCGTCCAGTTCAAAGGCCAGCAGCCGTTTGCTTCTGACTTCCTCCCCCACCGCCAGGTTAGAAAGAATGGCCACACCCAAGCCCTGACTGACGCTTTGCTTGATGGCTTCCGGATTATCCATCCGGGCCACCAGATGCAAATTGCCCAAAGACACGCCCTTGCTGCGCAGATAGTTATCTACAGCATGCTGGGTGCCGGAGCTTTCTTCCCGCTCGATAATGGGTTCACTCAGCAGTTCCAATCCCGGGACGCCCTGCTCCCGCAGCTTCTGAAAACGCGGGCTGTTTTCAGTGATGAGCACCAGATTATCTCTGGCAATGGGATAGTAGTTGAAACGCCGGTTATCTGCCGCCTCTCCCACAAACCCCAGCCGTACTTCGTTGCGTTCCAGCAGCGTATGGACCTGCCCGCTGTCCCCCCGGCGCAAAATGTAGCGCACATCCGGATGCTTTTTCATAAAGGCAGACATCAGGCTGGGCAAAAGATGCTGCGCCGGCACCGTGGAGGTACCAATAGACAAAGCCTCGCTTTCCAGCCCCTGACGCATTTGCTGCAAGGCTTCGCAGCGGCTCAGAATATCCTTGGCGGCAGCATAAACCCGCTTACCGTCCTCCGTAAGGCTGAAACGCTTGCGCGCTCCCCGAACTATAAGCTGCGTCCCCAATATATCTTCCAGGCTCTGAATGTGCATGCTCACCGTAGACTGAGTAAGATGCAACTCCTGTGCAGCCCGGGTAAAGCTGCTGTATTCCGCCGTAGCCGCAAAGCTTTCCAGCTGGCGAATGCTGATGTCCAACATGTTCCTTCCTCCTGGTATGGATTCTTTCTATAATTCCGGGTGTGACATTTATCTCCGGATATGCTATGCTCTATAAAAAGCAAAGCCGGGAGTCATACACCCATGCAACAGATCTATCTGGATAACGCCGCAACGGCCTTTCCCAAGGCCCCGGGCGTCAGCAACGCCATGAAATACTACCTAGATGCCGTAGGCGCCAATATCAACCGCTCCGTATATGGCCGGGCCCAGGAAGCCGGACTTACCACCCTGAAATTACGGGAGCAGCTTAAGGAGTTCTTTTCCTTTCCTGAAAAAGCCACCCATGTGCTGCTGACCCCGGGCAACACGGCCGGACTGAACATGGTCATCAAGGGGCTTCTTCACCCGGGAGACCATGTGCTGGTCAGTTCCATGGAGCACAACGCCGTTATGCGTCCCCTTCTCCAGCTGCAAGGGGTCTCCTTTGACCGAATTCCCTGTAACCGGGAAGGGTATCTGGATCCGGATGCAGCCGCCACACTGGTGCGCCCCAACACCCGTCTGTGCATTTGCGCCCATGCCAGCAACGTTTCAGGTACGGTACAGAATGCCGCCGCCCTGGGCAAACGAATGCAGGAAGCGAGTGTCCCCTTCCTGCTGGATGCCGCACAAAGCGCCGGGCATATACCCGTGCACTTTCAGGAGTTGAAGCTCAGCGCCCTAAGTGTCCCCGGACACAAGGGCTTGTTGGGTCCCGGCGGCGTAGGCGCTCTGCTGCTGACGGATACGCTGGCCCAAAGGCTGGATCCGCTCATTGCCGGCGGCACAGGCAGCGCCTCTGACAGCGAATATCTGCCCCCTTATCTCCCCGATCGGTTTGAAAGCGGCACGCCCAATCTGCCCGGCTATTACGGTCTTTCCGCCGCTCTTTCCTTTATAAAGGAAAAGGGACTTTCCGCTCTCATGGCACATGAAGAAGCACTGACCAGGCAATTTCTCACCGGTTTGAAAGCTATTCCCAGCATCGCGGTAGTGGGCCCCCAAGGGATGGAGAACCGGGTGGGCGTTATTTCTCTGGATTTTCCGGGCAGAGACAACGCCGAGGTTGCCGATGCCCTGGAGCAGCGGTTCGGTATCCTTACCCGCTGCGGGCTTCACTGTGCTCCCTCTGCCCATAAGATATTGGGCACCTTCCCCAGAGGAACAGTGCGCTTCTCCCTTGGCTATGCCAACACAGCCGATGAAGTAGACGCTGCTCTGAATGCTGTAGAAGCGATGGCTCACGTTTAATCGAAAAATCCGATAAGCATTAATAGTATGACAGAAACTCTGCTTTTTTGCAACGGATACGGCTATAGTCTTTTTCATTTCCGACAGATATTTATCGGGAAAAGCGATTTATGTTCATCTATCATTGCGGAGCGTCCGGAAATACTATGGGACTTTGCTGCCAGTACCGAAAAGCATGCTTACACCGGCATAAAGATGCAGATATTGCTTCTGCCGCATTGTTTGGCAAGGAATATCCATTGCACATTCTCTCTCCGACTCTCCCTCCTCTATTCTGCCGAAAAACTTTCCCGTTTATTCGATATACGGGGGGATGCACGCACGGCAGCATTGCCGCCGTGCTCTGCGGGGCAAAGCCCCGCAGGCGCAGTTCCCGCACCGTGCATCTCCTCACTCCCCGTGAAGATGCTCCACCGCTGCCTGCTGCATAAAGTCGGCATACGCCTTCCGGCAGTCCGCATACATCTTTTCCGCTGCCTCTACTTCTCCATTGGCTCTGCCCCGCTTCAAAGCCATGGCGCAGGCATGAGAAAGCGCATTGCCCGCATCTATCATTTTCAGCTGTAAAAGCACCGCCCGGCGCTCCTGAGCCAATCGTTCCTCCCGGCGGCGTTCCTGTTCTTTCTCCCGCTGCGCCTGCTGCCTGTCCCGCTTATTCAAGGCCCGCTGCATCAGATACAATGCGCCGCCACAAACCAGACTGGACAGGGAAGCCAGCCATCCCTCCCAGTGCATGGTCAATCTCCTACCGGTACATGGAAAGCCAGCAGCGTATAGGTATGCCCTGCCAGCCACTTCATATAGGTACCGCCGCTGTAAGGAGGATAAAATGTGATCGTCTCTGCCGAAAAGCCTGCCGTTTCAACTCCCTTGGGTGTTGCTGCACTGCCCGCCCAGTTTTGAATACTCACACCTCCGCCGGCTGTGCCGTAAAGAGTGATCCCATCCCAGTTTGGTCGTTTTTCAGCACAGAGCCGGTGTCCCGCTGCTCCAATAAGCCCTTCGGCATACTCATTTCCGCCAAAGTCTCCATACAGCAGCAGCATATTGGCTGCTTTTCCTTCGGGCAGGCTGTAAGCAAAAGCATGGCCGCCCTGCACATCTTCCTTAGGTGCAAAGGTCGCGGCGGCAGCATCTTCTGCCCAATCAGGGCAAACGGAAAGCGTCTCTATCAGCGATGCAAAGCTGTCAAACCCCGCATGCGCAGATACTTCCGCTCCCTTATCTCGCAGAGCCTGCGCCAGAGCTGCCTTATCTGCTTTCAATGCGCTCAGAGATTCTGCAATGCTCATCGCAATCCCTCCAATTCCGCAGCCAGATCATTCAACGCACCGAGATCTTTATAAAACTCTCCCGACTCTCCCGCATATCCGCCCTTTACTGCCGCCAGATAAGCACTCTCCCCTGCCGGACCTTGCAGGCATCCCATGTATACCCATGTATCGGGAGCCAGCGCCTTATATAAGGCGCCCGTTTCCGTATTCAAATAGCAGCAGCCCTTTTCCGAGCCGGCCACAGGTGCCTGTATACCGTTGCCCGTGCTCGTAACTTCTGTGCCGAACTGCCAGCACACGGCTCCCTGCAAAAGCCGGACCAGGGTCGGGTAGCCTGCCCAGGCTGCCACAGCCTTTTCTTCCGCTCCCTCCAGGGCCTCAAAAATAAAAGGCATGGTAGTGATGCTGGTATCTTCCGTCTCCTCTCCGGAACTGTAAATGCACAGACACCCCTGATTGCTCCCCCTGCTGTACACACCTGGATGAAGCCGGATCTCCACTCGGCCGCTCCCGGCTGTCAGGGTGATCCCGCCGCCTCTTTCCCCTTTGCTGTCCTGAATATGTACGCCTGTTTGCGAATGAACGATCAGTTCCACCCGTTCCGTACCGGAGAGCACGATAGGATCGCCATCTTCCTGCAGATCCATGGCAAACACATTCCCCGTATCTCCGGTATACACCGGTGCAATGCTTCCTGCAAAGGGACGCAGCATATCCAGAGTAAAGGTCTGCTTCTTAATAATTGCTGCCAACTCAGTAGCCTCCTTTTCTGTTTTCTGACCACACATTCAGCCTACATCTGCCGGAACTGGAAAAATTATTAGAACTTTCTATCCGTGCAAACGCATATGGCGTTCCTCGGCGGCTGCTATCCGAAAACCGGAACATGCAAGTTCATTTAACCCGCTGACACTGTATTTTTTCTCTTTGGTTGATTGCATAATGAAGTTGGACACCTAACAAAAAAATCCATAGTGATTTTCC